>JAHEIL010000047.1:21167-112910 GCA_024639405.1 Crocinitomicaceae bacterium | reverse complement strand
AATCGTGTTTGTCCAAGTCAAGACAATTGGAAAATTAGAGATTTGAACATTCGAACAGAAATACAACGTGTTATTTACGAGGCGTTGAACGAAAATAAATAAAAATGAAAATAGGAATTGTTTTATATCCAACGTTTGGTGGAAGTGGAGTTGTAGGGACAGAATTGGGTAAAGCATTGGCAAAAAAAGGCCATCAAGTTCATTTTATTACCTATTCACAACCTGTTCGTTTAGGTAGTTTTCGTGAAAATATTTTTTACCATGAGGTTGCAGTAAGTGATTATCCCTTGTTTGAATACCAGCCTTATGAAACAGAATTGACAAGCAAAATGGTGGATGTTGTGAAATATGAAAAGTTAGATATTTTACATGTTCATTATGCCATTCCTCATGCTTCTGCTGCTTTTATGGCGAAACAAATTTTACAATCTCAAGGCATTTCGATTCCTTTTGTAACAACATTACATGGAACAGATATTACATTAGTAGGAAAAGATCCATCTTTTGAGCCTGTTATTACTTTTTGCATCAATCAATCAGATGCTGTAACGGCAGTTTCAGAAAGTTTAAAAAACGATACATACAAACATTTTGCAACAACGCGCGAGATACATGTAATACCAAATTTTATTGTTCCAGCTCTTCAAAATACAGACACTCCAGCGATCATAAGACAAAAATATGCGGCAGATAATGAACGCATTCTTTGTCATGTATCTAATTTTAGAAAAGTTAAACGCGTTGAAGATGTGATCGAAGTGTTTTATAAAGTTCAACAAAATATAGCCTCAAAACTGATATTAGTTGGCGATGGTCCTGAACGCTATGCCTGTGAAAAATTAGTGCGTGAATTGCAAATTTGTGATAAAGTTATTTTTATTGGTAAAGTAAGAGATACTGCCCATGTTTTAGAATTATCTGATGTCTTTTTGTTGCCTTCTGAAACTGAAAGTTTTGGCTTGGCAGCGCTAGAAGCAATGGCTGTAGGTGTCCCTGTTATTTCTTCAAACACAGGTGGAATTCCAGAAGTAAATATTCATGGTGAAACAGGATATTTATCCAATGTAGGAGACACTGAAGATATGGCAATTAATACTTTGAAAATTTTAAAAGATGATGAGCAATTAAAGCAGTTTAAGGACAATTCATTGAATCGATCTCGACATTTTGACATTGAAAAAATCTTGCCAATGTATGAAGCAGTTTACAACGAATTAGTTCAGTTGAATTAAGTTTTTAGCTTTAATAAAGTTGAATAGTTCTTGTGCAATTTTTAAATGTTCTTCAACCGTTGGGTGAGATAAACATCCTTTCCCATATGTTTTCGAATACGCAAACATTTCTAATTTTTGTTCACCTCTATTTTTGGCAATTCTCACCACCTTTTGAATGCAATCTTTTAAGTGATTTCTGAGTTTTTCTTTAGCCATAGGACTTGTACATAAAACAAATTGTGCTTTTGGATGTGTTTTTCTTAAAAGCGTTAAAAATTTAAGATAGCTTGAAACATACAACGGCTTTTTTTGTAAGCCATCATTTTGACCCAATGTTACACACACCAAATCTGGATGTTCTTTCCATATCGGATAAATTTGAGATGAAGGTTTGAATGTTAAGTATTGATAACATTGTGGCATTGTAAGTTCGTTACCACAGCAACTTCGTGTTAAACCAATACCTGAAACAGAACTCAACATCCATTCTCGTTTTAATCTTCTAGCTAAAATTGCACCATAACTCATAAAAGCATTGTGTTGGTCAAACCATTTCCCATCTTTACAGTCAATGCGACTTAAATCTGAACCATTTCCACACGTGATAGAATCACCAATGAATTCTATGACTGCGTGTTTTTTCACTTTAGAAATTTTTCTACAATACACCCCTTCAAATTGAATAAATCCAATATCGCTTTCGGTATCCTTACATATAGTAAGATGGTGTTTTTGTTGACTAAAATTTTTGCCAATTACAATAGTATTGTCTGTTTTTGAGAGCTTGAAACGTCTTATAATTGTATCATCAATTACGACATGAATGTAATTGTAATGCGTATAAAATTTGTTTTCGTCTTTTATTTTGATAGCGCAATAAGACCCATGAAAATCAACTTTTATATAAGCGCCTGGAGCCCATACTTTAGGACCATTTTTATCAGAAAAATCAAAACGTCCGACATATGTAAAAGCAGCAGATTTTGCACTATGAAATGAATGGTTTTTAGCTAAATTATCAGTTGAACATGCGAAAAAGAGCATTAAACTACATGCATAAACAACGAGTAACGAGTAAAATTTAGTTCGAAGTTTTATTTTTTTTAGCATCTCGTAATTTCATAAATGGAATTTCAATGTATTTGTACATTAACGTAGAGATTAAAATTGTAAAAATCCAAAACAACAAATAATCTAAATACCAATAAGTACCTGGCTGGTGTTTTTCACCGTATACTCCGTGAATGGTGTTTTTTATGATTGTATTAATAACGATGTTTAAATTTACAAGGTACATTGAATACGAAATTAAACTGAAAAATGTAATCCACTTTGTCCATTTTCCTAATCCATTTTTCATATTTGCTAACAATGGAAGCATCAAGAAAATTGCCAAAGATTTTAAGGTTGGAACCCAAACAGCGGCAAATTCAGCGTAACTTTTACCCATGTAATACTTTGTTAGGTATAAAATATAAATCCCAAGTAGAAATAAAACGTATCTCACCCAATGTTGCCAAAATTTCGGAGCGTAATAGGCAATGAAAGAGGCAATTACTCCAAACATGATCGCGTCTAATCTTGGTACAACTTGGTATTCAATGCCTAATTGTATGTATTTTTTAAAGGCTTTTATTGTAGTTGGATTCGGATTTTCAGGTAAAGTATAAGCGTGATATAAATAAAATCGGTAGTAAGTAACAGCAATCAAAACAAGTGTTGAAACGATTAGAATCGTCCATTTTGTAGAAGATTTAAAAATAATTAATGCGCCAAACAGCAAAAGCGGTACAGATAAGTAAAACCATTCTTCAATACTTAAACTCCAAGCTTCTGCAAAAAAGGAAGGGCGATAAGCAAATAGATTTTGTGTAAAAAAGAAAAAACGGAACCAATCTTCAGGTAAGTTTTTAGGGATAAAAAAGGCTGTATAAATCAATAAGAAAATTAGAATAATAAGATATGCTGGTAGTGTTCGCATCCATCTTCGTTTCCAGAAATCAACCAATCCATACAAAGAGGGCTTTTCTTTGTTCAATTGTTTAATTAAAATTCCTCCAATTAGAAACCCACTCAGTACGAAGAAAATAGCAACACCATCAAATAAGAATTTGTAGACAAAAGGTTTCAAAGTTTTTGGTGCAAGAATTAAACTATGGCCAAGTAATACCATAAAAATGGCAACAAAACGAAGTAAGTCTAATCCAAAAACACGGTTGGGAGATTGTTCTAATTTAAAAAAGCCCATATTTTAATTTTAAGTTAAAAAAAATAGCGTCCATAAATGAACGCTATTCATTCAATGTAAAAATAATTAAATATTTTCAATAATGATTGCTGATGCACCACCGCCTCCGTTACAGATTCCAGCACCACCAATTTTAGCATTGTTTTGTTTTAAAACGTTCAATAAAGTTACGACAACTCTAGAACCAGAATTCCCAAGTGGGTGACCTAAAGCAACAGCTCCACCATTTACATCTACTTTTGCAGGATCGATTCCTAAGATTTGCGTATTGGCAATTCCAACAACAGCAAACGCTTCATTTAATTCCCAGAAATCAACATCTTTCACGCTCATTCCAGCTTTATCTAAAGCCTTAGGAATCGCTAAAGATGGTGCTGTTGTAAACCATTCAGGAGCTTGAGCAGCATCTGCATAACTAACAATTTTCCCAATTGGTTTTAGATTGTATTTCTCAACTGCTTCTTTAGAAGCTAATACAAGTGCAGATGCACCGTCATTTAATGTTGATGCATTGGCTGCAGTGATTGTTCCGTCTTTGTCAAAAGCAGGACGTAATCCAGGAATTTTATCTAAAAAAACATTTTTGTATTCTTCGTCTTCAGAAATGATGATTGGATCACCTTTGCGTTGAGGAACAGCAACAGGAACAATTTCATTGTCAAATTTACCTGCTTTCCAAGCCTCAGCTGATTTTGTATACGATGCGATGGCAAAATTATCTTGATCTTCTCTTGTAATGTTGTATTCTTTAGCGCATAATTCAGCACAGTTTCCCATTGGAACTTTTGAATAAACATCCAACAAACCGTCTTTTGTAATACCATCAATTAATTGAATATTTCCAAATTTTGAACCATTTCTTCCGTCCAAATAATGTGGGGTCTGTGACATACTTTCCATTCCACCTGTAACCACTAACTCATTGTCACCAGCCAAAATAGATTGCGCACCTAACATTATCGCTTTCATTCCAGAAGCACACACTTTATTTACCGTTGTACAAGGAACAGATTGTTGCAATCCAGCTCCTAAAGCAGCTTGACGAGCAGGAGCTTGACCAACACCAGCTTGCAATACATTCCCCATAAATACTTCATCAATTTTATCTACAGGAATATTTCCTTTTTCGATTGCACCTTTGATGGCAATTGCACCTAAAGTAGATGCAGGAATAGTTGATAATCCTCCTAGAAATGAACCGATTGGTGTTCTTGCTGCTGCGACAATGTATACTTCTTTCAACATGATTTTATAAGTTAAATTTTCAACGAAATTAGTAAAAAGTATCCATTTATTTCAAAAAAAATGAAGAATACCTTTTATAAATAAATTGGAAATGTGAAATTTGCAGCCTAATATTTTATACCATGAAATCAATTCTCATTTTAATATCATTCGTGTCTGTTTTAGTTAGTTTTTCTCAAGTTGGTGATAGTCTTATCAAAAAAGATTCAATTGTTCCAAAATTCTGGAAATTAAAAGCTATTTATGGATTAAATGGTTCACAATCATCGTTTGTGAATTGGAATGCAGGAGGTCGAAACAATGTTTCTTTATTAGGGACAATTTCAGCAAGTGCAACATACACTAAAAATAATGTGAAATGGACAAATGATTTTGCGTTGGCTTTGGGTGGAATGCAATACATCGAAAAAGGAACTACAGAAACCTTACAAAAAACGGATGATAAAATAGATATAGCATCTAATTTAGGAATGAAAATAAAAAATCACGTTTATATATCATTTATTGGAGGATTTAAAACACAATTGCTGAATGGATTCTCTTATCCAAATGATTCCATTCGAATATCGACCTTTATGGCTCCTGGATATGTAAGTGCTGCATTGGGAATTGACTATATAAAAAGCGATAATTTTTCTGTATTTACTTCACCTTTTGCTTCTAAAATGACGTTTGTGAATGATCAACTTTTAGCAAATGCAGGAGCTTTTGGTGTTGAGAAAGCAACCTTTGATGGTTTAGGTAATGTGTTGACAGCTGGAAAACGTTTTAGAGGTGAGTTTGGAGCATATTTGAAAATAAAATTCAATAAAACGGTGGCTAAAAACATTGATTTAAAATCGAAGTTTGAATTGTTTAGTAATTACGTGAACCATCCTCAAAATTTAGATGTCAATGCAGAAGCATTGTTTACATTTAAAGTCAATTCATGGTTTTCAGCATCTTTACAATGGTCAGTAATTTATGACGATGACATCAATATTCGCGATGCAAATGGACAAGTTGGACCTAGAACCCAGTTTAAATCTGTTTTGGGAATTGGGATTTCTTATAAAATGAAGAATTTTAAAGATTGATTAGATACGCGTAATTACACCTTTATAGTCAGCTTTTTCTCCTTGTTCGGGATTTTTCAGAATAACTTTCCAAATGAAAGGTTTGTTTGTTTCCACCAATTGACCAGTTCTTTTGTCAATTCCTGTCCAAGGATTTGAGGCATCAGTTGTTTCAAATAGGATTGCACCGTCTTTTGGATCGATTATGATCATAGAGAAATCTACAGATCGAACAGTTAAAGCAAAAGGAATAAAGGTGTTGTTGCGTTTGTCACGTGATTGCAAATCAAATGCTGTTGCAGCTAATAAGTTGTAATCAGATTCAATCGTAATTTCTTTGGTTATTTCAGTGATACAACCTGACGAATTTTGAGCACTTAGTTTAATTGGATAAATTCCTTTTTGAAATAAGTGAACTTGACATTCTGTACCACTATATTTTTTAGCGTTTATATTCCAATTGAAAACAGATGCGTTTCCACTTGCTGAACACTTAGCGATTGGTAATCCATTTTCGTATTTATCATCGTCGTGTATTGAAAAATCAATTTTAGGAGAAGGTAAGACTGTAAATGAACCCATTGTTTTTTCTCTTGAAATGACAGAGAATTTACCTTCCATTTGAGGCATAAAAGTTGAATTAAATATAGTCTTACTTCCAGTTGGGTCAACAATCCAAAAATCGTTGTCACTTAAATAATTAAAGTGAATTTCATCACCCAAACAAACTTTAGAAGGCATCATTAAGTTTGGTTCTGTTGATGATACTTGTATAGTAGGAATTGAATTGATTGGATTGTTTTCTTGATTGGATAGGATTGTAATAGGATTTCCAATTAATGATGGAAGTAACTCTGGTTGAATGGAAACTTCAGGTTTGATTTCGTGTAAAATGTTGGTTTTCTTTTCAATAATAAATTGATTTGAAACCGAAGTATTCTTTTCGTTTTTGGATAAAATAACAGAGTTAGATTTTGATAATGTATTATTTTTTGAAGTAGATTTTTGAACAGAAGATAAATCTTGAGTTGGTTTTAAAAGAATTTTAGATGAATTTGAATTGAATAAATAAATTCCTCCGATAATAAAAAATGAAAGTAAAGTAGCTGATATTATTCCTTTTTTCAAAAGAGATGTGCGATTCATTTTACCATTTAACTGATCCCAAGCACCAGCATCATAAGGAAGTTCATATCCTTCTAATGTTTCTTTAATTTTTTTATCAAATTGATCATTCATAATCATCTAGTTTAGCGTATTTAGCAGCTAATATGCGTTGTAAATTTTGTTTAGCTTTCGAATAATTTGATTTTGATGTTCCTTCACTTATACCTAATATTTCTGCAATTTCTTTGTGAGTGTATTCTTCAACCACATATAAATTAAAAACAGAACGGTAAGCTGGTGAAAGTTGTTGAATTGCTTGAATTGCTAGTTCAGCTTTTAAACGCTCAAAATCACCTAAATCATGTTCTTCAGCTGGATTCGTTTTTTCAAATTTGAAATCACGCTCTACATCCGTTGTAAATACATTTTTATTTTTTTTTCGTATTTCATCTATTGCTGTATTGACAATGATTCGCTTTATCCAACCTTCAAAAGAACCTCTAAAATCAAACAACGCTATTTTGTCAAATACTTTAATAAAACCAATTTGTAAAACATCTTGAGCACTATCTTTGTCAGGCATGTAACGCATACAAACAGGTAATAATTTTCCGTAAAAAAGTTTAAATAATGCTTCTTGTGAACGGCGATTTTTTTGCGCACATCCCTCAATAATCACTTTTAATTCTTCTTTACTTTTCACAATTATTACTTTATAAACGACAATTTAATGTATGCGTTGCCTTTTTTTTAAATTTTCACTAAAAATATTCATTTTCTCAACAATTTAACCATTTTATTAAGGATTAAGTATTAATTTTGTGGCGTAAAATTCATGATTTCATCAACCAATTTATAAAGAATGAAAGTAACAGTAGTAGGAGCAGGAAACGTAGGAGCAACATGTGCTGACGTTTTAGCTCAAAGAGAAATTGCCAACGAAATCGTTTTGTTGGATATTAAAGAAGGATTTGCTGAAGGAAAAGCTTTGGATATTTGGCAAACTTCACCAATCAATTTGTATGATTCTCGTACAACAGGTTCTACAAATGATTATTCTAAAACGGCAAATTCTGACGTTGTAGTAATTACTTCAGGTTTACCGAGAAAACCAGGTATGTCTCGTGATGACTTAATCGCAACAAACGCTGGAATCGTAAAAACAGTTACTGAAAACATCGTTAAACATTCTCCAAATGCAATTATCGTTATAGTGTCTAATCCATTAGATGTTATGACTTATTGCGCATACTTAAATGCTAAAATTGATCCAAACAAAGTATTTGGTATGGCAGGTGTATTGGATACGGCAAGATACAGAGCATTTTTAGCTACTGAATTAAATGTATCGCCAAAAGATATTCAAGCTGTATTGATGGGTGGACATGGAGACACAATGGTTCCACTTCCTAGATATACTACAGTTTCTGGGATTCCAGTTACTGAATTGATTTCTAAAGAAAAATTAGATGAAATTATTGAACGTACTAAATTTGGCGGTGGAGAGATCGTTAAATTATTAGGGACTTCTGCATGGTACGCTCCAGGAGCAGCAGCAGCGCAAATGGTTGAAGCTATTATCCGTGATCAAAAAAGAATCTTCCCAGTTTGTGCTTGGTTACAAGGTGAATATGGTATGAAAGATATCTATTTAGGTGTTCCTGTAGTTTTAGGGAAAAACGGTATCGAACGAATTATTGAATTAGACTTAAACACTGAAGAAAAAGCATTGTTGGAAGAATCAGCAGTTGCAGTAAAAGGTGTTATGGATGTTTTAGATAATATGAATAACTAATTCAATCTTCCTATTTTTAAAAAGCTTCGATTTTTCGAAGCTTTTTTTTTGTTAAAAAAAGTAAAAATATCATTTTTAATAGTATTACTATTATATTTGCAAGAAATACTATTTTATGGATGCAATATTTCATCAACTTAAAATTCCAATTAATGAGAAACTTTTTTTAAAAGATCCATCAACATCTGTTATTGGTCAAAAAATATTGAATGAAAGTATTCTTTTTATCAATGAAGTTGGATTTGAAAAATTCACATTTAAAAAATTAGCATTAACAATAGCAACTACAGAAGCGACCATTTACCGATATTTTGAAAGCAAACACAAGCTTTTACTTTATTTAATAAATTGGTATTGGAGTTGTATTGCGACACGCTTATTGTTTGAAACATCTAACATTTCTGATCCCTTACTAAAACTTCAAAAAGCGATACATATTTTAACGACCATTCCGAATCCACAAAAGGAAAATATTTTGATGAACGAGTTATTGCTTAAAAAATTGGTAATCAATGAAGCGTCAAAAGTCATTCAAACAAAGGATGTCGACAGTGAAAATAAAAATGGTGTTTTTGCACTCTATAAAAACGTAGTAGAAAATGTTGCAAGTATTATTATTGAAATTGCGCCATCCTATAAATTTCCGAATATGTTGGTAACTTCAATGATTGAAGGAAGTAACCAACAGCATTTTTTTGCTGAACACTTACCTAAATTGACCAATTCAGAGGTTGAAAAAGACTTCGTAGAACTATTTTATCAAGAATTAATTTTTAAGACCATTCAACATGACAACGTCTAATGTATCCATTTTTAAACGGTTTTTTAATTTGTTAAAACCTGATTCTTCTGAAATAAAGAACATTTATTTGTTTGCGATTTTGAGCGGAATTTTGTCTTTGGGATTGCCTTTGGGTATACAAATGATTATTAATTTTATTCAATTAGGTCAAATAAGTGCTTCCTGGCTAGTATTAGTTTTATTGGTTTCATTAGCAATTGGATTTTCAGGAATTTTAACGATTTATCAGCTTAGAATTACTGAAAATTTACAACAACGAATTTTTACACGATCAACGTTTGAATTTGCGGCAAGAATTCCACAAATGAAATTGGTGGAAACGTTGAAATTGAATGCGGGTGATTTAACGAATCGCTTTTTTGATACTGTTACTTTGCAAAAAGGAATTTCAAAATTATTAATTGATTTTACAGCTGCTTCACTTCAAATCGTATTTGGACTTGTGTTGTTATCGTTTTACCATAGTTTCTTTATCTTTTTGGGAATTCTTTTATTACTTATGTTGTATTTGATTGTTCGATTGACTTCTAAAGAAGGCTATGAAACAAGTTTGAAAGAATCATCTCATAAGTATAAGATTGCAAGCTGGTTGTCAAACATAGCGAATGCTAAAATTAGTTTTAAAATGTCGGCTCAAAACGCTTACAATGTGGATAAAGCAAATGGATTTTTACACAATTATCTGGGTGCACGCGACAAACATTTTAAAGTTTTAGTAAAGCAATATACTTTTTTAATTGTATTCAAAATCATGATCGCATTAGCATTATTAATTGTAGGTGGTTTGTTGGTGATCAATCAACAATTAAACATTGGACAATTTGTTGCTTCTGAAATCATTATTTTATTGGTATTGTCTTCTGTTGAAAAACTGATCATTAGTTTGGATATTATATACGATGTGTTTACATCAACAGAAAAAATTGGTCAAGCAACCGATATTCCACTTGAAAGATATCACGGAGCAGTATTGGATAAGACAACTAACAAAGGAATGGCAATTGATGTTCAAGGACTTAATTTTCAATCTTCCATATTCACGGAAAAAAGTTTAAATTCAGTTTCGTTCTCAGTTCAACCAAATGAACGAGTTTGTATTGTCGCTGACACAAGCTTAACAGTAAATTCATTGTTTTATTTATTGACTGGAATTTGCGAAAAACAGTCTGGTATGATTACTTTAGATAATCTTCCGCTTGAGAATTTAAATACTCACGAGTTAAGAAGTCAAATTGGAACTGTTTTAGCAAGTGATCAACTCATTGATGTTTCATTGGAAGATAATATTCGTTTTGGAAATCATTCTGTGGAATTGTCAGAAATCGCTACTATAATGGAACTATTGGGTATGACTAATTTTGTCAATCAATGCAATGAAAAATATGCGACACAATTAAGCAATGAAATCCATTTTATTCCGAAAGATTCCATAACAAAGCTATTGTATGCTAGAGCAATACTCAAAAATCCACGACTTCTTTTGTTAGATGATCCAACTGTTGGAATGTCACAGAATCAAAAACAACCCTTAATAGCTCACCTTGAACAACTGAGCAACACGACTCTATTGATAGCAAGTAATGATCAATCAATTCAAAAAATGGCTGATCGAATAGTGAAATTTGAACAAGGTACACTTGTTTTTGATGGCAATTACGAATCATTTTCAAAACTTTAATTGGTATGTTAAATTTATCTCCAGAAAATAAAATTCAACTCGAAGATCAATCATCTTTGCATCATGTTGAAATTCAAAAAACGAGTAAAAAATTAAAGCGAACTATTTATGTTTTATTGCTTTTATTGGTAGTTATTATGTTGTTGCCATGGACTCAAAACATCCCTTCAACTGGAAAAATATCAACATTAAGACCAGAGCAAAAACCGCAAACAATTAATACGGTTATTTCAGGAAAAGTTGAAAAATGGTTTGTAAAAGATGGCGATATTGTTAAAAAGGGCGATACCATCTTATTTATTTCAGAAATTAAAGATGATTATTTTGATCCTAATTTAATTGATCGAACAGAACAACAATTAAAAAGTAAGGAGTTGTCAGTACTTTCGTACACCGATAAAATTAAAAGTTTAGATACTAGAGTTGATGCATTGTTGGATCAAAGTCGCTTGAAATTGCAACAGACAAAATTAAAGTTAAACCAAACACAGTTAAAATTTAAAACAGATAGTATCGAATATTACACTGCTCAAATCAATGCTAAAATTGCAGAGGAACAATTTCACCGCTTCGAAAAATTATACAAAGACGGTTTTAAATCACAAACAGAATTAGAAACTAGAAAATTAACCTTGCAACGAACACAAGCCAATGTTGTAGCTACGCAACAAAAATTATTACAAAGTAGAAATGATATTTTGGATGCGAGGGTAGAGTACAGTGCTGTTGTTTCAAAATTTAGAGATGAGGTGTCTAAAGCTGAATCAGATAAATTTACTGCTCTTTCAAGCATGTATGAAGCAGAAGTAGATGTCACAAAATTACAAGGGAAAGTTGCCAATTATTCCATACGAAATGGCATGTATTACGTTTTAGCACCTCAAGATGGTGTTGTAACAAAAGTTTTGTCAAGTGGAATTGGAGAAACAATAAAGCAAGGTGAAGCAATTGCAACGATTATGCCTTCTGTGTATGATTTAGTAGTGGAAATTTACATTAAGCCAGTTGATTTGCCTTTAGTGAAAAAAGGTGACCATGCACGCTTACAATTTGATGGTTGGCCTGCAATCGTTTTTTCAGGTTGGCCGAATGCGAGTTATGGAACATTTGATGGAGAAGTTTTTGCTGTAGATAATTTTGCTGATGAAGAAGGTCGTTTCAGGGTGTTAATTGCTCCAAATAAAAAATCAAAACCTTGGCCAAATGCTTTGCGAGTAGGTGGTGGAACAAATTCTATCATCCTATTGAATAACGTGCCAATTGGTTATGAATTATGGCGATTAATTAATGGTTTTCCACCACAGTTTTATAAACAAAAAAAGTCAACTAAAACATCCAAAAAATGAAGTACATCGTTCTGATTTCGTTAAGTTTATTTTGGGGAAAAGTTGTTTTTACACAACGTACTTTTTCGGTAGAATCGTTTTATTCGTTAGTGCTTAAAAATCACCCTTTAGCAAAAAAAGCAGCACTTCAACAACGTTATGGTAATTTCTCAGTTTTAAAGGCTAAAGGCGGTTTTGATCCTAAATTATCCAATGATTTAAGTCAAAAATACTACAATGGTTCTCAGTATTATAGTTATTTAAATGCAGGATTGAAAGTTCCTACTTGGTTTGGTGTTGAAGTTAAAACAGGTTTAGAAATGAACGATGGCATCTACTTAAGTCAAGAACATTCAACGCCTCAAAATGGCCTTGTTTATGCAGGATTATCAATGAATTTAGGTCAAGGTTTATTCATTGATCAGCGAAGAGCAGAATTGTTCAAAGCTAATGTCTATCAAAAAAGCACTTTGTGTGAGCAACGCCTACAATTGAATGAATTAGCTTATGAAGCTGGATATGCTTATTGGAACTGGGTTTTAGCCTATTTTTCAAAGCAAATTATGATGGAATCATATCAACTTGCTGCAGATCGATTTGAAGGAGTGAAGCAGTTAGCAATTTTAGGTGACAGGCCACCAATTGATAGTGTAGAAGCTAAAATTCAAGTTCAAAATCGTGAATCATTGTTGCGTAATTATGAAACAGATTACACGTCAACAACATATAATTTGGCAACCTTTCTTTGGACAGAAAATCAAGTTCCATTAGAGTTAGACAGTTTGACTCAACCAATTGATTTAAAATTAATTCAACAAGAAAAATCACGTCTTTTATCACATTTTCAAATAGATACACTAGTTCAAAACCACCCTTATTTGCAATTAAATGATTTCAAAATCAAAAGTTTAGCAATCGATAATCGTTTAAAGAAAGAGCAACTTAAGCCTGCATTGAATTTAAATTATAATTTAATCAATGAACCAATAAGTTCCAATCCTTACAATGGACTTTCAACAAATAATTACAAATGGGGTGTGACCTTTGAAATGCCTTTATTATTAAGAAAAGAGCGTGGAGAATTAGGTTTAGCACAACTTAAATTGCAAGATGAAAAATTGAGTTATGAAAACAACAAAGCCTATTTAACTAATAAGATTAAAAAAGCTGCAAATGATTTAACAAATAGCATCAACCAATTAGAAATTATAGAACGTACATTGAATGATTCACAATTATTATTAGAAGCTGAAAAACAATTGTTCGTTTCAGGTGAAAGTTCGTTGTTTTTAATCAATGCTCGTGAATTGGCTTTTATACAAGCTCGCTTAAAATTTATCGAATGCACGGTGAAAGTTCAACAAGCTAGCTTAACGTATACATTTGCTATTGCAGGATTTTATTGATACGCTTCATACCATGCGAAGTTTTCTTTTATAATTCGCTCTTTTTCATTTTCAATAAATTCGATAAATGCTTTTGCTGCAGGATACATTCTTTTGCCTTTGGTCCAAACTAGGTTCCATTCACTAGAAATGGGTAAGTTTTTTACGGGTATAATTTTCAGTTGCTTGTTAGTCAATTCATTACTTATCCCAATCAAAGGCATTATAGAGATGCCTAATTTTGCAATTACAGCTTGTTTTACTGCTTCATTAGATGTTAGTACGATTGATCGTTTAATTGCAACTTCGTTTCGATTTAAAAAGTTTTCCATTGAAATTCTTGTTGCAGAGCCAAATTCTCTAAAAATAAATGGTGTATCACTTGGTAAATCTTTTATTGTGTGAAAGTTTTTTTTACCAAAATCCAAATTACTAACTAAATACAATTTATTTTTCATCAAACGAATACGTTCAAGATTTAATTTTTCAGGTAAAATCGAAACCAAGGAAAAATCTACAGTATTTGATTCTAAATCTTCAATTATTTTACTTTTGTTGGAAACATCTAATTTTAGTTCAACTGCTGGATTTGCTGTTAAAAAGTCATGCAAAAAATAAGGAATAACATATTTACCCGTTGAAACAACAGAAATGGTAAGTTGTCCTGTGATTTCACCTTTGAATTTTGCGGTTTTATATTTTATTTCATTTGCTTCATTTAGAATGCGTTTTGCTGTTATCGCAATTTCTCTTCCGAAATCTGTTACGTATAATTTTCTGTTAACTACTTGAGTTAATGGTACATCAAAATGTGCTTGAAAATTTTTAAGTTGAATTGAAACAGCAGGTTGTGTAAGTAATAATTCGGCAGCAGCTTTTGTTATACTTTCATTTTCAACAACTTTTAAAAATATATTTAATTGACTTAATGTATAGTTCATAAAATATTTTAATGATGTATTATCAAATATAAATAAAAATTATGAAATATCAATTACGAACTTTGCAAATAAATAAAATATGGTAAATGTTTTAATTTATTTAAACAGTGAATTTGATCCTAATTTAGTAGTTAAGCGACTTTTAGAAGAGAGAATTATTGCTAAAGCAACCATAGATTTAGACAATATATCTTATGAATTCAATGATGGTGATTTAGTAATTAAAAAATATTCCATTGTAACCATTCAAACACGGTCTTTATTGTTTTCTAAATTAGTTGAAATGGTTGAAACAGAATTTTCAACTGAACTTCCTATATATTCATTACCCATAACGCAATCCAATAATTGGTTTGATCAATTTATTCGTGAACAAACAAAACATCCTAAAGAATTAAAAGATGAAGAAAACTGAACAGTTTGAACTTATTAATGGTGTTTTTTCAGCACAATTAACTCATGAAATCCTTATTGATATGCTCAATAAAAAAATCCAATTCCATTCACTTAAATTACATGAAAATTGGGAAAAAAATTCGCAGGATGAAACGAGTTCAAATGTGCGAATTAGAGAACTGGAAGCAACTAGAAATAGTCTTCAACAATTTTTAGCAACCAATCAACATGAAACCTTTAAAGTTCAATCAACCATTACAATTGAGTTAGTTAATGAAGTTTAAAAATAAAACTTTAGTGATTGCAACAATGCATCAAAAAGAACAAGTGATTGCACCAATTCTCGCGTCTAAATTAGGTGTTAATTGCATTGTTGATAAAACGATTAATACGGATCTTTTTGGTACTTTTTCAGGAGAAAAGGAACGTCTAAATTCAGTTTTAGATACTTTGAGAGCAAAATGTAAACATGCTTTAAAAGCAACAAACGCAGAACTTGCAATAGCCAGTGAAGGTTCTTTTGGTAGTCATCCAAACTCTTTTTTTACTTCTGTAAATGAAGAGTTTTTGATGTTTATAGATCCAAAAAATAAGTTAGAGATAGTAGAAAAGGTACTGTCACTTGAAACAAATTTAAATGGCGCATACATAACTTCAGAAAATGAACTTCTTGAATTTGCCTTTAGATGTAAGTTTCCTTCTCATGGATTAATTATTAAGGATCATGAGAAAAACTATCAATTTATACAAAAGGGGATTTGCTCGAAAAAAGATTTATTGAAACAGTATCGTAAATGTATGGTTACATATGGTTTTGTCTATGTAGAAACAGATATGAGAGCAATGTATAATCCTACTAGAATGACAATAATACAACGAGCAACTCAAAAATTGGTCGATAAAATCACAACTTCTTGTACTGTTTGTGGAACACCAGGATTTGGAATTGTTGATGTTGTTGAAGGCTTGCCTTGTGAATATTGCAATGCTCCTACAAAATCAATTTTATACCAGATCTATCAATGCTCAAGCTGTTCACACACGAAAAAAATGATTTATCCATCAGGTAATTTTTTTGAAGATCCAATGTATTGTGACACATGTAATCCTTAATTAAGAATGATAACTTCAACAATTCACTTAGCAGAAACTATTTTAAAAAATAATGGCATAATTGGTTTTCCAACTGAAACGGTTTATGGTTTAGCTGGAAGCGCATTTAGTGATAAAGCAATACATACAATCTTTCAATTAAAAAACAGACCTCACAATAACCCATTAATAGTTCACATTGGCTCTGTCCATCAATTGGAAGGAATTGTCCGTGAAATCCCTCCGAAAGCGAATGTTTTGATCAATCAATTTTGGCCAGGACCTCTGACTTTGTTACTTAAAAAATCATCTAGAATAAGTGATTTAGTAACTGCAGGACAAGATACTGTTGCAATTAGAATGCCCAGCCATCCTCTTGCTCTTGAATTATTAAATAGTATTGATTTTCCATTAGTTGCGCCAAGTGCAAATCCATATCAATCAATAAGTCCAACAATGCCTAAACACGTTGATTCTTATTTTGGTGCTAAAATTCCATTAATACTTGATGGTGGACCTTGTAATAAAGGAATTGAATCAACTATCGTTGGTTTTGAGGGAGATCAAGTAATTGTATATCGTTTGGGTGCTATAACACTAGAAGATTTGGAATCATGTGTTGGAACTTTACTAGAAAATAACAAAAGTCATGAAAAGATAAAATCTCCTGGAATGGCTAAAAAACATTATTCACCTAAAACACCTTTATTGTGTTCAAGTTTCATTCGAAATGATATTCAAAAATATGTGTCTAAAAAAATAGCAGTTGTTTACTTTGATGAATTAGATGACTTGGAATCAAATGAAGGGATAGACTACTATTCATTTCAAGGAGATTTACAACATGCTTCAGCAAACTTATATGGATTGTTACACGATTTAGATTCACGAAACTATGATTTAATAATAATTGAAAAATTCCCAGATTTAGATTTGGGTAAAACATTAAACGATCGATTAGAAAGAGCATCATTTAAAGACTAAAATATATTATGAATTTAGATTTATTAATCGTTAATATTACCAATCCAGTTTTACTTTTTTTCATTCTTGGAATTATTGCAGCAACTTTAAAAAGTGATCTGGAAATCCCACCTTCTTCCTTTAAATTTATTTCAATTTATTTACTTTTTTCCATTGGATTTAAAGGAGGTCAAGAACTCGCTCATAGTCATTTAAACTCTGCAATTTATATAGAATTATTGTTTGGTGTTTTAATTTCAGCTCTCATTCCTTTGTATACGTTTTTTATCTTAAAAAGAAAGTTAGACAATTGGAATGCTGGAGCAATTGCCTCAGCTTATGGTTCTGTCAGTGCAGTTACCTTTGTTTCAGCAACATCTTTCTTAGAAGTACAAAAAATACATTTTGATGGCTATTTAGTAGCTGTGATGGCATTCATGGAGTTTCCAGCTATTATTGTTGGTGTTTTGTTAATGAAACGATTTAATCATTTAAAAACAGAGCAAATTACAATCGGGCAAACATTAAAACATTCTATTTCAAATGGAAGTGTACTAATTATCATGGGTAGTTTAGTGATTGGTTACATTTCTAATATTCAACAAGCTATGGAATTTAAGCCTTTTACAACGGATATTTTCAAAGGGTTTTTAGCTATTTTTTTATTGGAAATGGGTATTACAACAGCAAAGCGTTTCTCTTCTTTTCGAAAACAAGGATTATTCGTAATATTGTTTGCTATCATCATTCCAGCAATTAACGGTTCAGTGGTAGCTTTAATTAGTATGTATTTTGTGGATGA
Source organism: Crocinitomicaceae bacterium (assembly GCA_024639405.1). Lineage (GTDB taxonomy): Bacteria > Bacteroidota > Bacteroidia > Flavobacteriales_D > Crocinitomicaceae > M0103. Next base: position 94,862 of record JAHEIL010000047.1, on the reverse strand, counting down.
AATAGGGAATCGATTTATTTTTGCTGTTTTAGCAGCGAGTGCTTCTTACATTGCTGTTCCAGCGGCAATGCGTTTGGTAGCTCCAAAAGCAGATCCAGGATTGTATATTCCAATGGCTTTAGGTGTTACATTTCCTTATAATTTAACCCTTGGTTTACCTTTGTATTACCTAATTATTCAATTCACTTCGTAAGCACCAATATCAGGATTGCTAGCGTCTCTTGTTGCCCCGTTGAGATCTTGCGGAATCCAGAAATTAGCATCTGCGCCACCATTCAAAACGGATTGTGGCAAAAAAGTGAAATCATCATCACTGATGGCCGTAAAATAGGGAATCGCATTCCATAAAATGTTCGTGAAAAATGAATTATTAACGGGTTCTTCCAGTTTAATCAAACAATTTCTGAATGAGAAATTCATAACTACACCAGGGTTTGATAAGGTGTCAAAAACTAATTCAGTCATTTGATTTCCTGTAATGATGCTATTTCTGATTGAACCTTCATTGATGGAACCAATCGTTGTAACATTTGTTGTTGGATTGTTATAATAATTACTGATTCCAACTGTTGGATTCGTATTGCTTGAACCATAACCCAATAAAGTACAAAAATTAAAGTTAAAATCGCCTCCTTCTTTAACCAATAACGCGTGATTTCCATTCCCTTTAATCAAACAATTTTCAGCTTTTACTTTTGCTCCTGAATAAATAAATACGCCATACCTCGCATGATTGGTAATCTTTGTATTTGTAAGTGTTAACGTGTAACCACTACTACTTGCATCTTTAGAATAAAGATGAACGCCTGAAGTACCATTTTTAATGATTGCATAATTGATAGTTGATGGCTTCGCTTCGTGAAAATAAATACCATAATATTGTCCACTTACGTCGTCATATAAACTTTCCAATCGATCACCTTTAATCAGTACTTCTTCATTTTTTTCTCCTTCAATGTTTAAGGTGCCTTTGTAATTGTATAAAAGTGCGTTTTTGTGTAGGTATATTTTTGTGTTTTTTTGAATGGTCAATGTTTTTGAAGAATCAACAGCAGCGTATCCAAAAATAACATGGGGCTTGTCATTTGGCCAAACACCTTCGTTTAAGTCTTTGTAATGAAAGTAGGCATCTTGTCCCCATACAGCTAAATGGATGTATTGGTCTTTTCCATTGGTTCGAAAACGAATTGAATCTTCCACAATTAATGGTAGATTTTGATTGTTGACATTCAGCGTAACTTCTACAAATGCAAACAAACTATCACCTGATTCTAATACCATTGATGATAATTTTGTTCCCATTTCACCATCAACATTCATTCTAAAAGGTGAATTGGAACCGCCCATTAATTCAATTTCTTCGATATTTATTGATTTACTATGTTTGTTGTAAATTTTAAATTGTTGCGTAGTAGAACCGATTGTTGTGAAAACAGTGTCAAAAACTAACGTATCTAAAGAAAAATCTAATAGCCCAGTCGAGAAATTCGTTGTTTTATTACAGCCAGAAGTAAAGGCTATTAATAGACCTAAAAAAGAAAGCAATATGATCGATACTTTTCTCACGTTGGATTATTTATTATTTTTACAAAGGTAACGAAAACAAACAAAGTTTATTTTAATTAAAAAAAATTGATTGTTTTTAAAAAGTTTGATTAACTTTGCATCCCGTAATAAGGAATAACAGCATTTAATTACAATAAAAATGAGAAAAGATATACACCCAGATGATTACAGAATGGTAGTTTTTAAAGATATGTCAAACGATTATGCGTTTGTATGTCCATCTTGTGCTACTTCACACGAAACTATTAAATGGGAAGATGGTAATGAATATCCATTAGTAAAATTAGATATTTCACATAAATCTCACCCGTTCTTTACTGGAATTGTACAATTCGTGGATACTGCGGGTCGTATCGATAAATTCAAAAACCGTTATGGTCGTCATATGAAATAATGACAATCTGTTAAAATATGTAAGAACCTTCATCCTTTTAGATGAAGGTTTTTTTATGTAATTTTATACCGTAATAATTCATTTATTCGTTACACTATAAAAAACAACACGTGAAAATATTGATGCGCTTTTTTTTCCTCATTATTTTATCTCAATTCTTTTCTCTTTTCTCTTCAGCTAGTGTGATTGAAAACGGGTTTAAGGCATTGGAAATTCATGATTATTTTAAAGCGAAAAGTTGTTTTTATAAAGCCATTAAAAAAGAACCAGCAGCTGCTAGTTTTGGATTGGCAACAATTTTTGTTAGAAATAACAATCCTTTTTACAATTTAGATTCAGCATTTAAATATTGTGAAATTTCTGTTCTAAAATTTGATTTATTACCTTCAAAAAAGCTACTTCAATTTGAAAGTTTTAATTATTCGAAAACTACCTTACATAATTTACGTCAAGAAATTAGCTCAAAACAATTTCAAGTTATTAGAAAGAGTGCTTTAACAGCAGATTTTTACGCTTTTATCTCTAAATATTCTTGGTCAACAGAACTTCCTACTGCTTATCAACTAATTGATTCTCTTGATTATCAAGTTGCGCTAAAAGCAAATACTGCTATAGCTTTCAAAACATATTTGGTTGCGCATGAAAACGGAGCATATCAAAAACAAGCGATTCAATTGTATAACGCAAGAGAATATGAAGAATATACACAACCAGCATCAGTTGAAGGTTTTGATCGCTTTCTTAAAAATTGTCCAAATAATCCATATTTTACACAAGCAGAAGATCAATTGTTTTCACTTGTTACAAAAAGTCAGTCGCTTGCAGCGTTTGATTCCTTAGTACGTTTTTTTCCTGATAATCGAAATGTAACAGTTGCATGGAGAAAATTGTACCAATTGTTTATGGTAACGTATTCTAGTGGTCGTTTACAAGAATTCAAAGAAGTATATCCAACATACCCTTATTTTGATGAATTAGAAACAGCAATTAATCGTTCTAAAATCAATTTATTGCCTTTTCAAGCATCAAATTTATTTGGCTTTATGGATATGAATGGTACTGAAGTTATTCCACCAAGCTACGAATCATTGAATTTCTTCAAAGAAGATTTAGCATTGGCCTCAAAAGATGGCAAATATGGTTACATCGATCGAAACAATAAAATAGTGCTTCCGTTTATCTTTTCAAGTGGTTCTGATTTTGAAAAAGGAAGAGCGTTGGTGGAAAAAAACGGTTTATTTGGATACATTGACCGAACTGGTAAAGAAATTTTCCCAATTCAATATAAAGATTTAGGAAGTGAATCGAATGGATTGATTTATGCGCTTAAAGACAGTCTTTACGGCTATTTTTCAAGAAGTAACTACTTGGTAATTCCTGCTCAATTTGAAGAGGCATTTGATTTTATTAATGGTTTTGCAAAAGTTCAAGTAGCTGGTAAACAAGGGTTAATAAACGAAAGAGGTGAGTGGGTGATTCCTGCAATGCACGATAACTTAATACCATTTAATGATTCTATGTTTGTCTATGAAACTTCAGAAATGTTTGGTTTAATCACCAATAAAGGTGTTAAAAAAACGGAGGCTATTTTTCAAGAAATAGGTGTTTTGTCAAACGATCGAGCAATCATAGTGCAAAATAACCTAATTGGTTTTTTAGATTCGATAGGGAATGTATCAATTACACCGAAATATGATTTAATCACCAATTTTAAAAACAGGTGCAAATTTTCAGGTGAATATGCCATTGCGCGCTTAAAAGGAAAATTTGGTGTAATTCATAAATCTGGAAAAGTAAAAATTCCTTTTAGTTATTCAGACATGGGTGAATTGAGTAACTTCATTGCAGTAGCAAAAGGAAAAAACTGGACTTTTATTGACCTTAATAATCGTGAAATATTAAAGCCTATATACACCAAAGCAGATAGCTTTATCAATGGTTTTGCTAAAGTTGAAAAAGCAGCAGTTCAATTGTCCATAAATTTAAAAGGTGAAGAAAACGTGCCTTTTTTCTTTTCTGAATTGATTCCCTTGAATAAAAACTTGTTTATTGGAACAGTCAATGGGAAAAAAGGAATATATTCATCCAATGGAAAAGAAATTGTTGCTGCAAATTACGATCAAATTCGACAAATAGACACTGATTTTTATGCATTAAACACGAATCAAACAGTAGATTATTTCTACTTTCCTGAAATGAAAATAATTAATGTAAAATCAAATCGTGAATAAATTGTTCTACATATTGGATCGTTATAAATACGGTTTTGTTGCTGCTTTTGCTGTTTACATTGGTGTTTTTATTTATTTGGAATTAGAAACGGTAGAACGTGCTTTTCCGATTCAACCATTTTTTGATCAATCTAGTGTAGAAATAATTAAAGAAGAACTTGAATTAACTCCAGAGAATGTTGAAATTCAAACTAATCAACAAAATGGGCCAGTTAAAAATATGGCGCGTGATGTTCATGATACACGTCAACGTTCAATGGATGATTACACTGAAAACAAAGCAATGTCATCTTCTTCTGCTAAATCTGTTGAACAATCGGTGAAAGATTATGAACGTCAATTGTTTGCAGAAACAGGTGGAGCAGAGAAACGAAAAGCGATTCAGCAAGAAATGGATAACCGAAAAAATCAAGCGACAAAATCGTCGTCTTCGGCTACTAAACAATCACTAACAAATCAAAAAGGTGGAAATACTGCTTTTGCAGGAAACGTAATGGTAGATTGGTCTTTAGCAGATCGATCTCCACACCAAAACAACAATTGGTACGTTCGTAATCCTGGTTATACTTGTGGACACGGTTCTGCAGGTCGCGTATTTGTCCAAATTGCTGTAAATGCAAATGGTTCTGTTACTAACGCATTGTATGTCCCTGCTAAAAGTTCAAATGCCAATGGATGCATGATAGAACAAGCATTAAAATATGCTAAACTTTCTCGTTTCAGTTACAGTGCAAATGCGCCAAAATCTCAAGAAGGTAGTATTTTATATACTTTTGTTGCTCAATAATATGCGGAATTTCATTCGATCGATAAGCCCTTTGTTCTTATTAAAGGTGTACCGTAAATATAAAAAGCAGCAACAAACAGCTGTCTTAAATGAATTACAAGCAAAGAATGAGTTTATTTCAAAAGAACAATTAATCCAAGATATTATTGATTGTGGGATTCAAAAAGGAGACAGTGTTTTGGTGCATTCTAGTTTGTCTAAAATTGGGTATTTAAAAAATGGACCTAAAGATATAGTTGACGCGCTATTGTTTGTTGTAGGAGAAAAAGGGAATGTATTAATGCCCAATTCACCAAATGCGGAGTATCAACTGAATTATATCCAAAAAAACAAGCTTTTTGATGTACAAAATTCACGTTCTAAATTAGGAGTAATCAGCGAATATTTTAGATTATTACCTGGAGCGAAAAGGAGTGCGCATCCAACAGAACCTGTTTCTTGTATTGGACCGGATGCTAGTTATTTTACTCAAACCCATTTTGGTGAAAAAACACCTTATACTAAAAACAGTCCGTTTTATAAATTGGTGGAACAAAAAGGTAAGATTTTATACATTGGAGTTACACTTGCCAATGCAGGAACAAGTTTACATTTATTAGAAGATGCGGTATCAAATTTTAAATTCCCAGTTTATTTTCCAACACCTTTTAACGTGAAAGTTTTATTGGAAAGTGGCGAAATTAAAGATATGGAAACATACGTTCATGATCCCGCTCAAAGTAAAAAAAGAAAATGTGATGACTTAATTCCTATTTTTGAAGATGCAGGTGTTTTGAAACATGCTAAAATCGGGAAAGCACCAACCTTGGTTGTTTCTGCAGATGGTATGTATCAAACTATGCTCAACGCATACCAAGAAAAAGGCATTACAATGTATACACCGAAAGGAAGTTAAGTTGTTTTTTCTTTCCTTTCCCAAAAACACTTAGTAAATTTGACAAAAAATTCATTTATGGCAACAAGAAATTGGACAACAATAAAAAATTATACCGACATTAAATTTGATTTCTTTGAAGGGATTGCAAAAATAACCATCAATCGTCCACGTGTTTACAATGCGTTTCGACCTGAAACCAATATGGAAATGTTGGATGCTATGAATATTTGTAGAGAACGCAACGATATTAGTGTCATCGTTTTAACTGGCGCAGGAGATAAAGCTTTCTGTTCAGGCGGAGATCAAAATGTTAAAGGTATTGGTGGTTATATTTCTGAAAATGGAGTGCCACGTTTAAATGTTTTGGATTTACACAAAGCAATTCGATCAATGCCAAAGCCTGTGATTGCTATGGTAAATGGTTATGCCATTGGCGGTGGACATGTGCTGCATGTTGTTTGTGATATAACGATAGCTTCTGAGAATGCACGTTTTGGTCAAACTGGACCGAAAGTAGGTAGCTTTGATGGTGGATTTGGTTCATCTTATTTAGCACGTTGTGTTGGACAAAAGAAAGCACGTGAAATTTGGTTTTTATGTGAACAATATACTGCAGAAGAAGCTGAGAAAATGGGAATGGTGAACAAAGTCGTTCCGTTGGAAGAATTAGAAGATACAACTGTTCAATGGTGTAAAACGATTATGAAAAGAAGTCCGTTGGCTATTCGTATGATTAAACGCGGTTTAAATGCAGAATTAGACGGTCAACACGGAATTATGGAATTGGCTGGAGATGCAACTCTAATGTTTTATTTAACTGAAGAAGCTCAAGAAGGAAAACATGCCTTTTTAGAAAAAAGAGATCCAGATTTTCAAAAATTCCCTAAATTTCCTTGATAAAATTAGTGTATAAAAAAAGTCCTAGAATTTCTAGGACTTTTTTTTTGAATGTATTTTTAGATTACAAATGAATCACTTCACCATATGCAGCGGCAGCAGCTTCCATAATTGCTTCTGACATTGTAGGGTGAGGGTGAACTGTTTTAATCAATTCTTCACCCGTTGTTTCTAATTTACGAATAGCAACGATTTCTGCGATCATTTCAGTTACATTAGCACCAATCATGTGCGCACCTAATAATTCACCGTATTTCGCATCAAAAATCAATTTAACGAATCCGTCTTTTGCTCCGGAAGCACTAGCTTTACCTGAAGCAGAGAATGGGAATTTACCAATTTTAATCTCTTTACCAGCTTCTTTAGCTGCTTTTTCTGTCATACCAACAGATGCAACTTCTGGAGAACAATATGTACAACCCGGGATGTTTCCATAATCAAGAGGTGCAGGGTGGTGACCCGCAATTTTCTCCACACAGATAATTCCTTCAGCAGAAGCAACGTGTGCCAATGCAGCAGTAGGAATCACATCTCCAATTGCATAATATCCTGGGATATTCGTTTGGTAGAAATCGTTTACTAAAATACGACCTTTGTCAACAACGATTCCTAAATCTTCTAAACCTAAATTTTCAATATTTGCAGCAATACCTACAGCTGAAAGAACAACATCACATTCGATTTTTTCTTCTCCTTTTGCAGTTTTAACGGTAACAACACAACCTTTACCTTTAGTATCAACTGATTCAACAGATGCATTTGTCATAACATTAACACCCATTTTTTTGAATGATTTTTCTAATTGCTTAGAAACTTCTTCGTCTTCAATCGGAACAATGTTTGGCAAATATTCAATAACTGTAACTTCAGTTCCAATAGCATTGTAGAAATATGCAAATTCAACACCGATAGCTCCAGAACCAACTACAACCAGTTTTTTAGGTTGTGTTTTTAAGGTCATCGCTTGACGGTAACCAATGATTTTTTCACCATCTTGTGGCAAATTAGGCAATTCACGTGAACGAGCTCCTGTTGCAATAATAACTCCTTTGTCAGCAGTGTATTCAGTAGTTGTACCATCTTCTGCTGTTACAGCAACTTTTTTACCTGCTTTCACAACACCAGTACCTTTTAAAACGTCAATTTTATTTTTTTTCATCAAAAATTGAATTCCGTTACTCATACCGCTAGCAACGCCACGACTACGATCAACCATAGCATTGAAATCAACACTTGCATCTTTTACGTTAATTCCGTAATCACTTGCATGTGTTAAGTATTCAAAAACGTTTGCACTTTTTATCAATGCTTTTGTAGGAATACATCCCCAATTTAAACAAACACCACCTAAAGATTCACGCTCAACAACCGCAGTTTTTAAGCCTAATTGAGATGCGCGAATGGCAGTTACATATCCTCCAGGTCCGCTTCCAATAACAATAATATCGTAGTTCATATTTTTAATACTAAAAATTAATGCACAAATTTAAGGATAAAATCTGTGATACCCAACAACCATCTAAGAAACCAAATTATTAGCACAAAAAAACGCTCTCCAATTCTGAAGAGCGTTTCATTATTCAACTTTAAATTAGTCTTCTGCTACTGCAACGCTTACTTGTTTTTTTGTAAAACGTGCTTTGATGCGATCCACAATGTAATACATCATTGGAACTACGATAATTGTTAAGAACATTGAACTGGTTAATCCACCAATTAATACCCATGCTAAACCATTTTTCCATTCTGCACCTGATCCTGTTGCTGTTGCAATTGGAATCATACCAATAACCATGGCAATCGTTGTCATTAAAATTGGACGCATACGTTCTCTAACCGCCTCAAGTAAAGCGGTATAAGTTGATTTTCCTTCCGCTTTTAAGTGATTGGTAAAATCGACAATTAAAATCGCATTCTTGGCTACAAGTCCAAGTAACATTAACATTCCCAACATCGTGAAAATACCCATACTTGAAGATGTTAAGTTCAATGCAAGAATGGCTCCAATTAATGAAACAAGGATGGAGAAAAGAACCACAAATGGATAGACGAAGTTGTCATACAAGGCAACCATAATCAAGTAAACCAAGATTAATCCAATTCCCATAGCTGTTCCAAGTGCGCCAAACGATTCTTTTTGACGTTTCACTTCACCACCCCAAGTCATACGAACATTTTTATCTAATGGTTTTTCTGATAAGTATTTTTCGATACTTGCTGAAACTGTTCCAGATGCTGTTCCTAATACATACGAACGAATAGTTGTTGAACTAATTCTGTTTTTACGCTCTAAAGAACCATTTCCATTTTCAACAGATACTGTAGCAATTTCACTCAAACGAACTTGTTTTCCATCATTTGCAGTAAACGTCATCGAATTGATGTTGTCAACATTTTTGCGGTCAAATTTGTCCATCATAACACGAATGTCATATTCTTGTCCTTTTTCATCGTATTGTGCATCGTCGTTTCCAGTTAATGCATTTTGAAGTTGCATTCCTACAGCAGCAATTGGAACGCCTAATTGTCCCATTTTCTCACGGTCTAATTCGATTCGAACTTCAGGTGTAATATCGTCTGTAGAAATAGTTGGATCTTTAGCTCCTTTCATTGCTAAAATAGCAGCTTTCAATCGTCTCGCTTCACGAATCAATAAATCATGATCATCAGAAGATAAGAAAATTTCAATCGGCGCTTCTTCCGATTCAACCATTCCGATGTTCAATGCTTTTACTTCTATACCTGAATATTTATCTTCAATTTTCTTGCGAATTGCATTCATGTATTTAATAGTAGGGAATTTTTTCTGCATTCCCGGTTTCATTTTTACCGTTAATTCAGATTTGTTTTCAGCACCAAAAGATGCAGCTCCCATTCCTGAACTTGGTCCACCAACATTTGCAAATACAATATCAACAATGTCTTTTTGAGCCAAAATCATTTGTTCAATTTCATACGTAGTAGCATTATTTTCTTCAAACGTTGTACTCTTATCGTATTTCAATTTAATCATGAATTTTCCTTGGTCACCTTGCGCAACGAACTCTTGACCCACAATTCCTAGACCCATCGTAGCAAAACTTGCGATAAATATGGCAATGATAGAAATTCCAGTAATTATTTTGTGACGTAACGACCAACCAACTAATTTTACATATTGATCTGTAAAGATGGAAATACGACGTTCAAACCACATTAAAAATGCTTGGAATGGATTTTTTGGATTCAATTTCACTTCTTTTGCAAAACGTGATGCTAACCATGGTGTAAGTGTGAAACAAACAAACAAGGACATCAACGTTGAAACTACAACTACAATAGAGAATTGGTGTAAGATATCTGAAATTGTTCCTTCGATAAATACTACTGGAGAGAATACTACAACATCTACCAATGTAATTGCTAATGCTGTAAATCCAATTTCATTTCGTCCGTCTAAGGCTGCTTGACGACGTTTTTTACCCATTTGTAAGTGACGGTAAATGTTTTCAAGTACTACAATCGAGTCATCTACTAAGATTCCAATTACCAACGACATCGCTAAAAGTGTCATTAAGTTCAAGGTATATCCTAACAAATACATCGCTACAAACGTTGAAATCAACGAAGCTGGAATTGAAATTAAAACGATAAAAGCATTTCGTAGACTGTGTAAGAATAACATCATTACAACTGCTACAAGTAATACTGCTAACTCTAAATCGTGAATTACAGCATCTACAGATTCGATAGTTGGAATTGATGTGTCTGTTGCAATCGTGAAATGAACACCTTCAGTAGCGTATTTTTCTTCAATTTCTTTGAATCGTTTTTTAGTTGCTTTCGACATGTCAACAGCATTCGCATCACTTTGTTTTTTGATACGCAAACCAACTCCATTTTCTCCGTTAAATCGACTGACAGTGATTTGATCTTTTGATCCATCTACAACATCTGCAACATCACTCAAACGAATAGGAGAGTTGCCATTAGTCGTTAGTATTAAATTTTCTAAATCAGCAACTGTTTTGTATTTTCCAGCCAAACGAACGGTCATTTGTTCTTCCGTACTTTTCAATTTTCCAGTTGGGAATTCAACGTTTGCAGCAGCAATTGATTGATTGATAGCTGCCAATGAAAGACCATATAATTTCATTTTGTCTTTATCGACATTTACACGCAATTCACGTTTTTCACCTCCGATTACTTGAACTTCAGCAACACCTTTTGTTTGTTTGATTTGCGGTAATATTTGATCGTCTAACAATTCCATGAAATCACGATCACTCATGTTTTTAGCGACAGCACTTACTTGCAATACTGGTGAAGCATTGGGTTCAATTTTAGCTAATACAGGTGTTTGCGCTCCTTCTGGTAACGCGTTTTGCATGTTGTTTACTTTTCGCTGCGCATCTTCTAAAACTTTGTCAATATTGGCTGAAGCTTTAAATTCTAACAACATAACGGATGCGTTATCCAAAGAGAAAGCCGTTACTTCGGAAATATTTTCCAAACCACTTAAAGCATCTTCCAATGGTTTAGAAACTTGACTTTCCACTGTTGCAGGTGATGCACCAGGGTAGGTCGTTGTAACCGTTAATATGGGCGGAGAAAAATCTGGTAATAATTCATAACTTAATTGGTTGTATGAAATCAACCCGCCACCAATCAATATCGTAAAAATAACGATGATGAAAGACGGACGTTTAATCGATAATTCTGTTAAAGTCATGGTCCTTATTTTTTAATTTTTACGTTTGATTGATCTTGAATATTTACTTGACCTTTTGTAATGATTTGATCAGTTGCTTGCAATCCTTCTATTACTTCAATGAATTCTCCATCTGATGTTCCAGCGTTGAAAGAAATTAACATAGCTTTTCCACCTCTAATTACATAGACTTGTGGGTTTTTAGATGAACCAACCAATGCTTTACGAGGAATAGCTAAAGCAGTAACACTTTCATTGTTATTCAATGAAACAGATCCATACATTCCAGCCATAATTTCTTGTTTACTATTTGGTATAGTGATTTGAACTTTGAAATTATGCGATTTATCAGCCTGAACACTTATGTTTGAAACTTTTCCTTTGAATGTTTTCCCGCTGTAGATGTCAGCTGCAACTTCTACTGCTTGGTTCATTTTGAATTTCAAAATGTCGCGTTCTGGAACACTAACTGTAAGTTTTAAAGAAGAGATGTCTGTAATCTCAACAACTGGAGATCCACTTCCAATCACAGAACCTAAATCAATCATTCGTTTTGTAATAACTCCAGAAAAAGGTGCTTTGATGGTTGTGTTTTTCAATTGTTTTTGAAGTTGTTTGCGTTGAATTTCTGCAGAACGAACACCTAATTTTGTTTTTTCCAATTGCATACCAGAAACAGCATTTTCTTTTGCTAAATTGTTATAACGATTTTCATCATTTTTTTGACCTTCTATAGAAACTTCCGCATTTTGTAATTGCAATTGCAATAACTCATCGTCTAATTTGGCAATCACTTGTCCTTTTGAAACTCGGTCGCCTTCCTCTACTGAAAGTTGAATAACTTTTCCTCCACCGTCAGCACCAATTATATTTTGATGAATTGCTTCAAACGTTCCTAAGAATGAAAAAGCACTTTCAAACGTATGGTTTTTTGGAGATGTTGCTTCAACTAAAACAGCAGCTGTAGTATCGTGAATGTAAATTTTCTTGTCTACAACTTCTTTGTTTGCTTTTAATTTTAAGACGATTAAAGCGATGATTGCAATAGCTGTTAATCCGATTATGATTCCTTTTTTCATGTTTTTATTTTTATACTTTTAATTATTAGTTGATTTTCCCGATTGATTTTAAGTAATCTAATTCTGCTTGTCTTAATTTTACATATGCAGCAACTAAATTGGTTTGTTGTTGTTGCAAAGCATTGTCAGCAGTTATAAGATCATTTGAACTTACTGTTCCTTGACTAAATTGTAAATTGGTTTGATTGTAAACCTTTTCTGCTAATTTTAATTGTTCTTTAGCTACTTCTAATGCATTTGCTTGAACTGAAATTTGTTTTTTTGCAAATTCTGTTGCCATTGAAAGTTGAGATTTAGACTGTTCAAATTGATTGGCCAATTTTTCTGCATTTAAAGCATTTTCTTTTTGTTTGTAATGTTTTTCAAGTCCATCAAACAAAGTCCAATCAACTTTTAAACCAACAACAGCACCATTGATTCCTTTACGGTAATTGTCTTCTGGTTTAATGTTGTACATATATGAATATGATCCATACAAAGAAATATTAGGTAAATAAGACATGTATGTTCCCTTGCGTTCTGCTTTGTTCATGCGTTGTTGCGCAGCAATCAAATCCAATTCAATGTAATTAATGGTTGATTTATCGATTAACAAAGATTGTTCGTTTAGAGCATCTACTTCAATGGCAATCGTTGCATTGTTGTCTAGTCCTACAAGAATTTTCATCAAAGTTTCCAATTGGAATTTTGTGGCTTTTAATGATTCAAGCGTATTGTCTAATGTTAATTTATTAATTGTTAATTTATCTACTTCAGTTTGAATCACCATTTCTTGTTTCACCATCGCATCCATGTTGCTAATTAATTTCAACATGTTCGTTCGATTGCTTTCTACAAATGCTATTTGTTTATTCAATGCTTGAAGGTTGTAAAAAGTACTTGCAACTTGATGCTTGATTGTTTGCTCCGTCATGCGTTGTTGTAATTCAACAATCTCATTGTTAATTTTCAAAGCTGTTAAACCATATTCAACTTGAGGGTTGAACAGTAATTGATTTAATTGTAAATTATTAGAAAGGGCATAAGGCACACCAAATTGAACGGTTGTATATGTCCCTGGAGGTCCACCAACAATTGCAGCTGGTACAACTTGACCTGGAATTACAGCATTGTATTTGTAATCTCCACCATAATACAAATGAGGATAGCGAGCAGATAAATAACCGTCGCGTTGTCTTTTGTTGATTGCAACATCCAATTTTGCATTTCGAATGGTTAAATTGGCAGTGTCAGCCATTTTAAGACAAGTCGCTAAATCGAGCTTCTGTGCATTAAGAGCAGTACTTGTTACAATAATGGCTAATGATAAAATTGAATTTTTCATTCTTACTTATTTGTATTTGTGATAAAAAAATAATCTAACAACATATCGGTAACATATTGTTCATGATTATCAAGATTATTAGGATATTCTTCTTTATTTAGATCAAGTAGTTGACACATTAAATTCTTGGCCATAAATGGAAATTGGCAATTCGACATAATTAAAGTGATGATTCCAACAAGTGAAATTTCACGCATCGTTCCTTCTTTTTGAGCTGCCATTAATTCTTCAAAAATTCCTGTTTCTGAGATTTTTGACATGATTGCTTTCGTGTCTAAAACAAAACCATCTTCTCGGTTCATTTCGTTTAATATGAAAAATGGAATTTCAGGATGTTTTTTTAAAAAAGCATATTCATGTTTTATAAAAATGCGCATTTTTTCACGAAGCGGAAGTTCTGATCCAAATTCAACAATCATGGTAGATAAGGATTCTTCCATAACTGATTGAAAAATTTGTTCAAATAACTTGCCTTTTGATCGGAAATAATAATTTACCAGCGCAACATTTTCTCCCGCTGCATTTGCGATTTCTCTAGAAGAACAGCCAGAGAAGCCTTTCATAAGGAAAACATTTTTTGCAGCTTCTTTAATTTTCGCTGCTGTAGATAAATCTCGTTTCATTTTTATTTTTCAGTGTGCAAATTTAAACAATCAATTTAAACAATTGTTTAAAACAAGACATTAAATAATGTTAAAAAAATAAAAATATTATTAATATTCAGATTATCAGATTTTTATACTGCAACATTGTGTTCTCTTAATGCATCGTTCAACGACGTTTTAAGATCTGTTGAAGCTTTTCTTTGTCCAATGATTAACGCGCAAGGAACTTGGAAATCACCAGCTGGAAATGATTTTTTGTATGAGCCTGGAATTACAACACTTCGTTCTGGAACATATCCTTTCATTTCAACTGGTTCCAATCCTGTTACATCAATAATCTTTGTAGATTTTGTTAAAACAACATTTGCTCCTAATACTGCTTGTTTTCCAACTCTAACACCTTCTACAACAATGCATCGAGATCCAATGAATGCATCGTCTTCAATAATTACGGGAGCAGCTTGTAAGGGTTCTAAAACACCACCAATTCCAACACCACCACTTAAATGAACATTTTTACCGATTTGAGCACACGATCCAACAGTTGCCCACGTATCAACCATTGTTCCAGCATCCACATAAGCTCCAATATTTACGTAAGAAGGCATTAAAATTACACCAGACGAAATGTATGCTCCATATCGAGCTACAGCAGGTGGTACAACTCGAACACCTAACGCTTCATAGTTAGATTTTAAAGCCATTTTATCGTGGAATTCAAATGGTCCAACTTCGATGGTTTCCATTTTTCGGATGGGGAAATATAAGATAACCGCCTTTTTCACCCATTCATTTACTTGCCAATCACCATTCTCAATAGGTTCAGCTACTCTCAAACGTCCTTTGTCAATTTCTTCAATGACGTGTTCAATTGCTTGAATCGTTGTTGCTTCATTTAATAAGGAACGATTTTCCCATGCTGCTTCGATGATTGCTCTCATAATTATGATTTATTTTTTGCAAATATAGCCTTTTTTAGTCCAAAAGAATTGTTATACCTAATAGTATTTTAACTTTGTAGTATGGGAAAAATAGTAGCAATTGATTTTGGATTAAAGCGAACTGGCGTAGCAATAACAGATGCCTCTAACATTATTGCATCTCCATTAACTACAGTTGATTCGATTCATTTAATGACATTTTTAATTGACTTAGTAAAAAAAGAAAATGTAACCACAATTGTTTTGGGAGATCCTAAGCGCTTGAACAATGAAGCTACACAAATTACCGAAAATGTTTATTTGTTAAAAGAAGCTTTACAACAACAATTCCCGAGTCTAAAAATTGAGATGGTAGATGAACGATTTACTTCGAAAATGGCCTTTCAAAGTATGCTAGATAATGGAATGAAGAAAAAACAACGACAAGAAAAAGGAATGATCGATCAAATAAGCGCTGCAATAATATTACAATCGTACTTGGCCCAGAATTAGTCTTTGGAAACGGTTTTGAAAGTAAAAAAACGCTGTGTCAAGTAACTGAAAATCACAATGATAATTGTACTTGATATTTGACTTGGCATTGCCCACCAATGAAAGATTTCAACAAATAATTTCAATAAGAAATAATTAAGTATTGAACTTAGTATGACAAATGTCATGTGACGAACAAATTGAGTTTTCCAAGGAAGGTTGCTTTCATGCCAAACGACATAGCGACTCAATAAAAATCCGATTGGAAATGTAATCAGAAATGAAATAAAAAATGCACCAATGTGTGGTTTTAGTTCAATGATTTTTAAATCTAAATTTTGTTCATTTAAAAGTGTATGAAAAGAATATGAGTACAAAACCAATGCTAATAAGGTGTTTCCTCCACCGCATGCCAAATAATGATAGGTCCGTTTGTTCATGAATCGTTTGAACAATGGGTAGAAAATATCAAGAAAATTCACAATTAATTGGTACATATCATCAAAATAGTAAATACAAATATACTTTTTTATCAATAATACTTTTCAATTTTCAATTTTTCACTGCTAATTAAATGCTATTTATTCTTATAAATCTATTAATTTTGTAAAAAACAAATAAGTATGATTTTACCCATTGTAGCATATGGTGACGCTGTTCTGAAAAAAGAGGCAGAAGAAATTACAAAAGAATATCCTGATCTTCAGGTGTTAATAGATAACATGTTTGAGACTATGTATGCTGCATCAGGTGTTGGTTTGGCTGCTCCTCAAATTGGTAAATCAATTCGATTATTTGTCATAGATGGTAGTCCGTTTGCAGAAGACGAAGAAGATGATGATGACGTTGACCCAGATCCACGAGCAGTAGGAATGGATGGATTTAAAAAAGTTTTTATCAATCCTATTATTGAAGAGGAAACAGGAGAAGAGTGGGGATTTCAAGAAGGATGTTTGTCGATTCCAAAAATCAGAGAAGAAGTTTACCGTCATGAAAAAATCAACGTTACTTATTTTGATGAGAATTTCAACAAACATTCGGAATCTTTTGACGGCTATGCTGCGCGTATTATTCAACATGAATACGACCACATTGAAGGTATTTTGTTTACTGATCATTTATCTCCGTTAAAACGTAAATTATTGACAAAGCGTTTGCAAAATATTTCTAAAGGAGAAGTGAAAGTTGATTACAAAATGAAGTTTCCAGCCAAGAAAAAAGGGAGATAATTAAATTTAAATAAAATGAAACTAAAAAAATATTTGTTTATTTCTGTTTTTGCGATAGTTGCAGTTGCTTGTTCTACTTCTTCTAAAGATGAAAAGGATAAACCAAGTAAAACAGAATTAAAAGCAAAAATCAAGGAAATGGAAGATTCACTCGTGCAATTGCAAGCGGATCTTTCTTCAATAAAACAAATTCCTAATTTGACGCATTTTGAATTAATCAATCGATTATTGGATTACTATCATAATTATCCGGAAGACCCTATTTCTGCTGAATATTTGGATAAAGTTCACATGAAGTATTCAGGTTTAAATATTTATGAACAAGCAGTTAAGTATGCAGATACTTTATTGATGAATTATCCAGACTACAAAAACAGAGCATTGGTTTTGGAAAGTCAAGGAAGTTCATACGATGTTTTTCCTGAAATTAGAGATACATCAAAAGTTCGTTATTATTACACCTTATTGATTAAAGAAAATCCGAAGATGAATCGTGAAAAAATAAAAGGTATTAAAGAACGTTTGCAACATTTAAACCTTACATTTGACCAATACATTGAGTTTAAAATGAAATCGTTTGCAGTAAATTAAAGCTGTTAACAGAGTGTTAAATAAAATTAAGAATAACTTACTTGTTGTATTTTTGATACACAAGTATTAAACCTAAAAAAAATAAAAATGAAAAAAGTAGTATTCTCTTTATTGTTAATGTTTGTTGCGGTAGCAATGAATTCAGTAAATGCACAGGTTGAAAGCGGTGCGAAAATTGATTTTGTAAAAGAAACACATGATTACGGTACAATTAAGTACGGTGCTGACGGATCTTGTACATTTGAATTTAAAAATGTTGGTAATGCTCCATTGATTATTTCAAATGCAAAAGGATCTTGTGGTTGTACTGTTCCATCTTGGCCTAAAGAACCAATCGCTCCAGGAGCAAAAGGATCAATTAAAGTTCAATACGATACAAAAAGACCTGGTCCAATTAATAAAAGTGTAACAATTACTTCAAATGCTGTAAATGGTGGAGATGGAACTGTTATTCGTATTAAAGGTAATGTTTTACCAGCACCAGAAGGAAGTGCACCAGTGAACAATTCTGGAGCACCTACAAACAATTAATACAGTGCGTTTTACGCTACTCATTATACTTTTAAGTTCCGCTTTTTGCATTGCGCAGAAAGCGGAATTTTTTTGTCCCTCAAATACCTATAAATTTCCTGAAACGGAAGAGGGTGCAATTATTCAACATACATTTAAAGTTTACAACAAAGGAAAGGCTCCTTTTCAGCTAATTAATTATGATGTTGAATGTTCGTGCACTTCTGTTGACTTTGAAAAAGATTACCTTCAACCTGGAGATTCCTCCTCAATTTTAGTTTCCTTTAATACAGAGGGTCGCGTTTTTTATCAAGATAGAATTATAAAAATCTCAACAAGCATCCGTAAAAAGCCTTATTTGTTGCGTTTTAAAGTTAAAGTAATTCCTAAACCTGAATAATTTCACTTATTCAACTGCTGTGCAAAATACCCAATAATATGTATATGGACTATTTTCATTAGCAATAAATCCAATGCCAACTTTATTAGCAGATTCATTCAACATGTTTTTATGGTGTCCTTCGCTATGAAACCATTGTTGGTAAGCACCTTCAGCAGTTCCATTTCCGCCAGCAATGTTCTCAGTATTTGCAAAGCCTTTGTAAAAACGACCAATTCGTTCGAATGTACTTAATTCTTTTGTCAATTTGTTGTTTTTCAAATTGTGTGTATTGTGGTCAAAATATCCTTGATTGGCCAAGTCTGAAGCATGATAACGAGCAGCTCTGCATAGATCTTCATCAATGACCAATACATTTAAACCTTTCTTTTTTCGTTCAGCATTAATTAATCCAATAATTTTCACTTCCTCTTGTTTGTTTGCAGAAGGAATGTTTTCCATTCCAGTTGGTAATAAATTGAAATCTAAAACTCTAGAATTTGTTGAAGGTTTTTCACGCAATTCAGGCGCATTTTTTTCAGTAATATCTGATTTATTTGGCGTTTCAATTGTTGCAATAACTGTTTTTTCAGATGTGTATTCAAATAATGGATAAAGTTTTTTAAGCTTCGTAACGATTAATTTAGTTTTCGAAGTATATTTTTTGTCAATGTACTTCAAAAGCGCAGTTGTTGCTTCTTTTAATTCCTCTTTTTTTAATTCCCAATTGATTTTTTGTTCAAATTCGTTTGATGCTAATTGTTCAAATTTATGGCCATAAGTAAGTGCATTTGATAAATGAGTTGTGCGATTAAGCAAGCTCACTTCATTGTTTTCAACTGCTTCAAGTTCATGATTTAACTTAAAAAAATAGGGGGATGCAATTGATTTATTGCGTTGAATGTAATTATTGGCTAATTCGATGCCTTTTACATTGTTTTTGGTATATACTTTTTCAATTCGAGTAAATACATGAGCTTCATTCGTGAAAAGTACGGGGAAGCAAATGGTTAAAAGTGCACTGTTCATGGCGAGTAATTTTTGAGTTTCTATTACAACGAAAACAACAAAAAAAGTAACACTTTTAATTTTATTTTTAAATAATTGATCTTAAAACGTTTAATTCTTCTACTTTTTCTTTATTTCCAAGTTGCTCATATCCAGCAATAAGATTGGATAACATTCTAGTAATAATGGTAGAGTTTGAACATGGTTCAAAGTAAGATCTTTGAGGCGTTAGTTTTAAATCTGTAATGAATTTTTGAATTGAATTTTCATCAATTAGTGTTCCTTTTGAGAATGGATTAATGTAAAACAACACGCCGTAATCATTTTTTTTATCTGAATAGTTTCGAGATCCATATTCATCCATATAGGCTAAAACAAAATGATTGGGCAAATTAACTCCGTAAACAGGAATGTTAAGCGCTTGTGCTACAATAGAATAAAGTATTGAAAGACTTAAAGGGTTGCCTGAGCGACTTTCAATTACTGCATTTATGAAGGAGTTCAAAGGAGAGTTGTAATTAATTGTATCTCCTTGGAAACCATGAAAATCAAATATAATTTTATTGATAATTTTAATTTTCTCAAAAGCTGTTTGACGATTGTTTAATTCAAGCCAACAGTCATTGACAAGGTGATCAATTGTATTGTAAATTAGTGTTTCGTCAAAATTTGGATATTGGTATTTTGCAACAATAATAGCTGCTTCAACCAAATCTTTTTCTTCTGAATTCACCCAGATTTCAAGCCTGTTTTTAATTGCTTCAAATTGAATTTCATGGATGATTTGTTCAATACGTGATTGAAAAATTAAATCGCTTTCTAGTAGGTCGCAAGAATTTTGCAAAAAAGGCAATGCGTAAGTGCCAAAATTCAAAAGCTGGTCACGAACGTGAACAAAAACTTGTTCATCTGGATCATCGACTAGGCGAATTAATGCGTCTATTGAAATTTTATCTTTCATTTCTTGTGCAAATTTACATTTGATAATAAAGGTTTTTTTAAGACTAACGATTTCTTTATCAATGAACAAATGTTAATTAGTTGATTATTTTTCAAGAATTGTAACCTTTTGGTGGGTTCTGCGTTGAAGGTAATACGGATCAAATTTTAACATTTACAGGTTAATTTTTAAAGAAGAGGCTTTTTTTGAAGCCTCTTTTTTTATTTTTATTAACTTGGTCAACTGTTTAATCAATATTTTTTTCAGATGAAAGTTGTTAGCTTATCGATACTTATTTTTTTGTTGTTTAGTTGTAATGTCTTTAAGCAAAATAAAAACGATGAAAATAATATACAACCAGAAAGTAAAAACGAAGTACATGCATCATTTGTAGACGGTGAAGTTAAGATTGGAGAAGGTTGTTTGTATATTTTAGTCAAAGAAGGTGCAACACAAAAAAAGTATCATCCAATTAATTTATCAGACGAATATAAAAAAGATGGATTAGGTATTCATTTTTTATATCATTTAAGCAGATCAATGTTGCCTCAAACTTGCGTCGTAGAAGCTGTTGAAGCTGTAATTGTGGTTGATGAAATCGAGTTAAAAAAATAGACTAAGTCGTTAAGTTTTCTTGAATGAAATCAGCAACTAAGTAAGCAATTAATTTTCCAGTTATTTTCTCTTCTGTTTCATTGGTTGGTGCGGCTTCAGGGAGGTGAAGGTAGCAACAATTGCTGTGTTTAGATAGTGTTTTAATGTATTTTCTGGCTTCTAAACTATTAAATCCTGAAGGAGTAAATGCTGAACTAGGCGTAAAAGCAATGGCATCAAGATCGAGTTCTATTCCAAATTTACGCTCTTTAGAAATGGAAAGAAAAGTCTTGGTTAGATCCATGTCAAATTGTGAAGGATTTAAAATATAATCGTCAAAAAATGTGTAATAGAAATTGTTGTATTCAAGGTAATCCAATATAAACGTACTGTTATAGTTTTTGTGGAGACCTAAAACCGAATAGTGATTTATATAACCGTTTTCTTTTGCATATGAAAACGAATTCCCACTATGACGCCCTTCTAAAGCTCTACAATCAGCATGTGGATCAAGGTTGATAACATCGATCGCTTTATTAGCTGCTTCTGAAATCGTTTTAATAATTGGATAAGCATTGTTGTGTCCGCCACCAATAACAATTGGAATCAATCCTTGATGAATATAAGGTTTTAAAACTGTTTCAACCAATAGATCTAACTCAGTAATCGCGCTTTTAGCCGTTTCAATGTTTTTAAAATCAGTTGTTTGTTGAATATAGCCAATAAATGCAAGCTCGTTTCCAGTTAAAAAACGATTGGATTGCATGTTTAAAAAACGTTTCAAAAAAGCATTAAAAGCATTTTCTGCACCACTAAATCCACCATTTGCTTGTGGACCAAGGTTTTCTTCAATACCAATCAATACGTACTTTGCTTCTTTTAAGGATGATGAAAGTTCAATTTTTTCTCCAATTTTAGTTTCTCCAATTCTTTTAGTTGTAAACTGAAGAAGTAAATCTTGTGTTGCAGGTTTAAAAATGAAATTAGTCATTAGAATAGTTATGAAGAAGTTGAACAAAAGAAAGGGGGGCTTTGAAAGGCTTGTTGTTTTCTTTATTAATGAAAACAAGTGTTGTAGTAGCAGTGCAAATTAATTGGGTTGATTCGTTGTGAATAGAATAGGTGAAAAACAATTTTGCGCCTTCAATTTTTACAATTGTAGTTGTAATGGAAAGGAGATCGTCGTACAATGCGGGAGAATTGTAATGAATTGAAAAATCTAAGACAGGTAACATGATTCCATTGTCTTCCAATGATTTGTAACTCATACCCAAATAGCGAAGTGCTTCTACGCGTCCAACTTCAAAGTATTGTGCATAATTTCCATAGTAACAATAGCCCATTTGATCTGTCTCGCCATATCGAACGCGCAGTTGAATTGTATTTTGATAGTTATAATTCATTTTTTCAACAATTTCACCTTCAAAAGTAAATATTATCACATTAGAAATGATTTTTAACACAGTTTTTTCATTAAATTTACAAAAGTGTTAACAAGGTCAAAAAAAACACAGAAAATAAAAGAATTGTATTTTTTTCACTACATCCTTTTGTTTGAGTTGATTAACTATGTTTGTCAACGAATTACTTAGGTAACAAGTAAAACATTTTAAAAAGTCAATAGCAAAATGATTTTTTTTTTAACTTTTTTATGTAAATATTTGTACTTCCAAAATTTGACCATTGAAACTACGCTGTGAAATAATCCGAGGCAACTTGAAATTATACTAATATTAAAAGATTTTAACAATGAGTAATCGACATGAGATTGTATGGGGTGCGTGTGTGAAAGTTATTAAAGATAATATTTCTTTACAAGCATTTAAAACATGGTTCGAACCAATTATTCCGGTTCGTTTGGAGGACAATGTTCTTACAATTCAAGTGCCTTCACATTTTTTTTATGAGTGGTTGGAAGAAAATTACATTACTTTATTGAAGAAAGTTGTTAAAAAAGAACTAGGAGCTGAAGGAACATTGGAATATAGTATTGTAATGGAAAACAATACAACTAATTCAACACCTTATACTGTTAAATTACCTGCATTAAATAAGCGTTCATTAAAAAATGCGCCAGTTACAATGCCAATGAATATCAATGAAAATCAAATTAGAAATCCATTTATTATTCCTGGTTTGAAAAAAGTGCACGTTGAATCAAATTTGAATCCAACTTATACTTTTGAAAGTTTCATTGAAGGTGATTGCAACCGTTTGGCGCGAGCATCGGGCTATGCTGTTGCAAACAAACCTGGAGGAACTGCATTTAATCCATTATTGATTTATGGTGGAGTAGGTTTAGGTAAGACTCATTTATCTCATGCCATTGGAATTTCTATTAAAAATCAGTTCCCGAACAAAACTGTTTTATATGTAGGGTCAGAAAAATTTGCACATCAATTTATTGATGCTATAAAAAATGGAACAACCAATGATTTCATACATTTCTATCAAATGATTGATGTGTTAATATTGGATGATGTACAATTTTTCTCTGGAAAAGAGAAAACACAAGATGTATTTTTCCATATTTTCAACCATTTACATCAAAATGGGAAACAAATAATCTTGACTTCAGACAAACCACCTGTAGAAATGCAAGGAATGGAGCAACGATTGTTGTCACGATTTAAATGGGGCTTGTCAGCGGATTTAGCTTCTCCAGATTTAGAAACTAGAATTGCGATTTTAGAGAAAAAAATGTATGGAAATGGTATTGAGTTGCCAAAAGATGTTGTAGAATACTTAGCGTATTCAATCAATACAAATGTTCGTGAAATGGAAGGTGCGTTGAATACTTTATTGGCGCAAGCATCCTTAAACAAAAAAGCAATTACGCTGGAGTTGGCGAAACAAATGGTAGACAAATTTGTTAAAAATACAGCTCGTGAAGTTTCGATTGAATACATTCAAAAAGTGGTGTGTGATTACTTCGACTTACCAATGGAAATGTTGAAATCTAAAACACGTAAACGAGAGGTTGTTCAAGCGCGTCAAATTTCGATGTTCTTCTCTAAGAAAATGACTAAGTCATCGTTAGCGAATATTGGTGCACATTGTGGAGGAAAAGACCATGCTACGGTGCTTCATGCTTGTAGAACAGTTACCAATTTATCAGAAACAGATAAACAATTCAGAGTTTATTTGGAAGATCTAGAAAAGAAATTAACGATTCAATAAATTTAAGGCCATTCTTTTGAATGGCTTTTTTTATATTTGTTAAAATACAAGTATGAAATCTATTTCAATCATTGGGATTTACAGCATTTTTTTTAGTTCGCTCGTTTTTATCTTGAATAGCTATATTTTTCCTGGATTTCTCTCAGAAGGACATTTTTTGAATTGGGATGCGCAGCATTATTACTCGATTAAAAATGGTAATTATTCAGATTTTAGAACTGCATTTTTTCCATTTTTTCCGCTCATATGGAAATTTACTGGATTTTCAATTCTTGGAATTACCTTATTCAATAGTTTAATTTATCTATTCTCTTTTTATTGGCTGACTAAAGTTTTCAATTTCACGACACTACAAATACTCTTATTTTTAACAATACCGAGTGTCATTTTTTACTATCTACCTTATACAGAAGCTTTCTTCTTCTTATTTTCAAGTTTAATTCTTGTTGGCTTAAAGAAAAAAAACTATTCATTAATTTATTTAGGCTTGTTTTTTTGTGTTGTTACACGTCCTTCTTTTACTGTTTTAGCACCAGCGTTGTTTATTACCTTTTGGATGACCTTGGATTCCTTGAAAGAAAGAATAAAACATTGTTTTAGTGCGAGTATAGTAGTGTCGCTTGGAATTTTAAGCGTGTTAACTGTTCAATATTTCTACAACCATTCTGCTGAAAATTACTTTTCCATTCAAAAAGGCTGGGGTAATTTCTTGCAATTGCCTCATTTACCTTTAACTTCTTGGGCGGGTGGTTTTATTGTTCGATTAGATGGAGTTGCTTTTTTATTTGCAGTATTAACAGGTCTTTTACTTTTGGTAAGTATTCAACAAATGAAAAAACAGAAATATACGTTGTCGCCAGAATTTGTTTTTTCAGCCTTGTATATTGTTGGTATAGGATTATTGGTCTTACTCTTTAGAGGTGGTAGTTTATTTAGTTTAAATCGTTTTGTTTTTGCAACACCATTTGTACTTATTGTTTTGTACTATTGGTTGGAATATAAAATCAACTTAACGCCTAAACAAATTATGCTCATTGGTATTGGTATATTATTATTTTGGCTACTTTTTGGTTCTTATGTTCACATTCAAGTGCTATTGAAGTTTTTATTGCTTACACTTTATATGGTTCTACTTTTTATAATAAAACATCACAATCAGTCAATTCAACGTTATTGGTTGATTGGTTTAATTGCAATTAATGGTGTTTTTCAGCTGTTATTATTTGTTCGATTTTTAACAAATTCGTGGGTTGGATAATGGAATTAGTTGCTACGTATAAAACAGTAAAAGAAGAATCAGAAGGACTATACAAAGAAAAAGGTTCTAAGTTTATCGGATATGTAGTAGCTTGTTATTCTGAAGAAGAGGCGAAGAAGTATTTAGATCAATGGAGAAAAGATCATTTTCAAGCGAGACATCTTTGTTATGCTTATCGTTTTGGTTTGGATCATAAGCAAGTTCGGTCGAATGACGATGGAGAGCCAAATAACTCTGCAGGTATTCCAATTTTAGGTCAAATTCAATCATATGAATTAACGAATGTTTTAATCGGAGTTGTTCGTTATTTTGGGGGAACAAAATTAGGTGTTGGCGGATTGGTTCAAGCATACAAAACAGCTGCAAAAGAAGCGATTGAATCAGCAGAAATCATTACTATTGAAGTTTTTGACTGGGTTGAAATTTGTTTTGAATATGTTGATTTGCCACAAGTAATGAATTTGTTAAAATCAAAAGAGATTGTTCAACAGGAGCAAGATTTTGGATTAGTTTGTAAATTAACAGCATTGTTTCCGTTGAATTTGTCAATTATATTGAAAGAAGAATTGGATAAAATGTCAACAGTAACCTATCAATCAAAAGGAATTAAATAATGAAATTATTAAAAGAATTAACCGCTTTGAGAGGAGCGTCTGGAGATGAAAGTCGCATAAAAGAATTTGTAATAAACTACGTAAAGCAAGCGCAAGAAAACTGGAAGTCAATTCCTACAATTATTGAAGGTGATTTATTTCAAGATTGTGTAGTATTGATTTTTGGTCAACCGAAAACTGCTATTTATGCACACATGGATTCAATTGGATTTACAGTGGGTTATGAAAAAGAGTTGATAAAAATTGGAGGACCAAGAATTATTGAAGGAACAGCATTGGTAGGATCTGATTCAATCGGTGAAATTGAAACAGAATTAATGATTATTGAACACGATTCTGGTGATCGTTCGATTCAATATGTGTATGATCGGACCATAGAACGTGGAACCAACTTAACCTTTCAACCAAATTTTAGAGAAACTGATACATTTGTACAGTCACCCTATTTAGACAATCGATTAGGGATGTGGAATGCTCTAAAAGTAGCTGAGACATTAGAACATGGCGCTATTGTATTTTCAACTTACGAAGAGCACGGTGGTAATTCAGTTTCCTTTTGTGCAAAATATTTATTGGATCATTATCAAGTGCGTCAAGCTTTGATTTCTGATATTACATGGGTTACAAATGGTGTTATTCATGGAGGTGGAGTTGCTATTTCAATGCGTGATAGTTGGATTCCAAGAAAAGTATACTTGAATAAAATAATTAAATTAGCAAAACAATCAGGAGTTCAATTTCAGTTGGAAGTTGAGTCTGCTGGTGGAAGTGATGGAACAGCCCTTCAAAAGTCACATTTACCAATTGATTGGTGTTTTATTGGTGCGCCTGAAGACAATGTTCATACACCAGATGAAAAAGTGTATAAATCAGATATCATTGCAATGGTTGAATTGTATCGTTTTTTAATGGTACATTTATAATTAAAAAGAATTGAAATGGATAATAATCAATCGTGTCAATTATACAAATATCAAAATGATTTCTTTTTAGCTACTACAGATACAGCTGCTCGTTTTGCGCAAGAATTTCATTTAGATGAATTAGATCATAATTATGTGTCTTGGTTAAATTTTCATGGTTTAAATGATCATGAATCAATTAAAAAGTTGTGTCAAAATTTAGCGATTGATCCCTTAACAGTTGAAGATATTTTTACCGAAAAAAGAAGGCCAAAACTAGAGGAATATCAGCACTATATGTTTTTCTCAATTCGCTCTGCATTGCCTATTCAATCTGATTCATCTCAATTATTGCAGGAGCAGATTAGTTTTGTTTTAGGTACCAATTATTTAGTTTCTTTTCAAGAGAAAAGTTCAATGCATTTTGCTGATGTGCGCGACAGAATTGAGAAAAAAAGAGGTAAAATAAGAACAAAAGGCGCCGATTTTTTATTGTTTAGAATGTTGGATGCAATTTTGGATAATTATTTTGAGGTATTAGAAAGTAGTACGTTATCCATTGAACAGTTAGAGCATAAAATCAAACATGCTAGTAATAATGAAGTTTTACAATCTATTGAATTAGAAAAAAGAAAATTAATAGAGCTTAGAAAAATTGTTTTACCATTAAAAGATGTGACTTTTCAATTGGATAAATTAGATAATCCATTTTTAGACCCAACAAATAGACATCATTTTAGCGAATTAAAAGAAAATTGCAACGAAGTATTAGAAGAGATAGATGCAAATAAGCAGATTTTAGATGGTATGGCAAATTTATATTATGCCGTTCAAGGTCAGCGTATGAATGAAATTATGAAAATATTGACGATAGTTAGCTCAATTTTTATTCCCTTAACTTTTATTGTTGGTGTTTATGGAATGAATTTCAAGTACATGCCAGAATTGGATTATCCATACGGTTATTACACTGTAATTGGTGTGATGTTTTTGATAGCTATTTCTTTGTTAATTTACTTTTCAAGAAATGGCTGGTTAAAGAAATAATTAGAAAATTATTAATTAATTATTATTTTTGTTTCAACTAATGTTATACGTGTTATTATAATGACTTTAACCATTTCTATTAATAAAAATTTTTCCAATTATCTTCTTTGTTTCTTTTTGTGCTTCTGGTCATTGAGTGGATTTTCTCAAAACAGTTTAAGTGGTCAAGTAAAAGAATTAGGGAAAGATGAGATTATACCTTTTTCTAAGGTACAGTTAAAACGAAATAGAAATGCAGTAATAACAGATGTTGATGGATTTTTTAGAATAAAATCAATTCATAAAACAGATACATTATTGGTTTCATCATTAGGATTTAGAGATACATTGATATTTATTGATTTCAACAAAGTGAAAGATATTGTGGTATTCCTACAACCTGCTTTTTTGACAAAAGAATTGAATTCTATAACAGTATTACCTCCTAAGGAATTACCATCAACACGCTTGTTTCGAAAAATTATTAAAAACAAAAAAAACAATTCTGTGTATGAATTTGAAACTTGTAGTTTCGATCAATATTCTACCATTAATGTTGCTTTTAAAACAAAAGAAGCAGAAGGAAATGACACCATTAAATCTACTAAATTAATTCAAGATGGACAAGAATATCCATTGTGTGTAATTGAAACAAACTCCAAAGTTTTTATTCAAAAATCTCCTACACTTTTACTTGAAGAAATGGATGGTTATTCAGCCAAAGGAATTGACAGGGTTGATATTTCCGAATATTTAACAACAATCAATAAAAGTGTCAATATTTATCAAAATAAATATGATTTGTTCAATGCAAGTTTATTAAGTCCACTTTCTGATAATGGCTTAGAATCATACCGATATTATATTGATGATACAATTAGAGTTGGGCGATTAGAACAATACAAAATGAGGTATAAACCTAAGAAAGCCAGTGAAATGGCTTTTGAAGGATATTTTATTGTTGAAGATTCAACATTTGCGATAACTGAATTTAAAGCAGATTTATTTACTGGAGCTAATATTAATTACGTTCAAAATTTAAATTTTCACCAATATTTTAAAATTGAAAATAGAACAAAGTGGGTGTTAGACAAAGAAAATTTAGATTTAGTACTTCAATTAACGGAAGGCGGTAATAAAAACAAATTGGTTTTGAAAAAACAATCGTATAAAAAAGGTTATGTTTTTAGTGTTCCAACGCCAGCATATGTTTTAAAAGCTACTAAAAACACCTTAATAAGTGAAGTTGCTAAAAATAGATCGGAACAATATTGGCAACAACTAAGAGAAAATTATTTAGGAATTGAAAGTCAAAAAGTTTATGCTCAATTGGATTCATTCAGCAGAACAAAATTGTATAAAAAGGTTCGTTTTTACTCTTATCTATTTGGAACTGGTCACATTAGTTTAGGCAAAATAGATTTTGGAGATTTATACGATGCTTTTTCGGCTTCTTATGTTGAAGGACCTCGTCTTGGATTGTCTTTTAAAACAAATGCTAATTTTTCTAAACAAATACAATTAACTTCTAGAACATATTATGGAATAAAAGATGATCGTTTTAAATATAAAGGAACATTAAAGTATATGATTCCTTCAGATCAGAGAACTGTTTTAAGTTTTGAAGAATATTATGATCTGTTTGCAATGGGTCAGTCATTTACATCTCAACGTTTGGGAGGTTCTTTAAATACGTTGTTTCAAACAAAAAGACCTGATAAGTTATTATTTGTCCATTCTCAAAAAGTACAATTTGATCGGGATATTTATAAAAACGCAATGTTTTCTGTTGTTTTATCTCATACGAATTACAAACCAGAGGGAAAAACTAAATTTAAAGAATTTTACCAAGATTCCTTAAATCCTGTTTTAAAGCCCGATGAATTAAAAAGGCTAACAACAACCGAATTAACGTTGAAATACCGATGGGCTAAGAATGAGGAATTTATTAACGGACAATTTGAGCGTTTTTCAACTGGATCAAAATTCCCAATAATTTCAGCTGAAGCAACAATGGCAACAAAAGGAATTTTGGGAAGTGAATATGATTATCTAAAATTGAAGTTCGGTTATGAACATCGTAGAAATTTAGGTCGTTTAGGTCGAATAATTTACCGAGTAAATGCAGGTTTTATTGTTGGAAAAGTTCCTTTCCCTATTTTAGAAGTACATGAAGGAAATCAATCGTTGTATTTAGTTAGATCTTCTTTTAATACAATGGACTTTTTTGAATTTATATCTGACAGATATGTTTCTGCTGAAGTAGAACAGCATTGGGGAGGTTCTTTTTTAAATCGTTTTAAATGGAATCAAGATGCAGAATTACGTTTAGTTACTACAGCAAAAGTATTGTACGGAACTATCAGTAAAGATAACCGAAATGTATTTCAATTACCTGAAAATACGCGTAAATTTGGAGATGTTCCATTTGTTGAAGCATCTATTGGTGTAGAAAACATTTTTCAAGTCATGCGTCTTGATTTATTTGCTCGATTTACTCATTTGCCAGAAGGGCAAAAAATCCCATCGTTTACAGTACGTGCAAGATTTGATTTATTCCTGTAGTAATTTATTGAAATATTATAGATAAAAAAAAGCGCTCACTGAGCGCTTTTTTATTTATACAATATAGAATTTATTTAACTAGTGCTTTAGGGGCTGCTGCAAGAATTGAGGCATCTGTTTCTGCAGCAAATTTCTCAAAGTTTTTCACAAATTTCTCAGCTAAGTTACTTGCTGTAGTATCGTAAGCATTTTTATCAGCCCAAGTTGCTCTAGGATTCAAAATTTCAGATGGAACACCTTCACACGTTGTTGGCATAGCTAAATCAAATACTGGCAAAGTTTCATATGTAACATTGTCTAATTTACCAGTTAAAGCAGCAGTAATCATTGCTCTTGTGTAAGATAATTTCATTCGAGAACCAACACCATAAGAACCACCAGTCCAACCAGTATTGATTAACCAAACTTTAATATCTGTTCCGTCTAATTTTTCACCCAATAATTTTGCATATTTAGCAGGGTGAAGAGGAAGGAACGCTGCGCCAAAACATGCTGAAAAAGTTGTTGTTGGCTCTGTAATTCCAACTTCTGTACCAGCAACTTTAGCCGTATAGCCTGACATGAAATGGTACATTGCTTGTTCTTTTGTTAAGCGAGAAATTGGAGGAATTACACCAAATGCATCAGCAGTTAAAAAGAAAATGTTTTTAGGAGCACTTCCAATTGAAGGCTCTGCAATGTTGTCGATGTAATTAATAGGGTAAGAAACGCGCGTGTTTTCAGTGATTGAACCATCTGCATAATCAGGCACAGAAGATTCACCTTTAAAGCCAATGTTTTCTAATATTGCTCCAAATTTTATAGCATCGTAAATTTGAGGTTCTTTATCACGTGATAAATCAATTGTTTTTGCATAACAACCTCCTTCAAAATTGAAAACAGTTTTGTCTGCCCATCCGTGTTCATCATCACCAATTAATCGTCTGTTTTCGTCAGAAGATAACGTCGTTTTTCCAGTTCCAGAAAGACCAAAGAAAACAGCTGTATCATGTTCTTCATTTCCAATATTAGCAGAACAATGCATCGATAATACATTTTTCTCATGTGGTAAAATGTAATTTAATACCGAGAAAATACCTTTTTTTATTTCACCAGTGTAACCTGTTCCACCAATCAAAATCATTTTCTTAGTGAAATTTAAAATAGCGAAATTATGTTGACGTGTCCCATCAATAGCAGGATCAGCCATGAATCCAGGAGCACAAACGATGTGCCATTCAGGTAAAAATGAAGCAATTTCGTCTTCAGATGGTCGTAAAAACATGTTATAAGCAAACATGTTAGACCAAGAAAATTCAGTTACGACGCGAATGTTTAATTTGAAATCAGCATCTGCACAAGCAAAAGCATCTCGCACATAAACATCTTTTCCATTCATGTAGGCTTTCATACGGTTGTACAAAGCATCAAATTTTTCAGGTGAAAATTTAATATTTACATCACCCCACCAAACAGAATTTTCAGTTTTTTCATCACAAACAACAAATCTATCCTTTGGAGAGCGACCAGTAAATTCACCAGTTTCTATTGCCAAAGCACCTGTATTTGTTAATACTCCTTGACCATTTAAGATAGTGTCTTCTACTAATTCAGCAGGAGATAAGTTCCAAAATTGATTTCCAAGATGGTTTAATCCAATTGACTCATTTAGATCAGCATTTTTGCCGTTTTTTCCAAATATGTTCATACTTTTTATATTGTAGCTTGCGCTATGTTTTAGGGTGCAAAATTAAAGGAACTTTTTATACTTTCTTAGATTAAAAACAGAAAATTTCAAACAAAAGAAGATCACTTGTTGAAAACTAAAAGCTTTGTAAACAAAGGTTTTTCGCGATAGTTTTAGTGTCATTTTGACGCTTAGTCTATTCTGTATGGCTTAACAGAAACAGCAAAAAACAAACTAAATTTTTTAGGAATTAAAAAAGTTCTTTTTTAGAATTAATTTAAATTACACTTTTTAATTGTTCGAAAGCCAATTGTATGTTTTCATGGATTGTTTTTATCGAAACGTCTTGCATATAGCATGGTGCTGAAATGATGTTTAAGTTGGCGTCAAATTCAATTTCATGCGTTGTCTTCATTTGAGTAGTTGCGCCTGTTTGCTTTAAACCGTTTGAAAAATCTTTAATAGAGTAGGGTGATGCTTGATTGGTTGAACCTATCGTTAATTTTGGATGAAGTGATGAACCTTCTAAGGCCTTTGCAACAACAATTGGACTTACGCATAAAGCAACGATTGGGCGACCAATGTTGACCATGTTTACAAGTAATAATTTAATTGCTGGATGAATGGTTCCTAAAGCTCCTTCAAATGCCCAATTTGTATAGTTTTTAGCATTTCCAAAACCACCTGGAAGCACTAAAGCATCCAAATCTGCTGGTTTAACTGTTGAAATATCGTGTATATTTCCTCTTGAAATACGCGCTGATTCAATCAATATGTTGCGTTTTTCCGGCATTTCTACTCCAGATAGATGATTTATTGTATGGTATTGTTCTTCGTTTAAAGCAATACAAACTGCTTCAGCGTTCATTTTGTCAATTTCTAACAAGCTTAAAACCACTTCTTGAATTTCTGAACCATCATAAACGCCGCATCCAGAAAGTAGGACTCCAATTTTTTTCTTTTGCATAGGAATAATTTACTATTTTTCGATTTAATTTTCTTTACAATATTGCAATTTTGTAAAGTTAATTTTAGCATTAATTTACTGTTTTTCGTTTCGCTTCTAAACCAAATAACTCATCTCTCAATCTTGCCGCTTCAATGAAATCTAAGTCTTTTGCTGCTTTTTCCATTTGTTTTCGCGTGAATTTGATTGATTTATCCAATTCATCTGCTGACATATAATTTAAAATAGGATCTGCAGCAATAGCCGCAGGGTGATTGTTTTCATATACCAATGCGCGAGTAGCTGGGTCTCCATCAGCAACTTTGGTCGATTCCATTATTTTTTCTTTTGATTTATTCAATGCAGTTGGAACCAAGCCATGTTCTTCATTATACCGAATCTGTAACGCTCTTCTTCGAGCAGTTTCATTGATTGTTTTTTGCATTGAATCCGTCATTTTATCAGCATACATTAGTACTGTTCCATTAACGTTTCTAGCTGCACGACCTACAGTTTGCACCAAGGAACGTTCGTTTCTTAAAAAACCTTCTTTATCAGCATCAATAATTGCTACTAATGATACTTCAGGTAAATCAAGTCCTTCACGTAATAAGTTGACACCAATCAAAACATCAAATGTTCCCAATCGTAATTGTCTTAGAATTTCAACACGTTCAATCGTGTCAATATCACTATGAATGTAGCGACAAGGGATTCCTAAACGGTCTAAATATTTCTGTAATTCCTCTGCCATTCGCTTGGTCAAGGTTGTGACCAATGTACGTTCTTCTAACGCTATTCGTTTGTGAATTTCTTCAATTAAATCATCTATTTGATTGAGGCTTGGTCGAACTTCAATAATAGGATCTAATAATCCTGTTGGTCGAATTACTTGTTCAACTAATATTCCTTCCGATTTTTCTATTTCATAATCTGCTGGAGTTGCAGAAACGTAAATTGCTTGTTGAATGATCGATTCAAATTCCTCAAATTTCAATGGTCGGTTGTCTATTGCTGCTTGCAAACGAAAACCATAATCAATTAGATTAATTTTTCTTGCTCTGTCGCCACCATACATTCCTCTAATTTGAGGAAGTGTTACGTGACTTTCATCCACAATCATTAAATAATCTTTTGGAAAATAATCCAATAAACAGAATGGCCGTTCTCCTGGTTGACGTTGATCAAAATACCTTGAATAATTTTCAATTCCTGAGCAATAGCCCAATTCACGAATCATTTCAAGGTCATAATTTACTCGTTCTTCCAATCGTTTTGATTCTTCTATTTTCCCTTCTTTACGGAAATTTTCTACTTGAATAACCATGTCTTCGCCGATCATATCAATAGCTTTTCGAGTTGTTTCAGGGCTTGATACAAAAATATTTGCAGGGTAAATATTAATTTCTAAATAGGAATCGAGACGGTTGTTTGTTTCTGGGTCAATTGAAGCAATTGTTTCCACTTCATCTCCCCAAAATTCAATACGAATGGCGTAATCAGTGTACGCTAAAAAAATGTCAACGGTATCACCTGTCACACGAAACGTACCACGTTTAAATTCATTTCCAGCACGAGCGTATTGATTTTCAACTAGTTTGTAAAGAAATTTATTTCGAGAAACAGATTCTCCAACTTTTAAATAAACAATACTGTTTTCAAATTCATTTGGATTTCCAATACCATAAATACAAGAAACAGAGGCTACTACAATGACATCTTTACGACCTGAAAGAAGTGCCGAGGTTGCAGAAAGACGTAGTTTTTCAATTTCTTCATTGATCTGTAAATCCTTTTCTATATACGTACCACTTACAGGTAAATAAGCTTCAGGCTGGTAATAATCATAATATGAAACAAAATATTCAACAGAATTATTGGGGAAAAATTGCTTGAATTCGCCATACAATTGAGCTGCTAATGTTTTGTTGTGAGAAAGAATCAATGCTGGTCTATTCACCTCTTGAATCACATTTGCAATGGTGAATGTTTTACCACTTCCAGTAACTCCCAATAAAGTTTGATGCGCACAATTATCATTCAAACCAGCTACCAATTGGCGGATTGCTTCAGGTTGATCTCCTGTTGGTTGGTAGTCTGAAACTAATTGAAAATCCATTTGTTTGTTTTTACAAAAATAAGTAAAAAATAGAACCAATATAAGGCTCTCCATTTGTTAAAATGAAAAATATTCCAATAAAAAGTTATCTTTGTTATTCAATATAAAGAGCAATAAATGTTAGATCAGTGGAATAATTTTATAGATATTTTTAGTCATCACCCATTAAATGCAATGTTCCTTATTTTAGGGATTATTTTATTGGAAGTGATATTATCTTTTGACAATGCAGCTGTTCTCGCAACAATGGTAAAAGATTTATCTCCTGAAAATCAATCTAAAGCTTTGCGTTACGGAATTCTTGGTGCTTACATTTTTAGAGGTGTTGCCTTGTTATTAGTGGAGCAAATTCTTCAAATTTGGTGGCTAAAACCTATTGGAGGATTGTATTTAATATGGATGAGTTTACAGCATTTTTATTTTAATTCATCTAACACAGCTGAAACAGAAGTAAAAGAAACTAAAAAGAGCTTTTTGTACAAATACACAGTTGGAATTTTAGGTGTTTTTTGGTCTACAGTTTTAGCTGTTGAATTTATGGACATTGTTTTTTCTATTGATAATATTTTTGCAGTTGTAGCATATTCTGATAATTTGTTTTTAATCTGTATTGGAGTATTTATAGGTATTTTGGCAATGCGATATGTTGCTAAATACTTTGTTGTATTAATGGAAAAATACCCTTTTTTAGAAAAGTCAGCATTTATAGTTATAGCTATTTTGGGTGTAAAATTGTGTTTTTCTGTTTTAGTTCATTTCAATAAATCAGATTTTGAATGGATTGAGTCAGAGTCTTTTGATTTATTCATTTCTGTTCTAACACTTTTGATATTTGTATTGCCTATTAT
Organism: Crocinitomicaceae bacterium; assembly: GCA_024639405.1. Lineage (GTDB taxonomy): Bacteria > Bacteroidota > Bacteroidia > Flavobacteriales_D > Crocinitomicaceae > M0103. The sequence continues at coordinate 58,625 of JAHEIL010000047.1, read as the reverse complement.
TGCAGTTAAACTATTCAATAAAAAATAATTTCACATGCGAAAGATAATCCATATTGATATGGATGCTTTTTTCGCATCAGTTGAGCAACTCGACAATCCGACATTACGAGGTAAAGCCATTGCTGTTGGAGGAAACAAAGATAGAGGAGTCATAGCGGCAGCAAGTTATGAAGCACGAAAATATGGTGTAAAATCAGCCATGAGTTCAAAAATTGCTGCAAGAATGTGTCCCGAATTAATTTTTGTAAAACCAAATTTCGAGCGTTATAAAGAAGTTTCTCAGCAGATAAATGCAATTTTTCATCGCTTTACCAATTTAGTTGAACCATTATCTCTGGATGAAGCTTTTCTAGATGTAACAGAAAATTTTATAAAAATGCCATCTGCAACATTTATAGCACAAACAATAAAGACCGAAATATTGAATGAAGTTGGATTGATTGCATCTGCAGGTGTTTCTTACAATAAATTTTTAGCAAAATTAGCTTCTGATCAAGACAAACCAAATGGTTTATTTGTTATAACACCTGACGAAGCCCAAAGATATATTGATGAAATGCCCATACATCGTTTTTATGGAGTTGGAACCGTGATGGCTGATAAAATGCACGAATTACAAATTTATAAAGGCAAAGATCTTAAACGTTTTACAATTGATCAACTGACTCATTTTTTTGGAAAGACTGGTAACTATTTATTTCAAATTTGTCGCGGTGTAGACGAACGTCCAGTAATTGCAGATCGATTAAGGAAAAGTATAGCTGCTGAAAAAACCTTGAATCAAGATATTTTTGATTCCGTGTCTTTTTATTCCCAAACAGAAAGCGTTATGAACTCAGTTTGGGAGCGGTACAATCGAATTGAAAAACGTGGAAAAACAATAACTTTAAAAGTTAAATTTGGAGATTTTACCATTTCGAATCGTTCTAAAACTAGTTTATTGAACATTCATTCAAAAGATCAATTGGTAGAAATCACAAATGAATTAATGACAAAATTTATTCCTTTAGAAAAACCGGTTCGATTAATTGGAATTCAAATCAGTAATTTTAATGAAGAATCATATGTTCAAACGGAATTATTTCAAATTTAATTTTCAAATTTTCGATCAAAACAGTGAAATCTTCGTTCATACATCTTCTATGTTCATTTAAGTAATAATACTACTTTAAAAGAAGTATATTTAAATCGGTTTTATAGGGTAAATTAATTTTCCATCCTAACAAGTTATTTTCATGTTTGAAAATGAATGTAAAAAGTTGAAAAAGGTAGTAATTGTTGTTTATTGCTACCTTTTTTTATTCCCACTGCATATGGTTGATAATTGGCTCAATACGCTGAATTTCTTCCCAAGTAAAAGCTTGGTTTTCAAATTCCACACTTTGATCAGGATAGATTAGCCAGCTCACTGTTCTATTTCCTATAGCATAAGTAGCTCTGAAGATACACGAATTTAAACGTGAAATTGTCAATGGATAATAAACCTGTAAATTTTTGAAATTTGATTCTATATTGTTTGGCGAACGATAGCTGTAACTAATCCATCCTTTTTTCACATAATCTTGAATTACTTTTTGCAAATAGTAAGGCGTATAATACGATTTTAAGGTTACTTTTGCTGTGTAATTGTTGTAATATTCTTCCCATTTAACAGGGAATTCCCACTTTTGGGTTTTAAATAAGTGCATTATTTTTTTTACCTCAATATTTGTAGTGTCGTGTTTTAGTAAACCAGCAAATGTACTAACATGTAAATTCAAATAAAGCGTAGGGTAGTTTGCTTTTGAGTTCGTATAAGGAAATTGAATTTTTTTGTTCCATTTCGTGTAAAAAACATAAAACAATTCCGCTAAACTGTCAATTGATTGGTTTGAAATAATAGTTTGATTCGAATCTGTAAGGTTTAAACGTTCAAGTTGATCAAATGCTAATTGATAAAAAGTTGTTTGTTCAACTTTGGGTAAATTTTTGAAAATTACTTTAGCTGGTTTTAAAGTTGATTGATAACTTTTGTCAACACAACCGTATACATAGTTTTGTGCAAAAACTAATTGATTTGGATTTTTAAAAAGTTGAGTTAACCCATTTCTAATACCATCAGAATAATGGCTATTAACGAGAATGTTTCCTAAACTATCTAGTTCAAGGTACTGACCAACTAGTAAACCATGATGTTTAATCATTGCTTTCTGTTTTTGTCCATTTTTGTAATAATATTCTTCGATACGTTCGTTGTTTTTATCTTGAACAATCGCTTTTAAATTGGCATTGTCATAATATGTTAAATGTTCAAAATTAGTGTATTCATTCCCTTTAGTTTGGGTTACTTGTTCTAATAAAACACCTTTTTCATTCCATTCTTTTCTGCAAAATTGTTGCTTATCTTGAATCTTTTTGTTGGTTGTTAATTTAGCAATTTGTCCATTTTCATAGTATTCAAGATAAGTGGTGTCGCTAGTTGATCTTCTGTTGTGTATGAAATTCAATTGACCGTTTGGAAACCATTTTTTTTCATTCCCACTTCGGAAATCACCTTTCACAATTTCTAAATCATGGATTAGTTTTCCTTGGTTATCCCATTCTTTTTGATAGCCATTTCCTTCAAAATCCATAACATCTTCTTGGATTTTTATCCCTTGATCGTTCCAATAGATTTCATTTGGTTGAAAAGGATGTTTGGAAGTTATATCGTATGTTCGTTCATATTTTTTTAGACCATTGTCATGCCAACCTTTCCAAGTTCCAGCTTTCATGTTTTGTGAGTAGTGTTGTTCTTCGAAACGGTTGCCGTAATAATTGTAACCAATCCAAACGCTATCTGGATGTCCATCTTTGTAAAAACCAGTTTGAGTTAATTTTCCTTCGTCAGAGTAACGTTCAAAAGGACCATTTTTAGAATATCCATCCGAGTCATACAAGACCAATTTGTGGTGAATGCGTTCTTGTAATTGTCCGTTTTCAAAATAGGTGAGTGCTTCGCCGAAAGGAACTTGCAAATAGGTGTAACCTTCATCGTCGATTGTATGAGGAGGATGATTTTTTTCGTCGTATTCAGATGTAAGTTCAGATTTTTTGACAAATGCATACGAATTAACAAAGCGTTTTTTTCCATTTAAATGGTAATCCGTTTGTAAATGACAGCGGCGCCCAGTTTTATTCGTATAATATAAAGAGTGTTGTTGTAAGTTTCCATTTTCCCAGTATACGGTTGATTCACAGATTAATGAATCTTTTTTGCCGTTAAAGAAAATAGTTTTAACGCGCGGTTTAAAATCGTAATAGTTGAGGATTTCTTCTTGTAGTTTTCCATTTTTAAAAACGCGTTTTTCGTAGATTTTACCATTTGAAAGTGTCTGGCAAACACCCTCTTTTTTAGTGCTTAAATCATCTTCAAAATAGGTTGAGAATAAGTAATGTCCACCAATTTTTTGTTGGTATTTAAATTCGCATCGTTCTTGTGATTTAAATTGAAGAATCGTACTGAAAAAAATAAAGAAAGAAACTATTTTGTTCATCATAATTTTTGGCTGTACAACAAATGTACAAAAAGGTTCATGATTTTTTAGTTTCATTTCAAACAGATAGCCTTATATTTGTTCTAAAATAAATACGATGAAAATTTACAACAACATATTAGAAACAATTGGCAATACACCATTGGTTCGTTTGAATGTAGTCACGAAAGATGTAAAAGCTACTGTTTTGGCAAAAGTTGAAACAACGAATCCTGGGAATTCTGTAAAAGACCGAATGGCAGTAAAAATGATTGAAGATGCTGAAAAAGCAGGTTTGATTCAGCCGGGAGGAACAATTATTGAAGGAACTTCTGGTAATACAGGAATGGGATTGGCGTTGGCTTGTATCATCAAAGGGTACAAATTAATTTGTGTGTTGAATGACAAGCAATCGAAGGAAAAAATGGATATTTTGAGAGCTGTTGGTGCGGAAGTGGTTGTTTGTCCAACGGCAGTTGATCCAACTGATCCACGTTCATACTATTCTGTTTCTAGAAGATTAGCTGAAGAAACACCGAATTCTTGGTACGTGAATCAATACGATAATTTATCCAATCGTGTAGCACATTACGAATCTACAGGCCCAGAAATTTGGGAGCAAACAGGAGGTAAAATCACGCATTTTGTTGTTGGAGTTGGAACAGGAGGAACGATTTCAGGAGTCGGGAAATTTTTAAAAGAAAAAAATCCAGCCATCAAAATTTGGGGAATTGATACGTATGGTTCAGTATTTAAAAAATACAAGGAAACAGGAATTTTTGATGAAAATGAAATTTATCCTTACATCACTGAAGGAATTGGAGAAGATATTTTGCCGAAGAACGTAGATTTTGATATCATAGATTTATTTGAAAAAGTAACCGATAAAGATGCTGCAGTTTACACCCGTAAAATTGCCCGTGAAGAAGGTATTTTTGTTGGAAATTCTGCAGGTTCAGCTATCAAAGGATTATTACAATTGAAAGATCAATTGAAAGAAGACGATGTGGTTGTGGTATTATTTCACGATCATGGAAGTCGTTACATTGGTAAAATTTTCAACGATGATTGGATGCGTGAACGCGGGTTTTTAGATGAAAATTTTAAAACAGCAGGAGAATTGGTAGCACAACACAGAGATACACCTTTAGTGAGTGTTTTTGCTGAAGAGTTGGTATCGCATGCAATTGCTAAAATGCGTAAGTTTTCGATTTCACAAATACCAGTAATGAAAGATGGAGTATTTGTAGGTTCAATTGACGATAGCAATGTTTATCAATTATTAGTTGAGAACCCTAGTTTACGCGATGCCCCAATTTCTTCAATTATGGGTGCTGCTTATCCAATCGTGAAAGAAGCAACGCATTTAGATGATTTATGCAAATTAATTAATAAAAATACGCCAGCTGTTTTGGTAGAAATGAATAATGGTAACTACCACATTGTAACACGATATGATATCATTTCAGCAATGTCATAAATGGCGAAAGATTTTATAGATCATTTGCATCAAACAATCCGATTGGACCAAAAGCCACATCGGATTGTTTCGTTGGTGCCCTCACAAACTGAGTTGTTAGCTGATTTAGGCTTGGAACAAGAAGTGGTTGGAATCACCAAATTTTGTATTTATCCTGAAAAATGGTTCAAAGAAAAAACGCGGGTTGGCGGAACAAAAACTGTAGATATTGAAAAAGTTCGACAATTACAACCCGATTTAATCATCGGTAATAAAGAAGAGAATACGGCTTCTGACATTCAAGCATTGCAATCAATTGCACCAGTGTGGATGAGTGATATTGAAACTTTAGAAGATGCTTTGAACATGATTCATTCAGTTGGTTTAATGTGTGAAAAGCAAGAGCAAGCAACTTTACTCATACAAGAAATTTCAGAAGCTTTTGGGAAAATCCAACCGCTAAAATCGCCTAAAAATGTACTTTACTTCATTTGGGATGAGCCAAAATTTGTAGCGGGTAAAAACACCTTTGTTGATGCCATGATCCATAAATGTGGGTTCATTAATTGTTGTACAGAAACGCGTTATCCTGAATGGAATGGAACAACTGAAACAATAGATATTGTTTTCTTGAGTTCAGAACCTTTTCCTTTTAAAGAAAATCACATAAAAGAATTTCAAAATAAATTTCCTACAGCAAAAATTGTATTAGTTGACGGTGAATATTTTTCTTGGTATGGATCGCGTTTAAAAGATGCGCCTGACTATTTTCAAGCCTTAATTCAGCAATTGACTTAATAGAACAAATCGAATTAATTCATTCGTTGCTAAATAGTTTTGATGGAATTCTAATTGCCCTTTTAATTTATAAAAATTCGAAGAAACTTGTTTTAATTCTATTCGAATCGCCTTGTTTTTTTCGACAAATTGTTTACTTGCTTTATATAATGGAATGAGTTCCATTAACGAATATAAAATGCCACCACCTTCAATGTTGAATAAGGGTTTAAGTTGCCCATTTATTGATAAGATATTAGTAGTTTTCGTACTGTTTAGTTGAGGAGTAGCACTTCTTCCAATGTAAAAACTGGTAGGGCTTAATTGCTTGAAATAAACCACTTTTTTATCAAAAATCACACGGTGATCACCCAAGGTGCAACCAATTTTCTCCAATACAACTTTGTTACTCATCAATTGTTGGATGTCCACATTTCTTTTACATTGAATGATTAAATCAATTGTTGGAATCACCCAAGTTTTATCTTCTTTTGAAATAATTGAACTCCCGAAATAATTTAGAGAAATTGCTGAAATTGCGGGTAATTTAAAACCAAATGTTTTGAATAAAAATGATTTCAAACTATCGTTTGCAGCAGTAGGAATGATGGAGGTAGAAACATGAAACCCCTTTGCATGTAAGTTGCGAATTGAGGAGAAATCAAAGTGATGATTGCCATTTAAGTGGTAGGAGCCTTTGAATAATAAATTATTTTTAGTTACATTTAAATCAGCTGAACCATTCAGTTGCATAGTGCCAATTTGCATTTTTTTACTGCGAATATAAATTGCTTCATTTTTGGCTAATGGGACGTTAGTTTTCGTTGTAACAATTGTATGAGCGAGCTGTTGAAGTTTGGAAAAATGTTGCTTTGATTTAGATAAAAATAATACCCCAACATTCATTTTGCATGCGCCTGGAATTCGTTTTGTTTTCAAAAAAGAAAGAAAAGCAGCTTCATCTTCAATGTTTAATAAAACACCTATCATTTCTTTTTTCTGAAAAGGAATTTGAAATAATAATTGATTGGATAATGGAACAATTCCAATTGGTTTATCGTCAGCTACTTTCTCTTTAAAGACTGCAGTTTCAATTAATTGAATTAATTCTGCATCGTCTAATTTTTTTAAGGTATTTATAAAAGCTTGATTGGCTAATTTCTTAGCATTCAATTGAATGACTAATGAAGCATTTGCCGGAATATGGTTGAGATTTTCATTTTTATCTTCGATTAAAATAAGTGAAGTTAAGCGAAAAAATAATCCAATCGTCACAAGAACTAGACCTGCAATAATTAAGTTTAACAATCCTTTTTTTAGATACATGGAACAAATGTAAATGTAAATCCAATTCAACCGTCAATTCAAGGATAAAATCTTTTTAATATTTCATTTTTAGGTCATACAATCGTTCATAATTTCGTAAATTTGTCCAAAATAAAATCAAATGAAGAAAGCGATTATACGGTTATTTTTTAAGCTGATTGGATGGAAAATTGACGAAGCATCTTTGCCGAAACTTCAAAAATGTGTAATTGTTGTTGGACCACATACGTCAAATTGGGATTTTATTTATGGGCGATTAGCTTTTTCTTTATTTGGCATTCAACCAAAAATATTAATCAAAAGTGATTTGTTTTTTCCTCCATTGGGTTGGATTTTGAAAGCGTTGGGTGGAATTCCAGTCGATCGTTCAAAACGCAACAACATTACTGAACAAGCGACCAAATTATTTTCGGAAAGCGACCAAATGTACATGGTTTTCACGCCAGAAGGAACGAGAAGTTACAATCCAAATTGGAAAAAAGGATTTTACTACATTGCTCAAAAAGCGTCTGTTCCAATTTATATTTGTTACATAGATTTTAAAACAAAAACAGGTGGTTTTCATTCTCAATTTGATCCGACAGGAAATGTTGATGAAGATATTTTAGCGATTAAACAAGTGTTGAGTCAGTATAAGGGGAAATTTCCTGAAAAAGGAATCAAATAGGTTTTTTTAGTTCACCTGTTTTTGGATTAAACCCATAAGGACAATGTTTGCAACCGCTTTTACAACAATATCCTCTTTTTAAATGGTATTTTTCAGTAAAAACAATGTAGCCTTCATCAGATAAATAATAATCACCTTGATCAAGATTGTTCTTTTTAGAAAAACCTGTTAAGTCATTGTCCATAGTGCAAATTTAGTAAAGCTTTTTATGTTTTCAACCCATCAATCACTCCTTCAGAAAATTGAATTGTCTCTCTTTAACAAGTTAAGCATTGAATTGTTTATTAAACGTGATGATTTAATTGATCCATACGTCTCAGGAAATAAATGGAGGAAGTTAAAATACATAATTTCAACAGTAGTTCAAGCGAAAAAAGATGGTGTTTTAACCTTTGGTGGTGCATATTCCAATCATTTATTAGCTACAGCAGTTGCTTGTCAAAAGGCAGGTTTAAAATCAATTGGGATAGTTCGAGGAAATGAATTAACAGCGCAATCAAATGAGTTGTTGCAGAAGTGTGAAGCTGCTGGAATGCAATTAGAATTTGTTACACGAGAAGAATACGCACTCCGAAATGAGAAATTTTACAAAGATGAGTTAGTTGGTTTGTATTCAAATTTTTACCTTGTACCAGAAGGTGGAGCTGCTTATTTAGGATTGATTGGCTGTCAGGAAATTTTAGCAGAAACACCCAATGATTTTGATTGTGTATTTGTAGCACAAGGGACTACCACCACCAGTTGTGGAATAGCAATGTCCTTACCCGAAAAAACAACTTTGTGTGTCGTGCCTGTTTTGAAAGGATTTGATTCGAAGGCGGAAATGGCAAAATTGTTTGGTTATTCCGGTTTTAGTAAAGAAACCATTGATGAACTCCTTGAAAAAACCCTTGTTTTAGGTGATTTTCACTTTGGTGCATATGGAAAATATACCCCAGAATTACTTCAATTTATGGAAGAAATTTTTAAAGAAACAAGAGTTCCACTTGATCCAATTTATACTGGAAAAGCATTTTATGCAATGGTTAATTGGGTTTTAACTACAGGAGTTACCAATAAAAAAATTCTATTTGTTCACACGGGTGGAATAGAAGGTGGGAGGGCAATTGCAAAAAAGGAAAACAAGGTGTTTTTTTAGTTGGTTTTTGAAGAAAGATGGTTCTTTAAGCATTGTTTTTGCAAGGTTCTTTACAATATTGCAATGTTGTAAATTTATGAATAATACTAAGCAAACAACCGAATAATTTCCACCGCTTCTTTCACATCGTGTACCCTTAAAATTGAAGCGCCTTTTTGGATAGCCAAAGTATTTAATACAGTTGTACCGTTTAAGGCCTGTTCTGGTGTAGTATTTAGTTTTTTATACAACATTGATTTTCTAGAAATACCAACCAATATTGGTCGTTCAAGAACATGAAATAAATTTAAATTATGGAGTAAAAAGTAGTTTTCTGCTTCGGTTTTACCAAATCCAAAACCTGGATCAATGATGATGTCGTGAACCCCTAGTTCATTTAACCCCTTGATTTTCTTTGAAAAATAGACCATCATTTCTTGAAACAAGTTTGTTTTTTCTTCAATTGTATGCATCGCAGCTAATTTTTCATTGGAATGCATTAAAATGTAGGGAACTTTGAAATCAGCTACAACCTTTAATATGGTTGGATCGTATTCGCCGCCACTAATGTCGTTGATGCAGCCAACACCTAAATCGAGTCCTATTTTAGCCACATTTCCCCGAAAAGTATCCAACGAAATTAATGTTGAAGGAAATTCTTTTAAAATCCATTGAATCGGTTTTGAAATGCGCTTAATTTCTTCTTCTTCTGAGATAATTTCGGCTCCAGGTCGCGTTGAAAATGCTCCAATATCTATGCAAGCAGCACCTTCTTGCAAGAATTGCTCAACGCGAGAAAGGATTTTTTTTTCATTTGTTGCTCTACTGTCTTCGAAAAACGAGTCTGGAGTGAGGTTAACAATCCCCATAACAATAGGTTTCGATAAATCAACCAATTTATCCTTTAATAGAACTTGTCTATTTTTTGGAAAATGTGTAACTTCAACGCTTGAAATGTCCATACTAAATTAAATGAGTCAAACTAATAAAGAATATGCAAATGTAATCAATGTTTGCAGAGATATCTTTTCTAAGAAAACAAAAGATTATGGAACAGCATGGCGTGTATTGCGACCAAGTTCTTTAACAGATCAAATTTTTATTAAAGCACAACGCATTCGAACCCTCCAAGAAACGGGAGAAAACAAAGTGGGCGAGAGTGCTGAAGATGAATTTAAAGCAATTGTAAATTATTGCATTATGGCAATTATTCAGTTGCGAGAAACATCATTGACAGAATTGGAGGTTGAACCTACCATTGCAGATACATTGTATGAAAAATATGCAACGGAAGCATATGAGTTAATGGCGAAGAAAAACCATGATTATGGCGAAGCTTGGCGATCAATGCGTGTGAGTTCTTTAACAGATTTGATTTTAATGAAATTGTTGCGAGTGAAACAAATTGAAGACAATGAAGGCGCAACAATTATCAGCGAGGGCATTGATGCCAATTATTTTGACATGTTAAATTATGCTGTTTTTTCATTGATATTATTAACAGAAAAGTAAGGTTATGAAATTTAAACAAAAAGCTACTATTCAAGGAAGGTCATTTATTTTTAATCTATTATTTGTTACCCTCAATTTGATAGGTTTGTCGCTGGTTGTGATGGGATCACACGTGAATTTTGAAGCACATTCAACCGCATTGAAAATTATTGGTTATTTATTACTTACTTCCAGTTCGGTATTTATTTTAATATTTAGAGGTCGCTTATTAATGTCGTCTGTTTCACGCGTTTTAGTTGGTGGATTGTTTATTGTTTCTGGACTTGTAAAAGCAAATGATCCAATCGGATTTTCGTATAAATTAGAGGAGTATTTCGAAGATGGAGCATTGGCTTATCGTATTAAAGAGTTGTTCAATTGGCCGAGTTTTTCTTTAGAATTCCTAATTGATTCAGCCTTGTTTTTATCCGTCTTTATCTGTATTATAGAAATCGTTTTGGGTGTTTTGACCATTATCGGTGGAAAGCTGAAATTAGTTAGTTATTTGATGGTATTCATGCTGTTTTTCTTTACATTCTTAACGTGGCATACTGCTAATTGTGACGCCTCTAAAAAGTTTGTTGACAGAGATACATATGCGATAAACGAACAACTAGCTCAGATTAAATTATCGGAATCAAAAACAAATAAGGACATAAAAATCATTTCAAAAACGGCTACAGAACTAGTTGTTGATGAAATGAAGCAACCGCAATGTGTTGCAGATTGTGGTTGTTTTGGTGATGCTATGAAAGGATCAATAGGACGCTCTTTAACGCCAAAAGAATCTTTATGGAAAGATTTGGTACTGTTGTATTTAGTGTTTTGGATTTTCATTGCACAGTGGATCATTGAACCAAATACACGCCAACAAAATAGAGGTTTTATTGGAGCTTCCATGCTTGTTATTTTATTTTTCTCGTGGGTGTTTGGTTGGTATTTCCCAGTAATATTCTCAGTAGTTGTAATTTACGCAGCACTTTGGGTACTTAACTTGAAAAATCCAATTATTGCCAACTATTATGGTTCTTCGGTACTTGTTTCAGGTGCCACAATCCTATTAACATCTTACGTCTTGCACTATGAGCCATTGAAAGATTACCGTCCGTATGCAGAAGGTTCAAATTTGATTGAAAAAATGAACGATGGTGTAGAAGGTAAATACGAAAGTATGTTAGTCTATGTCAATAAAAAAACAGGAGAGAAGATTGAGTATTCATCGACTTCAAAAGAGTACTTGGACTCTAAAATCTGGGAAAAGAAAGATTGGAAATACTTAGAAATGACTCAAAAAGAAATCATTGCAAGTAAAATCCCATCGATTACAGATCAATTCAATCCTTTTTTACCTGTTTCAGAGTTAACACCTACTGAACTAAAAATGCCAATTGTAAAACAATTGATTACCATTAAAGGTTTGCTTTTAAAAGACTATGTAAATGCAACTAAAATTCAAGTTCCAATAGATGAATATTCTACTGATAATTATCCTGAATTGGATTATGTAATTTTAGATACGATTGAATTGATAAATCCTGAATTTACAGAAGTTAGTTTGAGAAATTACATCGTACAAGCAAAAACAATTTTTATGTTAACTTCTAAAAACCTGAAGGAAGCAAGTTGGGAACACTTAACACGCTATAAAGAAATTGTAAGTTATTGCAAAAAAAACAAAATTCCATTTATCATGGTTACTAATTCGAATCGTATGGAAATTGATGCGTTTAGAAAAGCCAACAAATTTGACATTCCAATTTTCTTAAATGATGAAACAGAATTAAAAGCGATAGCTCGTTCGAATCCATCTTTAATGGTGCTAAAAAATGGAATTGTAAAAGGTAAATACCCAACGAATTCAACACCTTCTGTTGAATGGTTAAAGAAAAATTGTTTGCAAAAATGAGTAGAAAAAAAATTGTAGCAGGAAATTGGAAAATGAATTTAATTGCGCAAGAAGCCATTGCATTGGTTGAAGCTATTGCACAACTAAAACAGAATAATACTGCTGTTGAATTAATGGTTTTTCCACCTGCTATTTACTTACAAGCATTGAAACATACTTCTTTAAAGGTTGGTGCGCAAAATTTTCATCCAGCAGAAAAAGGTGCTTTTACAGGTGAGCTATCGTTGAACCAACTAAAAGATGTTGGTGCTTCTATAGTGTTAATTGGTCATAGTGAACGCAGAGAATTGTTTTTAGAATCCAATTCATTTTTGAAAGAAAAAGTGGATGCTGCATTTGCGCATAAAATGCCTATTATTTTTTGTTGTGGAGAGCCATTGTCAATTCGTGAAGCTGGAACAGCACTTGAATTTGTAACGCTACAATTAACTGAAAGTTTATTTCACCTTTCTCCAGTACAAATGGTTGATGTAACAATCGCATACGAACCTATTTGGGCTATTGGAACAGGAAAAACTGCAACAGTTGAAGAGGCTGAAGCAATGCACAAGGGTATTCGTGCTGCGATTGAAGCTCATTATCAATCTTCCGTAATTGCAGATTCAGTTTCCATACTTTATGGGGGGAGTTGCAATGCAACAAACGCTGCAGAATTATTTGCTTGTCCAAATGTTGATGGTGGACTCATCGGAGGAGCTGCTTTAGATGCTGCCTCTTTTATCGCAATCGCAAACGCATTTTAATGGATTATTTAGAACTAACAATCGACTTTCAACCCAAAGATCCTTGGGCTGAAATTGCACTCGTACAATTGGCAGACCAAGGTTATGAAAGTTTTGTAGAAACAGAAACTGGCATTCTAGCTTATGCGCAAGTAACTGCAGTTGATGTGCTTGAGCCTTTGAAAGGTACATTTCTTTCTGAAGATCAATCGGATGTAATAATTACATTTGAAACGAAAATAATTCCTCAACAAAATTGGAATGAAACATGGGAAGCTGATTTTCATCCAGTAGTAGTAGAAGATTACTTAACGATTTTAGCACCTTTTCACGAAAAAACCAATCGAACTGGAATGTTGGTTGAGATTTTACCTAAAATGTCGTTCGGAACAGGGCACCATCAAACAACTTGGATGATGTCAAAAGCACTTTTTGAATTGGGGAAAATGCCAAAAAAAGTGTTAGACATGGGAACTGGAACAGGAGTTTTAGCCATCATAGCTGAGAAATTAGGTGCTGAACAAATTTTAGCTGTTGATATTGAAGATTGGTCAGTAGAAAACACAATCGAAAATGCAGAGCGCAATGATTGTCATGCTATTACAGCTGCTTGTGGAGATATTGATGTGATAGAAGCGCAACAGTTTGACTTGATTTTAGCAAACATCAATAAAAATGTATTAAAAGCACATATTCCAACATATCGTCAACTTTTGGTTGAAAATGGAACCTTGTTTTTGAGTGGATTTTTTGATTCAGATGTTGAAGAATTGGTTGATTTTTGTAGTCAACATGGTTTAACAAAACGACGTGTTTTAAACAAAGATAATTGGGCCGCAATTGAATTATACCGTTAATTTTTTTTTATGCAACGCATTTTAATTTTTTGTATTCTTTTTGTTTCGACGCAATTGTTGGGTCAAACATTTTCTGAAAACCGTGAAAAATTCGCTAAGGAATTTCATCAATTATTATCCGAATATGGCAAAGGAGATTTCCAAGAATTTAGTAAAAAAGTAGTTGCAAAAGAATTAATTGAAAATCCAGCTTTTACGGCTGCTTATTTTTCAAAAATGGTAGCTGTTTCTAACCAATTGGTGGAGAAAAAAATGAAACCCTATCCTGAAATTTACAATTATGTTTATTCTGTCGTTGCGTTGGTACAAACGAAACAATCAACGGCTAGTTTTAATGCTTGGCACAGCACGATAGACAAATTATTACAATCAAAAAACGCCAAAAAATTTGAAGATTTCATAGACTTGTCTGCAAGCTTTTTTTCAGCTAGAAAAATTGCTGTCGCATCGAATTTTACTTGGTTTTATGAAGGAGGAAGCTTTTCATTTGATTACAGCGATAAGCCAATTTTTCGTTTTGAAGGTGGTAATTTAGCTTGTAAAATAGAAAACAACCGAAAGTCAGCTAAAAATGATCCTGATTTTTTAGACAGTTTGGTGGTTTATAAAACTTCTGGAGAATTTGACCCTTTGACAAAAAAATGGACTGGAAATAACGGAAAAGTAACGTGGGAAAAAGTTGGCTTGTCTGCGCAAACAACATTTGCTGTTTTAGGAAAATATGAAGTCAATTGTAAAGTTTCATATATTAACGTTGATTCTGTTTTATTGACGAGTACCTATTTTAAACAACCAATTTTAGGGAACTTAACAGATAAAGCAATCACTATCAACCGTGAAATTGACCGTGTTTACCCACAATTCGCTTCTTCCAATAAGTTATTAGAAATTAATAAACTTGTTCCATCCATCGATTATAAAGGTGGATTTTCATTGGAAGGCGCTAATTTTGTTGGAAAAGGAACTGTTAAAATTCCAGCAGCAATAACATTCTACAAAAACGAGAAACCTTTTATTCGTCAATTTGGTCAAGAGGTTATTGTGAATCAACAATCACTGCGCATGTACCAATCTGCAAGTACGATTTATTTAGGTGCTACAGATTCAATTTACCATCCTAGTGTTTCATTTTTCTACGATATTCCAGCAAAGAAAATAGAATTTGCTCGCTCAGCTAGTGGTTTAGGACAAGCTCCTTTTCAAGATTCATACCATCAAATCGATGTATACGCTCCAAAAATTGTTTGGCAATTAGATTCATTGTCGCTTAGTTTTACATATGATGTTGGAACTTCCCAAGAAAAAAGAAGTGCAGTTTTTGAATCGAAAGCATTTTTTGACAACCAACTCTACAATAAATTTCAAGGTTTGCAAGGAGGTAATTCTATCAACGACTTGTATCAATATTCCTACAAAAACGATGTGTATGAGTTTGATGAAGGTACAGCTGCTTCGGCATTAAAATTAATTATTGATCAAGCTAAACCTATCTTATTGGAATTATCAAATGCTGGATTTATTCAATACGATTTGGTTGCAAAGCGCGTGAAAATCAATTCTAAACTAGAAAATTTTGTAATGGCCAAAATGGCCAAAACTGATTATGATAACATTCGATTTATTGCTGATTTACGCCCGATAGCAATTCAAAATTATACGGAAGATGAACTGCGAAAAGATCCAAATTTAGGACGTTTGAAAAAATTGTACCAACAACAAAATAGCGTTCGTAAAGCAGCACCATATTTCGCGAAAATTAGTTTGAAGAACTTTGATTTAAAGGTGATTTCGGTTGATGAGTTCAATATTGCTGAAAAACAACAAGCATTCATTGTTCCAGATAACAGTGAAATTACTATGAAACGCAATCGATCTGTTGATTTTACGGGTTGGGTAAACGTTGGTAAATTGGAAGTGAAAGTTTTGAATGGAAGTTTTAACTACGAAAAATTCAAAATTAACTTAGACAAAACAGGTTCGGCCTTTTTCAAAGTGAAACCATTAACAGAAAAAGATGGTTCTAAATCAATTGCTTTACAAAGTGCTATTCAAGGAATTATTGGAGAGATATTAATTGATTCTACCATTAACAAGGCTGGGAATGATCCCAAAATTTCAGGTTTTCCTAAATTAATTGTTGGAAACAAAACAAATGTTTATTACAATTCAAGGGAAATCTTCAAGGGTGCATATGATAGTACTCGTTTTTATTACACGATTGCACCATTTGTGTTAGATAGTTTATCCAATTTTAAAGAAAATTCGTTTGAATTAAATGGCGAATTATCTTCAGCTGGAATTTTCCCAACAATTAAGCAAGCGTTGAAAATAATGCCAGACTATTCGTTAGGTTTTTCAATGAAAGCACCGAAAGAAGGCTTTAGTTTTTATGCAACTAGTGCAGCTTATTCGAATAAAATAGTGTTGTCTAATAATGGATTACAAGGAGCTGGAAATATAGATTTTATTACTGCAAATGCAGAATCTAAGCTGTTAAGTTTCTTGCCAGATTCGACAATTGGAATGGCGAAGTTTACCAATAAACCTGTTGAGTCAGGAATTGAATACCCTGATATGAATGCTGATTTAGCCTTTATATCTTTTTTGCCGAAAGAAGCAAAAATGTATGTGCGTTCGCATCCCAAAAGTGGAATTAGCATCTTTAACAATGAAGCAAATTTAAAAGGTACAGCTGTTATAAGTAAATTGGGTGTTACAGCAACAGGTTCTATTAACTATAAAAAAGCAGCAAGTCATTCATCCAATTTCGTATTCAAACGTTGGAATATTTTAGCAGATACATCAAGTTTTATACTTCGAAATGATTCCATTGTTATAAATCAAAATCCTGTTGCTTTTGAAGCAGATAATGTAAAGTCTAAAATTTCATTTAAAGACCGAGTGGGAGAATTTTATTCCAACAGTGGTGCTACACGTGTTCATTTTCCAGATAATCAATTTGCCTGTAACATGGATAAATTTATTTGGAAAATGGAATCCATTTTTGTTGACATGGAAGCTGGTTCAACCAATCAATCGAGGGAATTAGACATCGATGGACCAAATTTCTTTTCAACAAATCCGAAACAAGACTCTTTGAATTTCAAAGCACAAAAAGCAAAGTTTGATATTTCTCAAAAAATAATATATTGTTCAGGTGTTAATTATGTTCCTGTGGCGGATGCACGAATTTATCCAGATAGTTCCAAATTGTTAATTCGTTTAAAAGCTAAAATCGATCCGTTTGTAAATGCTAAAATTATTGCCAATTCAATAACAAAATACCATTCTTTCAATTCTGTAGAAGCAACAATTTTAACCCGTAAATCATACGAAGCTAAAGGGAAGTACAATTATTACAATGCAGATAGTTTGTTGACACAAATAGATATGAAAACGATTTATGTCGATACCTCGTTTCAAACAGTTGCAAAAGGAGTTATTGCAAAAGACACTGCATTTCAATTAAGTAAACAGTTTGATTTTTATGGAAACTTAACCATTCAAGCGGGAAATAAATTTATTTTGTTTGATGGTGCTACTAGAATCAATCATACGTGTTCTAAGTTTGATCGAAATTGGATGAGTTTTAGCGCTCCAATTGATCCACAAAATATTCAAATCCCTGTTTCTACTGAAATGAAAAATTTAGAAAAAGAGCCACTTTCAGCAGGAATTGTATGGCGAAATTCTCCGAATACTGATAGCATTGCATTGTATCCTACGTTTTTATCAAAAATTGAAGACAAAACAGATCCAATTTTCTTTACGTCTTATGGATTTCTTCAATACAATAAAAAGTCAGAAGAATTTCAAATTGGCTCTAAAGAAAAGCTAAAAAATCAAGGTGAAGTAGGTAATTATTTAGCCTTGAATACAAAAACATGTTCGATGGCAGGAAATGGAACGATTCAACTTGGATTTGATTATGGCGCAGTTAAAATTGATGCAGTAGGAGGGGTTACATATGACCAAGAAAGTGGAGAAACAGCAGTGAATATGACTGCTAAGTTTCAAATTCCACTCATGCAAAATCAATTTGAAGCAATGGCGAAGAAAATCAATAACATCGATGGGTTGAAATTGTTTGAATTGAAAAATTCAAATTTAGAACAAGCTTTGTTGACTTGGACCGATCAAAAAACAACTGATAAATTCAAATCTGATTACACCTTGAAAGGAGAGGTGAAAAAAATTCCTAATAACCTTGAAGATGGTATTGTTATTACAGGAATAAAAATGCAAAGTTTTGATAAACTTGACGCCCAAGAGAAAGGGTTGAAAACTAATGTTTCTTCAGCTTCGATTGTGAATTTCTATGGAACTCCAATTTTAAAAAATGTACCATTTAGGTTATTTTTGCAGCAAATTTATAGTGAAAATGGTGCAGATCGTTTTGGTATGCAGTTCAATTTACCTGCTGGAAACGATTATTATTTTGATTATGAATTTGAGAAAAAAGATGGCTTTTTAAGGGTGATTTCTGGTGATGTTGATTTGATGAATGACATTCGTTCACTTAAATCGGATAAAAAACAACATAAAAACTTTAAATTTGACACAACTACACAACAAATTTATTTGAGTAAATTTTTAAGACTATTTGAACTATAAATTATGAATACACTATTATTTATATTAATTGCATATTTATTAGGTTCTATTCCTACTGCTGTTTGGGTGGGTAAATCATGGTACAACATTGATGTGAGAGAACACGGAAGTAAAAATGCTGGTGCAACCAATACGTTTCGTGTGTTAGGAAAAAAACCAGGAATTATCGTTTTAATTATTGATATTATAAAAGGAGCTATCGCTTCTTTATTGCCTTTTTATTTTTATTCTGGAACTACTGATCAAGTCGTTAACCTTCAAATTATCACATCGATTGTTGCCGTTGTTGGACACGTTTTTCCTTGTTTTGCAAATTTTAAAGGCGGAAAAGGAGTAGCAACATCCTTGGGAGTTATCATTGGTTTACATCCGTCGGCTGCCTTGATTTGTATGGCTGTATTTTTAATCGTTTTTCTTTCTACGCATTTTGTTTCATTGGGCGCAATGTTGGGTGCCTTGACTTTTCCACTTTCCATCGTTTTAGTTTTTCATACACAATCGTTTTGGTTGGTAGTTTTTTCCCACGTGTTAGCCTTTTTAGTTATTTTGGCACATCGCAAGAATATTCAGCGGTTGTTAAAAGGGGAAGAGAGCAAAATGCGTGTTTTCAAAAAATAATCGTATAATTGTAAGCAATCCAATACGAATAAATCTGTTTACTAATTGAGACTTCAAGCGTTTTTCATAGCACTCTTATTTTTCACTCCCTTTTTTGGTGTTGGTCAAACTGCAAAAGAGTTAAAAAGTGATGCTAATAAATTATTTGAACAAGAACAGTTTGTAGAAGCTACACCACTTTTCTCTCGCTTATTAGCCATTGAACCTAAAAATCAGGAATACAATTTTAAGTACGGTACGTGTTTGTTGTTTCAATCCAATGACAAACAGAAAGCGTTAAATTATTTGCAATATGCTGTCAAGAATACTGAAATTCAACCAGAAGCATATTTCTATTTAGGAAGGGCATATCACTTAAATTATTTGTTCAAAGAAGCCATTAAATCGTATACAAAATTTATTGCTTTAGCACCAAACTCTAAATTAAAATATGCTGCTGAGCGCTACACGAACATGTGTCAGAATGGAAAAAATAAATTAACACAGTTCTCAGATTTTGAAGTCATCGATAAACAAGAAATTTCTTCAGAAGAATTTTATCGTTCGTATAAGTTAAATCAATTAGGTGGTGAATTAATTGTAGTAGCTGAATTTCAAACAAAATTGGATAAAAAGAAAAACCATCTTCCCTTAGTTTATTTTGGTTCGGGATCTAATGCGATTTATTATGCAAGTTATGGCGAAGATGCGACGACTGGTTTAGATATTTATAAACGAACAAAAGTAAAAAATGGGGGATGGTCAGAGCCTATTAAATTGAGTGCAACAATCAATACATCATTTGATGAAAATTATCCTTTTTTCAATGAAAAAACTCGTGATTTATTCTTTTCTTCCAACAGTTATGAATCGATAGGTGGATATGATATTTTTAAAGCGAAACAACTCAATGATGACCAGTTTTCAAAACCAAAGGCAATAGATTTTGCTATTTCGTCTTCAGATGATGATTTATTATACATTTCTGATTCGTTGGACCAACTTGCCTTTTTTGCCTCTACACGTAATTGTGAAGCTGGAAAAATTAATTTATATACCATAAAAAATGAACGTTTTATACAAAATGATCGCTTGGTAAAAGGCGATTTTGTCTCAACGCTTGAAAATGGAATTGCAATTACGGTCATTCAACAAAAAACAGGTCAAACTATTGGGAACTTTTCTACCAACGAAAATAAAGGGTATTACTTTTTATTCCCTGAACCTGGGACATACACATTTTCATGTAAATTAGCATCAAAATCGTCAATTATTCCATTAACGGTAGAAATCCCTTTGAGTAGCAATCGTTTGCCATTAGCGCAACAAATCGTTCATGAACGTGTTGAGGGAGAAGATCGCTTGTCGTTGTTTAATAGTGACACCATTACTGCCCAGAATAGTCCTGAAATTTTAGCAGAATTGATTCGTCAAAAAGCAACCTTGGAACGTTCAACTTCTCCTATGACAGGTGAAAAAGTTAATACGGAAAACCAGCCAGAATTAGCTGTAAAAGTCCTTCAGCAAGAAGTAGAATTGCACAAAAAAATAGGGCTAAAAACTGAAATTTTATCAGCTGTAAATGCGGAAGTTGCTACAACTGAAAAGGCCTTTGATTATGCTATCTATTTAAAAAATAAGCGCTTAATAGAATTGAATCAAAACTTAAAAACTTTAATCGTTGCATACAACAATGAAAAAGTTCAAGATAAAAAACAAGCTATCTTGCAAGATGCCAATCAATTGGTTAACGATCTGAAAAAAGTAGAAGAACAAAAAGAAGCACTTTTAACACTCAAACAACAAAGTTTGACACCTGTAAAACAACAATTATCAGCTGTTGACCATTTACAAATTACACCAATTATCGAAAAACTTTCTACTGCTGTTGCAGCAAAAACACCTTCAAATTTATCACCTACAGAACGTGCAGCCTTAGAAAATTTTCAATCGCGTAAGCTACAAACACCAACTGAGAATATCATTGCTTTACAAGATTCATTGTCGGAAAAACAACAAAAGTTAAAAGCTTCATTGCTATCTAATGCAAAGGAAATTAGTACGCTTCAAAATACTATCGTGCAACTCGATGAACAACTTGAGCAAGCTTCTGATAAAAAGAAAAGTGCGTTAGAAGAACAAAAAAATAGCGCTGTATCTACCTTGAAAACGTACCAAGAAGAGCAATCTGTTGTTACCAAAAAAATAACCTTACTTCAAGATAAAATCAATGAAATTCAAACTAAAAACACTGCTTTAAAGGCGGTTTTAACAACTGAAATACCGGTTTTAAGTTCTGTGAAAGAGTTATTAGCTGATTCTCAACAACAAGTAGCAACAAATAACTCATCTACCTTACAAGATTTCATCGCTTTAACGGTTCAAAAAAATCCCTTACCTTCCGTTTCAACGACATTGGTTCAAAAATTTGAAAATGAACAAAAGTCGCATCAACAAGCCCTTGAAAAAATTCAACAAAGCAAAGCCAATATAGCGGTTAAACAAGAATTGTTTACCACTCAAAACAAGCAGTTTATTGCTCGTTTAGATGAATTAGATTCTCAATTGGAAGAACAAACCCTACCAAACTTGTCAACGAAGGAACAAGAAACATTGGGTCAATTAGCCCAACGTATTCAACAAGTAAAAGAAGCAACAGTTGCTACAATTGCTGACAATTCAAAAGATTCAGATGCTTCTAAACTTGAAAATTCACCTTTAACATCAGCGAATCAACAAAACAAAGTTCCAATAGAAGAACGGCTTAAAAGTTTGCACTTAAAATCTACGAATAAATTAAAAGCGATTGAAGCGAATGCTACTCTAGAAGCTGCTGAAAAAATGCAATTAATTGAGCAAGAAAATCGATCAATGCAAGTCCAAGAAGACAGTATTGCTTCTCAACTTGAACAACTAAAAAGTACTGAACCTACAAAAGATTTTTCGAAAGAATACATCGAGCTAGCTGAATTAAAAAAAGAAAGAGCGAAAAATGTACAATCTGTTATCCATCGTATTGAACAAGCAGCAAATTTAACCATTCAGCCGCAAGAAAACTCTGCCGATTCAATTTCTAATGCGCTTACTTCGAACGTTTCTAAAACAGATTCAATAGCTCGATCTTCTATTGAAAACACCCGTTCTTCTTCAGATGTCATCAATGAATTTCAACATTCTTTGAACCAATTGCAAGCTAATTTCGAACAGCAAACAGCACGCATCCAAGCAACAACACCTGAGGAGAAAATTAAAATTATACAAGAGCAAGCTATCGCGTGGCGTTCTCAATTGGAAGTGAAAAAAGAAACACTAGCAAGTTCTTCACTTTCTTTAGCTGAAAAAGCTACAGTTAACCAGCTAATTGATTCTACAATTGCCTCAATTGACCAACAATTAGTGCAACGTTCTGAAGAATACAAAGTTCAACTTACTAATTTATCAGAGGGTCAATTGCAACAAAATCAGTCAGCATACTTAAGAAAAATTGGTGTTATGAATCCTGTTATGACAATTCTTTCTGGAAAAAGTACGTTGCAAAAAGAAGCCCAATTAATCGAATTGGAGCAAGCAAAAACACTTCTTCAAGCAGCACATACAAATGAAGTTGTTTTACAACAAAAAAATCCTACAGATATTCAAGGAATTTCTAACCAATTTTACAATGAACAATTGCTTAACTCCATTGAAGAAACCCAACAAAATCTGGAAAATGAAATAAAATTATCGGAAATAGAAGCCAAAGAACATGCTTTACAACTAGCAAAAAGTGTAGATCAAGAAACACAAGGAAAAGAAGCTCCGGAACCCGCACAAAAGCTTCTAAACCCTAAAAAGAACAATGAGTCAATTGCTGAAAAGAACGATTTATTGCCTTCTATGTCATCTTTGGAAGCGGAAAGTGATTTTGTGTTTAAATTGCGTTCATCGTTTAAATCAAAAGAAATATTAACCTTTAATGCGCTACAAGATCAAGCCTTGTTGCAATTGAAATTGGCTGAATGGAAACGCTATAATAACTATCTAACCAATCAATTGAAGGAAGTTGAAAGAAGTACGACATCCAAGTCGGATGTTGAATTGGAGAAAAAATGGATTGCAGCAGAAATCGATCAAGTACAACAAAATACGGCAGAATTGACACGATTAATTGCTTCTAAAACCAAAACCAATGCTATTTCTTCAAAACAAACATTGCCTGAAAATAGCGTTTTACAATTCTCTTCAGCAGATACAACTGGTCGTCCACTTACTTTTATCCCAATGGATGTTACCTTGCCCAATGGATTGTTGTACCGCGTTCAAATTGGTGCATTTACAAAACCGATGTTAGCGGGTAACCATCCTTCGATTGAACCTATTTCTGGGGAACGCATGCGCAACGGTTGGTACCGATATTTAAGTGGATATTTTGGAACACTTGACCAAGCAATTACAGCACAAACGTACATTCGTCAAAATGGTTTTGCTGACGCTTATTTGGTTGCGTATTGTGACGGTCAAAAAATATCATTGCAACAAGCAAGTGAATACATTTACAATGGAAACTGTAAACCTTATAATGGTTCAACAGAAGTACTTGCGAATCAAAACGTATCAATTAAAGAATTAGGAACTTCTTCAACCGCTAAAACCCCAAAGACAATATCCATTGCTGGTTCGGATGCTCCTGTATATTACAAAGGAGTGAATTCGGTTGCAGCAACGCCGTTGGAAACCATTTCTGGATTGTTGTTTTCGGTTCAAATAGGAGCTTTTTCAGTGCCTGCTACAGCTGAAATCACGAAGGATTTAAGTCCGCTTTACACTTTTTTATTACCGAATAAACACATACGATATTCAGTAGGAAAATTTGATCGTTTGTCGGATGCCTTGGAACAAAAAAAGAAAGTTATTGAAAAAGGATTTAAGGATGCTTTTATTGTGATTTATTACAATGGTGAACGCATCACGTTGCAAGCAGCTCAGCAATTAATTCAATC
Organism: Crocinitomicaceae bacterium; assembly: GCA_024639405.1. Lineage (GTDB taxonomy): Bacteria > Bacteroidota > Bacteroidia > Flavobacteriales_D > Crocinitomicaceae > M0103. Next base: position 34,619 of record JAHEIL010000047.1, on the reverse strand, counting down.
GAAAGGAAATGCTGTTTTTGCGAATCCTGTAGCGTTTCAAGCAGAAAATATTCCTGAAGCAACTCCTGCTATTTCTACTGCATTCGTTCCTGATGTATTGCCAGTTGAACCTGCAACAATAGAAAAAATAGTTCATTATCAATTTGTTAGTAAGAAGTCGTTTTCAGCATTCCCAAGTGAAGTTTTGAACCGTTACAACAGTAAAGGAACTTTTTATTACGATCCTTCTGATGGAAAAGTAAAGTCAGCTATTGTTCCTACTAAAGAAGCCTTGCCACGTGTTTTTAGTTTTAAAAATGATGTTGATACCCTTGAAATTATTTCTAACAAAAATGAAGTAACAACTGAGATAAACGTTAACTTTGTCAACCAAACAATTGCTGGTGATGTTGCAGATTGGTTGCAACGATTGCCATATAGTATGCACTTTACTAACGATGAATCGGGGTGTTTACTTAAAATTGTCGGTGTTAAACAAGAAGAATTAGAAGCAATTGAAAAACAATTAAATCGTTTCGAATTGAATTTCACACTACAAAAAAATGACATTGATTAAAAATTCACAAACAGAAATTGCAGTAGATGCAGATCTTTTATTGAAAGAATTGTTAACAGAGGAGAAGTTGTTGGTTCTTTACAACGATGACTTTAACACTTTTGATCATGTAATAACATCACTGGTTAAAGTATGTCGACACACCTCAATACAAGCAGAGCAATGTGCGCTCATTATTCACAACAATGGCAAGTGTATGGTGAAGCGAGGTAGTTTTGACGATTTAGAACCCATGTGTACGGCCTTGTTAGACAGAGGACTAAGTGCATCTATTGAATAATTTGATTTTTTCTTTGCAAAAAAGAAAAAACTACGTATATTTGCAAACGCAATTCAGTAATGAATTGTAAAAATGGCTTCGTAGCTCAACTGAATAGAGCACTACATTACGGCTGTAGAGGTTTAAGGTTTGAATCCTTACGAGGTCACTCTGATAAAAAGCACTAGTCCAACGGACCAGTGCTTTTTTGTTTTAAGCATATCTGTCAACTTTGTTGACAAGTAAGCGAAAAACAAAAAAAAAACGCACTGCAGAGCGTAGCTCAGTGCTTTGTATCCACTGCACGTTTCTGGTTAGGATCATGAAATAATCCTTTAAATAGGATTGTTTTAAGTGTATCTATCAACTTTGTTGACAAGTAAGCGAAAAACAAAAAAAAACTAGTTTAATTCATTTTATTGTTTTGAAATAAAAAAAATTCGATTTTATTAATTAATATGTTTTGTTAATTGAGGAATCGAAAAGTTATTCGTACATGTTATTTGTTAACTATTTGATATATAGATTTTTAGAGTTGTTTTTTTAACAATCGTTGATAAATTTCTTGTCAATTTTGCTATAAATCGAAAGATTGTATAACTTTTTAACATACTTTTGTGCAAAATTTTACAATTAAACCAATGTATATGGCTAGAAATAGTTTTTTATCACAGTTTTTAAAATCGTTTTTAACAGCAATTTTATTTTTTACATCTTTTATCACTACAGCTCAATGGAAAGTAGAGACAAGTGGTGGTTCACAAGGATACCGAAACGCAGTTAGACACAATTCAACAGGGGATGTTTATGTTGTTTTACAGGATGCTTCTAATTCTTATAAAGCAACTGTTCAAAAGAAAAATGGAGCATCTTGGTCTATCGTTGGTGCTGCTGGTTTTTCAACTTACATGGTTTATGAGCCAAGTATCGCAATAAATCAATCAAATGGTGAAGTTTTTGTAACCTACATTGAATCAATTGGAGGGATATACAAGCTATCTTGTAACAAATTTGATGGTTCATCATGGGTTGATGTAGGTACACCAGAATTTGTAATTACAGGCGCAACAGGTAAGCCAGGAATTACTATTGATAACCTAGGGAATCCAGTAATTGTAACTCCATTTTACAGTGGTTTTTATGTTTACCAATATAATGGTAGTTCTTGGGTTAATTTAACTGCAAATCCACCATTAGCAACTCCAGCAACAACTCCATTGGATATTCTATATCAACAAGGTGATAATGGAGCCGAACAAAAAAATAATTATTTTCCTGTTGTTGGATCTGATGGCTCAATTTACGTTGCTGTGAGTTCACCATACATTGGAAATGATGGAGTAATTGTAATGAAATATGCGAGTGGTGCTTGGACAAAAGTTGGAAATAATTTACCAGGTGGTTCAATTACAAGTTTACAAAGGGTTGTTTTTGCACCAAACGGTGACATGTATGTTGCTTATGCAACAATTTCAAATTCTTCTTCATTTGGTAAAATATATGTACATAAATGGAATGGTTTAACATGGGTAGACATAACAGCTGCTGGAACTAAAATTTTTAATAGCACTTATAATAACTTTAATAGTTTTTCTTTTGACATTGCGTTTGATAGTAATAGTATTCCACATGTTATTTTTCAAAATACAGGAAATGATTGGCGTGCAAACTTAAGAAAATACAACTCTTCAACAACAAACTGGGATTTAACACAAACTGTTAATTCAAATTACCCAGGTTTTGCAATGGATGCTGGGGTTCGTTTATTTTTTGATTCAAATAACAGTCCTTTTTATGTTACAACTAATTCATCAGAACCAAAGGTTTTTGTTGCAGAAAAAGCTCCTGTCTTTAGAAGCTTTTCACCAATTTTCCCTACGAGTGGAGCAATCGGGGCTACAACAACACTTTCTGGTGTTAATTTTACTGGAACAACAGATGTACAAATTAATGGAGTTTCAGCAACATATACAGTAGTTGATGATAATACAATTACTGTTACAATTCCAAATGGTGCAACATCTGGTGTTGTCTCAGTAACAAATGCTTTTGGAACTACTTCGACAAGTACTTATACAGTTGTTGTTCCTGCTACAATTACTTCATTTTCTCCAACCAGTGGGTCAATTGGTTCAACAGTAACAATAACTGGAACTAATTTCACAGGAGCAACTGCTGTAAAATTTAATGGAGTTGCAGCAACTACTTTTACGGTTGTTAGTGCAACTAGTATTACTGCTGTAGTTCCAACAGGAGCAACAACAGGAGCAATTTCTGTTACTACTCCTGCTTCTACAGTTACTAGTTCGAGTAATTTTACAGTTGTTATCCCACCTTCATTGTCTTCTATTACACCTACAAATGCAGAAGTAGGAGATGTTGTTACAATTAGTGGAACTGGATTTGATGCAACTGCTTCAAATAATATTGTTTATTTTGGAAATGTTCAAGCAAAAGTTAATGCTGCAACAACTACATCATTATCGGTAATTGTTCCAAATGGAAGTACTAGAGATTTTATTTCGGTAGTAACAAATGGATATGTATTGTATTCCAGTAAAAAGTTTAACTTAATAAACAAAAATATTGGAGCTATTACTACATCTCCTTTAGGATTTACAAGTGTAGGTACTGTTGCTAATATAGCCGGAGGAGGAGAATCAGCTGGAAATACAAATGATATCATTGTTGGTGCAGGTGACTTTGATAACGATGGTTGGTCTGATATTTTTAAAGGAGGTGTAAACAACATAAGTGTCAATAGAAATTTATTAAAAGGTACGAATACGACACTTAGTTCTTCACATTTTTCATCAGCAACAAATTATGCTGTAACAGGAACAGTAAGAACAGTGGCTGTAGCTGATGTAGATGGTGACGGCAAGTTAGATATCATTACAGGTAGTACTTCAGGATTAAGTATTTTACGAAATACATCTATTTACGGATCAATTTCATTTGCAGCAGCAGTTAATATTTCTACATCAACAACAAGTATTCGTGTAGCAGATTTTAATTATGATGGAAAAGTGGATATTGCTGCGGTATCAGGAGGGAATTTGAATATTTTTTCGAATAACTCTACTTCAGGATCAATCGCTTTTAATTCGCCTGTTGCTACTGCTCTTTCTACAACAGGATTTTATGGGTTAGATTTAGGTGATTTAAATAACGATGGAAAAGTTGATATTGTTGTTTCTTTAGGTGGTACTACCAATGTAATCATAAATAATTCTACTGCCGGTAACCTTGCATTAACTAATTCGTTCACTATTGCTATTGGGCATGTTTACGTTATTGTTGATGACTTAGATAAAGATGGTAAAAATGACATTTATTTATATAACAAGTATTTGAAAAATGGATATGTTTCAGGAACACTGACAAGTGCAAATTTCACAACATATACCAATTCTTTAGTTGATGAAGGTTCTTCAGGTAGTTCATCTGTAGACTTAAATGGTGATGCTTATCCTGAAATATTTTTAGGAGCATGGTGGTCACATTTATGGCTATATATTAATAATGCAACTGGAACTCCAACTTCTATTTTTTCAAATAGACAAACTTTTGTTCGTGGAAATGCAGAAGCATTAGATATTAACGGTGATCAAAAAGTTGATATGATTACATCAAATGTTACAGATGCAACAATTGGTTTAACACAAAACACAATGTCACCATCTTCAGGTGTTTATGCTACTTGTTCATTGAATGCATTCACTCAATGTAGCGCCAGTCCGTCTACTTCTCAAACAATTTCAGTTTCAGGTACAGGACTTACTTCAGACATTTCAATTGCAGCTGCTCCAAATTTTGAATATTCATTAGACAATACTACATTTAGTTCAAGTTTAACGCTTCCACAAGTTTCTGGAACAGTTGCTGCAACTACAGTATATGTTCGTTACAATAGAGCTGATTTAGGAAGTGAAAAAGTTGATATTACGATAAGTTCATCCATTGCAGCAGGAGCAAGAAAGTTGATAATTTCAGCATTTGGCTCAAGGTCTTTAGCAACAATTTCTGGGAATACATCAGTTGTACTTGGTCAAACAACAACATTAACTGGAAGTGGTTCATCAAGTACATCAACACCATGGGTATCTTCTAATACGAGTATCGCAACTGTCAATAGCTCAGGGGTTGTTACAGGTTTAGCAACAGGAAATGCAACAATAACTTATACAAATCTTTTTGGTTGTCAAGCTACTCAATCAATTACAGTAGTTGGACCACCAACAATAACATCATTTACTCCTACTTCTGGAAATAATGGAACAATAGTAACAATTACAGGTACTAATTTAACAGGTGCAACAGTTGTTAAATTTAATGGAGTAGCAGCTTCAGCTTTCACTGTCAATAGTGCTACTTCAATTACTGCTACAGCGCCAATCGGAACGACAGGTACACTTCAAGTTGTTACTGCAATTGGTACTGCTACTAGTGCTACAAACTTCACATATTCACCAACTATTGTCAGTACAGGAACTTTAACATCTTTTTCAAAATGTGCAGGTGCGGTTTCTTCTGCACAAACATTTACAGTGTCTGGAGTGAGTTTAACTGCAAATCTTATTGTTGCAGCTTATACAGGATTAGAATATTCTTTAGATGATATTACATATTCTTCATCGTTATCATTGACTCCAACTGCTGGAACTGTTTCTACAACAACCATTTATGTTAGAATGACGGCTGCTAGTGCTTCATTGACAACTGGAAGTATTTCATTGACTTCTACAGGAGCTACAACACAATCAATTTTAGTTGCAGGAGCAATATTAACAAATCAAAATTTTGGAAATGCATTGGCATTAAACGGAACAGGAAAAATACAATTTGCAAATCAATCACAAACAGCTCTAGGAAATAATTTTACAGTTGAAGCATGGGTAAATATTCCAACTTCTGCTACAAATATTCAAACTATAGTTTCAAATAGTCAAGGTGTTGGTCAAGCAGGTGGTTTTAGATTTGGTATAAATACTTGGGCTACTTCAGATGGGAAAATTGTATTCGAAGGTGGATCTGTTTTTGTTGGATCATCAGTGGCAATTTCAAAAAATGTTTGGCAACACGTTGCTGTTGTAGTTAACAATTCAGTTGTTTCTTACTATATTAATGGTGTATTTGTTGGTACATCTTCGGGTTCATTCCCTGCTCTTACTTCAACAGTATTGACGCTTGGAGCTTTTTCAGATAGTCAGTATCCATTTAATGGAACAATGGATGAAGTTCGAATTTGGAATACGCCTAAAACACAACAAGAAATTCTAGCTTCAATGTATACGCCTTTAGCAGGAACAGAAACAGCATTAATAGCATATTTCAATTTTAATCAAGGAATCCCAGGTGGAACAAATACAGGAATTGCCAATTTAATAGATAATGGTCCAAGTGCTTTATCAGCATCTTTATCTGAGATAACTAGAACTGGAACAGCAGAAAATTTTGTTGCGAATACAAATCCTATGTCAATTACAGGTTCTGTTGCATGTGTTGGTTCTACTGTTCAATTATACCATCCTCAATCAGGTGGTACTTGGTCATCTGCATCTACAAGTGTAGCAACAATTAATTCAACTGGTCTTGTAACTTGTTTAACTACAGGTTCTTCAATTATTACATATACATACTCATTTAATGGATGTCAATTTTCTAATACTTATACTCTTACTGTAAATGCCATTCCTGCAGCACCAACTGTTGCTAACACTTCGATTGGTTATTGTTTAAACGCGACAGCTACAGCATTAACTGCTACTGCTACGACTGGGAATACCCTAAAATGGTATACTGTAGCTACTGGTGGAATAGGAAGTACTACAGCAATTACTCCTGTAACAACAAGTACTGGTGTAATTACATATTATGTTGCTCAAATGAACACTTCAGGTTGTGAAGGTCCAAGAGTAGCAATTACAGTAACAGTAAGTCCAAATTCTGTTGCAGGAACTGAATCAGTAAATTCTACTGCTGTATGTGGAGGTGCTTCCGTTGATTTGAATTTAACTGGTTTTACAGGAACTGTACAATGGCAATCTTCACTAAATAATAGTACATGGACAAATATTACTGGTGCTACAACTGCAAATTATACTACAGCTGCCTTAACAGCATCGACTTATTATAGAGCAGTTATTACAAGCGGAGCATGTGCTGCTGTAAACAGTAACACACTTACTGTTGCTGTAACAACTATACCAGTTCCAACTGTTTCAACACCAACAGTTCAAACATTTACTACCTTAGGTGCATCAACTTGGACAGCACCTGCTGGAGTTACAAGTGTTGAGTATTTAGTTGTTGGTGGTGCTGGTGGTGGAGCTACTGGATATGACAATGCCGGCGGTGGAGGCGGTGGTGCTGGAATGGTACTTACTGGTCGTTTATCAGTTTTACCTGGAACTTCTTATCCAATTGTTATTGGTGATGGTGGTGTTGGAGGTGCAAATGCACGAGCAAATAACTGGGGAGTAAATGGTGAAAACTCATCATTTGCAACCATTACTGCCTTAGGTGGTAATAGAGGTAAAGGTTGTCGTTCAATTGATATTGCAGGAGTATCTCAAAGCTCAAATTGTTCTTCTGCCATCGGTGGAGGTGGATCCGGAGGTGGTTTTGGTGGTAAAGGTGGTGGTGGTGCTTTTGGTAATGGAGCAAATAATTCAGCTGCTACTGGAGGTGCTGGAGGAGCTGGAATAAGTTCTTCAATTACCGGGACATCTGTAACTTATGGTATTGGTGGTGCTGGAGGAAACAATGGAACTGTTACTACAGGAACCAATGGAACAGCAAACACTGGTAATGGAGGAAAAGGTGGTTCAGCATTATCAGCTTCATCTGCTGCTGGAGGAAAAGGTGGTTCAGGTATTGTAATTATTAAATATGCAACACAAGCAACAACAATTTCTTATTGCCAAAATCAATCTGCTCTTCCATTACAAGCAACGTCAGCAAATGGTTGTGTTTTACAATGGTATACTGTTGCAACTGGAGGTACTGCTAGTGCTACAGCTCCAACTCCAAATACAAGTTCTACTGGTTCAACTATTTTTTATGTAAGTCAAAAAGATACAACGAATGGTTGTGAAAGTGCTCGTTTAGCAATTACTGTAACTGTAAATTCAATACCAACAGCACCAACAACAACAATTTCTTCTGTTGATTATTGTCAAAGTGGAACAGCAACATCTTTAGCTGCAACTGGTACTTCTGGTAATATGTTACAATGGTTTTTGAATTCAACAGTACAACCTTCTTGTACTCCAACACCTTCAACTACTACAACTGGATTGTTTAATTACAATGCAATTCAAATAAGCTCAGCAGGTTGTGAAAGTCCAGCAACTACTATTGCTGTAAATGTTTTTGCAAATCCAACAGCTCCAGTTGTTTCTAATGATACTCTTTGTATTAATTCTGTGGCTAGTCCTTTAACAGCAACAGCCAATTCTGGTAATACGCTTCAATGGTATACAACTGCTACTGGAGGTTCAGCAACTACAACTGCATTTACTCCAATTACTTCAGTTTCTGGTACTACTAATTACTATGTTAGTCAAAAAACTGATTCTACTGGTTGTGAAAGTCCTAGATCTACTATTGCAATAAATGTACCAGTCGCTCCATATCCTTATGATAGAGCTGTGAACTTTACTGCAGGTGGACACTTAACAAAAGCTGCAAATGCTTCAATTAATTTAACAGATTGGACAGTTGAAGCATGGATTTATCCTACTGCTTGGAATACTCTTGGTGGAATTGTTTCAAAACGTGATTTTCAATTTACAACGAATGCAAATGGTGCATTATCAGTTATGATTGAACGAAATTGGTCATGGGAATTGGCAACAACAGCCAATAATGTGATTACTTTAAATAAATGGCAACATGTTGCTGCCAGCTACAATGCTTCTACTAAAGTAGTTAAAATATATGTTGATGGTGTTTTAGTTTATACGTTTACAAGGTCTCAAACTTTTGTTCCAGATTTCAATACTTATGATTTCAAAGTAGGGTATAATAATGGACAAGGAAATGGAACACCAAATAGAACATTTGCTGGAAATATTGATGAAGTTAAAGTATGGAATGTTGATCGAACTGATAGTCAAATTTCTTCTAATTACACGACAGAATTGACTGGTACTGAAAATAATTTAGTTGCATACTATAAATTTAATCAAGGAGTTGGTGGTGCAAATAATAATGCTATTACAAGTTTAACTGATTTAACAGCTAATGCAAATCACTTAACTCCAGCATCTTCTTCACCTGTTTATGCAATGAATGGCGCTTCTAATAATATTATTCAAGCAGGTCCAACAATTATTTCTTCTCCTTCCATTTGTTTAAATACAACAACAACTTTAGTTCATTCAAATTCTGGTGGAACTTGGTATTCATCTGATACTACTGTAATTTCAATTGATTCTATATCAGGTGAAGCTACTACTTTGTCTTTAGGTAATGCTACAATTACATATTCTTTTATTTCAAATGGTTGTGTTTATACAAGTACTAAATTATTTACTGTATTAGATGTGCCTTCAATTACAGTTGAGCCATCTTCAGTTGCTCAAAATGTATGTATAAATTCTTCTTTATCAGCATTGTCAGTAACTGCAACAGGTGTAGGGTTAACATATCAATGGTATAAAAATACAACAGCCAGTGCAGTTGGTGGAACACTTATTTCTGGTGCAACTTCTTCAAGTTATACGCCACTTTCAACAGCAGCTGGGACATTGTATTACTATTGTATCGTAAGTGGTACATGTTCTCCATCTGATACAAGTAATGTTTCAGGTGGTATTATGGTTTCTCCAGCCTCAGTTGCAGGAACAATTTCAGGTACTTCAACAATCTGCTCTGGTTCTTCTACAACATTAACATTGTCAGGAAATGTAGGTTCTTCTATTCAATGGCAAAAATTTGCTAGTCCAATTTGGATTGATGTTAATGGTGAAACTGCTTCAACATTTACAACTCCTGCGTTGACTTCAACTACAACGTATAGAGCAGCAGTAACGAGTGGTGTTTGTTCAACTGTATATACTTTAGATAAAATCATTACTGTAAATCCATTACCTGTTATTTCTGGATTATCTTCTGTTGGAGCAGGAAATCAAATTACATTAACGGCAACTACTACTGCAGCTTCAAGTAATGCATGGGTATCTTCAAATACTTCAAAATTAACAGTTTCAAATCTTGGTGTAGTAACTGGAATTGCTACAGGTAATGCATCTGTAATTTTTACAAATAATACAGGGTGTAAAGATACATTTGATATTACTGTTTCCACAGGTAATACTTTATCCCCAGTGCTAACTTCTCCAGCAACAAATACATCAGGAGCAACGACATTGAATATTGTTTATACATTACCTGAAACGCCTTTGGCTGGTTCAGTTATGTTAACATTTACTCCTGTTGGTGGTGGAGCTTCAACAGTATGGACAATGAACAATGCAACAAGTGCAAACTTTAACTATGTGGTTGGTGCAAATCCGATTTCATCTAATGTTACAGCGGGTTCAGCATTAACATTTACAACTTATGATGTTACCTTAGCATACCAAGATGTATATAGTAATCCAGCTTCATCAGTAACAAATACGAATGTTCAAACATTAGCGCCTCCTGCAATTAGTTTTTCAAATACAACTTATAATCAAGTAATTAATGTTCCAATTTCTATTCAAACAATTAATGCTGGTGGTCAAGCAACTTATTCAATTTCTCCAAGTTTGCCGAATGGTTTAGTTTTAAATACATCAACTGGTTTAATTAGCGGTACATCGACAAACGTATTTAATTTAACAGCTTATTTGGTTACTGCTTCTAATGCAGCAGGAACTGATACTGCTTCATTTAATTTGTTTATTGATGCTGATACAGATGGCGATGGTATTGGAAATACGACCGATCCAGATATAGATGGTGACGGAATTAATAATGGTTCTGATGTTGATCCAGATGGTGATGGTGTCAATAACAATGGTACAGATACAGATGGAGATGGTATAAATGATTCAAATGATGCCGATATTGATGGTGATGGAATATTAAATACTCCTGATTCAGATGTAAATGGTGATGGAATTATTGATAATGGAACAGATGCAGATGGAGATGGTATCAATGATGCGAATGATCCAGACATCGATGGTGATGGAATTCCTAATAGTTCTGACGCTGATGCAAATGGTGATGGGGTTCCAGACACTGGTGTTACAGATACAGATGGTGATGGTATTGTTGATAGTGCAGATGCTGATGTAAACGGAGATGGTGTTATTGATAATGGGACGGATACAGATACAGATGGTGTAAATGATGTAAATGATCCAGATATCGATGGAGATGGTATTCCAAATGTTATGGATGCAGATTCTAATGGTGATGGTGTTATTGATAACGGCACAGATACTGATGGAGATGGAATTAATGATGCAAATGATCCAGATATTGATGGTGATGGTATTCTTAACGGAGCAGATGTAGATGTAAATGGAGATGGTGTTATTGATAACGGAACTGATACGGATAACGACGGTGTAAATGATTCGAACGATACTGACATCGATGGTGATGGTATACCTAATGTGGTAGATGCTGATCCTGATGGTGATGGAATTGTAAATAATGGACCAGATACAGATGGTGATGGCATAAATGATATTGCTGATGCTGATGTTGATGGTGATGGAACTATTGATAATGGTCCAGATTCTGATGGAGATGGAATAAATGATGCTAATGATCCTGATATTGATGGTGATGGTATTCCTAACGGATCTGATGCTGATGTAAATGGTGATGGTGTTGTTGATAATGGAGTAGATACTGATGGCGACGGAGTAAATGATGCAAATGACACAGACATTGATGGTGATGGATTAGCTAATTCTGTTGATAATTGTCCAAATGTTGTTAACCCATCGATTACAACACATCCAAGCACTCAGTTGGTGAATGTATGTCCAACTTTTACACCACCTACTTTATCTGTTACAGCTGTAGGTCAAGATTTAGCATATCAATGGTACGTAAATTCAACGAATTCAAATGTTGGAGGGACATTGATAAATGGAGCTACAGATTCTACGTATGTTCCTAGTAATACATTAGTTGGTCCTCGATATTACTATGTTGTAGTAAATGGACTTTGTGGAATGTCAAAATCTAATATTTCAGGAGTTATTACCATTCAAGATATTATTAATCCAACGGTAGTTACTCAACCAGTAACAGTTGCATTAAATGCACAGGGAACAATTACTCTTTTAGCTAGTCAAGTAGATAATGGATCTTCAGATAATTGTGGTGTTGCAACACTAGCTGTTAATCCATCTCAATTTAACTGTAGTAACATTGGTGCAAATACTGTTACTTTAACTGTAACTGATGATAATGGAAATATTAGTTCTGCAACAGCTGTTGTTACTGTTATTGATACGATTAAACCTACTGTAGTAACACAAAACATTACTGTTTATTTAAATACTGCTGGTACTGTTTCTATTACTCCAGCGCAAATTGATAATGGTTCTACTGACAATTGCGCAATTGCTACAATGTCATTAGATGTTACTAATTTCTCTTGTTCGAATACAGGAGCTAACACGGTTACTTTAACTGTGACAGATGTTAATGGAAACATTAAAACCAAAACAGCAATTGTAACAGTGGTTGATTCGATTTTACCTACCGTTATTACTCAAAATGCAATTTTGTATTTAAATGCTTCTGGACAAGCTTCTATTACTGCAGCTCAAATAAATAATGGTTCATTTGACAATTGTGGTGTGGCTTCAGTTGTATTGAGTCAAACTGCTTTCACATGTTCAAATGTGGGTTCAAATACAGTTACTTTGACAGTTACAGATACGAAAGGAAATGTTGCAACAGGTAATGCTATTGTAACTATCGTTGACAATACTCCTCCAACAGCAGTAGTTCAAAATATTAACGCATATTTAAATACAGGTGGTGCGGTAACGATTACACCAAGTCAAGTTGGTGGAAATTCTACCGATAACTGTTCGATTGCAACGATGACATTGAATAATACAACGTTTAATTGTAGTAACTTAGGAGCAAATCTTGTTGTTCTTACTGTTGTAGATCCTTCTAATAATGTAAGTACTGCTACTGCAACGATAACAGTAATTGATTCAATTAAACCACTATTAACTATTCCTGCAGATATTACCGTATTTACAAATTCAGGATGTGGAGCGTTTGGTTTCCCGATTGGTTCTGCATCTGCTTCTGATAACTGTTCAGTTATTTCGGCAATCACAAACAATGCTCCTGCATTTTATCCAGTTGGAATTACAAATATTCAATACAGTGTTACTGATGGATCAGGAAATACAACAATTAAAATCCAAAAAGTAACCGTAATTGATAACATAATTCCTGTAATTACAGCACCTGCTAATATTAATACTACTTTAACTGCAGGTTGTACAAAAACTGGAATTAATTTAGGTACACCTGTTACATCTGATAATTGTACGATTGCAAGTGTTACAAATGATGCACCTACTGCTTTCCCAGTTGGAACAACAACAGTTACATGGATAGTAACTGATGCATCTGGAAATACTGCAACTGC
>JAHEIL010000047.1:15708-21067 GCA_024639405.1 Crocinitomicaceae bacterium | reverse complement strand
TAACGATGAACGTTGTATCTGGTTGTTCTGCAACTGGTGTTGTATTAGGAACACCAATCACTGCAGACAACTGTTCTGTAGCAAGTGTTACCAACAATGCACCAGCAACATTCCCAATCGGAACAACAACTGTGACTTGGACTGTAACTGATGGATCGGGTAAAACTGCTACTGCAACTCAATTGGTTACAATTATAGATAACATCAATCCAACAATCACTGCTCCAGCAGCTGTTTCAGTGAATTTAACGAATGGATGTGCTGCATCAAATATTGTATTAGGTACACCAATTACAGCTGATAACTGTTCTGTTGCTAGTATAACAAATAATGCTCCAGCTATATTCCAGTTAGGAACAACAACGGTAACATGGACGGTAACAGATGCTTCTGGTAATTCTGCTACTTCAAATCAAACGGTAACAGTAATAGATAATATCAATCCAACTATTGTAGCTCCAGCTGCAATTTCAATGAATGTAACATCAGGATGCAATGTTACTGGGTTAGCTTTAGGTACTCCATTTACAGCTGATAACTGTTCGGTAGCAAGTGTTACAAACAATGCTCCAACAACTTTCCCAATCGGAACAACTACTGTTGTATGGACAGTTACAGATGGTTCAGGACATACAGCAACTGCTAATCAATTGGTAACAATTGTTGATAATATCAATCCAACGATTACTGCTCCTGCAGCCGTAACGATGAACGTTGTATCTGGTTGTTCTGCAACTGGTGTTGTTTTAGGAACACCAATCACTGCAGACAACTGTTCTGTAGCAAGTGTTACGAACAATGCGCCAGTAACATTCCCAATCGGAACAACAACGGTAGTTTGGACGGTAACAGATGCTTCTGGAAAAACTGCAACAGCAACTCAATTGGTGACAATTGTAGATAACATCAATCCAACGATCACTGCTCCTGCAGCTGTATCTGTGAATTTAACGAATGGATGTGCTGCATCAAATGTTGTTTTAGGTACACCAATTACAGCTGATAACTGTTCTGTAGCTAGTGTAACAAATAATGCTCCAGCTATTTTCCAGTTAGGAACAACAACTGTAACATGGACGGTAAAAGATGCTTCAGGTCTTACAGCAACTTCAAATCAAACGGTAACAGTAATAGATAATATCAATCCATCGATTGTTGCACCTGCTGCAATTTCAATGAATATTACTTCTGGATGTTCAGTTACTGGTTTAGCTTTAGGAACTCCTTATACAGCAGACAACTGTTCTGTAGCAAGTGTTACTAATAATGCTCCAACAACTTTCCCAATCGGAACAACTACAGTTATTTGGACGGTTACAGATGGATCAGGACACACTGCTACTGCAACTCAATTGGTAACAATTATTGATAATATCAATCCAACGATTACGGCTCCAGCAGCTATTAATTCTTACATTGCTTCAGGATGTTCAGCAACTGGTATTGTTTTAGGAACACCAGTTACTGCTGATAACTGTTCAGTAGCAAGTGTAACCAACAATGCACCGACTTCGTTCCCAATCGGAACAACAACGGTTATTTGGACAGTTACTGATGCATCTGGAAACACACATACAGCAAATCAAATAGTTACTGTTAATGATACGTTAGATCCAGTAATTACATCTCCTGCTGCTGTTACAGCTTATTCTAACTTTGGTTGTCAGTCAGTTGGAGTTAATTTAGGAACGTTAACTGCAACGGATAACTGTACAATTGAATCGATTACGAATAATGCTCCATTGTTCTTCCCATTAGGAAATACGAATGTAGTATGGACTGTAATTGATGCAAGTGGAAATAGTTCAACAGTTACACAATTGGTTACAGTAGTAGATACATTAAAACCTACAATTATTGCACCTAGTAATCTTGAAGTAGCTTCAAATACTGGTTGTGGTGCATCTGAAATCAGTATAGGTAATCCTATTGTTGATGACAATTGTGGTGTAGCAACAATTAACAATGATGCTCCAGTTGTATTTGTTTCAGGTATCAATATCGTTACTTGGACAGTAACTGATAATTCTGGTAATGTATCAACAGCTACTCAAATTGTTACAGTTGTAGATAATGTAAATCCAACAGCAGTATTAAACAACATTACTGTTTCACTTCCAGTTGGTTCGGATGCTGTTATTACTTCAGATATGATTGATAATGGTTCATTTGATAATTGTGGTAATGTAACAATTACCTTATCTCAAACTAATTTCAATTGTGATAACTTAGGTAATAATACAATTTTAGTAACTGTTACGGATGAAAGCGGAAATTTTGTTAGTCAATCAGTTGTAGTGACAGTTAATCCAAGTGGAATCGATTTAGATTTAGATGGTATTGATGACGCATGTGATCAGTTGATAGATCAAACTGTTAATGTACCAAACGGATTTACTCCTGATGGAGATGGAATCAATGATAAATTTGTTATAGTAGGTTTAGATTCGTATACTTCAAAAGCATTAACGATCTATAACCGTTATGGAAATATGGTTTATGAAACGAACAATTATCAAAATGATTGGGATGGTTCTTCAAATGGTTCAGAACTTCCAGACGGAACCTATTTCTATATTCTAGAATTAAATGGTTCAGAAACAAAAAGTGGATACGTTTATATTAATAGAGTACATTAATAATTGATATTAAAAATTATAAAGATGAAAAATATACTTTCAATTTTCAGTTTATTAGTTGCAACATCAGTATTGTTTGGTCAATCTGACCCTGGGTTTAGACAAAATCAATTCAATGCAATGCAATTAAATCCTGCTCAAGCTGGAGCGAATGATCGTAATGAAATAAATGCATTATCAGTAAATTCTTGGATAGGTGTAGAGGGTGCTCCAACAACTTTTACAGCTTCTGGAAATTTCAATGCTACAAATAATTTAGGTGTTGGTTTCACAGCATTAAGTGATCAAATAGGACCTGTTAAAACATTTCGATTAGGAATCTCTGGTGCATATCATTTACCATTAAACAAAAAATGGAAAATGTCACTTGGTTTAAATGCTTTTTTATCAAATATTGCTGTTGATTTACCTTCATTAACTACAACAGTTTCA
Organism: Crocinitomicaceae bacterium; assembly: GCA_024639405.1. Classification (GTDB taxonomy): domain Bacteria; phylum Bacteroidota; class Bacteroidia; order Flavobacteriales_D; family Crocinitomicaceae; genus M0103. The sequence goes on along the minus strand of JAHEIL010000047.1, from coordinate 17,996 downwards.
TACGATCCTCACATGGTTTCGGCATTGAATTCTGGGATTCAATTAAAAGGTGGTTGGGGTTTATTGGTTTATAGCAAAAATTTATACCTTGGAGTTTCACAACCAATTTTGGGAAATGTTAAATTTTTAAATGCAAACATGACTCAATTTGTTCAAAGCCCTAGTTTTATTACGTATGCAGGAGCAGACTACAAAATTGATAGTAAATGGGATTTTAGACCAAACCTAGTTTACCGTTATGTAAAAGCATTTCCAACGTATTTAAATATGACAGCCATTTTTACTTATGATAAGAAAATTGATTTAGGATTGGATTATCAATTACAAGGTTCAATTGGGGCGATTCTAGGCGTGGAAATAAACAAAGCATTGTATGTTGGTTATGGATATAGTTTTCCTACATCTAAATTAAGTAGAATAACTTCTCAAACACATGAGATTGCTGTAAGAGTTCGTTTTGGTAAAACAAAATCAGGATTTAATTTTCAAAACCCACGTTTTTTTAATTAATGATGAGGTACGTTTTATTTCTTAGTTTATTGTTTATAACATTTAGTTCATTTTCTCAAAAGGGATTTGTTGCTCCTGCTTGCTTTAATTCACCAGGTGATGATTTTGGTGTTAGAATTATTGATGGTAAAGTATACTTGATCTCTGAGGCTGTTGATTCTGCTGGAGTTAAAATTAAAGATAGAACTTCATCTCATAATTTTACAGATATTTACGAGGTTAATGATTGTAAATGTATTGATGCAAAATTATTAAGTAAAGAATTTGGTAAAGCAGTAACCATTAATTCATCTTGGTACGATGGTCCAATGTCTTACGATAGTCAAGATTCAATCGTGTTCTTTTCTAACACAAGTGAAGGTTTGAATCACGGTAAAATGGGAATTTATTGGTCAAAAAAGATGCCAGATGGAACTTATACGAATCCAAGTCCCTTTGTTTACAATTCATCTTATTACAGTTGTATTCACCCTTTCTATGACGATGCAACGGATTATTTATATTTTGCTGCAGATAGAGATTCATCTAACTTTGATTTGTTTAGAATTTCATTTAAAAAAGAAGTATATGGCGAATTAGAATTATTAGATTCTTTAAATTCTAAAAAAGATGATTTATTTCCAGTTGTCAAAAATGGAGCTTTGTACTTTACTTCTAACCGTGAAAATGGATTTGGAGGAATGGATATTTATAAATCGACAGATCTAAAAAATAGCACTATTTTAGATGAACCAGTTAATTCAAAATTTGACGACTTAGCTATCTATTTTTTAACGGAAACAAGAGGGTATGTTTCAAGTAACCGTTTGCAAAATGGAAGTTCAAAAGACGATGTTTTTGAATTTTATATTCCAAAACAGAAAGTCATTAAAGAAATCGAAGTTAATGATAATACTCAATTGATTAGTGAATTGGAAAATATGTTGATAGAATTAGAAAAATCAAATGATCCAAAAGCATTAATAATAAAAAAATCTATTGAGGCCTTAAAAGAACAACAAGCGCAAATTGTAAAATTAAAAAGCGATCTATCAACTACTGCTTTAAAAATGATGAATTTTGTTGATACTTCATTATCTATTAGTTTTGAAGATAAGATCAAAGTTTATGAGCAAATTATAGCTTCAGAATATGCGCAAACAACTGCTGCTGCATCATCAACATCTCCTTCAGTTCCAAATTCGTCTATTGCAATGAATACTTCTCAAGAAGCTGTAGCGGCAACTAAAGCTTTGTTTGAAAAAATTAATAAAAATGAAGTAGTTGGTCAATTCTTACAAGAGTATACAGCAATTACATCAACAATGGCAGCAGATGCAAATGAATTGTCTTTTATTAAAGATACGATCATTCCATTTGTAGCTGATAATGATCACTTAAATTTAAAACCGATTGTAGAGCGATTGAATCTTAAGAATGAAGAAGTAAATTCTTTTTTAAATTCTGCTTATCCAGTTACATTCTATTTTGATTTTGATCGAACAGTTATTAAAAAAGATGAAGAGGAAAGAGTAAATTTCATTGCTAATATTGTCAATAATTCTGAAACTGGTACTATTTTGGTTGAAGGTCATACCGATAGTAAAGGAAATGAAGAATACAATCAAAAATTGTCAATGAAAAGAGCTAATGCAGTATATCACTACTTGGTGAAAAATGGAATTAATAAAGACAAAATTAAAGTGGTTGGTTATGGTGAAACAAAACCTGCAGATACCAATAAAACAAAAATTGGTCGTTCGTTAAATCGAAGGGTAGTAGTAACTTTTACCATGTAA
>JAHEIL010000047.1:0-15608 GCA_024639405.1 Crocinitomicaceae bacterium | reverse complement strand
AATTATTTATGGACCTACTGCTAAACCAGGTTTTGATGCATTGGTAGCTAATGATAATCAAGAGTTTGCTGTTGGAGCCTATACCGTTAAAGTTATTCACACACCAGGTCACACGATGGAAAGTACAACGTATTTATTAATCGATGAAAATGGAAAAGAACATGGTATTATTACCGGTGATACTTTATTTATTGGTGATGTTGGTCGTCCGGATTTAGCACAACACGTAATTGCAGATTTAACGCAAGAAAAATTAGCAAATCATTTATTTGATTCGTTACGCACTAAAATTATGCCTTTGTCAGATGATTTAATCGTTTACCCAAATCATGGCGCTGGTAGTGCTTGTGGTAAAAAAATGAGCAAGGAAACAACAGATACTTTAGGGAATCAAAAAAGAACGAATTATGCTTTAAGAGCAGATATGACACGTGAAGAGTTTATTGATGAATTGTTAACAGGCTTAACAAATCCACCAGCATACTTCCCTAAAAATGTATTGATGAACATTCAAGGGTACGAATCCTTGGATACTGTTTTGGAACGGGGTAAAAAAGCATTGACAGTTAACGAATTTGAATTGGTTGCAAATGAAACAAATGCATTAATTTTAGATACAAGAGATCCAGCTGTTTTTTCTAATGGTTTTATTCCAAACGCGATCAACATTGGCTTAGATGGAAGTTTTGCAATGTGGGTTGGGGAAATGATTCCTGATATCAAACAAGAAATATTATTGGTAACCGAAGCTGGAAAAGAAGAAGAAGCAATGATTCGCTTATCACGTGTAGGCTATGATTTCACCATCGGATATTTAAATGGTGGTTTTGATGCTTGGAAAAATAGCGGAATGGAAGTGGATTCAGTTGATCGAATGTCTGCTAAAGAATTAGATACAGTTTACACTAAAGATTTGTTCATTGTAGATGTGCGTAAAAAAAGTGAATTTGATTCTGAACACGTTGTGAATGCTTTAAATATTCCATTAAATGAACTCGCAAATCGCACGGCTGAATTGCCATCTAATACAGATTTTATTGTTCACTGTGCTGGAGGTTACAGAAGCATGATTGCAGCTTCAATGTTGAAAGCCAGAGGTATCAATAATTTTAAAGATGTAGAAGGTGGAATGACTGAAATCTTGAAAACTGAAATACCACGAACAGCTTATGTTTGTCCAACTACTTTATTATAAATTAATTTAACTACTACAAAATGCATTATCAAGTTATTATCGTCGGAGCTGGTACTGGAGGTATCATGACGGCTGGTCAATTATTAAAAAAGGATAAATCCCTTTCAATTGCAATTATAGATCCAGCTGAAACACATTATTATCAACCAGCTTTTACATTAGTTGGTGCGGGTGCTTTTAATATGGAAAACACACATAAACCAACAAAAGAGTTGATTCCAAATGGTGCAAAATGGATAAAAGAATTCGTTGATGCTGTTGATCCTGAAACTAAACGTGTAACTATTCGTTCTGGTGAAGAACTTAGTTATGATTATTTAGTATTGTCCCCTGGTCTAGTAAATAACTTGGATGGTATTGAAGGTTTACGCGATGCGATTGAGAAAAAAGTGGCCTGTTCAAATTACATTGACCCAACTTTAACATGGAAATTATTACAAGATTTTAAAGGTGGTAATGCCATTTTTACGATGCCAACAACGCCCATTAAATGTGGAGGAGCACCTCAAAAGGCAGCGTATTTAGCAGCTGACTTTTTGAAAGATAAAAAGTTTGATAAGCCAACAAATATTATTTATGCTACTCCAGGATCAGTGGTTTTTGGTGTTCCTGAAGTGCGTAAAACGTTGGAAACTGTAATTAACCGTTATGGTATAAAATTTAAACCAAGTTATGCACCAATTAAAATTGATGCGGCAAATAAAGTGGTGACTTTCAAAATGATTAATCAAACAGATAATGCATGTATAATTAATACGGACGATTCTATTGGTGAAGAAATAAAAGGTGATTCTATAATTGAAATTCCATTTGATTTTTTACACCTAGCTCCACCAGAAGAAGCTCCTGCATTTATAAAAAATTCAGTTTTAGCCAATGAAGCAGGCTGGATAGATGTAGATATCAATACGTTACAACACAATCGTTTTCCTGCTATTTTTGGTATCGGTGACGCTGCAGCTCTTCCAACTGCTAAAACAGGTGCTGCGATTCGTAAACAAGTGCCAATTATTGTGAATCATATCTTACAAATGATAAAAAATGGTTCGATTTCTAATGATCGTTATTACGGTTATTCTTCGTGTCCGTTGGTAACAGGTTACGGTAAAATGGTGTTGGCAGAATTTAATTACAAAAATGAGTTTACTCCTGATCCAAAACTGAAACAATTGTTCATTAAAGATAGTTCGAAAGAACATTGGCGTTTGTGGATGTTAAAGAAATATTTGTTGCCTTATTTATATTGGAACAAAATGATGAAAGGTGAAAATGTTTAAAAAAAATCTTCAAATGAACAACGAATTTTGGAATACACACTACGGTGAAAACGAATATGCATACGGAACTGAACCAAATGATTTTTTAAAAGAACAAACCTTTCCTTCAAATGGAAAAATACTGTGTTTGGCAGAAGGTGAGGGTAGAAATTCAGTTTACTTAGCGAAACAAGGGTATGATGTAACTGGTGTTGATTTTTCAGTTGCTGGAATTGAAAAAATCAACCGCTTGGCTGCTGAAAACAAAGTGCATATACATACAATTTGTGCTGATTTAGCCAACTATCAACTCGAAGAAAATGCGTGGGATGGTATTGTATTGATTTTTGCACATTTACCGGAGTCAGTTAGAAAAGCGGTTCACAGTCAAGTATACAAAGCCTTAAAACCTGGAGGTAAATTGGTGCTAGAAGCATACAGACTAGCGCAATTGGAATACCAGACAGGTGGACCAAAATCTTTAGATTTATTGTATTCAAAAGAATTGTTAACTACAGATTTCAATTTGTTTCAACAGCTTTCCGTCGAAGAGAAAACTCGTGATGTGCACGAAGGTAAATACCATTTCGGAACAGCAGCAGTCGTTCAAGTTGTTGGAGTAAAAGAATAGAATGAATTCAATTCTTGTTTTAACTTATTGTTTTTTTAACAATAAAAACTGATAAGCTGTTAAATTCAATTCCGTTGAAAGTGTAATGTTTTCATTCGTAAGCGCATTGATCCATTGTGAACCTTCTAGCGCTGCAGGAATTGTATAGATTGATGCTGCATTACGTGCATTGGTAACAACAAGTAATTGATCTGCGTTTTTTGTCTTCTTAAAACAAACTACATCTGTTGAGGAAAAATTTTGTACTGTTCCTTTACGAGCGGCGTCAGAAGAATTGTAAACAGCCATCACATCTTTGTAGCTTTGAAGCATGGATGGATTTGCGTTCCAATTGATAGGTGATTTTGTGAAAAATGGAGTGGTAGAGGCACGACCTACTTCTTGTCCAGAATAAATCAAAGGTACACCGTACATAAAAATCGTTGGAATTGAAGCAGCTAATGCTCCATTGACTCCATTGTATTGTGTGATTGGAGATGCGGTCCAAGCAGATTCATCGTGGTTGGTTGTGAATCGAATTTTGTGTTTTCCAGATGGAATAGCAGCGTATTCATTCGTATTTGTACTGAATAAAGTCATGGCTGAAGAACCGGACCAACAATTTTTTATTGCGGTATAAAAATTCCAACTATATGTGAGGTCAAATCCAGCCGTATAGTGATCTGAACGAGTACCTTCAGCTAAAAACAATAGATTTCGATTCGGTAATGCTTTCAATGATGAAATTGCTTTTTCCCAAAAACTAAAAGGAACACCATCCGCATAATCACAACGGAATCCATCCACGTTTGCCTCTAATGTCCAATATTTCATGGCATCAATCATTGCGTCTTGCATGCTTAAATTTGAAAAATTCAAATCTGCTACATCGTTCCAATTTGTTCCAGCAGGTTTGATAATTTGACCTGCACTATTTTTTGTGTACCAATCATCATGAGCTGTAATCCAAGGATTATCCCAAGATGTGTGATTGGCTACCCAATCCAAAATTACAGTCATGTTCAATGCGTGTGCTTGGTCGGTTAAATTGCGTAAATCTGCCAACGAACCATATTCTGTACTCACTTCTTTAAAGTTTTTAACACAATAAGGAGAATGTACGGTGTTGATGACCCCTTCCGAATAAATGGGCATTAACCAAATAGTATTAATTCCTAAATCCTTCAGTTGTTGCAATCGAGCAGTTACACCAGCCAAATTACCTGCTGTACTAAATGCTCTCAAATTTACTTCGTAGATCACTAAATCTTCTGTTGAAGGAATTGAAGCAACCGGTGTTCCATATTGACTATAGCCTGATGATCCAGTTGGTGTTAAAGAAGTTTCTTTTTTACAAGAAACAAGGAGCAAGGCAATTAAAAATGCTGACGTAATTATTTTCATAAGGATAAAGTTAATTTAATTATTTGTTAATTAAGTTCGAATTGAAATAATTCACATCCTCTGAGACTTCTAAAGTAACCCATTCTGGAAGTTCAAACACCTCGTCTTCTGCTGATAATTCAATTTCAGCCAACATTAAACCGGCATGTTTTCCATAAAATTCATCCACTTCCCATACATGTTTTCCAACTGTAATTTCGTAACGAACTTTTTCGATGCATTGCACAGCAAATTGTTGAATGATATCTTCAGCTTCCTGTAACGGAATTTCGTATTCAAATTCAGTTCGCGAGATGCCAACAGTAGGACCTTTAATTGTTAAAAATCCTTTTGTGCCTTTTGTGCGCACCCGAATTGTTTTCTCTGGTGTGTTGACTAAATAGGCTTGAATGATTTTTTGTCCAGGAGGTTTCGCTTGAAGTGCCCAAAGTACTTTGTCTACTAAGAATTTGCGTTCAATTTCCATCTTAAAAGGTTCTATTCCAACAATATTCCCACGTTTTGATAGCTTCAAACTTTGCTTGTGCTTCACTATTAGAAGGGTGTTGTAATGCCGATTCAACCGTAATTTCTGGTAACGAGGTAGCTAAATCGTTACGCATAAAAATGAAATTGAATCCCAATTCATTGCAAGCCACCAAACGATAACCTTTGTGTTTTGCTAAATTATTCATAGCAACTGGCGAAGCTCCATGGTAATCTGGGTGAATTCCTGGGTAAAAATAGTTTGCATCGTAGGGAACAACAATGTCGTTTAATCCAAATTCATTGTGTGTTTCAATTATTACAATTTGAGGTTGAATTACGGTGATTGCTTCCCAAACCCAATAATCATTACCATCAATATCTATGGACATAACTCCAATTTCACCAGATAAACCTCCATCAATTATTAAGTCGTTGATGTTTTCACGTGTAATAAGTGCATGCTTGAAAACTGGTGCTTGACACGCTGGATTACCGTGTTTTTTATAAAAATAAGTTCCACGGTCAATGGCTTGTTGGTTACCATCTAAAAACAAACCTGTCCAACCATGGTGAAAATGTAAATTCGCAGAATTGCTATTGATTCCATCATCAGAACCAAATTCTAGAAAAGTTTTCACAGGATCTTCAATACAAGAAATCGCATACAACAATAACCCGTCTTCTTCAAATTGAGAAAAAAGTTTAAAGCCTACTGATTGAAAATTTAAACGACCATTACTGGATTTAAACTTCTTCAATAAGGCCTGTTGACGAATTGTTTCACTGTTACTAAAACGCTTTTTAAGTTTGTAATAGAGAAAATATTTTTTTAAAAAGTGTTTTAATCGAGGGTGCATTGAAAATGTGTAATTGTTTTGCGTGCTAAAATTACATTATTTTTTCTGAATTAATTTCTTTCTTGTACCTTTATCGAGTGAATATTCATTTAACATTTGACTACGAGTTATTTTTTGGAAACAATTCAGGTACAGTTGAAAAGTGCTTGATCGCTCCAACGAATGCCTTGCTTTCAATTTTTAAAACTTATAACATTCAAGCAACATTTTTTGTTGATGCTGGTTACTTGTTGAAATTAAAGGAATTAGCACCTAAGTTTCAATCTTTACAAAATGATTTAGACACTGTTGAAAAACAATTACTAGCAATTCAAGAACAAGGATCATCGATTCAATTACACATTCATCCACACTGGGAAAAAGCACGCTATCTAAATGGAAATTGGGTGTTTGATATGGAGAATTGTTACAAATTATCTGATTTTGAACAAGTTGAATTGGAAGAAATTGTACGCAAATACAAAACTTGTCTTGATAGATATGTAGAGACTCCTACGACTGTTTTTAGAGCAGGAGGTTGGTGTATTCAACCTTTTCACCGTTTGAAAGCTGTTTTTAAAGAGTTATCTATTCAGGTTGATTCAAGTGTGATTCCTGCGGTAAAATTTGCGTCAGATCACTATGATTTTGATTTTACAACTGCTCCACAGAAAGCACACTATTCATTTGATAATGATGTGTGTGTAGAAGATGAAAATGGATATTTTACAGAATTTCCAATTGCTGGATTTCGCTATTCTCCTTTTTTTTATTGGCGTTTATATGGATTAGGAAGGTTGTTTCCTTCTCAACATAAAATGATGGGTGACGGATTGTTTTTAGCGCAACCGAAACGAAAAAATAACCAATTATCGCGTTATACATGGAATCATGTAAGTTGTGATGGGTATTATGCTTCAAAACTGGAAAAAGTTTGTAGTCTTTTGGTGAAAAAAGAAACTGAATCTTTGGTTATAATAGGTCATCCAAAAGGAATGACTTCTTTTTCGTTGAAAAAAATCACAGAATTTTGCAAAAAAAATCACAACAAACATTTATTTAAGGCGTTATCAGCAAGCAAGTGAAAAGAATTGAACGAAAAGATATCGCCATTGATCGGTGGGATGCATTGGTAAACCAATCTTCTTCAGCACAAATCTTTGATACAAGTACTTATTTAGATGCTGTTGCAGAAAACTGGTGTGTATTAGTAGATGATGCATACACGAAAGGAATTGCTTTACCATATACGAAACGATTAGGCGTCGAAACATTGTATACGCCCATCTTTTTAAGAAATGTCACGTTAATGGGAGTCTCATTAACCCTTGAAGCGTTGGAATCGATGTTAAAACAAGAATTTAAAGTCGGTCAATTGGCAATTTCAATTCAAAGTAATGATTCATATTATCGTTATCAATTGATTGATTATCAAGAAGAAATAATTCAAAGTTCCTTAGGTAAAAGAATGCTGAAACGTTTTGATAAAAACGCGTTTACAGTGCGATTTGGTCAAAGCACAAAAATGATTGAGCGACACATAAAACAAGAATTGCCTAAAAAAATCGATGCGTTAAATACTAAAACATTGCAAACATTACAGCAATTGGTTGAGGTATTTAGTAGAAAGAATAACCTGCATGTATTGGAGGTTTTGAAAGATAATGAAGTCGTAGGAGGTTTATTTTTATTAGAGTCGAATAAAAGGTTGTTGTATTTGAAAGGAGCATTTACAGATACTTCTAAAAAAGAAGGAGCAATGTATGGGGCGATGCAACAAGCGATTGAAATGGCCAATAATAAAGGCTTGATATTTGATTTTGGTGGTTCAAGAGTAGAAGGTGTTCGAAGATTTAACATAAATTTGGGTGGAAAAGATCATTTTTATACCTTTCTTTCATGGAACAATGCGCCTTTTTGGTTTAATTGGATAAAGAAATTAGCAATATGGATGAAAAAGTAATCTTAATTACAGGTGCTTCTGGTGGAATGGGAACGCATTTAATGAATTGGTTTAAAAAACAACCTGTGAAATTAGCATTGCATTATTTTGAACAGAAAATAGCTGAGCCAGCAACAGACCATTGCCAGTTTTTTAAAGCAGATTTAACGAGTGAAGCTGATGTAAATCAATTGATTAAAGCTGTATTAAAACGATTTGGGAAAATAGATATTGTTATCAATAACGCTGGTATTTCAAAAAGTGCCATGTCTTGGAAAACTTCCTTAGATGCTTGGAACGAAACGATGGCGATTAATTTGACGGCACCTTTTTTAGTTGCAAAAGCATGTATTCCTTCCATGCGAGAGCGAGGTTCAGGTTCTATTATCAACATTTCATCTGTAGTTGGACAAACGGGTCAAATTGGTACTGCAGCATATTCAGCTTCAAAAGCTGGTTTGATTGGTCTAACGAAAACACTGGCTAAAGAATTAGCTTCCAATAATATAACGGTGAATGCGCTAGCCTTAGGTTATTTTTCTACAGGAATGATTGCGGATGTTCCACAAATTCAACAAGAACAAATAATTGACAGCATTCCACTCAAAAAGCTTGGTGATCCAGCAGCAGTTTGTAAAACAATTGAATGGCTGATTTCCACTGAAGCAGCTTATGTTACAGGGCAAGTGATTCAATTAAATGGTGGCTTGTACATGTAAAGTGGAAAATCACCTTGATTTCTTATATTTGTAATATGTTACGCTTAAAATCAAATACACCTCGTTGGGTCATTAGTATCTTAGATTTATTCTTGTCAGCTTTCGCATTGCTGTTTGCGTACGTGATTCGATTTGATTTGAAAGCAGATAAAACCTTGATTCTTGCAGAATGGGCCATTTTATCAAAGTCAATTTTCGTGTTCTTCTTTGTTAAAGCTATTGTCTATTATTTGTTTAAAATCAATAAAGGTTTGGTTCGTTTTACATCGACAGAAGATGTGCGACGAATTCTTTCAGCGCAACTAACTGTTTCACTTCTTTTTATAGCATTAGGTTTTATACGAAAACAGTTTATCGATGGCTATTTTTTGTTTCCAACTTCTGTATTAATTTTAGAGTTTTTGAGCACTTTTTTATTCATGGTGGGTGTTCGTTTCTTAATAAAATTGTGGTACTTAGAATCGAATCGATCAGGTAAAATTGAAGAACGTGTGTTGATTTATGGTGCAGGTATTTCGGGTTTAATGACGAAACGAACGATTGAAAAAGATCAAAAAATTGCCTATTCAATTATAGGATTTATTGACGATAATAAAAAAATGCACGGAACACGTTTGGAAGGAGTTTCAATTTTTAGTTCAGATAAGATAACTCAATTAGCTAAAGAAGAAGGTGTTACAACTTTGATTATAGCCATTCAAAATCCAGAAGAAGAAAACAGAAAACACGTTTTAGAGATTTGTTTATCTCTTGGATTAAAAGTTCAAAAAGTACCAAGTGCCTCTAATTGGGTGAATGGTGAATTCTCTACCAATCAAATTGCAAAAATTAACATTGAAGATTTACTGGGGCGTAAAGCTATCGTTTTAGATGAACAAAAAATCAACAATGAATTAAATAATAAAGTAATTTTAGTTACAGGTGCTGCAGGTTCAATCGGAAGTGGTTTGGTGCAACAAATAGCAAAATACAAACCTACACAAATCATTTTGTTGGATCAAGCTGAATCGCCGTTGTATGATTTTCAAAATGAATTAATGGTACAATTTCCTCACTTGAACTTTGAAGTGGTCATTGCCGATATCCGAAACTATGAGCGATTGAAACATGTATTTGCTAATTTTAATCCTTCGTATGTCTTTCATGCTGCAGCATACAAACATGTTCCTTTAATGGAAAATAATCCTACAGAAGCAGTTTTAACAAATGTAAAAGGGACCAAAAATTTAGTGGATATTGCGTTAGATTTCAAGGTGAATAAATTTGTAATGATTTCAACAGATAAAGCGGTGAATCCTACAAACGTGATGGGAGCATCAAAACGTATTGCTGAAATATATGCCCAAGCAGCCAATCATAAAGGAATTACAAAAATTGTTACTACTCGTTTTGGAAATGTATTGGGTTCGAATGGTTCGGTTATTCCTTTGTTTCAAAAACAAATTGAAAAAGGAGGTCCACTAACATTGACTGATGAACGGATCACGCGTTTTTTCATGACAATACCTGAAGCATGTCAATTGGTTTTAGAAGCGGGTACAATGGGAGATGGTGGCGAAATCTTTGTGTTTGATATGGGGGAACCAATTAAAATCATCGATTTGGCAAAGAAAATGATTCAATTGAGCGGTTTAGAACTGGGGAAAGATATCGAAATTCAATTAACAGGATTGCGTCCTGGAGAAAAATTGTACGAGGAATTATTAGCGAAAGAAGAAAATACGCTTGCAACGCACCATCCAAAGATTTTGAAAGCAAAAATTAGGGAAGAGGAAGCGTCTCAAATTGATGAAATTAATCAGTTGATTGGGCTTTTTGAAACTCAAAATAATGAATTATTGGTGACAAAAATGAAAAAAATTGTGCCTGAATACATTAGCAACAATTCAACATTTGAAAAATTAGACATAAAATGATACAACCTTTTAAAATTCAAGTTCGTTTTTCTGATTTAGATGTACTTGGACATGTAAACAATACCATTCATTTAAGTTATTTTGAAATGGCACGCATTCATTATTTCAAAGAATTGCTTGGTCAAAATTGGGATTGGCATTCGTTTGGAATGGTATTGGTGAAAAATGAGGTAGAATACTTGAAATCAATTTTATTGTTTGATGAACCTGAAGTAGTTATTTTCACAGAACACATTGGTACTAAAAGTTTTACAATTGGTTATGAGATTTTTGTAAGAAATGAAATCTACATCAAAGGAAGATCTGTTCAAGTGAGTTACGATGCAAAAACTCAAAAAACGATTGAAATTCCTCAAACCATGCGTTCTGCTCTGGAGCAATTGATACGAGAAGAATCAACCATATAATATTTCATGAAACTACTCACTACATTTATATTGGTTTACATTCAATTTTGCATACTCGCTCAGTTGGAAGTAAATCAGCAAAAAAAATGTTATGAGTCTAAAAGTGCAATTCCAGGTAAACCTTCAGTTGTAAATGAATGTCAAAAAATTGCTGGTATAGTAGATTGTGGTGATGATTTAAGTTTGGACGAAGATTCAAAATTGATTTTTAAAAACAAAGAATTGAAACCATATACAGGTACGTGTCAGTCGTGTCATTGGAATGGAAAATTAGATCGAAAAATCAATTTCGTTAATGGCAAAGAAAATGGTTTGGACTCAACGTTTTATGCTTCTGGCTGTTTACAAGTGGTGCGCAATCATATTCAAGGGGTAGAATCGGGGAAATGGGTGTATTATTTTGATAGTACTGCTATTACTGCGTGGGAAATGAATTATCAAAATGGTCGAAAACATGGTCAGCAAATTTATTTTAATAAAAAAGGTGACACAACTAGAATTGAACATTATTTAGATGGTATTTTGGATGGCGAAAAGCTTATTTATGGTTCAACTGGTACAATTGAAAAGGTAACTACCTACAAAAAAGGCTTATTAGACGGACCGTTTATGGTCTACAACCTATCAGGACAAGTCGTTCAAGAGTTAAACTTTGTTGCGGGTAAAAAAAATGGAAAATTAACTTATTATTATTCGGATGGAGTACTTTTATCTGTTGAAAATTGGTTGTTAGACAAAAAATCAGGTGAATTTATAACTTACTTTCACGATGGAAAAGTTCAACAAAAAGTTACTTATTTGAATGGAGTTTTGAATGGATGGATGGAAGAATTTTGGGTTGATGGTTTAATGAAACGTTCTGCTCGCTATCAAAATGGAATGCTTTTAGAGGAACATCGCTACAATGAACAAGGAATTGAAACGTATACAATAGGAAAACCTACAAGTGCAACAACAGAAGATGATGCGATGCCGACTAAGCGTAAAAAAAGAAATTAAAGCATGATAATTGGAATAATAGGAGGAGGAGCTGCTGGATTTTTTTCGGCATTATCAGCAAAAAAAAAATTTCCTCTTGCAAAAGTGATTATTTTTGAAAAAGCATCGAAAGTACTAGGAAAGGTAAAAGTTTCAGGAGGTGGAAGATGTAATATAACAAATGCAACTTTTGATTCGAGCGCCCTGGCTAAAAATTATCCTAGAGGAGAGAATTTTCTTAAGAAAGCCTTTCAACAATTCAATGCGCAATCTACTGTGGATTGGTTTGAAAAGCGATCAGTTTCTTTAAAAACCTATCCTGATGACTGTATTTTTCCTTTATCAAACGATTCACAAACCATCATTGATTGTTTTTTGAAAGAAGCGACTCAATTAGGGGTTGAGGTTCAACTTCAAACCCCAATATTATCGCTGGAAATAAAAGAATCTAAATTTGTTTTATTCGGAAGGGAACAAGAATTTATAGTCGATCGTGTAATTGTTACAACAGGTGGACAGCCCAAATTAGAACAATTGAATTGGCTTGCTGAACTTGGACACGAAATTATTCCACCAGTTCCTTCATTGTTTACCTTCAATATGCCTGAAAATCCAATACGAGAATTAATGGGAAATGTGGTAGAAGAAACATGCGTGAAAATTGAAGGAACTAAATTAATTGGAAAAGGACCTTTATTGATTACGCATTGGGGAATGAGCGGACCTGCTATTCTACAATTATCGGCTTGGGGTGCTCGTTTATTGGAGACAAAAAAATACCAATTTGCAGTTTTAGTGAATTGGTTGAATGAAACAAAAGAGGAAGGTTTACGTCAGCAAATTCAAGTTGTTCAAGCTGAACATGGTGCTAAAATGATTGGAAATTTAAACCCTTTTCCAATGACGAATCGTTTGTGGAATTTTTTATTGGAAAAATCAGGCATTCAAGCAACAACGCGTTGGAAAGAAATTGGTGCTAAAAGTTGTAATAAATTAGTGAATACCCTTTTAAATGATCGTTATGAAGTAACAGGGAAAACTACATTTAAAGAAGAATTTGTTACTGCTGGTGGTGTTTCTTTGACTGAAATTAATGTCAAATCCATGGAAAGCAGAAAGGTAAAAGGTTTGTTTTTTGCTGGTGAAATTATGGATATTGATGGGATTACAGGTGGTTTTAATTTTCAAGCTGCATGGACAACAGGATTTATAGCAGGGAAAAATGTAGGAAACGATTGAAATTATTTTTTCTTTAGTCGCTTTATACTTTGGTAATCTAACCAATAAATTAATTTAAACGAAAAGCTATTCATTGGCACATTGTCAAAAAGAGTTTTTAAGTTGTTGCCAAAGTTTCCGTAATAATTCTTGTCATCATTAAATATCGCATTCTTCCATACAATGTTGATTTCACTACCAGGCAAAAAGACCCATCGGTACACAAAATCAATTGTAAAGGCATTGTAATTTGTATTGTATGCTGATACACCATTGTTATCAAGACCAGAAAATTCAATAGCTTGTAAGCTACCATTTTCATTTAATGTGGAAAATGAATTGTAGATCACAGAAGTTCTGTAATGACGAAGTCTGAATGTGATCCCCATTCGATTGGTTAATGTGTAACTCGCATTGATCGAATTAATCGTGTTGTTTTGATTTCTAGAACCAAATACGATGCCGTCAACTGTTTCAGAAGGAGTGCCAAAAGCAACAGCGTATCCAAGCGCATTGTAAAGGTTGTTGACTTCGAATGCATAACTCACAAATAGTTTGTCGTTTACACGAATTCTTGGCGCTAATTTGTAATAAATTTCACTCCATTTTGGATCGTCTATGATGGAATAAAAAAGATTGGCATCCATAGCTATACGTTTTTGATAATTGGAAGAGACCCATCCACCGATATTGAACCATTTTGGTGAAACGAAATAACGGCCTTCTTGACGCGGCTCAAAATAATCGTATATTTCTGTCAACGCACTATTCATTTCAAAACCAACAGCATGAAATTTCTTTGTGTTGGCAAATAAAGCATAATTTATGTAAGTAGAAGTGTAAACATCTGGATTGTACAATCGGTTGTAACTAAAAGAAAGCGTGTTATTCAATTGATTTAATTTCCAAAATGGTTTGAATATTCGGTAACTAATCATACCATATATCAATCTTTTGTTATTGTTGGCATTGAAACCTAAATCGTTGGGATTGTAGGTGTTTGATTCTTCAAAGTAGTTAACAGAATAGATTAAATGACCTTTTTGTTTTCCAAAATTGATTCCATAATTGTATCCTGTTTCCAACACATTATCTAATTTATTAGAAAGTGCAGAAGAAAAAGAAATGTAATAATTGTTGGTTTTGGTATTGAAACGTCCATTTAAGCCTGTCACATTAGCATCGTAAAAATCACCATTTCGCAAGACATTTGTATTTGTAAACGTAATGGAACTATTGTTTTTTAAATTTTGGTCTAATACAAAAACATTGTAATTGGTCGTCGGAGCAATTTCAATCGTTCGTTCTTCATTCGTAACTTCGTTGACAGCAATCGCATTTTGAGCCGCAATTACCGCATTAAAAACGCCAATTCCTAGACCTGATTTTGTCCTTCCTGAAATCTTAGTTGCATTGTATAATTGTGAGTTGGTGGGCACATTTTTTAAGTATTCGTTGTCTTTTAAATTGTGAGATAAAACAGGATACGGAGATTGAACACCAATTCTTCTCGAATAAAATAAACCTGATTTTGTAAATAATTCAGTTCCCTCTGTGAAAAACTGACGGTTTTCGTTGAATTGTATTTCAAAGGGACTTAAATTCAATACCTTGTTATCAAATACTACTTGACCGAAATCAGGAACGAGCGTCATGTCTAAAGTAAATGCTTCATTCAATCCTAGTTTTATATCCATTCCACCATTCATAGAATTAGACCAACTGGCCTTTTCTGTGGAATTTAATTGTTCATGGTTGGCATAGCCAGAAATATAAGGCATAAAAGCCAAGCGAAGGGGTGGCAAAATTCCTTCTATATTCGTAATGTCGCCACATTGTACCATCCAATTGTCTAGTTCTGGGTTAACTGCATTCCAAGTTGATTCTTCTCTGTTGTGACTGCTGTATCGAAAGAAATTAATTCCCCAATTTTGTACTGCAACTTTTGGAAAACGAATGGCTGAATAGGGAATGCGCATTTCTAATTGCCAACCTTGATCAAAGATTGAAACAGCGCTACTCCAAACCATGTTCATATCGATGTTTTCACCTGTTGCAGAAATTTTAGAATCAAATTGTACGCCTTTACTTGATACACCAAAATCAAACCCATTTTGATCATCGTTATACGTATCAAGAATTATTTGAAAATTATCTACGTTCGGATTAAAATCATCTCGTTGGCATAAAACAGTAGATATATTTTCCAATTTTTCGAAACATTTAGCAGCAATGTAAAGTGCATCATCGTCGTAAATAAATCGAACTTCGGTTTGATTGGAAGAAGGTTTTCCTGGAGAAGGTTTAAATTGTGTGAAATCAGTTGTTTGTTTTGCTTTTGACCAGCTTTCTTCATTTAAAAGCCCATCGATTATTACCTTTTCAGAAGTTCGTAAAGCCTCCATGCTTCGGTGACTTTGAGCCAATAAAGTAGATGAAATCAATAAAAAGAGTATAGAAAGCTTCATAATGACTTCAAAAATAAATAAATAAATTTAAACGAATAGTAAAATTGTTCTTGCTTATTTTGAATCAATTATTTTAACGTAATAACAAAACATTTCCACGTTTAGTATGCGTTTGCGTTCCATCTGTTTTAATCTTAATGACCCAGTTATACGCTCCATTTTGAACAATACTACCGTTGTAACTTCCGTCC
>JAHEIL010000046.1 GCA_024639405.1 Crocinitomicaceae bacterium | reverse complement strand
TTGCGTCCACTTCAAGTTGACCGGATGCTTCAAATTGAATGATGAGTTGTTTGACATTGCTTCCATCAAATTTTTCATCTTCAAAATTAAAGAGTTGTAATGGGATAGTAATTTTTGTCCAGTCTTTTGTTATAACGCCATTTTCTATAAAACCAGCAGAAAAGCCAATCCAAACTTGTTGGTTGCTATGGTCTTCAATACCTAAAGCCAAGGGTAAATTATAAATGTTGACAGAAGTTGAACGAACATACAATTGAATGGCAGCCGTATCGTAAATTGCGCTTAAATTTTTACCACTCCAACCATCCCAACCGATGCCCATTCCAATCCAAGAGCAACCACCTGCAACTTTATCCCATTTTAACGAAAGGTAAGAAGTCCCGTTTTTTGGTCGATCAAAACCTTGTTTCATTGAAATACAAGTATTATTATTGGTTTTCCAAATTTCATCAGATATACCATCAGTATACAAATTCAAGGCGGAAAAATCACGTATTGATTTTTTAGAAGCACGTAAGTCTAAATCATATAAACCTTGCTTTTTAAAGCCGTTGACACGTTGTTTTCCAAATACTGTTACTGTATCAATTTGAATAGTGTCACGTACATTTATAGGTTGAGCTATGGCAAAGTGCGAACTAACAAACAATCCAATAATAGAAAACTTCAGTAGGATTTTCATGCTTTTATGGGTTTAATGGACCGTTTTCAGTGAAAATAATGTAGTCTAATTTTGTTTTTGCTGGTCCTGAAGATGGATTTGCTAAATGTAACATATTAATCTGCTTGATCTTGTTTGGATTGTGTTGTTGGTTACCATTTGGAGTAGAAGGAGCTCCATTTACCAAAGTCGCTAAATCACTGTATTTGATGGAGATTAATTTCCAACCTACCCAATCAACTTTAATTTCCACATCATATTGATCATCACTTGTTGCCGTGAATGTTCCGTCACCGTTTTCATCTTCCTGAAATTGAAAGAGAACAATTGAATTGATTAATCCTGGCTCACCATAGATCATGGCATTGAAATATACATTGTTTCCATTTGCATTTAATGGATAGGTTACGAATCCATCTGCAGAAGCTTTGAAATTGATTAAACCTATTAACCAATCCCAATTGACAGTACCTGCCATGTTTAAGTAATCATCTCCTTGAGGCGCAAAATTATCTGTTTTGATTTGAAAATCCATGTTGGCTCCTGATTGGATGAATGAACCCCAACCACTATTAAAGCCATTTTCAAAATCTGCAATTACATAGCCAGCATTTGCTTTGATGCCTTTGATTTTAACTTGATCAACCAATGTATCCGATTCGCCTTCAAACGTAAGTTGAATGTCACATAGCTCATTTCTAAACATTGGAAGCTGTGACGTTGAACCATTCCAAAGAGCGTCATTCATTGTAATTGTTTTACTTGTACCTGTAATTTCTTTTACTGCACCTGATGTTTGACCAGTAATGGTAATTTTCCAGTTACTTGTTTTCGACATCCCACAGGTAAAATAAACGGTTTCGCCAGCTGAAAAATCAACTGAATCACGGCTAACATAGAAGGGATCTACAATAGAAAAGCCACCATTTAATTCTTCCAACGATGGCCCATCAATTTTTGGAGCATCTTTTCTACAAGACGAAATTGAGAATCCCAAAAGAGTCAATGCAACTATTAGTTTAAATGTTTTCATAAGTTAAAATTTCATAGAGTAAACAATTAATAACTGATTTAAATGATAAGGATTTAATCCATTTGAGTTGATTGTCGAATAATCATACAAACCTGCTAAAAAGATCTTATCGCTAAAGTTAAAACGAATTCCACCTGAATAGATCAATTCATTCACTGCTATTGAAACAGGTGTGAAATTGTAAATTTCTCCATTAGGTTTGCGTTCTGGTAATATTTCATTTCCAGTAGCTTGCATAGAATTAATGCCTGCTAATAAATGAAATTGTGGGATAAATTCGAAGTCGATTCCAGTATTAAATTGAGTAGAAGTTAAATTGATTTGTTCAAATGCTAGGTCACTTTTTCGTTCGGTTTGCTGTTGATTAAATCCTGAAGTTACAACCAGTGGCATTTTAAACTTAAATGTTTTACTTACATCCCATTTTACTTGAGCAGTTAATACCGTAAAGTCTTTTAATTTAGTTGTTCCTTGTCCACGAATTTCAGTTAAAAACTGTCCTTCTAATCTTACTTCCAACCGCTTTTTAGGATCTAAATAGCTCAATTGTGAAGTCAAACCATTTCTGTTAAACGTTGCTCTACCATAAGGCGTTGCATTATTGAACACAGGGTTGTATGCCATGATGCGATCAGAAATCCCAGCATTGTATAAATTACTGTTTTGGTACACATCAAAACTTGAAATTGGTCGAACAATTTGATCGTTGGTGTAGTTTTGATACAAAGTATTTAACTTATTGAAGTCAACACGTTTTGATTGAGCGCCTATACTTCTAAAATCATCACCGACATTTAAATAAGAAAGTGCTAAACTTACGTTTGATTTTTTATGATCAATCTTCAATGTAGCATCCACAAAATAATCACTTAAATTGTTGTCGTCGATTTGTGTTTTAAAGATTTTAGATGTTCCTGTTTCTCCTTTGATACCAATTTTCCAATTTTTGTCGTACAAGGTAGATTCAAATGTCAACGTTGATACATTATTGCGGTAAGCATTGCTGTCTAATGCAGTTCCTAATACATCAAACGCACTCACATAATTCAACCCAATTGTTGCGTATTTACTTTGAGTGATAATCACATTTCCACCTCCGTATAAACGTTCTAGTAGAGAAGTAGTAATGGCAGAATTTAATCGTGTGATAAATCCATTTACCTTCACTTCTTGTACATATTTTTTAAATGTCAAACCAAAATCCATCGCAGCTCCTTGTTGACGCCACGTATTATTATTGGTATAAAACGATTCGTAATTAATGATGTCTTGCTTTATTTTTTGAATACCGTTTAATTCAATTAATTGGTCAGGATTGTGATTGTAGAAAGTATACGGAGTTAATTTGTAATCTATGTTTCCAAGTTGGTAACGAACTGCATTTGCAATTACACCTCTAACGTA
Source organism: Crocinitomicaceae bacterium (assembly GCA_024639405.1). Lineage (GTDB taxonomy): Bacteria > Bacteroidota > Bacteroidia > Flavobacteriales_D > Crocinitomicaceae > M0103. Next base: position 111,841 of record JAHEIL010000046.1, on the reverse strand, counting down.
CAATTGACGAACATCAAATGTTACACCTGCACCCCAAAAACCTCCAAATGCATTTTTAATACGAATCATTCCTAAGATTTCAGTTGAGCTGTTTGGATTGATTTTAAAACCTAAATCGATTAATGCGTATCCATCTGATCGTTTTCCAGGAGTAACGGTATCTATCACGTTGTCTTGTGACAAACTAAACCCCGACATTTCGGAACGAGCGGCGCCAACAAACTCAACTTTTTTAGTTGAAACTTGTGCGTTGACATTCCACTTAACACTCAGCAATAGTGTAATTAATAAAATTTGTTTCATTGGTGTTATTTTTTTCATTTTTCTAACGATTAGAAATAGATTTTTAATTCAACGGTTGTTTCCATGCCTTCATATTTATCTAAATGAAAATTGGCATCACTGTTTGTCATCCAACGATTTCGGACATACAAACCTGTGTTTTTTGCAATGTACCAATCAAAACCTGTTGAATAACTCCAACCTGTTTGATTTTTGGCTTTACCTGAAATTACATCCAAACGTGTTCGGTCGTTTCCAATGATGCGGTCGTATCCGAAATAATTCGTCCAAGTAAAGTTTTTGGTAATGCTTAAATAAAATTCTAATTGGTGGTAATACGTTTGAAAATATGCACTGGTTGAGTATACTGGCGTGATTGAAAAACTTTTTTGAACAGAACTAAACGAACCTAGGTAATAAATAAACAATTCTCTATTGAATAATTTAGTTTTGTATTTTGCATTGATTTCAAAGGCATTGAAGCTTTTTGCAACGGCTGAATCACTGATTTCAACGGTTTCATAAACGCCTCTGTAAATTTTATTCAATTGTCCATAAGGTCCTACATTTGCAGGGAATCCCCATCTCCAAAATCGCGACAACGCTAAATTATTAACGGGATGAGAAAAAGCAATTTTACGGGTTAATGCATCTATTTCTTGAGAAGTATTGTAACCAATACTGATTTTTAATTTTTTGAAGTTGACTTCTGTATTCAATTCAAGTCCCCTTCTATTATTGGTCATTTGCCCAATTTGAAGCATGGAGCTTGCAAATGGAATTAAGGTTGTTTGAGTACCGTTTTCATTATTGTTGAACGCATCATTGTATTCTACAACAGAAGTGTTCCAAAAGACCCCATTGTTATTAATTACCAATGGACTAATTTGGAAGTAATGAAATTCAATTGGAATTTTAGTCCATTTTTGAGGCAGTTTTAATTTTAAATTAATTGCCTCTCCCCATTTAGATTGATTAATTGGACTTTTATATCTTCCCAAACCAACTTCACCTTTGAAATTAAAGCCAAATTTTTCCAAATCAAATTCTACAGTATGCACTTCAAATTTGATCGTACGAACAGCTAGACTATCTGTGTACGTTTGTGATGTAAAGGAATTTAAACTTACAAAATTATTGCCAAATGATTTTTTTAATTTACCACCTGTTGAAGCATTTGGAATGTTCATTGAACCGCCATTAAATTGTGTTTTTCCATACATAAATGCAAAAGAAAATCCAGCAGGTAATTTATCTCCATCTACGATAATTCCTTGAAATGCTTGTTGTCCCCAACGCACATCTTGGGACAATGCGCCATCGTTAAAAAATTTCTCATAACGTTGATTAACAGAAGCTGTATTCGGATCCCATGGATTGCGCTCAAAAATACTAAAACGGTTATATCCTGTATTCGTCCCAAATGTTAACGGACTCAATGAATACCAATTGATTCCTCCAGTTCTAACATTAAATGAACCGTATTTTGTAGAATGACTTCCAATCAAGTTCACCCCTAAATTCAATCCTTTTACATAATCTGTTTCGCTTCCCGTTAAAGGCGTCCACAAATAAAGATCCGTAGCAAATGTCGTCCGCGCACTTGGACGTCCACTAATTTGTAACATCAATTGTGGAATTTGACTATCGTCACCAATAAATACTTTTTTTGAAGGAGCAGCACTGAATTCAGGGTATTGAATTTTCATGTCTGTATAATTTCCAATAAAACGGTAGTAACCGCTTACTGTAATTTTATCCATTGTTTCGGCTAGAATTTTCGGGAAAAGACCACTTTGATTGTTCAAACTTGTTGAGTCTTTCAAACGAATTTCTTGTGCAAATCCAACTTGTTGCATACCGAATAAGGCAGCAAATAGAAGGATGATATTTTTGATGTGATTACTCATTTTCAAATGAACTTAATGTTGTCTTTTTAAAGCGAACCATTGGTTGATCTTCAGGAGCTTTTGATGGTTGCACGTAAAATGGGAAATTACAATAGGCAATTTTTTCTCCGTCACTAACGGTTAAGAACAAACGGTAACGACCTTCTTTTTTAGGTGCTTTTAACACACAAGTAGCAGCTTGTTTGGAACGAATTTGCCCACTTATTAATGGTGGTTTCGATTCCACATCTCCACCTGTTTTTAAATCTTCACTTTCAGGATACAATTCCCAAGAGTAGTTTAATTTATCATTTTCTTGGTCTTTTGCGAATGCTTTCACTTCAACCAGTTGCCCGCTTTTGAAAATTGAATTTAAATTGGGTTTAAGATTATCAACGCGAAAAGAATCGATGCTTGGCGCACAATTTTTAGGGGCTTTGTTGGTCCAACAATATTCCATAGCATCGTATACTTCTGTTGCAGCGCCATTTTCAGAAAAAATCCCGTACCAAGTACTTGTGTATTCTTGTTTTTGTCCCCATAAAAAAGCAAATGAGCCAATGCATTGTTTGCTATCTTTTGCGATGTATTGTGCATAGCGATCTTTGTAACTTGTTGCTTTTTCTTTACTCGTTTGTTCAATGGATGAGCCCCACATTGTTTTTGGTGATTCCCAATGACCGTTTGGTCCCCATTCAGTAATCATGTAAGGACCTTGAAAATTACCTTCAGTTAACACGTTTTTCACGTTACCAATATCACCGTACGTATTGATTCCATAAATATCGATTGCTGTGAGTTCAGTCATCACATGCGCTAATTTCTCAGCATTTGTTCCTGCTGTAACTGTTGCAACAGGATGATTTTGGTCTTCCTCTTTTACCATTTTAGCAATGTCATTCACTGCTTTCCAAACTTTACGGTTGGAATAATCCAATTCGTATTCATTTCCGACGCACCAAATTAATAGTGCTGGATGATTTTTAAATTTTTTTATTTGAGTTCTGAACCCTTCAAGTTGAGCCTTGATTTTTGCTTCATCATTGTAATCAAAACCATGGCGTTCGTGCTGAACCCACATTCCCAACATCACTTTGATTCCTAATTTTTGTGCTTCATCCAATACCGTTTGAGCATTTTCTAAACCCCATGTACGTATTGTATTTCCGCCAATGGCAACCACTTCTTTTAAGTATTTTTCACCACCCGCCCCACGAATATAATAGGGCTCGTTATTAACCAAAAGTGTCCATTGTTGCTCTTTTTTTACAATTGTAACTACATTGTTTTGCGCATAGGCAATAACACTTGTTAATAATAATAGGCAACTTGTTTTTAGTAACTTTAATCCCATGTAGTTGAAATTTATGTAACAAGGTACAAAAATATGATTCACCTTATTACTTTCTTGTAATTTTCGTTTTCACAAACTTATTGTAAAAAATACAATAAATACATAAATTTTGAAAATATTTTTTAAATAGATGGAAAATAGATGTTTAGCTGTAATTATTTTTAATTTAATTGTTTCGTTTGAAAAAATTATTTTGAAAAAAACTTGTATTCCACTAAAACTATTTTACTTTTACCCATCAAGAAAACAAAAACTAACACAAACAAAATGTCAACATCAACATTTACTAAAACGAATTACGGTTCATTGGCAACCATTACTACTGTATTTTTCTTTTGGGGTTTTGTAGCCGCATCGAATGATATTTTAATTCCAGTTTTCAAAGAGCATTTGCATTTAGAACAATGGCAATCTCAATTAATTAGTTTTGCGTTTTACATAGCTTATACGGTTGGTTCGATTCTTTATTATATGATTTCTTACTTCACAAAAAAAGACATCATCAACAGAATTGGTTATAAAAATGGTGTTTCCTTAGGTTTGTTGATTTCTGCAGCAGGTACGTTGTTATTTATTCCTGCGGCCAACTATGAATCGTTTTATACGATGATTACTGGTTTGTTTATTGTTGGAATTGGTTTTTCGTTGCAACAAACGGCTGCTAATCCTTTAGCAATTAATTTAGGTGATCCAGCGAAAGGATCACAACGATTGAGTTTAGCTGGTGGCATTAATAATTTAGGAACGACCATTGGACCTGTTTTATTAGGTTTAGCCATTTTTGGTGGGGTCAATAACGATGCGAAAAATGTGAGCATAGATAGTATTAAAATCCCCTATTTATTATTAGGATTAGCTTTTGTTTTGGTAGCGATATTATTCAAATTTTCATCCATTCCAAACAAACCAGCTGTAATTGAAGACGAAGTTGTTGAAGATAAAAGCGCTAAAAAATCAGCTTTAGCATACCCACAATTGATTTTAGGAATGATTGCGATCTTTTTATACGTTGGTGTAGAAGTTTCAACTGCTGGAAATTTATCCGATTATTTGAAACAAAATGTTGATATTGAAACGCGAAAAGCAGCCCCATTCATTTCGTTGTTTTGGGCGAGTTTAATGATTGGTCGTTGGACATCTGCAGCAGGTGCTTTCAATTTGAAAAAATCAACACAAACTCTTTTATCTGTTTTGTTACCATTTGTTGCTTTTGGAATATTTATGGGAATTAATTCATTGGTAGGAAATGATGTTTCCATGTTTAATTATTATCCTTTAGTAATTGTTCTAATGATTTTGGGTGACTTTATGAGTAAAGGAAATCCAGCGAAACAATTATTAATTTTCTCATTATTAGGAATTCTTTCTTTGTTTATTGGAATGAACACTTCTGGAATGGTTTCTGTTTATGCCTTTATCAGCGTTGGTTTATTTTGTAGTACACTTTGGCCATGTATTTTTACATTATCAATTAGTGGTTTAGGAAAATACACCAACCAAGGAAGTGGCTTCTTAATCATGATGATCATGGGTGGAGGAATCGTAAGTTTGGTTCAAGGCCGCTTAGCAGGAAATGATTTATTAGGAATTCAAGCAAGTTACATCGTAGGAGTGATTTGTTTTGCATATTTGGCATTTTTCGCTGTGTATGTGCGCAATTTGTTGAAAAAACAAGGTGTAGAATTAGAAGCGCCAGCTGCTGGACATTGATTTAGTAAGTGCTTGTAATAGCCCAATCTAGTATTTATGTTTTAAAATTCTCACATTATATTGACTTGTTAGTATGAATTAGAATTGAATAACTATCTAGTCCTAAGACCTTTCAAACTATGCAATTATATTTATGTATAATTTTAGAAAATAATGGTTTAATAATTTGCATGTTTAATTTATTATTTTACATTTGTATAATATAACACAAAATAGTTTAATTTTTATTAAACGATAAATCGGTTTATATTGTTTAATATTCTTTTTTATAACCGTACAAAAGAAAAATAAATTAATTATTTTAAATTTTTAAATTTTTAATTATGAAAAAAATCATTTTAACCACTTTAATTGTAAGCGTATTCTCAAACATTTCATTTTCACAAAGTGCTTTTAAAGTTACAAGCACAGGATTAGTACAGGTTGGCCCATTAAACAATGGAATGTTAACTATTGGAAAATCATCTTCTACTACTAACAACGGAAATTGGTCTTTGGAAAATTGTAGTACCTGTCCAAATCCGGGATTAAACTTTTGGAAGCCTTGGCCAACTGCCAATTGGGGTAATTATAAATTGTACATAAGAGATAATGGTAAAGTTGGTATTAATTGTGATGGAGACAATACCTATCAACTCAAAGTTAATGGTAGTATTTATGCAACATCCTCTGTTACGTGGGCATCAGACAAGCGCTTTAAAACGAACATAGTGAAAGTTGAAAATTCATTGGAAAAGTTATTAAAAATTAACACCTACTCCTATAAATTTATTCAAATGAATGAAAAAAGTAGAGCTGATAATTTTGAAGACAAAACATTACCAAGTTATAATTTTGATGCTAAAACACATTTTGGTGTTTTAGCACAAGAACTTGAAACTGTATTTCCTGAACTTGTTCAAAAAGATGACAATGGATATTTAGGTGTTAAATACACTGAGTTAATTCCTGTTTTAATAGGTGCAGTTCAAGAACAACAAAAATTAATTCTTGAATTGCAAAAAGAAATTATTACCCTTCAAAAACAATAACTATGAAAACAAAATTATTTTTCACGTTTGTAGTATCAATGTTTGTATTTACGACTAACTCACAAACATTAGACACTGCTCCATGGTGCCCATCTGGCGCCACTTGGATTTATTACCTAAATATTCCTTGGCAAGATAGTTATCAGGTTATTTCGTATAAAAAAGACACAGTGATAAACAATCAAGCAGTTAAAAAGTTGGACCGTAAAAAAATAATTGTTTATGAACCGTTGGTTCCAACTTCGACAGCTCCCGTTTATAAAGTTGTGACACCTTTATCCCCTTTATTTATGTTTGAGCGCAACGATAGCATCTATAACTTGCATGGGACTGAGTTTAAATTTGTGTATAAATTCAATGCTGCAGTAGGCGATACATTACTACTTACGAATGTAAGTAATGATGTAACGCAAGAAATGTTTGACGAGTGCAGCGATTTGTATTTGACGGATACTTTGGTATGTAATTTAGAATACAATTACGTTAGAAATAATAAAATATACAAAACATTTTACTTTGCAGGCGATTCCATCTACATTCTCAACGGAGTAATTAATAAAATTGGCGGCACAAAATATATGTTACCAAAACCATATCACGCATGTTCTATTTGTTGTGATGGTGGTTTAATATCAATCTTTGGAAGTGGACAACTTAATCGATATTATGATGACATACGTGGAGTAGTTGATTTTTATGATTCGGATTACGCAATCAACGATACACTTCCAAGTATTTATAGTTTTATATTAACAACACCAGAATTGGCAGTAGAAGAAACTAAATTTAGTGTTTATCCTAATCCAAGTAATGATTATTTAATGCTATCAAGTATTGAAAACATCCAGCAGCTAGAAATTGTTTCGTTGGATGGGAAAGTATGTCATTCAAAAATTCCAGTTAAAGAAAAAATAGAAATAGATAAACTTTCAAATGGGGTTTACTACCTCAGAATTTATTCAAGTACATCCATTCAATCACTTAAATTTATTAAAAATGAATAAAATAGGATTAATTCTCGCTTTTGTGCTGTGTGGTTTTTATCTGAAAGCACAGTTGTCATCAAACAATATTTGTATTATTGGTAATGGAAATGTTCAAAAAAGCTCAACTGATAATGCTGTTGCAAAATCTATATCACAACTTAAAATTGTTCGTGTAAACTTTCATTTTATTCAAAAAGACGATGGAACTGGTAATTTTAATGAAGTTACAGATGGGGATGGCAGACTAAAAAATGGCTATGTAATGGCTCAAGAATTTCTTAATAGAATGAATGGTTTTTGTAATAGTAACGAAGCGTTGAGTATTCCAATTGGTAATTCAATTCCAGTGTTAAACAAAAACTATAAGTTTATATTGGATGCCGTGTATTTTGATAAAAGTACTGCATATTATACATATACTAGTTTCCAATATCCACATGCTTTATTGGGAAAAAATCAAAATAATGTGATGAATATTTATATGCAGTATGGTAGTACTGCCCAACCAGGTGGTAGTGTTATAGATATATCTACTACACCTGGTTTAAAATACACAAGAATGCGTTCATTTTGGCCAGGCTATTTAGATCAACTGGCTACTGAAGGTGATTATTCTGGTTTCCAACATGCCTTCGCAATGTCAATAACACATGAATTAACCCACTTGTTAACATTGAGCCATACTGTTTTGTATCCTGGTGCGGATCCTTGTCCTGCAAATTGCCCAAATTATCCTGGAACAGATGCATCCTGTGATGATGGTTGCGCTGACACACCAACAGCGGAGGAAGTTATGGCGGCTAATAATTGTGCAAAACATCCAAATTGTGGTTTTAACAAATTTGACATATTGTATTGTTCCAATAATTTGATGGATTACAATAGTGGGATTTCTTTAACTCCTTGCCAATTGAACAAAATACACACAGGTTTAGAAGGAGGTTTAAAAACATATTTAACGTGTGAAGCAGTTAAAACAGATTTAGTGTTATCTACAGTTGGCTTTCCTAATATGAGTTATTTCGGAAAAAAAATTACGGTTAATCCACCTGCTCCAATAGAATTAGTGACAAACAATATAACAGATATGTATTTTTCAGAATCTGTTGATTTTAGCAATTTTTCAGTTAGATATGGATCTACTTTAGATGTAATCTATGAAACGCCTTGTAATTATTAAAACCAGCTATAACTAATTATAAATGAGAAATAGCGAACTATTTCTCATTTTTTTTTAATTTTACACCATCTCTAAGGGGTGCCAATCAATTTTGAACGGCTGAGATTATACCCATTGAACCTGTCAGGATAATGCCTGCGTAGGGAAGATGATAGACAAATTATTAAATGCTAATTATTCACACGATAGAATTAGCCCCTTGTTCTTGTTAAATTTTATAAAAATGAAAACAAGAATTTCAACAACTGTTTTAGTATTATTTATGTTAAGTGCATTTTCTGTAAGCGCTCAACTCACTCTTTCCGGTTATGTAAAAAGCGAAGCTGGTCAACCGATTGAAGGAGCAAAAGTTACCCTTCAAAATTCATATTCTACTTTTTTTACACTAAAGGATGGATCTTTTTCTTTTCTCAATTTAAAACCAGGTAATTACACTTTACTGATTGATGCGTTAGGTTATGCTCAAAAGATGCAACCTTTAACATTGAATGAGACTACGACCACTCATGCAATCGTTCTAAAATCTTCTGCTATTACACTAGAAGAAATTCCAGTTACTGCTGTGCGTGCAGGTGAAAAATCACCTACTACGTTTACCAATCTTTCAACCAAACAATTGAAGCAACGAAACTTTGGGCAAGATTTGCCTTATTTATTAGAAGCAACTCCTTCAACTGTTGTTACATCTGACGCGGGCGGTGGAGTAGGTTACACCGGAATCCGAATTCGTGGTGTCGATCCAACTCGAACCAACGTTACCATCAATGGAATTCCTATTAACGATGCAGAATCACATGGCGTTTATTGGGTTAACATGCCTGATTTTGCATCTTCAACGGATAATATTCAAGTGCAACGTGGCGTTGGAACTTCTACCAATGGAGCAGCAGCTTTTGGGTCAAGCATCAATATAAAATCTGATAATATTCAGAAAGAAGCGTATGCAACCAGTGACAATTCTGTTGGTTCATTCGGAACAATGCGTTCAACCTTAAAAATTGGAACAGGATTATTGAACAATAAATTTACTGTTGATGCACGTTTGTCTAAAATTAATTCCAATGGTTATATCGATCGCGCTTCTTCTGATTTAAGTGGGTTTTACCTATCTGGCGCATGGATAGGAAAAAAATCAATTGTCAAAGCAACAGCATTTGGAGGAAAAGAAATTACGTATCAAGCTTGGTATGGCGTACCTGAAGCAAAATTAAATGGCAATAAAGATAGTTTAGTGAGTCATTTTTACAACAATTACTATCCAGGAGGAACTTATCAAACGAGTGCAGATTCCATTAATTTATTCAATTCAGGAAATCGAACGTATAACTATTACACGTATGGGAACGAAGTAGACAATTATCAACAAAATCATTATCAAGTGCATTTCACGCATGAAATCTCTAATAAATGGAACTTCAATTTGGCAGGACATTTAACCACGGGGAAAGGGTATTATGAGCAATACCGTAAAAACGAAAATTTTGAAACATATGGACTTCAACCAATTGTATTAGGAACAGATACAATCACAACAACTGATCTCATTCGCAGAAGATGGTTAGACAATCAATTTTATGGTGGAATTTTATCGATGAATTATTCGAACTTAAAAAATTTGAAACTTGTTTTTGGGGGAGGTATAAATACCTACGATGGAATACATTTTGGAGAGATTAGTTGGGCAAGATATGCTTCACAATCAGAAATTAACCAACATTATTACGACAATCATGCTAAGAAAACAGAGGCTAATGCTTATGTTAAAGCAAATTATCAAGTAAAAAAATGGAATTTATACGCTGATTTACAACTTCGAAAAATTGATTATTCGTATTTAGGGCAAGATCAATCATCGGGTCAATTGGTAGCATTACAACAAGCAATTTCATTTACCTTCTTTAATCCAAAAGTTGGATTTATGTATGAATTCAATCCAAAATCAGTGGTTTATGGTTCTTTTAGCCGTGCCAACAGAGAACCAGTGAGAGATGATTTTATACAAAGCACACCGTTGAACCGTCCTACATCAGAGCAATTGGACAATGTTGAAATTGGCTATAAATACCACAATCGAAACATCTTTGCATCAGTGAATTATTATTTAATGAATTACAAAAACCAATTGATTTTAACAGGTGAAATCAATGATGTGGGTGCATATAACCGAACAAATGTTGCCAAAAGTTACCGCATGGGGATTGAATTGGAAGCAGGCTATTTAGTTTTAAAAAATCTTAGTTTAACTGGAAATGTATCATTAAGCACCAATAAAATTCAAGCTTTTAATGAGTACTTGGATAATTACGACAATTATGACAGCAATGGAAATATGATTCAAACGGTCATTGCACATAAAAATACGGATATTGCTTTCGCGCCTTCTGTTATTGCATGTTTTGGAATCAGTTACGAACCGATTAAAAACTTAGAATTGAATTGGTTGTCAAAATATGTTGGCCAACAATATTTAGATAATACTTCTAATGCTGCACGAAAGTTAGACGCCTATTTTATTTCAAATATCACCGCAAATTATACGTTCAAATTAAAAGGGGTGAAAGAGTTAAAAGTTGGACTTCTTGTCAACAATGTATTCAATTATTTATACGAAAACAACGGCTATACGTTTGGTTACATTTCAGGTGGTAAAACAATCCGTGAAAATTACTATTTCCCTCAGGCAGGACGTAATTTTTTAGTACGTATTACAATTGGAATTTAGTTAAAGTGAAAATGAATTAATCAATTGTTACATCATCCAAGAACCACCAACACAAATAATATTTGGTAAGGCTAAATAATCTTGATAAGTGGAAGCGTTGATACCGCCAGTTGGACAAAATTTCACCGATGGGAATACTTGACCATAAGTTTTTAATGCTGTTAAGCCACCAAATAAATTAGCAGGGAAAAACTTGAACGTTTCCCAGCCAAATTGCATGCCCAAAATGATATCACTTGGTGTTGCAACTCCTGGAATAAAAGCGATTCCTGAATCCATTAATGCGCGACCTAAATCTGCAATAATTCCTGGGCTAACGATGAAATCAACACCAATTTCTTTGACTTTTTCAACTTGTTCTTTGGTAACAACAGTTCCAACACCTACAGTAATTTGATTAGAATAGTATTTTTTGATATGCGCCAATGCGTCAAAGGCATAAGGCGTTCGTAAAGTTACTTCTATACAATGAATATCAGCAGCAATTATTTTTGCAATAATTCCTTCAATTTCTGTTTCGTTGTTTATTGTTACAACGGGTACAATTTTATGGTTTGCTAAAATTGCTTCTATGTTATTTTGATTCATCTTTTTATCTTTAATTCAAAAAACTCGCTCCTTCTTCACTTGAAGAAACCGTATTGCGCATATTGATAAATAATTCACGGCCCATTCCCAATACATGATTGTCTTTCGTTCTCAGTGAGCGATTTTCAACTCCTGAAGTTAAACAATCTAATGTGCCATTTTCCGCATCAAAACGAATTAAATCACCCGTTTGAATTTTTCCGATTAATCCACCATCTCTTGCTTCGGGGACAACGTGAATTGCAGCAGGTACTTTTCCTGATGCGCCAGACATTCTTCCATCTGTAATTAACGCCACTTTGAACCCTCTTTTTTGAAGAATGGTCAATGTAGGTGTTAATTGATGCAATTCAGGCATTCCATTTTGTTTTGGGCCTTGAAAAGGAATCACAGCAATGAAATCTTTGTCTAGTTCTCCATTTTTGAATGCAGCAATTAAATCTTCTTGTTCATCAAAAACAATTGCTGGTGCTTCAACAATTAAATGTTCATCAGCAACTGCAGAAGTTTTTATTACTGAGCGTCCAATATTTCCTTTCATAATGCGGATTCCACCTTCTTTATTAAATGGATTTTCAACGCTGCGAATAATGGATTCATTTAAAGAAGCTTTTGCTCCTTCAACCCATGAGATTTGTCCATTGATCAATTTAGGTTCTTGCTTGTATTTATCCAAACCAAATCCTAAAATGGTATAAACATCTTGATGCAATAAACCATTTTCAAGCAAGGTACGAATGATAAAGCCCATTCCACCTGATGCGTGAAAATGATTCACGTCAGCAGCTCCATTCGGATAAACTTTCGTCAATGATGGTATTACTTTTGATAAATCTGAAAAATCATCCCAATTTATTATAATTCCAGCGGCTCTCGCGATGGCAATAATGTGTATCGTGTGATTGGTTGATCCACCAGTCGCTAATAATCCAATGATTGCATTTACAATCGTTTTTTCTGTTACGATATTTGCTAAAGTACCATCAAAAGAACCCGCATTGATGAGTCCTATGACTGTTTTAACTGCTTCTTCATTCAATGCTTCTCTCAAAGGTGTTCCTGGATTTACGAAACTTGAGCCTGGTAATTGTAAGCCCATAATTTCCATTAACATTTGATTGCTATTGGCAGTTCCATAAAACGTACACGTTCCAGGTGAATGGTAAGAATCTGATTCTCCTTTTAATAAGGCCGCACGATCGATTTTCCCTTCCGCATAATCTTGTCTGATTTTCGCTTTTTCATCGTTGCTGATTCCTGTTTCCATTGGACCACCAGGCATAAAAATAGTAGGCAAATGACCAAAACGCAAAGAACCTATAATTAATCCTGGTACAATTTTATCGCAAATTCCTAAATTAATTACACCGTCAAACATGTTGTGAGACAATGCAATGGCAGAAGACAAGCTAATGACATCACGACTAAACAACGACAATTCCATTCCAGTTTGACCTTGTGTAACCCCATCGCACATGGCAGGAACTCCTCCTGCAACTTGCGCTACAGCATTGTATTTATTGGCATATGCTCGGATAGCATTCGGATAGTTTTCATACGGTTTGTGTGCAGAAAGCATATCGTTGTAAGCTGTAACAATCCCAAGATTAGGTTGTTTATCGTCAGCCAAAACTGCTTTATCATGCGAACCACAACCAGCAAAAGCATGTGCTAAGTTTCCACAATGTAAACCACTTCGAACAGGTCCCGAATGAAATTGAGATTTCATTTGTGTCAAATAATTGGCACGGGTTTCTTTACTTCTTTCTGCTATGCGAGCAGTTACATCTAAAATAACTTGATTCATCTTATTTTTCTGTATAATATACAACCAGTTTAGAAGTGAAATAAGAAATAGGATATTTCGCTTCTTTCGATTGATTGAAAACTGTCAATTTATTTTCCCCAATAAGCATTACTGCTAAGTGAGTACTTTTTAAAAGTAATTCTTTGCTACAAGAAATTCGATTGGTTGGTTCTACGGGTGCTTGCGTATTCACAAAACCTATAAAATCATTGTTTAAATTTTCTTCAGAATTTGGGTCATTTGGAAATAAAGAAGCCGTATGACCATCTTCACCCATTCCAAGTAAACAAAAGTCGATGCGTTCCTTAAATGGTGCATAATTTTCATCAACAAGTGACAAATTATTTAACCGATTAGAGCTATCAGGAACCATTGAAAGAATGGTTGCACCTGTTTTATCACCCAATTGAGTTCGAATCATTTTTTCATTATTTGAAGGGTGATCAATTGGAACAAAGCGTTCATCAACTAATCCAATGATCACTTTTTTCCAATCTATTGGAGCTTCTGCTAATTTAGCATATAATCCAATGGGTGTTGAGCCACCAGAAAGTAGGATTCGAGCATCTCCAAACTGCTCAATAGCACTTTTAATTGCCGAAATAATATCAGCTGCTAATTGATCTTCTAATAGATTTTTGGTATTAAACTCCTTCTTCATCTCTTTTTGTACTTGTCGACCACGTGTGTTCTTTTTCCATCACTAAATCTCCAGGACCCCAAGAACCAGCTTCGTATAAAATATTTTTCATATTGGCTTCTTTCCAGCCATTTACTACAGATTCAATCCATACCCACGCTGCTTCCAATTCATCTTGACGCATGAATAAGGTTTGTTCACCACGCAATACATCTACGATTAAACGCTCGTAAGCTTCTGGAAAACGTTCGTGGAAGGAATCCATGTAATCCAATTTTAGAGAAATAGGGCGGTAGCGGTATCCACCTGGACCAGGCAATTTTGTCATTTGCACCAATTCGATTCGCTCTTCTGGTTGCAAACGCATGATCAATTTATTTCCTGGGATATTTCCTTGCATCGGGAACACGTTGTGTTTCACTGATTTAAAGGTAATCACAATTTCCGAATAGCGTTTGGTCATTCGTTTACCTGTTCTTAAATAGAACGGCGTATTTTTCCATCTCCAGTTATCAATATGTGCTTTTATCGCCACAAATGTTTCAGTTGATGATTCGTATTTTTCTAAATCTTCTAAATAAGAATTCAATTGTTCACCATCTACTTTTCCACGTGTATACTGGCCTTTAACAGTATCTGTTAAAACAGATTCCGCATCTAATAAACGCAGCGAGTTCAACACTTTCAATTTTTCATTGCGAACAGAATTCGCATCCAATTGAGCAGGAGGCTCCATTCCAATCAAACAAACCAATTGCAATAAGTGATTTTGAACCATATCCAATAATGCACCACTATGATCGTAGTAATCACCACGTTTTTCTACACCTAAGCTTTCAGCAACCGTAATTTGAACATTATCAATGTGTTCTGAATTCCATGAATATTCAAACAAATGATTCGCAAAACGCAAGACCATTAAATTTTGAACTGTTTCTTTGCCTAAGTAATGATCTATACGGTAGATTTGATTTTCTGTAAACGATCGACTTATTTTAGCATGAATTGCTTGTGATGAAGCCAAACTGTTTCCAAGCGGTTTTTCTAGAACAACTTTGCTTTTTTGATTGATTAAGCCACATAATTTTAACGTATCACCTATATCTCCAAACGCATCAGAAGGAGTTGATAAGTAATAGACATTTTGGTATGTTGGATTTTTTTCTAATTCAATTTTTAATGGCTCATAATCACTTTTTGTGTGATCAACCAATGTCAACAAAATTATTTTTTTCATAAAAACAGCAATCAACGAATGGTCTAATTCGTAGTCAATTGTTTTTAAAATAAATTTTTCTAATTGTTCGTAAAATGTCCCATGTTTTTTATCCGAGCGGGTAATTGCATAGATATTGAAGTCAACATTTAATTGTTTGTCGACAAAACGGTGAAACAATGCTGGATAAATTTTGCGCATCGCCAAGTCGCCATCACCACCAAAGATTACTGCATTAAATGGCTTAATTACTTTCAGATTTTTTTTATCTTGACCCATAGTAAGTACGTGTTTGTTGTCAATTTGAAAATCAAATATACAAGCTTTATGTCAAATTTACACTAAGTAAACAAATAAAATAACGTTTTGTTAACTTGGGAACTTAAAAAAATGGATTAAAACCCAAAATTATCGTAGCCATTTTCAATGAGTTTGTTATAATTTTCCTCATTAAACTTGAAGTATTGCGATGGTTTATGCGGAACACCTTCTTGTTTTTCATCTAAACTTTCGACCAATTTTAATTTTAGCATTTTACGTCTAAAATTTCGTTTATCTAAATCTCTACCTAAAATTGATTCATATAAACGATGTAATTGTGATAGTGTAAATTTCTCTGGCAATAAATTGAAACCAATAGGCTGCGTAATGATTTTATCTTTTAATTTTTTAAGTGCTGCTTTTACAATTTCAGCATGATCAAATGCTAATTCTTGGATATCATCAACTAACATCCAAGTTGCAGACTTTGCAAAAGAAGATGCTTGCGGTGAATAGTTATCTAAATTCACCAATGAATAATATGCAATTGTAATAACGCGTGCATCTGGATCTTGACGAACAGCTTTTAACCATAATTGATCATTTTTTTTATTCAAACGATCTGGATCACCAAAAGCACCAACTTGTTCCAAATAAATTTCTTCTAATCCAGTCAACTCTTTCAAAACACGACTAGCTGCCGTGTCTATGTTTTCTTCTTCATAGATTAAATCGCCAGGTAACGCCATCATTGACGGAACATTTTCAACGGCAGATCGCTCAATCAGTAACACGCGTAACTGGTTGAAATCAAAACCGAATATCACACAATCAGCAGATATTCGTGGGTTTACCTCATGCTTATTTTTCGATTGCATATACAAAGGTAAAAAAGAAATTTATATATTCGCAAAGTGTACAATTGACACAAAGACATTTTTTAGAATAAAAAGCTTATGATTTTAGTAGTTGATAGTGGTTCTACAAAGAGTGATTGGGTACTTTTATCCGACACTAAACAACAAATTTTTTCCACGATGGGTTTGAATCCTTATTTTCATTCGGAAGAAATTGTTTACAACGCGGTATGTGAAAATGAAGGGTTAAATGAAATTAGAGCAAAAATTGAGCATGTTTATTTCTATGGAGCTGGTTGCTCATCAGATGCTTTGAATCAAATAATTGTAAATGGATTGCAAAAGGCGTTTGCTAATGCATCGATTTTAGTTGACCACGATTTAAAAGCATGTGCTTACGCAACATACGAAGGTTCGCCTGCCATTTCTTGCATCATTGGAACGGGTTCAAATTCATGTTATTTTGATGGAAATGAAGTTTCAGAAGTAGTTCCTGCTTTGGGATATGTATTGGGTGATGAAGGGAGTGGAACCTATTTTGGAAAACAATTATTGTCTAATTACTTATACAAACGCCTACCAGATCACATTCAACAAGCATTTTTCGAAGAAACGAAATTAACGAAAGACCAGATCGTTGATAGTGTATACATGCAACCGAATGCCAATGTATATTTAGCTTCTTTTATGCCATTCATAGTTAAGTTTGCTTCTGATTCTTATATCAAAGACATGGTATTTAAAGGGTTCAAACAATTCATAGATGTGCATGTTTGCTGTTATCCCAATTACAAAGATGTAAAAGTTCATTTTGTTGGCTCTATAGCGGCATTGTTTCACGATGAATTAAAAGCTGCTTGTGAAATATTTGAAGTAAATTTAGGAAATACCATTCAAAAACCTATTGATGGATTGGTGCGTTTTCATGAAAAACACATCATTGAAAAAATCAATTAAAACAAAAAAAAAGATGAAAAAAATTAACTTATTATTTGTAGTCATTTTTTCAGCGATGATGAGTGTTGCTCAAAACGATGAAAAAGTTAGAGTTATCACACCGAATTGGGCTAAAAATGCCACAATTTATGAAGTAAATGTTCGCCAATTTACTCCAGAAGGAACATTTAAAGCAATGGAAGCTCACTTGCCGCGTTTGAAAAAAATGGGTGTTGATATTTTATGGTTAATGCCCATCAATCCAATTGGTAAGTTAAATAGAAAAGGTTCTTTAGGAAGCTACTATGCTGTTCAAGATTATACGGAATTAAACCCTGAATTTGGAACCAAAGAGGATTTTAAAACATTTGTCATTAAAGCACATGAACTAGGATTAAATGTAATTGTTGACTGGGTTGCCAATCATACTTCTCCGGATAGCAAATGGATCAATCAAGGACATAAAGATTATTATACTTTAGATTCTTTAGGAAATGTTCAACCGACAATTGGTACTGATTGGTGGGATGTTGCAGATTTGAATTACGACAATGAGAAAATGCGCTATGAAATGATTGAAGCAATGAAATATTGGGTTCAAGTGTTTGATATTGATGGATACCGATGTGATGTTGCTGATTGGGTGCCATTAGATTTTTGGAATAAAATACGTATTGAGTTAGATGCAATTAAACCTGTATTTATGTTAGCTGAAGCAGAAAATCCAGCGCATCATTATAATGCTTTTGACATGTCTTATGGTTGGACATTTCATCATTTATTAAACGACATCGCTCAAGGAAAAGGGAATTTAGATTCATTAAGATCATACATCACAAAAGAAAATGCAAAATTCCCAAGTGCAGCTTTTAGAATGCAATTTACTTCAAATCACGATGAGAATTCATGGAATGGTTCTGAAAAAGAGCGAATGGGTGAAGCGCGTTTTGCTATGGCTGTTTTAGCAGCGACTTTTGAAGGCATGCCTTTGGTTTACAATGGACAAGAAGCAAGTTTAGAAAAGAGATTGCGCTTTTTTGACAAAGATACCATTGATTGGAGCAATTTAGAATTATCAAAGTTTTACGAAAAATTATTGAAATTACACCAAACGAATGAAGCCTTGTGGGCGGGAGATTTTGGTGCTAAAATCCAATTATTAAGTCCTGAAAAAGAAAAAAATGTCTTAGTTTTTTCTCGTGAAAAAAATGGAAAAAAAGTATTAGTTGTCATTAACATGTCACG
Organism: Crocinitomicaceae bacterium; assembly: GCA_024639405.1. Lineage (GTDB taxonomy): Bacteria > Bacteroidota > Bacteroidia > Flavobacteriales_D > Crocinitomicaceae > M0103. The sequence goes on along the minus strand of JAHEIL010000046.1, from coordinate 93,137 downwards.
AACTAAACAAAAAATAAATGTAACGGAAAAAGCAATTTCAGGAAATTATATTGACTTGTTTTCAGAAAAATCAACTTCACTAACAGCTAACTTGAAACTAGAATTAGCTCCATGGGAATACAAAGTTTACTATAAATAATCAATGCGACTACTATGGCTACTGAAACACTAAAAAGTTCAAAAAAGCAGCTTTCTTTTTGGCAAATTTGGAACATGAGTTTTGGATTCTTAGGAATTCAAATGGGCTTTGCTTTGCAAAATGGAAATGCAAGTAGAATATTAACTGATCTTGGCGCAAATGTTGAAAGTTTGTCATGGTTTTGGTTGGTAGCTCCGCTAACCGGTTTAATTGTACAACCTATTATTGGTTATTGGAGCGACAGAACATGGTCGAAAAGATTTGGCCGTAGAAAACCTTTCTTTTTTGTAGGAGCATTATTTGCTTGCATCGCGTTGATTTTATTGCCAAATGCGGACAATTTCACAGCATATTTTCCAGCTTTATTAGTGGGTGCTGGATTCTTAATGTTGATGGATGCATCTTTTAACATTTCAATGGAACCTTTTAGAGCATTGGTAGCGGACAATTTACCAGATAATCAAAACACAAAAGGGTTTTCAATTCAAACTGCTTTAATTGGAATTGGAGCAGTTGTTGGTTCCTTCATGCCTTGGATTTTAAACAATGTATTCAATGTTCCAAATAACTTATCAGGTGTAAAAGTGCAACCAAATGTGATTTATTCTTTCTACATCGGTGCAGCTATTTTTATGCTTGCGATTTTATGGACCATTTTCAAAACAAAAGAATATTCGCCTGAAGAAAGAATTCAAATGGGTATTGTAAGCGAAGAGCGCACGAAGGAAAAATTCAAAATTCCTGCAGCAATGTGGAAATTAGGCTTAGTTCAATTCTTCTCTTGGTTCGGCTTGTTTTGTATGTGGGTTTATACCACAACAGCTTTGCGTGAACACACTTACAATCTTCCAACAATGGATGCTATAAAAGCTGGTTTAGCCATCAATCCGAATGATTTAACGTTAAAAAATCAATTGAAACTAAGTGAAGATTTGGGTGATTGGGTAGGTATTTTATTTGGAATTTACAATGGAATTTCAGCCATTTTTGCTTTTTTCATTCCATTGATTGCAAAGAAATTTGGTCGATCAAAAACACACGCTTTAGCATTGTTGATGGGCGGATTAGGATTGGTCTTAATGTTCTTTATGCCAAATAAAACAGCAATGATTTTACCAATGCTATTTATTGGTATTGCTTGGGCAAGTATTTTAGCAATGCCATATGCCATGTTAGCAGGCGTTATTCCTTCTGAAAGAATGGGTGTTTTTATGGGGATTTTTAATTTCTTTATCACTTTACCACAAATTTTTAGCGCCTTATTTTCAGGCCCAATCGTGAAATACCTTTTTGGTGGAAACGCTGCTTATGCTATCGTTTTAGGTGGTGTATTTATGCTTTTAGCGTGTATTTTTACTTTAAGAATTAAAATTAAATAATGACGGTCAAAGGATTAATTTTTGATTTAGATGGTGTTATTGTAAATACTGAACACAATCATTTTCTGTCGTGGAAAGCCATAGCAGATAAACTATCAATATCATTTACAGAAAGAGAAAATGAGCAGTTGAAGGGGATTTCACGAATCGATTCGTTGAAAGTTCTTTTAAGAATGGGAAATGTTGAAATTTCTACCAACGATTTTGACGCACTTATTCTTGAAAAAAATGATCATTACTTAGCTTCAATCGCTGATTTATCAGAAAAAGATATTTTACCTGGCGTGAAAGCGTTGTTAATTGATGCTAAAGCGAAAGGAATTAAAATGGCTATAGGATCATCTAGTAAAAACGCACGATTCATTTTAAATCAATTGGGGTTAACAAATTATTTTGAAGCTATAATTGATGGAAATGGTGTTGCACAACCAAAGCCACATCCCGAAGTATTTTTAAACGCTGCCCATGAATTAGGATTGGAAGTAGCTTCTTGTATTGTTTTTGAAGATGCGGAAAGTGGAATAGAAGCTGCTTTGAAAGGTGGTTTTTATGTTGTTGCAGTTGGGAACCCACATGTTGCTGACCAAGCATCAGAATTTATCCCATCAATGTTAGACTTTAATGTAGAAGATTATGCTTAATTTATTTGAAATAGACGAATGGAAATTGATCGAAAACAGCTTCGATCCTGCAAAACAAGAACAAGCAGAGAGTATTTTCTCAATTGGAAACGGATCATTTGGTCAGCGTGCTAATTTTGAAGAGGCTTATTCTGGTAAAACATTACAAGGAAGTTATGTTGGTGGTGTTTATTATCCAGATAAAACACGTGTTGGATGGTGGAAGAATGGATACCCAGAATACTTTGCGAAAGTATTAAATGCTACGAATTGGATCGGAATATTCATTGAAATAGATGGGGTAAAATTGGATTTGGCTACGTGTCAAATTAAATCTTTTTACCGTGAATTGGATATGAAAACAAGTACGCTAACACGTAAATTCAGAGTTCAATTATCTAATAATAAAGAAATTGAAGTGGTTTCTGTTCGTTTCTGTTCAATGCACAACCAAGAAATTGCAGCGATTCGTTATTCAATTACACCCTTAAATTTCTCTGGAAATGTATCCTTTACGCCTTACTTAGATGGTAATGTTACGAATGCTGATTCAAATTACGATGAATTCTTTTGGGAAGCAGATGCGCAAAGAGTTGGTGACCGCAAAGGTGTAGTTAGCGCGCGAACTAAAAAAACTAATTTTTTAACAGCAACTGCTATGCGTTTTTCTTTTTGGGAAAATGACCAGTTATTGGAAATTCACCCCAATACTAAAGCAGAAACGTTGTATGTGGACAATCATTTTGAACATTTTTTAAAACAAGGAACTACTTATACGTTAAAAAAATATGTAGCTGTTACTTCAACAATAAATCATTCTGAATTTAATACAGTTGCCGCAGCTATCAACGAAGTTACAGAAGCATACAGAGCTGGATTTGATGCGATTTATGCAGATCACGTGAAAGCGTGGGACGAAATTTGGAAAAATGCAGATGTCATTATTGAAGGAGATAAATCAGCACAACAAGCTATTCGTTTTAATATTTTTCATTTGTACCAAACGTATACTGGAAATAACGCTAAATTAAACATTGGACCAAAAGGGTTTACAGGTGAAAAATACGGTGGTGCAACTTATTGGGATACAGAAGCATATTGTATTCCGTTCTTCTTGAAAACTGCACCTCAAGCTGTTTCTCGTCAGTTGTTGAAATACCGATACAATCAATTGGATAAAGCGATTGAAAATGCAGCAAAATTAGGATTTAAAGACGGTGCAGCCTTGTATCCAATGGTAACCATGAACGGTGAAGAATGTCACAACGAGTGGGAAATTACTTTTGAAGAAATTCATAGAAATGGAGCCATAGCCTTTGCTATTTACAATTATATACGTCATACGGACGATTGGGAATATGTGGCTGATTTTGGGCGTCATGTTTTAGTAGGAATTGCTCGTTTTTGGGCGCAACGATTCAACTGGTCGGAAGCCAAACAACAGTTTGTAATGTTGGGAGTTACAGGTCCAAATGAATATGAAAACAACGTAAACAATAACTGGTATACCAACTATTTAGCAAAATGGTGTTTAACGTACACGCTTGAAGTTGAAGAGAAATTGAATCACAAATCACCTTTATTGAGAAATGGAGAACGTGAAGAATGGTTAAACATCATTGATAAAGTCTATTTGCCTAAATTAGAAAACACGAATGTCTTCTTGCAACAAGATAATTTCATGGATAAAGTGTTGATGAATGCAGATGAGTTACCTGATAACGAACGTCCGATCAATCAACATTGGTCGTGGGATCGTATTTTGCGTTCTGTGTTTATCAAGCAAGCGGATGTATTACAAGGGATATACTTGTTTGAAGAACAATTTTCAATGGATGAAATTAAGGACAATTTTAATTTTTACGAACCGAAAACAGTTCATGAATCGTCACTTTCTCCTTGTATTCACTCGATTTTAGCAGCAAAAATTGGAGATAAAGAGCGTGCTTATAAATTGTATTTAAGAACTTCTCGATTAGATTTAGACGATTACAACCGTGAAGTTGCAGAAGGTTTACACATTACAAGTATGGCCGGAACATGGATGAGTATAGTTGAAGGAATGGCTGGAATCAGAATCACTGAAAAAGGCTTGGAAATGAATCCAATTATTCCAACACAATGGAAATCGTATTCATTCAATATCTTTTATAAAAACCAACCAATTACGCTTTCAATAGGGAAAGAAATTTCGATTGAAAATAAAGGAGATAAAGAATTAGTATTTACAATCTACAACAAAGAAACTAGTTTAGCGATTGGTGAGAAAGCTATTGTTTCAATAGCTTAAGAGGATTAGATAATTTATATGAAAATGCCCCAAAAATAATGTTTTTTGGGGCATTTTTTCATTGTAACACTAAGCAATTATTCAATTATAATTTCTTTACTTGAATAGCCTCTTTCAGTTTCAATTAATACGATATACGTTCCTTTTTGGATACCATAAACAGCAATTGTTTCGTTAAAATCACTAACATTTTTGTAGTTCATTTCGCGTACTATTTGCCCTGAAACAGCAATTATTTTAATGGATAATCGATCTAATTTTTCTGAAGGAATTGAAATGGTTAATTGATCTGATGTCGGTACAGGATAAACTCTGAAATCAACTGCATTTGCCGATAATTCTTCATAACCAACGGTATTAATAATTGTTGGTTTTTGTTGTTTAACAGAAGTGTAAATACGATATTCTGCAGGCTTAAACGTCAAGGATGTAGAAGTCTGTGTTAACGTGATACTATCACCAGTGAAATATTCATACCATGTTCCAGTTGATGGAAAAGCGACTGTTGAAGTTGTGTTTTGGACAGAGAAATTTCCTGCGATTACAACATTCATAGAGGAATGTAAATACGTCATTTTTTTCAAAGTTCCAGACAAAGAGTATTGAAAAGTTCCATTTTTAAATACTTCATTGGAAGTACGTAATTTCAAGGTCGCTTTGTACACATCATACAATTGTCTTCGATTGTTATCCAAATAGTAATTCCATAAAATTGGTTTATTACAAACGCGACAACCTAAATTAATACTTTTGTCATATCCTAATTCACCAAATTGCCAAATCATTTTTGGACCTGGTGTTGTTAGCATAATTACAGCAGCTGCTTGTGCTCTTAGCAGTCCAACAGGTAAATAGCGAACATTATGATCAGGATTAGTTTGAACTCCATAGGTTAAAGCTTCATACATCCCACGTTCTTCATCATGACTTTCTATATATGTAACTAAATGATTTTTTGTCCACGAACGAGAAACGGCAACACCATTCGAAAAATTACTGCTATTACCTTTCATTGCTCGTAGGTATTCATAATTTAAATTCCCCCAAAGCATCATGCCGTATTCAGCTAATATTTTTTCCTCCGCATTGTCTGCCCAATGTTCTAAAATAATATAAGTGCCAGGGTTTGTAGCCCATAAAGTATCTGCAATTCGTTTTAAAATATTAATTCGTGTTGTACTGTTGTTGGAAGCCGAATTGACAAAACCTTTTGTGTAATCTAGTCGATACCCATCAATATGAAATTCATCGATCCAATAATGCAAGACGCGATCAACGTAATCTTTTGTTGCTTGAGCTTGGTGATTTAAATCGTAACCCCAGCAATATGGTTCGTGCGGACAAATAGCGTTAAACCAAGGACTATTCGCCGCTGGCCGATTGTTTGTTGCGTCCCAATACATGTTTACCATAGGATTTTGACCAAATGCATGGTTCAACGCAATGTCATTTATAACTGCAATACCTCGTGCATGACAAGCATCAACAAACGCTTTAAAATGTTCGGGTGTTCCGTAATATTTATCTAAAGCCATGTGGAAACTTGGATTGTAACCCCAGCTTTCATTGTTCTCAAATTCATTAATTGGCATCAATTCAATCGCGTTGATACCCAAACTATCTAAATAATCTAAGGTATCAATTAAGGTTAAATAATCATGTTTGGCAACAAAATCACGTGTCAATAATTCATAGATCATTAATTCTGTTTTGGCAGGTTTCGAGTAGTTATCATTTTGCCAAGAAAAATTCGTAGGATTTGTTTCAAATAAACTGATAAATCCATTAGTTTTTCCAGATGGATAAGCATAAGGATTTGGATAGGTAATAGCGTTAATGTTATTATCGTTGTTTGGATCTGCAATTAAATAACTCAAAGGATCTGCAACTTTTAAATTATTATCCAGTAAAAATTGGTATCCATAACGTGTGTTAGGACTCAGGTTTGAAATTTCTAACCACCAAGTAGTTGAATCTAACGAAAGATTCATGTGGTAATTAACTGAAGGAGTAAAATCATTGAAATCACCAATAACATATACGTGCTGTTTATGTGGTGCAAACAAACGAATTAACACAGTCGAATCATTGATATAGTTTAATCCATTTTTAGTATTCGCTGGAGGATTTATAAAATTTACTGGAGGATTTACTGTGTAATTAATACTATCTATGATCGTTTGAGAACCATTATTCACAATAAATTCTAAGAGATGTTGACCAGGAGTATTAACTGTTAAATTGTGAGTTAATTGAGTATTGTTTGAGATAGAAGCGATTGTCGTTCCATTGTCTTTAATGCTTAATTGTGCATTTTGGTTTGCTTTACCTAACAATGAAAGTTGATCGCCAATATTTACTAATTGAGCGGATGTTGGAGAGAAAAATTTCCCAAGTAAACCAGCATTAGATGGATAGACATCATAGTAAATGTCGCTGCCATCTGCACTTCGACCTACAATTGTACCGGCTGCATTTCTGAACACAAAAGCCAATTTTTGAACCACTGTACCAACAGGATAACCATAAAATGTTCCTAAATTAATGGTGATTTGGTGTAAATTGTTCCCCAAATTGGACATCAAAACTGTTGCATCAGCTGTTCCCCAAGCTCCTTTTACAAACTTCCAATCTGTAGCGGAAGTGCTTGCAGAAGTAATTAATCCAGCATGCATGTAAACAGGCGAAACGCCAGTGAGTGCGCCATTTCCTTCTGTCGCTTTATAAGTTATGGTTACAATATCTGTACTGGTTGGAAATGCAGGTGAAACATTCAGAATTTGAGCGAATAATTGAGCTGAATTTGCAATTAAAAATAAAGTAAAAAGTAACTTTTTCATGCGAAAGATTAGTTTTAAAGTGAAAAAAAAGCCTAGACAAATGCCTAGGCTTTACGTATTTTAAATGAAAAATTATTTTTTCATTAATTTTCCTGTAGCTACTTTGTCACCTGAAGCGATAGAGTAGATGTAAGAACCTGAGTTTAAGTTTTCAGTAGCAACTGTAACTTTTTCAACTCCTGATGTAGTAGAAACTAATTTACCTGACAAGTCAAATAAAGATACTGTAGCTTCTGTTCCAGCAGCAAATGTAAAGTTTGTTGAAACTTCAGTTGGGTTTGGAGCAACTGAATAGTTGATTGCAGTTTCTTCTAAACCTACAAATCCTGTAATATCAGCACATGATTCCCAAACTTTTCCAACAAATGAATTTGTTGCAGGAATAACTAATTGTCTGTTGATGTTTCCACCACCATCATCAGCACCACATCCATCAGTTGCGATTAAAGAACCTGTAGCACCTTCGTTAGTACCCCAGTTACCGTTTACAAATTTGAAAGATAAAGTATCACCAACATTTGCAGAAGCAAATGTAACAGCTATTGCCCAAATGTTGTTTCCTTGGTCAGTCATTGCACAACTAGCGTCAGAAGGAGACCAGTTTACAACTCCTACAGCACCATGATCTGCAAAGTTTCCTCCAATACGGATTCCATTAGCAGCAATTGGAGCGGCAGTGTAGTCAGTTACGTCAACAGCAAATACAACTGTAACTTGCGAAAACGCAGTAGCACCAAAAATTAATGCTGCACATAAAGTAAAGATTTTTTTCATAAAAATTGTTTTTAAAAAGTAAATAATTTAGTTTAACTTAGTGTCAAATTGACGCTTAAAAATAGTTTATTTTTTAATACCAATTAAAAATTCAATCATTTTTTTCAACATTTTTTTACTGAAAACTCTAAACAACCACTATTTTCAAGCAATTTCAAAAAAATAAAAGTTGTTAATTAATTAACAGACATTTAATAATTTAGTCTTTTTACTGTATATCTTTAATATTCAATTGAAGGGTTGTTTTGTTTTTCCACGTATTAGATTCTAATGTAAATGCAACATCAAATGCCAAGCCTTTGGCAACTAAAATTTCTTTGTCAGCACAGTTAAATCCGATTGCAGGAATTTGTAGATCGCAATTTGGTTGAGTAACAACTAGCTTCAAATGCTTTTCTCCAAGAATTTTCACATCTGTTGCATAACAATTTGTTGCTAAAAATACGGGTTTCATATTGCCTGGGCCAAAAGGTTCAAATTGATCGAGTATACGTTTCAATCGTGGAATTTTCATTCTGTTTTCATGAGCAGCAAAAAGCTCATCTAATGAAATTTCAAGATCAATTGATTGCGTTGGTAAGCGGTCTTCAATTGTTAGGTTTTTTTGAACATATTCTTCAAATGCATCTTGAAATTCCGCCATATTTTCCAGCCTTAATGTTAATCCTGCAGCATGAGTATGTCCGCCAAATTGCTCCAATAAATGGCTACAAGATGCTATGGCAGCATGAATATCAAAATCATTCACAGTTCGTGCAGAACCTGTTGCCTTTCCATTGGATGAGGTCAATACAATCGTTGGGCGAAAATGGTGCTCAATCAAGCGTGATGCAACAATACCAACAACACCTTTGTGCCAATCTTCTTTGAAAACAACTGTCGATTTTTTTTGATGAAAATTTATGTCATTTGCAATGATTTCAAGTGCTTCAGTTGTCATTGATTGATCTACTTTTTTCCGTTCTGTATTGTCTAAATTAATTGCTTCTGCGATTGTTTCAATGTCATTTAAATCATCTTTTATCATTAAAGCTACAGCATGTTTCCCTGATCGCAATCTTCCAGCTGCATTGATTCTCGGTGCAATAGTGAATACTACATCCGATAAACTTACAGGAAAATCGCGTTTTGCCAATTTCAATAATGCTTTGAAGGCTGATCGTGGCTGCTCATTTAACAAAGCCATTCCATGGTGACATAAAATTCGATTTTCTCCAGTTACTGCCACAATATCAGCGCCAATACTTACTGCTAATAAATCCAATAAATTCATTAGAGGTGCTTCGTCCCAATTATTTTTTGCCAATAAGCCTTGCATTAATTTAAAGCCAACTCCACATCCTGATAATTCTTTGAAAGGGTAATTACAATCAATTTGCTTTGGATCTAAAACAATACAATCGGGAAGGATTTCGCCAGGATTGTGGTGGTCGCAAACAATGAAATCAATCCCTTTTTCTTTTGCATAATTGACTTGGTCAACTGACCGAATACCACAATCTAAACTAATTATTAATCCAATGTTGTTTTCTGCTGCAACGTCTATTCCCTTGAAACTTACGCCATATCCTTCAGAATAACGATCCGGGATGTAATACTCAAGTTCTGAAGTGTGTTGACTCAAATACGAATAGAGTAATGCTACAGCTGTTGTTCCATCAACATCGTAATCTCCAAATAGGAGAATTCTTTCGTTGTTTTGTATTGCTATTGACAAACGATCAACAGCAATTTCCATATTTTTCATTAAGAATGGATCGTGCAAATCACTGAGTTTTGGGCGAAAGAAATTTTCTGCTTCCTCAAAAGAATTAATGCCTTGTTGGTGTAAGAGGGAAGCAATTATTCGATCGACTTTCAACGATGAACGAAGCGCTTCCAACTCACTTGAATTAATTGCTTGCTTTACGAACCATTTTTTTTCCATAGATGTGATTTTCTAAATTAAGATACAAAGAAAAATCATATCAAATGAAATATTTCGATATTAAATTTAATCACCATTTAAAAAACTTCCTAAAATTCCACCTTCTTCTTTCCGTCCACCAACAGAACCGTACGATAATATACGCGATGCTAATCTTGAAATTGGTAATGTTTGTAACCAAACTTCTCCCGGACCATCTAATGTTGCATAGAAAAATCCTTCCCCACCAAATAATTTATTTTTTATACCACCGATAAATTCAATGTTGTAATTAATGGTTTGTGTATAAGCTACTATGCAACCTGTATCAACTCTTAATCTTTCTCCAGCTTGAAGCGTACGTTTCATTATATGACCTCCAGCATGGCAAAAAGCCATTCCATCGCCCTCTAATTTTTGCATAATGAAACCTTCGCCACCAAATAACCCTGTTCCCAGTTTTCGTTGAAATTCAATCCCAACTGAAACACCTTTTGCTGCACATAAAAACGCATCTTTTTGACAAATAATTTTACCATTGTATTCCGACAAATCAATTGGTATAATTTTACCAGGATATGGAGAAGCAAAAGCAACTTTAGCTTTGCCAATTCCAGTATGAGTATAAGCAGTCATGAACAAACTTTCACCCGTCAATAAGCGTTTACCTGCTCCAACTAGTTTTCCGAAGATTCCACCGGCTGCAGATTTGTCACTTCCATCACCAAAAATTGTTTCCATTTGGATCCCATTTTCCATGTACATAAAAGAACCTGCTTCTGCGACAGCTGTTTCATTGGGATCCAATTCAATTTCTACTAATTGCATTTCTTCACCGTGAATGAAGTAATCGATTTCATGATTTGTTTTCATTTTCTAAAATTTAAAGAATCAAATTTAGAACTTTATGTGTTACATTTTTCCCAATAAATTATAAAAAAAGCCAACTGAATTTTCAGATGGCTTTCCTATAATTTTGTGTAATTTTTTTATTTTAAATCTGGCATTTCTCTTGTGAATGCTGGAATTCCAGTAACATCCATTCCAGTAATCAACAAGTGAATGTCATGTGTACCTTCATAGGTAACAACTGATTCTAAGTTCGCCATGTGTCGCATGATCGAGTATTCACTTGTAATACCCATACCACCATGAATTTGACGTGCTTCACGCGCAATGTTTAAGGCTATTTCAACATTATTGCGTTTTGCCATGGAAATTTGTGCAGACGTTGCTTTGCCTTCGTTACGTAATTGTCCTAAACGCAAGGTTAATAATTGTGCTTTCGTAATTTCAGTAATCATTTCAGCTAATTTCTTTTGAATTAATTGAAATGAGCCAATTGGAACACCAAATTGTGTGCGTTCTTTAGAATAGCGTAATGCTTGATCGTAACAATCCATTGCAGCACCCAATGCGCCCCATGCAATTCCAAAACGAGCAGAATCTAAACAACTCAAAGGCGCGCCTAATCCAGATCTTCCTGGTAAAATATGCGATTTAGGAACTTTAACATCCACAAAAATTAATTCACCCGTTGAAGAAGCACGCAATGATAATTTACCATGCATTTCAGGTGTAGAAAATCCTTCCATTCCACGTTCAACAACGATTCCATGAATTCTTCCCGTTTCGTCTTTTGCCCAAACTACAGCGATATCAGCAAATGGTGCATTTGAAATCCACATTTTAGCACCATTCAATATAACGTTTTCACCATCACCTGCATCTTTGAAATTAGTAGTCATTCCTCCAGGATTAGAACCATGATCTGGTTCTGTTAATCCAAAACAACCCATCATTTCACCTGTTGCTAATTTTGGCAAGTATTTTTGTTTTTGTTCTTCTGAACCGTATTTCCAGATAGGGTACATTACTAAAGAAGACTGAACAGAAGCGGTTGAACGCAATCCTGAATCACATCTTTCTAATTCTTGCATAATCAACCCATAAGAAATTTGATCTAATCCTGGCCCTCCATATTCTTCAGGTATATAAGGTCCAAAAGCACCAATTTCACCTAAACCACTTAATAAATGATTTGGGAACGTTGCTTTTTCGTAATGCTCATCAATTATTGGGGAAACTTCTTTTTTCACCCAAGCTCTTGCAGCATCTCTTACCAATTTGTGTTCGTCCGTTAAAAGGTCATCCATGTTGAAATAATCAGGATGTGTATATAAATCCGTTCTCATAATTGATTTTAAATTTAGGGTGTAAAATTAAATATATTTTGTGACTTTATACAATTCTAAGATGAGGTTATTAACTTTGTGTTTTAAATATTAACAATTAGAGTACAAACTTTGTTTTCAATCGGCCAACATACGAACAATATGATTCCTTCAGCATTGCAGTTGAGAGCTGAAAATTATACTTTGTATGTATTGTTATTTATAATTGTTTCTATCTTATTAATTGCATTAGCTAAATTGAGTAATTCAAAAACTTTTAGAATATTACTCGAAGTAACGACAAAAGGTGCTACAATCGAACAATATTTAAGAGAAAATATGCGAACAGGTTCCTTGGCATCGATTGCATTGCTCATTAATTATTATTCTGTGATTTTTGTGTTGTTTTTTCTAGCATTAAAAAATATTTATCAATTAGATCTAACAAAAACGTTACTTATTGCTAGTAGTGTTCCAATAGCATTACTAATATATGAAATGGTCGGAATTATAATTATTGGAACATTAACAGGAGAATTTAAACGAATTAAAAGTGTTTTATTAGTAACTGTCACTACCAATCAAATTACTGGATTAGTTTTGTTTTTAATTGCATTATTCTGGACCTTAAATCCTCAATATGGGACTTTGTTTTTTAAATTATCTGTTGGGATCATGTTTCTTAAATTACTGATTCGTACCATTAAAGGGATGTATATAATTTTAAACAATGGCGTTTCGTTGTATTATATTATTTTGTATTTTTGCACGCTCGAAATTTTGCCCTTGATGGTTTTAAGCTATTTTTTTTGGGGTTAAAATATTGAGTTAGTAAGGATTTTGTAAGTAATTATTGAAAAGTTGGCAATAAAAACAATACTGGTGTCTCAGCCAAAACCTGAAGGCGATAAATCACCTTATTTTGATTTGGCTGAAAAATTCAAATTAAAAATTGATTTTCGTCCGTTTATTCACGTTGAAGGAATCCCTGCACAAGAGTTTCGCCAACAAAAAGTGAATATACCAGAGCACAATGCAATTATTTTAACTTCTAAAACAGCTGTAGATCATTTCTTTAGAATTGCTGAAGAAACACGTTTTGAAGTTCCAGATACAATGAAATATTTTTGTATTTCAGAAGCAGTTGCGTACTACCTTCAAAAATATGTCACATATAGAAAACGCAAAATTTTCTTTGGTAAACAAACCATAGAGGATCTTGTTGAGGTAATGAAAAAACACAAAAACGACCTATTTTTGTTGCCTTGTACTGATATCTTACGCGATAAAATTCCAATAACTTTAGAGGAATTCAAGTTTAAATTTACAAAAGCGGTATTGTATCGAACAGTTGCTTCAGATTTATCCGATTTGGAAGATGTTTACTATGATATGTTGGTTTTTTACAGTCCAGGTGGTATAGAATCATTGTTTAAAAACTTCCCAGACTTCAAACAAAACGACACTAAAATCGCGGCATTTGGACCTACAACTGCTAATGCAGTTGTGAAAAACAATTTGCGCTTAGATCTTCACGCTCCGATGCCAAATGCACCATCAATGACTGGTGCAATCGAGTTATTTATCAAAGAGCAATTAAAAAAGAGCAAATAAATTTTTAAATTTCAACAATAAAAAAACCCAACTAATTAATAGTTGGGTTTTTTTATATATTTATTTAGAATTTTAGTATTTAATTAATTTTTTTAACTTAATTTAGACCACGATTTTAGATAATATAAATCTGATTTAACTAAAAATTAATTTTATGAAAAAACTTTTATTCACAGTTTCAGCTTTATTGTTAGCAGGGAATTCATTCTCTCAAACAATCATGTCTGAAAATTTTGATGCGGCTACTACTTTACCAACAGGGTGGACGCAATTAAACATTGATGCATTAACTCCAGCTACAAATGTTAATTTTATGGGAACAAACGGTTGGATCGTTCGTCCTAAAGCAACAGGTTCTACTGATAATCAAGCAGTTTCTACTTCATGGTATACACCTGCTGGTGTTTCAAATGACTGGTTGATTTCTCCTTCTATTCCCGTGCCTGCTGTAGGTACAAATGTTGTTCAGTTTGATGCAATGGCTCCAGATGCTAACTATTCTGATGGTTTCAAAGTATACATCTCTACATCTCCTATTACAGCATCTTCATTGCCAACTACACCAGTTTTAACTGTTCCTGCAGCTGCTAATACGTACACTTCTTATTCTGCTTCGTTAGCTTCTTTTGCAGGTCAAAATGTTTATGTTGCGATTCAAAATTTTTCAAATGATATGTATTTATTATTTGTTGATAATTTTAAAGTTAGAACAGTTATTAATAATGATGCAATTTTAACTTCTGCTACTTTAGCTCGTTATTCTGCATTAAGTACTAATAATAACTTAGTATTAGATGTTAAAAATGATGGAGCAAATGCAATCACTGCATTAACTGTAAACTGGAATGATGGAACTGATCATAGCCAAACGATTACAGGTTTAAACATTGCGCCAGGTGCTTCTGCAAATGTTACGCATCCAACGGCTGTTTCTTATGCAACTGTTGTAGAGAAAAACATTAACATTACTATTACTGCTGTAAACGGTGCTGTTGATGCTACAGATGTTACTGCTTCTAAAAAATTCAATACAGTTTCTCAAATCGTTGACAAAAATGTTGTGATTGAAGAAGGTACAGGAACATGGTGTGGATGGTGTCCTCGTGGCGCTGTAGCTATGGAATATATGTACAACACTTACCCAACTCGTTTCATTGGTGTTGCTGTTCACAATGGAGATCCAATGACAGTTACTGAATATGATAATGGCGCAAATTTATCTGGATTCCCTGGATGTAATGTTGACCGTGCAATGAAAGATGAAAGTGTTTCTTCTACATTATTTGAAGGTTACTACAATGCTCGTAAAGATTTAGTAGTTCCTGCTTCTATATCTGCTACTGTATCTGGAACTGGGGCAAATATTTCAGTTGCAGTTTCTGCAACGTTCAAAACTGTATTTGCAAATTCAAATTACCGTTTAGGTGTAGTTATGATTGAGGATAATGTTGAAGGAACTGCTTCTGGATACAACCAAACAAATTATTACAGTTCAACAAGCCAAAATTTAGCGCTAAATGGTGCAGGTCACGATTGGCAAGCATCTCCAAATCCAGTTCCAGCTGCTCAAATGTCATATGATCATGTTGGTCGTGCATTGTTAGGTGGATATGATGGTCAAGCTTCTTCAGTTCCAACTGCAATAACAAATAACCAAGTTGTAAACTATACATTCAATTACACTGTACCTGCTACAAGTAGAAAATGGTATATGTCTGCAATTGCAGTATTAATTGACAATACAACTGGTGAGATTATTAATGCTACTAAAGTTCCTTTAAGTCTTGCTGGTGTTGAAGAAGTTGCTACAATTGGAATGGAAGTTTATCCAAACCCAGCTTCTGGATCTGTTAATGTTAAATTTGATGCTACAGGTGCTGATTATGCAGTTGCAATTACTGATTTAGCTGGACGTCAAGTTGCAGCTAAAACACTTACAAATGCAAATGGTGCACAATCAGTTGAAATGCCAATCGAAGGATTAGCAACTGGTAACTATTTAGTTACAGTTTCTTCTAATGGAGCTTCATTTACACAAAACTTGATGGTGAAATAATTTCACTTCAAATATAATTAAAACCCGAGTCTGAAAAGATTCGGGTTTTTTTGTGTCTTCTTTTTTCTCTTTTAGCACATATCAATCGATTTTCGTATCTTTATCGGCTTCAAAAGATATATATGGCAAAAATTAGAAAACAAGACGCATTGGATTACCATTCATCCGGTAAACCTGGAAAAATAGAAGTTGTTCCAACAAAACCATATTCTTCTCAACGTGATTTATCACTGGCTTATTCACCAGGCGTGGCTGAACCATGTTTGAAAATTGCTGAAAACCCAGATGATGTATATAAATATACAAGTAAAGCAAATTTAGTGGCCGTTATTTCAAATGGTACAGCAGTTTTAGGCTTAGGAAATATTGGGCCTTTGGCTTCAAAACCTGTCATGGAAGGAAAAGGATTGCTTTTTAAAATTTTCGCAGATATTGATGTGTTTGACATCGAAGTAGATGCTTCTGATCCTGAATTGTTTATTCAAACTGTTAAAGCAATTGCGCCAACTTTTGGAGGTATCAATTTGGAAGACATCAAAGCACCTGAAGCTTTTGAAATAGAAAGAAGATTGAAGGAAGAGTTGGACATTCCAATTATGCACGATGACCAACATGGTACAGCAATTATATCATCTGCAGCGTTAATTAATGCCTTAGAACTGGCTAAGAAGAAAATCGATAAAGTAAAAATAGTTGTATCTGGAGCAGGAGCTGCAGCAATGTCATGCGTGAAATTATATTGTGCCCTTGGTGCAAAAATTGAAAACATTTGGATGTACGATTCCAAAGGTTTGATTTGTCAAGAACGTAAGGATTTAGACGAAAGTAAAGTACCATATTCTTCACATAAAAAGAATGTTTCTTTAGACGAAGCAATCAATAAAGCAGATGTTTTTGTTGGGTTATCTAAAGGTAACATAATGTCGAAAGAAATGGTTGCTTCAATGGCAAAAGACCCAATTGTATTTGCTTTGGCGAATCCAGAACCTGAAATTTCTTATAAAGATGCAACTTCTGTAAGAAAAGATATTATCATGGCTACAGGTCGATCTGATCATCCGAACCAAGTGAATAATGTACTTGGATTCCCGTATATTTTTAGAGGAGCTTTGGATGTAAGAGCAACAACAATCAACGAAGAAATGAAATTGGCTGCTGTAAAAGCATTAGCATCTTTAGCGAAGGAAACTATTCCTGAAGAAGTCATCGAAGCTTATGGTGAGAAAAATATTTCATTTGGACGAGATCAAATTATTCCAAAACCATTAGATCCTCGTTTGATTTATTATGTTGCTCCAGCAGTTGCTAAAGCTGCAATGGAATCAGGTGTTGCAAAGAATCCAATTGAAGATTGGGACGCATACGAAATGCAATTGAAAAACCGTTTAGGTTTAGATAATAAATTGGTTCGTACAATCACTGAAAAAGCTCAAAGTAATCCAAAAAGAGTTGTGTTTGCAGAAGCTGATAATATTAAAATATTAAAAGCTGCACAAACCGCATACGAGGAAGGTGTTGCTTTTCCAATTTTATTGGGTAAGAAAGATAAGATTGAGAAATTAATAGACGAATACAGTATTGAATTTGCGGAAGTTCAAATTATTGACCCTAAATCAGAAGAAGAAGAAGAACGTCGTTTAGCTTATGGCAAGGCCTTTTTTGAAAAACGTAAGCGCAAAGGTTTTACAGAATTTGAATCGTTACAAATCATGCGTGAAAGAAATCATTTTGGCGCAATGATGGTTGAAATGGGCGATGCAGATGCAATGATTTCTGGAGTTACGAGAAATTATAGAAGTGTTGTTCGACCAGCTATTCAAACGATTGGTTTACAAAAAGATGTCAATGTTGTTGCTGGAATGTACATATTGGTAACTAAAAAAGGACCTTTGTTCTTAGCTGATACTACTATTAATTTAGATCCAACTGCAGAGGAAATTGCTGAAATCACTAACAATGTTGCAAAAATGATTCGTAAATTTAAAGTTACGCCTCGAATTGCATTATTGAGTTATTCGAATTTTGGTTCATCACCTGGAAAAGATCCAGAGAAAATGTCAAAAGCAGTTGAGATTTTACATGAAAAGTATCCTACATTGGTTGTTGATGGAGAGGTTCAAGCTAATTTTGCATTGAACAATGATTTAATGATGGATAAATTTTCATTTTCTCAATTAGCAAATAAACAAGTAAACACCTTAATTTTCCCTAATTTATCTGCTGGTAACATTGCCTATAAATTATTGCAAGAAATGACTGAAGCTGAAGCGATTGGTCCAATTCTAGTTGGTTTAAAGAAATCAGTTCACGTGATGCAATTAGGTGCTTCTGTTCGAGAAATCATTAACATGGTGAAAGTTGCAGTAGTAGATGCGCAAAACAAATAAGAATGATAGGACATTTAAACGGTAAATTAGTAGAGAAAAACCCAACAGATTTGGTCATCGAATGTGCTGGAGTTGGCTATGAAGTAAAAATTTCACTGCATACATTTTCTGCGATTGGTTCTGATGAATCAATAAAGTTATTTACTAAATTGATCGTTCGTGAAGATGCTCATATTTTGTATGGTTTTTCATCCAAAGAAGAACGTGAAATGTTTAACCATTTAATCAGTGTTTCAGGAATTGGTCCTAATACAGCAATGATCATGTTATCATCGATGATTCCTGACGAAATAGCACATGCTATACAGTCTGAAGATGTAAAGACCATTCAAAGTATCAAAGGAATTGGTGTGAAAACTGCTCAGCGTGTAATTATTGATTTAAAGGACAAAATGTTAAAAATTGCCTTTTCTACTGAAAATATTTTCAATCAAAACAATACGAATCGATTTGATGCGTTAACAGCATTGGTTTCGCTCGGTTTTGATAAAAAATCGGCAGAAAAAGCTATTGATAAAATTTCAACAGGGGAAGAATCTGTTGAAGAAATTATTAAAGGAGCCTTGAAAATTTTGTAAGAATAAATGAAGAATAAAGTCTATAAAGGAATAACAAATAGCATACTTTTTATTGCACTTTTCAATGTAATAATTGGCAATGTATTTGCTCAAGATACCCTTATATATCCTATTCAAAATACAAATGATCCAACTCAAACACAGAAACAAAGTTTTGATTTGGGTGACCCCAAATCTGTTAAACAAACAATTGTATACGATCCGATTACAGGCACCTATATTTTCAGAGAGACCATTGGAAATAACTTAGATTTTAGGAATCCTTCGATGATGACGCTCGAAGAATACATTGAGTATGAGCGAAAAAGAGCATTGCGTCAAAATTGGAAAGATAAAATAAAACAAGAAACAGCTAAAACACAACCTTTAGAGTTTCCTATCAAAATTGGCAGTAAATTATT
Source organism: Crocinitomicaceae bacterium (assembly GCA_024639405.1). Classification (GTDB taxonomy): domain Bacteria; phylum Bacteroidota; class Bacteroidia; order Flavobacteriales_D; family Crocinitomicaceae; genus M0103. The sequence goes on along the minus strand of JAHEIL010000046.1, from coordinate 73,979 downwards.
TGAAAACTTCTTTGGATCTGATCAAATTACGATTCGACCTCAAGGTTCAATAGAACTTTCTTTTGGGGTCAATTCAAGTCGATACGATAATCCAATCTTACCTGTTAAACAAAGAAGCGTAACCCGTTTTGATTTCCAGCAACAAATTCAAATGAGTTTGGTTGGTCAAATTGGCACAAAAATGAAATTGGGTTTAACTTATAACACGCAAGCTGCCTTTGAATTTGATAATGTCACTAAATTAGAATACACCGGAAATGAAGATCAAATCGTTCAGAAAATTGAATTAGGAAATGTTGCATTATCTCTGCCAACGAGCTTAATTCAAGGTTCTCAAACATTATTTGGGGCTAAAACTCAACTTAAATTTGGTAATTCAACCATTGATTTAATCGCAGCATCTTCTAAAGGAAAACGCCAAGAAATTAATATTACTGGGAAAGCACAAACACAACGCTTTGAATTAGGAGCTGATAATTACGAAGCGAATCGCCATTATTTTGTGAATTTATACCACCACGATCATTACGATGAAGCAATGTCAACGGTTCCAATTGTAAATTCACAAGCTTATATAACTAGAATGGAAGTTTGGTTAACCAACCGAACAAGTAAAACTGAAGATACAAGAAATATTATAGCATTTTCTGATTTAGGAGAAGCAAAAGCGCAAAATTGTCAAGGAAATCCTGGAGGCTTTGCAAGTTCTGAAATGCCTTCAAATGATGCTAATAATTTATACGAATGGGCGTCAAGTCAACCTTTAGTTAGAGGATTTAACAATGCTGTTTCAGTTTTAAGCAATCAAGTCGCAGCACCAGGACCTTTTCAACAAGCTATTGAATACGAGAAAGTGGAAAACGCTCGTAGGTTGACAGAACAAGAGTATTCATACAACGCATTGTTAGGATATATTTCATTGAACCAACCATTGAATAATGATGAGGTTTTAGCGGTTTCATATGAATATACATACAGAGGAGAAACTTACCAAGTAGGGGAGTTTTCGACGGATGGAATCGCTGGTCAGCAGGCTTTAATTATGAAATTAATTAAACCAACCATAACCAATCCTAAAAATAAAGTTTGGGATTTGATGATGAAAAATGTTTATTCAATTGGTGCTTATCAAGTTGATCAAACAGGATTTAGAATTGATTTATTATACAACAATCCAGAAACTTCTTTGGCTGTTCCTTTTTTCCCAGTTACAGGCTTAGATGACAAACAATTGGTTACTGTATTAGAAATGGACCGATTGAATCAAAATAATCAACCATTTTCTGATGGAGTTTTTGATTTTGTTCCAATTGCATTGAATGGGAATAAAGCAGAAAATGGAGGTACAATTAATACAAAAAATGGGCGTATCTATTTTTCAACAATTGAACCATTTGGTAAAACATTGCGCAAAAAGCTACAGGAGGTAAATGTACCGCCTTTGGTGATTAATCAAGTTGTATTCACTGAATTATACGATTCTACAAAAACAGCAGCTCAACAGATTCCAAGTAAAAACCGTTTTATATTTAAAGGAGAATACCAATCTTCAGTAACTTCTGATATTCCGTTAAATGCATTGAATGTTCCACAAGGAGCTGTAACAGTAACAGCAGGTGGTATAAAACTAACAGAAGGAACAGATTTCACTGTGGATTTCAATTTAGGACGCGTTAAAATATTGAATTCAGGAATTTTAGAATCAAATACACCGATTAAAATTTCTGTTGAAAGTAATTCCGTCTTTGGTTTCCAAGCACGTTCTTTATTTGGTGCGCGCTACAATTACCGTTTTAATCCTAATTTCAATATAGGTGCGACTTGGGTATTGATGAATGAACGTCCTGTTACCCAAAAAGTTGACATTGGAAGCGAGCCTTTTAGAAACAATATGATTGGGTTCGATTTGGCATATAAAACAGATGTACCATTTTTAACAAAATTGGTTGATTATTTACCTGTTATTTCTACAACCGAAAAATCGACTGTTTCGTTTAAAGGCGAGTTTGCACACTTAATACCAGGTCAACCTGCTGCAATTGGAAATTCTGGAACTTCCTATATCGATGATTTTGAAGGCTCTCAAAGTGCAATTGATTTAAAATCTTTTACGTCATGGCGTTTGGCATCAATTCCACAAGGTCAACCATCTTTATTTCCTGAAGCATCTAAAAAAGATTTAGTTGCTGGGTTTAGAAGAGCTAAAACAGCTTGGTACTCGATCGACCCTTTGTTTTATCAAAACAATTCCTATACTCCTCAACACATTATAGATGATCCTTCTATGTTGTCTGATAGTAGAATGCGTTTGGTCAATCAAGTGGATATCTTCCCGAATTTGCAACAACAATATGGTTCGGTACCTAATATTACTGTACTTGATTTAGCTTATTATCCAAAAGAACGTGGAATGTATAATTACGACACCACGAACACGTACGACGCAGACGGAAAATTTATAAATCCAGAAAATCGTTGGGGTGGAATTATGCGTTCTTTAACAACAAACGATTTTGAACAGTCGAATATTGAGTTTGTTCAATTTTGGGTATTAGATCCGTTCAATCAAGATGCAGAAAATGTGAATCCAAATACGACCCACAATGGTGGTGACTTGTATTTTAATTTTGGTAATATTTCAGAAGATATTTTACCTGATTCAAGAAAAAGTTTTGAAAATGGTTTACCACCAACAGGCAGTTCAATTACAGATAATATTGATACAACTGCATGGGCTAGAATTTCGACACAACAAGTTGTTGTAAATGCATTTGATACGGACCCTGCTTCTCGAATTAATCAAGATGTTGGATTGGATGGATGGAATAACACACAAGAAAAAACAGCACATCAAAATTATGTAAATTGGGTTCAAAACAATACAACCTTATCAGCTGATGCAAAAGCGAGAATGATCGCCGATCCTTCTAATGATGATTATAATTATTACAGAGATGACACGTATGATGCTGCCAAAGCAACAATTTTAGAACGTTACAAAAAATACAACGGTATGCAGGGCAATTCTCCTACAACCGAAATGTCTGATACAGCGAATGCCGATGCTTACTCAACTCAAGGAACAAATGTACCAGATATTGAAGACATTAACCAAGACAACAATTTATCGGAATCTGAAAGTTATTTTCAATACAAGATAAGCTTGCGTCCAAACGACATGCAAGTTGGAAAAAACTACATTACAAATGTTCAAACCTTCCAAACTGGTAATAAAACAGAAAAATGGTATCAATTTAAAGTTCCATTGAGTGACTATAATTTAAAAGTCAATGGGATTCAAGATTTTAGATCGATTCGCTTTATGCGCATGTTCTTAAAAGATTTTGATGAAGAAGTATTATTGCGCTTTGCTCGTTTAGAATTAATTAGAGGTGAATGGAGAAGATTTAGAGAAGATTTAACACAGCCTGGAGAAAGTGTTCAAGGAGATCCAAATTTAACACAATTCAACATTGCTGCTGTTAACGTTGAAGAAAATGATCAGCGTTCGCCTATTAAATATGAAATCCCACCAGGTATTATTCGAGAAGTAGATCCATCTCAAACGTATCAACGCCAGTTAAATGAACAAGCTTTGGTATTGGATATTTGCAACTTACAAGATGGAGATGCACGAGCAGCCTATAAAAATGTGCAGTTTGATGTGCGTACTTACAAGAAATTGAAAATGTTTGTCCATGCAGAGGAAGTTCAACCTTCAATTCCACTAAAAAATAAAGATTTGACTTTATTTGTTCGGATGGGAACAGACTTTAAAGATAATTATTATGAATATGAATTGCCTTTGAATAGAACAGAATGGGGAGCAACTGTTGCAGAAGATATTTGGCCAGAAGCCAACAACGTTGAAATTGTATTTGATAACTTATTGAATTTAAAAAAGAAAAGAAACGAGTTAATCGATGCTGGAAATGGAACTGTTTCGTATGTTGTAGAATATGTTGCAACTGATCCTGAAAATAGCAGTCGAAAAATTAAAGTGAAAGGAAGTCCAAATTTACAAGGATTGAAAACAATCATGATTGGAGTTCGAAATCCAAGTAAAAATTCAAATACATCCTGGCCAGATGATGGAGAAGCTGATTGTGCAATTGTATGGGTAAATGAATTGCGACTAACTGATTTCATTTCAGAAGGAGGTTCTGCAGCTACAGCTCAAATGCAAGTTCAATTGGCAGATTTTGCGAATGTAAACATGTCTGGAAATTATTCTGGAGTCAATTGGGGTAGTGTAGAAAGTAGAGTACAAGATCGCCAAAGAAATCAAAAAATTGGATTTGATATGAATGCAAGTATGCAATTAGGTCAATTTTTTGGTAAAAAATCAAGTGTTTCTTTGCCATTTTTCTATGCTTATTCATTAGGAATTATTAACCCAGAATACGATCCGTTTAATCCAGATGTTAAATTGGAAGATTATGATGGTGCTACCTATTCAAATCGCGCAAAAGCTGGTCAAGATTTTACAGAACGTAAATCTTATAATTTTTCAAATGTCCGAAAAGAATTAAAAGCAGGGGCAACTCCTTATTTCTGGAGAATTTCCAATTTTTCCACAACATATTCTTATGCAGAAACGATGCATAGAGATTTTAATACCAACTATGATCGAACTAAAACGTGGAACAATACATTGAATTATAATTATTCATTCACTGCTAAACCTATCGAACCATTTAAAAAATTAAAATTTGTCCAAAAAAATAAATGGTTGACATTCATTAAAGATTTCAATTTATTTTTAACACCAAAAAATATTTCCTTTATTAATGATGTAATTCGTTCCTACAATGAACGCCAAGTTCGCAACAATTTAGTGCCAGGTTTTGAATTCAATCCTGTTTATGTCAAACGATTTAATTGGAATAGAACGTATTCAATAGGATATGACTTAACAAAAAATTTAAAAGCTACATTCAATGCTACCAATCGTTCAATTTTTGAAGAAGGTGATGGAAGGGTAGACAAAGATGTGGATCCGCTTTTATACCAAGCATTTTTAGATACAATACGCAATCAATCCATGACCTTAGGTAAAACAATGGATTACACGCATAGTTATAACGTAAGTTACAACCTTCCATTGGATAAATTTCCTATTACGAATTGGATGACTGGAAACATCAAATACGGAGGAACATACAACTGGCAGCGTGCTCCATTGGGTCAAAATGATTTTGGAAACACCATTCAAAACAATCGAACGGTTGGGTTTACAGGTCAAATGAATTTCATGACTTTATATAATAAAGTACCCTTATTTAAAAAAGTATTAGCAAGCAATAACAAACCTCAACGAGGTAAAGTTGATTCAAAAGATGTGGGAGGAAGAAATACAAGTGGGGAAGATTCCAAAAACAAACCGAAAGCGAAAGTATTTAACTTAAAACCACCTAAACCGATCGATCAAATGACGGAAGAAGAAAAGGTGAAATGGGAAAAATATTATAAGAAAATGGAGCGTCGTTTTGAACGTAAAAAAAGACGAGAAGAGCGAAAAGCAGCCCGTGAAAAGAAAAATGTTCACCCAGTTGTTGGCTTTTTAGCTCGTGGTGTTATGACCATTCGAAATGTGTCTGGTACGTATACATTAAATGACGGAACAATGCTACCTGGCTATAACCAAGAATCAAGTATTTTAGGAATGAATAGTAGTATGGATGGAGGATTAACTGGATTTATTTTTGGCCAACAACGTTATGGTATTTTTGGAAATGAAACGAATTATAACATTGCTGCCTCTGCAGCTGATAGAGGCTGGTTAGTGAAAAATGAAAATTTAAATAAACAGTTCACAATGACGCATACTGATAATTTAAATTTACGTGCATCATTAGAACCTTTAAAAGATGTAACAATTGAATTGACTGTTACTCGTTCATTTGGTATTAATTCAAGTGAATTTTACCGTTGGAACGAAACAAATCAACGCTATGAAGGACAGAGTAAAGTTGAAGTAGGAACTTTAACCTACACTAATGTATCATTAAATTCAGCGTTTGACTTAATTGGCGCTGATTATTCAACGAATTCATTTAATCGTTTATTGGCAAATCGAGCGATTGTATCACAAATGTTAGGGGCTAAAAATTCCAATTCAAGTAGTTTAAGTTCTGGTTATTATTCAGGATACAGTGGATCGCAACAAGAAGTTGTTGTAGGAGCCTTTTTAACAGCTTATTCAAACAGAGCAATTTCTTCAAGCAACATCAATCCGATTAAAAATGTACCGCTTCCTAATTGGACGGTTAATTACAGTGGACTAACAAAATACCCATTTGCAAAGAAATTATTGAAGAATTTTGTAGTAAGACATGCTTATACTTCAACGGTAAGTATTGGAGGCATGCAAACCAACTTAAATGCAAAATTTGATGGAAATGGAAATGCGACTGAATTAGACATTAACAATAATTACATTGCTAGTATGCAAATTCAAAATGTTACTATGTCAGAACGTTTTTCACCATTAATTGGAATAGATGCCACATGGAACATTAAAGGGCAAGGACTAATCACTAAATTTGAATACAAAAAGGACAGAAGTTCGACTTTGTCTCTTAACAACAATCAAGTTACTGAAGTGAATGGAACAGAATTAGTTTTCGGAACGGGTTACAAATTTGCAAAAGTGAAATTACCGTTTAAAAACATACCGCCAAGTGCAGTTAATGTTCGATTTGATTTAACAATTCGCGACAACATAACTGTTATTCGTAAAATAGTTGAAAACACGAATCAAGCAACAGCAGGTCAACATGTTGTTTCTATTAAAGCTTCTGCTGATTATAACATGTCTGCCAACCTTGTCGTTCAGTTTTACTATGATCAAGTCATTAACACACCAAAAATTGCAACGTCATTCCCTACTGGAAATATGAGTTGTGGCTTGCGTTTACGTTTTAATTTAGCTGGAGTTCAATAAGCCATGATTCGCACTGCTCAACCAGGAGATGAACACGCTATTATGCAATTAATCCATGCTTTGGCAGCTTATGAAAAAGCGCCTAATGAGGTGATTAATACTGCAGAATCCTTAGCTGTACATTTATTTGAGGAAAAAATATGCGCAGCTTTTGTTGCAGAAATAGAGCAACAAATCGTAGGCTTTGCCTTGTTTTACACGAATTATTCAACGTGGAAAGGTAAATGTTTGTATTTAGAAGATTTGTTTGTATTACCTGAATTTAGAAGGTCTAAAATTGGAGGTCAATTATTTGACACAGTAGTTGAAGAAGCACATCGCAGAAAAGTAAGACGCATGGATTGGCAAGTGTTGGATTGGAACGATACCGCCATTCAATTTTACAAAGCTAAAAATGCTACATTAGATCCTGAATGGATCAATGGGCGTTTGTTTTTTGATTAAACAAATTCGTGTTTCATGTGTTCTACCAATAAAATTCCACATGGAAACAATTATGATTGCTGGAGGTACAGGCTTAATCGGTCAGGCTCTTGAAAAAAAGTTACTTTCAAATGGACACGCCGTTCGAATTTTAACGAGAAATCCAACAAAACCAAACCATTATTATTGGGATCCTTCAATAAAAAATATTGATGAAATTGCATTGCAAGAAGTGACAGTTTTGATTAATTTATCAGGTGCTGGAATTGCAGAAAAGCGATGGTCTAAAAAGCGTAAAGAAGAATTAGCATCATCAAGAATTGGAACAAATGAATTTTTAGCATCCAAACATTCGAAATTCCCGAAGTTGAAACAATTTATTTCCTCTTCAGGGATCAATTGTTATTCCTTAAAAGATTCATCTAAAATTTATTCAGAATCAGATGATTTTGGAACAGATTATTTATCACAATTGGTAAAAGATTGGGAAACAAGTGCAGATTTATTCGAAAAAAAATGTGATGTTGCAAAAATTAGAACAGCTGTCGTTCTTTCTCCAAATGGAGGAGCGCTTTCAAAAATGATTCCAGCAATCAAAATGGGAATAGGTTCTCCACTTGGCTCAGGAAATCAACCAATAGCTTGGATTCACATAGATGATTTGGTAGAATTATTCATTTTTATAATTGAACATCAATTAGCAGGTACTTACAATGCCTTAACAGCTTGTACTTCCAACAAGAATTTTATGAAATCACTTGCAAAACACTTTAAGAAACCATTTTGGTTTCCAAATGTACCAAGTTTTGTCTTAAAATTAATATTTGGAGAAATGTCAACAGTTTTGTTAGATGGAGTTCAAGTATCCAATCAAAAAATCACCGATTTAGGGTTCAAATTTCATAAAAACAACCTTGAAGAAGCATTAAATTAATTTATTAAGCCAACTATTATTACCTAATTTACGTCATAGTAAAAAACTAAGCTATGCGTAACTATTTATTTTCCTCCTTTTTAATTGTTCTTGTTAGTTCAATTTCATTTTCTCAAGGGTATGTACTATCAGGGTTAAATCCAGCATCTAATTCAACTTATTTTGCTTGTGATTCTCTTGTCACAATGAGTTTTTCTGCACAATCACCTGGCACAGGTATCAATAATGCAGACATCAATTATGTGCTTTTAGGAACATACAATGGTTCAACTTTTCCAGGTTTTCAATTTTACACCATGATCAATTGGGGAGATGGAACTACTACAACTCATTATGGTGGAACTGGAACTGCAGGAACAAATATTCCAATGACACCACCTGTAAGTCACGTATACTCTTCTCCCGGAACGTATTCAATATATACTACTGTATTTAATTCTTCCAATCAAAGTTCTGCAATAGATACACTTCAATATACTGTTGGAATTTGTCAACCAACATTAATTACACAAGTTGGAGTAGATTGTGATAGCAATGGTGTAAATGAAACAATTATTAATTCTGGTATACCACTAATTGTATCGAATGCGTTCAATTCTTACAACGTCAATTTAGTAAATGGTATTGTCAATTTAGGTGGTATTCCATTGGGTCAATACAACATCACTATCGCACCATCTTGGTTAAATGCAAACAACTATTTCATCGGAGCAATGACTCCTTCATTAATAAATGTCTCTGCAACAAATCCGATTACTACCTGTTATTTTCAATTACATTGTGTAAGTAGTCAAGTTGTACTTTGTGCCAATGGTCAAGTTTTTTGCGATGCTAATGGAAACGGGGTTTTTAATTCAGGTGAAATTCCTTTGGCGAACTCGCCTATAACATTAACAAATAATGGAGTAAGTCAGACGGTATATTCAACTGCTAATGGTTATTATGGAATTGATTATTTTGGAACAATTGGATCTCCAACGACACTATCAATCTCACCATCTTGGTTGGCTGCCAATGGTTATACAAGTTCAAATGACACATTGAATGTATTAGCTGTTCAGTGCAATAGCGGAGCCAGCACAATCTATAATTTTCCAATTAATTGTGGTAATTCACCAGTAAATCCAACTTTGTGTTTGAGTGCAAAGGTATTTTGTGATGCTAACGGAAATGGAGTTTATAATGCTGGAGAATCACTTTTAGTCAATGCGCCAGTAACAATTTGGTTGCAAAATCAACAAAATCCAATGTTGCCATCTATTACATTGTTGAGTGATTCAGCTGGTCTTGTTTACTATTGCGGACAGCAATTTACTTCTACAATTGTTACAGCTTCAATTAGCACAGCTTGGTTACAATCCAATGGATATACGATGCAAAATCCTTTGTTGACGTTGGTTTTAGGAACTCCAACTTCGTCTTCTACTCCAGTTGGAAATTTTGCGGTGAATTGTGGTGGAACAACTACGCCAGCTTGTGTGGATTTATGGACAACAGTAACACCTTGGATTGGATACTATCAAGGTGTAACAAATTATATAAAATTAAATTGGGGGAATTATGGACCTGGAATTGCTGGTGCGTATCAAGTTACCTTAACTTTTCCAACAGGAGTTTCAGTTAACACAAGCTCGATTTCCAATTCAAACTATACCATCAATGGAAACACAATAACTTGGACCTTGAACAATTCTAACACTTCGTTTAATACGTATGATGTCATAACATTCAATACTCCAACAGGTATTGCAAGTGGCGTTCAGCACAATTTTACGTCAACGATTGTTCCATTAGGTATTATTTCGAGTGATTGTAACACAACAAATAATGCAGGTAATTTATTGCAAATTGTAGGAAATAGTTACGATCCAAACATAAAAGTTGTAGACAGAGGGAATCAATACTCAAATGTATCATTTAGTGCTGATTTAATTGATTTCACTACAGATGATCAATTAACGTATACTATTTGTTTCCAAAATACAGGAACAGCTCCAGCTCAGAATATTTATATCATTGATACGATTAGTTCTTTGTTAGATCTTTCATCGCTTCGCATTATTGAAGCAACACATGCTATGCAAGTGGTTCATTTAGGAAATGGTGTGTATCGTTTTGAATTTCCACAAATTTGGTTGGCAGATAGCACAACAAATGAACCAATGAGTCATGGACATTTTGTGTATTCTATCAAAGAATTACCTGGAAATGGAGTAGGCACACAAATTGAAAATACGGCGTACATTTATTTTGATTGGAATGAACCAATTATCACCAATACTACTTTGTTGACCAATACTGATTTACAAGGTGTTGATGAAACCTCAATGGATAAAACGATTATTTATCCAAATCCAACTTCGGATCAGCTCACAATCTCTTCTCTTGAAACGATTTCAACTTACAAAATCATTGATAATTTAGGAAGAATCATCGATAAAGCGAATTATACTACTCCATCGATCAGTGTAGAGCAATTAGCAAAAGGAAACTACACTTTATTGCTTACAACACCAAAAGGAGTTATAGCACAACGTTTCATTAGAAATTAACCTCAACAATCATAACCAACCGTTTATTCGATTTGGAATAAATAAAAAAAGCCGAGTATTAACTCGGCTTTTTTTATTTATTTGATAGGATTACAATTCAAATTTAATTCCTTGTGCTAATGGCAAACTATCCGAATAATTGATTGTATTGGTTTGTCTTCTCATGTATACTTTCCAAGCATCTGATCCAGATTCACGGCCACCGCCAGTTTCTTTTTCACCACCAAAAGCGCCACCAATTTCAGCACCTGAAGTACCAATGTTTACATTTGCAATACCACAATCCGATCCGCTTGATGCTAAAAATGCTTCAGCTTCTTTCAGGTTGTTAGTCATAATTGCAGATGATAATCCTTGAGGCACACCATTTTGTAATGCTATGGCATTTTCAACACCTCCTGAATATTTCATGATGTATAAAATTGGAGCAAACGTTTCGTGTTGTACAATTTGAAAATGATTTTCAGCTTCAACAATTGCTGGTTGAACATAACAACCTGATTCGTAACCAGCACCACTTAACACACCGCCTTCAACAATGATCTTTCCACCTTCTTGAACAGCTTTTACCAATGCTTCTTCATACATACGAACTGCATCTTTGTCAATTAAAGGTCCAACATGGTTGTTTTGATCCAATGGATTTCCAATTTTTATTTGTTGGTATGCTTTCGCTAAAGCTTCTTTAACTTTATCGTAAATTTCTTCGTGAATGATTAAACGACGGGTAGATGTACAACGTTGACCAGCTGTTCCAACCGCTCCAAATACTGCACCAGGAACAACCATTTTTAAATCGGCTGTTGGTGTAATTATGATTGCGTTGTTACCACCTAATTCAAGTAACGAACGCCCCAATCTTCTTCCAACAGCTTCACCAACAGAAATACCCATTCGTGTAGAACCTGTTGCAGATATCAATGGAACACGTTTGTCATTTGCCATTAATTTACCTATTTCTCCATCACCAATGATTAAACCTGAAACTCCTTCTGGGACATCATTAGCAGCGAAAACTTCTTTTGTAATTTGTTGACAAGCAATTGCTGTTAAAGGTGTTTTTTCAGATGGTTTCCAAATACATACATCTCCACAGACCCAAGCAAGTGCTGTATTCCAATTCCATACAGCAACTGGGAAGTTGAATGCTGAAATAATTCCAACAATTCCTAATGGATGATATTGTTCGTACATTCTATGTCCTGGACGCTCTGAATGCATCGTTAAACCATATAATTGACGTGATAAACCAACTGCAAAATCACAGATATCAATCATTTCTTGTACTTCACCTAAACCTTCTTGCAAAGATTTACCCATTTCATAAGAAACTAATTGTCCTAGTGGTTCTTTGTAAAAACGAATACGCTCAGCCAGTTGACGAACAATTTCACCACGTTTTGGAGCAGGCATCGTTCTCCAAGGAATAAAAGCTTCTTGTGCTTTTTTCACGACTGTTTCATAGTCGTTTGCAGTTGCAGATTTCACCGAAGCGATTAATTTACCGTCTACTGGAGAATACGATTCAATCATTGAACCTGAAGTTGGAATCCAATGAGCACCCGTTGAAGCACCATTGTTTACGGCTTCAATTCCAAACTTTTTTAGAATTTCTTCAATGCCTATTGTTGAATGATTAGCTGACATATTGCTTTGTTTAAATTTTAATTAAAGCACAAAAATAAGTTAAATAATTCATCTTTTTGTAGCATGGATTACAGAAGATGAATTACACCATTAAAATCTGTATTTTTACCAATATATTTGTTTGATAAAATAATGTTTCAATGAAAAAAGTTCTCTTTTTTAGTTTGGTTTTCGTTTTTATTAGTTGCGGTGTTTTTACAAAAATTACTGCTGTAAAAAAAACTTTAAAAGTAGAATTCAAGGGTCTAGCTTTTATTCCCTATTGTGGTGGAATGGAGCCAACGAAAGAACAGGAAAAAGGAACCTACGAAGCCTTAAATCTTGAAGAATATGCCTTGTTTACGGTAAATGATTGTCAGATGCGTGTCAAAAAGAAAATGGTTTTTACCTTAAATGAATTGGGGACAGCAGCATTTTCAATCGAACCAGGAACGTATGCTTTGATTTCAACGGATAAATTATTGCCACTTGATGAACTTAAAAAGAAATACCATATTAACGACCAATTGCACTACACCAATGATTCTGATGCTTGTTTTGAATTATGGAAAAGTAAAAATGATTTAATTCTTAACATTACAAAAGATACTGTAATCAATTATGTTCAAAAACGTAAATGTTGGACAGGTAATAACCCATGTTTAGAGTATACAGGTCCAGCTGCTCCTTAATCTTCCCAAAAAACACTGAGTTTTCCTGTAGTTTTTCCAGCTTGTAGTAAGGTGTGCGCTTGAGCAATTACTTTCACAGAAAAACGTCCACCAACGTGCGTTTTCAATTCGTTTTTTCGGTATAAATCAATCACAGCGGCAAGACATTCCGTTAAGCTATCCGGACGATTATCTGCAATTTTTAACATATTCACTCCTAAAATTGATTTAGAGCGCATCATTAAGCCAATTGGTAAAATGAATCCCATTTTTCGAAGAAAATTGAGGGTAGAAAAAATTCCAAATCGGGTTCCAATTATTTCGGCTCCGCCAAATAGAAATAGCTTACCACCAGAACCAAGTAAAGCAACATCTTTTTTGAACGTTGAGCCTGCAACAGCATTGTAAGATGCCGCCAAGCGATCTGTGTTTAATAAACTTTTTAATTTTTTTTCGTAAGCAGTTTTTTTGTAGTTAATCACAAAATCTGCTCCCAAACTTTTGACCAATTCAATTTTAGAATCGTCGCCAATTTTTGCATAAACAATGGCTCCTTTTCGTTTGGCTAATTGAATTAAAAACGATCCAACTCCACCTGCAGCAGCATGAATTAATATGTGATCGCCTTTGTGAATGGGCGCTAAATAATCCGTCATGTAATAAGCTGTCACCGCTTGTGTACACAATGCTAAAAGATGCGCAGCATCTTCGTGTTCTTCAATACAAACAATAGCAGTATCAAGTGTGTTTACATGTTTTGCGTAGCCACCAAATCGACAAAATGCCAAAACCCGTTTATGAAGGAATGATTGATCAACTGATTTTCCAACGGCACAAATTTTTCCAACAACTTCATACCCAACAACACACGGCATTGGTGGTGCTTCTTTGTACATGCCGTTTCTAGCCAATACATCTGCGTAGTTTAAACCAAATGCTTCAACTTCGATTCGAACTTCGTTATCATTTAATTCTGGAAGTGTAATTAAACGCTCTTGAAATGCTTCTGATGCATTGCCATGTTTAACTAGAACAATTGCTTTTGTTTGCATAGTTATTTTTCTAAAATGACTTTTAAATTGTTTAAGCTTTCCTTTAAATCCTTCGCAAGAATATTTTCGATTTTAAATAGCAGCATAATATTCATTGGGTAAGCCATTTTACTTGACATTCCCCAAATTACTCTCGTTTCATTTTCATTCAATGCTTGAATCGTAAAAGGTGTTTTAGCTATACCTTTGAATGGGCGTAAAAAACGTACTTCAACATCAATAAATTTTGAAGGTTCAAGTCCCATAATTTCTTGTTCACCTGCACCCGCTTGTTTATTTTGACTGTCCCAAGCGTAAATAAAACCAATTGTACCATCTACACCTGTCAACGTTTTTTTCATGGCAGGATCTGTCATAACCCATTTGCTAAATTGTTCTTGATTAGTAAGGTGTTTTAAGTAATCAAACACTTCGTTTGAAGGAAGTTGAATTGTAATTTCTTCTTGAACACCGTAGTTTTTTCTACTGAATAAAGCAATGATTAAAAAGATACCGATTAATCCAATAATTCCCAATAATAAATAAATGATAATGTGCATAATGATTAATTTTATATTATTCTTTTCCAGCTACAAGGATCACAATTTCTCCTTTAGGAGGATTTTTTTCGTAATAATTTTTAACTTCTGTTGCAGTGCCACGTTTGTATTCTTCGTACAATTTAGAGATTTCTCTAACGACACATACTGCTCGTTCAGCGCCAAAAAATTCTTCAATTTGTCCCAAACATTTCACCAAGCGATGCGGCGATTCATACAAAACAATTGTACGATCTTCTTCTGCTAATTTCAACAAACGCGTTTGTCGTCCTTTTTTATGCGGTAAAAATCCTTCAAAGACAAATTTATCGCATGGGAATCCACTTGCAACCAACGCAGGAACAAAGGCTGTTGGCCCAGGTAAACACTCAATATCAATTCCTTGATTGACACATTCTCGGGCTAATAAAAAACCTGGATCTGAAATGCCAGGTGTTCCTGCATCAGAAACCAAAACAGTTAACGCATTTGATTTAATCCGATCAATAGATGACTGTAAAAATTTATGCTCATTGTGCGCATGAAAAGGAAGAATCGGCTTGTTGATAACTAAATGATTCAGTAATTTTTTTGTTACACGCGTGTCCTCTGCAAAAATCACATCGCATTCACTTAAGATTCGAATAGCACGTAAAGTAATATCTTCTAAATTTCCGATGGGTGTTGGAACAATACAAAGTTTTGCCATAGTAATTAATTTAAAAGCAGTTGAATGTCTTTGATTAGATGATTCACTTCTTTTGTTGAAGTTCCGTCATAATATCCACGAATGCGTCCCGATTGATCCACTAAGACAAAATTATTGGTGTGAATGAAATCACTTCCTTCGTCTCCTTGGTTTTCAACTTCAGCAGGTTTTAATACAAAAAAGGAAGTACGTGCTAAGTGGTATAATTTTTCTTGTTTTCCCGTTAAAAAATGCCATTGTTGATCGTTTGCTTTATGATCTATTGCATAACGTTTTAATTGTTCAACGGAATCAGTTTTAGGATTTACAGTAAAGCTTAATAGTTCAACTTTTTTTGACCCTTTATACGCTTGTTGAATGCGTTGCATTTGTGCATTCATTTTTGGGCAAATAGTACCACAAGTAGTAAAAAAATATTCAACAACATACACTTTTCCTTTGACTTGTTCTTGCGTAAAAACATTCCCATTTTGATCAAGAAAAGAAAAATTTCCGATGGTATGACCGTAACCGATTCTTGCTAATTCTGGATCAACCATTTCTTCGTTTAGATCAATTGGGTTGTAAACAGGAAGTATTTTTTCAGTTGATGGCTTACTGATGAAGTAGGCAGTAAATACTCCAACGACAAACAAAATCATTAAAAATAACGCCCTTTTTTTCATGGTTTATTTTTTAGTAAAAACTCTTTTTTTGAACGGTCTTTTTTTAGTTGGCTGCTTTTGCACACTAAATTCAGGTCCTTTTCCAAGTTCTTCCGGCAATTCAATTTGTGGAATTTCAGCTTCTATTAATCGTTGGATTTGTGCCAATTTACGCATGTCTTTTTCATTCACTAAAGTGATTGCTTCACCTTTTGTATTCGCACGAGCAGTTCTACCAACTCGGTGAACATAATCTTCTGCGTCAAAAGGTGTATCGTAATTGATCACTAAATTGATTTCTTTGATGTCAATTCCGCGACTCATAACATCTGTTGCAACGATGATTCGAATGCGTTTTGATCTGAATCCTCTTAATATTTCTTCGCGTTGTTCTTGGTCCAAATTAGAAGAAACACCTTGCGATTTTATTCCATTTTTACGCAAAGCATGAACAATTTCACTGACTTTACTTTTAGAAGAAGTGAAAATAATAATGCTTGTATAATCCGTTCTTTCTTTTAAAATAGAAGTAATTAACGGAATTTTTTGGGGATCAAACGTTAAGTACACTTTCTGAGCAACTCCAGCAGCAGGTTTCGAAATAGACAAGGTAATTTCTTCCGGCTCTTTTAAAATTCGTTTTGCTAATTCTCTAATTTTAGTGGGCATTGTAGCGCTAAACAACAAGGTTTGACGTTCTTTTGGTAAATTCGAAATAATAGACAATAAATCATCCGAAAATCCCATATCCAACATTTTATCAGCCTCATCTAAAATTAAGTGTTGCACTTTTGAAAAATCGACATAACCTTGTGCAATGTGCGATAATAATTTACCTGGTGTTGCAACAATAATATCTGTCCCGTCTTTTAATGCTTCTTTTTGTTCATCCCAGCTTTTTCCATCGCCTCCACCATAAATTGCTTTTGAACCAACAGATACAAAATAAGACAAGCCTTGAATTTCTTGATCAATTTGAATGGCTAATTCACGTGTTGGAACAATGATTAAAGTATTTATTGAGCAGTCTTCTTTTCCAGTTAATTTATTTAAAATAGGAAGAATAAATGCAGCTGTTTTACCTGTACCTGTTTGAGCACAAGCAATTAAATCCTTGTTTTCAAGTATTTTTGGAATGGCAAACTGTTGAATGGGAGTTGCAGTAACAAATCCCATGTGAGAAATCGCTTCTAGCAGTTGCTCATTCAAATTTAATTCGGTGAATTTCATACCCTACAAAATTACGTAAAAATCGCATGCAAAAGTTTTGTTGGAACTGAAAGGGCTTTTCTTCATTTTTTTTGAGAACTTTAGCCTTTAAAAAGTAAAATATTACGCAAAAGCAATGACATCAAGTGGAACAATTATAGAATGGATTGCCCTATTATTGGGAGTTTTATATGTTGTTTTTGCCGCGCTAGAAAAAGCAAGCGCTTGGGTTTTTGGTGGATTGAGTGCATGTTTGTATGTGTTAATTTGTTTCAATAGCCAACTTTACATTGAAGCTAGTTTACAATTTTTTTATGTAGTCTTGGCACTTGTAGGTTGGTTGAATTGGTTTTCTAAAAAATCAGGTGTACAACAAATACATAGAATTCAATTGAAAAAACAATTGAAATTACTTCTTCCTATCTTTGTTTTGGGTTTAATTTTGGGATATCTGGTTTCAGAAAACACGCAACAATTCAATCCCTACTTAGATGCACAAATTGGCGTTTTTAGTTTGTACGCAACGTACTTAACAACTCAGAAAATACTTGAAAATTGGTTGTTTTGGATTGTAATTGATTTGGTATTAATATACTTGTACGTAGCAAGAGGATTGTATCCAACAGCATTTTTATATGGAATTTATTCAATTGTAGCACTTGTTGGCTATTTCAATTGGAAAAAGAAACTACAGGTATGAAAAGATTCATTTTTACAGGTCCTGAGTCAACAGGTAAATCGACTTTAGCAATTCAACTTGCGCATCATTTTTCTGCGAATTATCAAGCGGAATATGCCCGAGAGTTTTTAATGCAAAGGAATGGAGTTTATGAATTTGAAGATTTAGATTGCATTGCAGCGGTTCAAGAAAAGCGTTGGAGCCAAGCTGAAAATGCTACAATCCAATTGTGTGACACGGATTATCTCGTTTTGAAAATTTGGTCGGAATATAAATTTGGAAAAGTTAGTCCGTTTATTGCGCAAGGGTTTGCTAACCAACAATGTGCGCATTACTTTTTGTGTTATCCAGATATCCCATGGGAGCCAGATCCATTGCGTGTAAACGAACATGAGCGCCATCAATTATTTCAAATGTATTTAGCAGAATTAGAAGCAACTAATTGTTCGTTTACGATTATCAAAGGGACATTTGAAGAAAGGGTTGAACAATGTGTCAGCATAATTGAAGCAATTCGTTAATCCAATTGTTCAATATTTAATTTTCTGAGTTTTGGACTTAAACGTGCGGTTAAAATCACGACAGCTATTGTTAATATTCCTCCTAAAATGATCGATGGTTTGAGTCCAAAAGCTCTTGCTGTAGAACCTGATTCAAATGCACCAATTTCATTCGAAGAACCGATAAAAATGCCATTCACTGCAGCTACACGTCCGCGCATTTCGTCTGGTGTTGACAATTGTAAAATTGTATGTCGAATCACTACACTTACGTTGTCGAAAGCACCCGTAAGAAAAAGGAAGATAAGTGCCCAAAAGTAGGAAGTAGACAAACCAAACAAAATGGTTGACAAACCAAATGCTGCTACTGAAATAAATAAGTTTCTACCCGCATTCTTTGTTGGAGGTTTGTAAGCAATAATAAATGCCATGCAAACAGCACCAACAGCAGGAGCAGCCCTTAAAAATCCCAACTCAACCGCTCCAGCATGCAACACTTTATCCGCAAAAGCAGGAAGTAGAGCAACAGCCCCACCAAATAAAACAGCAAATAAATCCAACGATAGAGCACCCAAAATCACTTGATTTTTAACTACAAATTTTATTCCGCTGCGAATGCTTTGAAAGATGCTTTCTTGCTTTGCTCTTTTTGGAATTGAATGATTGGAAACAAAAAAGAAGGAAAAAATTGCCAATATTATAAATAGGATATCTACCGAATATGCAGTTGTGTAATTTATCGCAATGATAAACCCTGCGATTGATGGGCCTAAAATCGAAGCGATGTGCCAAACTGTGCTGTTCCATGTTGACGCATTCGCATAGAGTTTGCGTGGAACAATTTGAGCAATCAAAGATGGATAAGCAGCAGATAAAAATCCGCGAATGATTCCAGTTGCAGCAATTGCAATAAAAATCGGAAATGTCCCAAAGTGTTTTAATAGAGTAGAATTTTCAGAAGAACAATAAAAAAGAAAACTACTTACAATTAAGAAAAAAAAAGTGGAAATGACAATAATTTTTTTTCGACTAAAGGTGTCTGCAACATGCCCAGAAAAAAGTGAGATTAGAATAAATGGAATGGCTTCGGTTAAACCAATTAATCCTAAATCCAAGACGTCTTTTGAAAGAGCATAAATTTGCCAACCAACAATTACGCTTTGCATTTGGATTCCCATAGTTAGGAAAAACCGATTAATTAAAAAGAAATTGAACTCGCGAATCCTTAGAACTGCAAAAGGATCATGTGAAGCTTTGTTTGGTTGTTTTGTCAAGGGTATGGATTATTTATCCAATACTTTTGGAATTCTAAAATAGTCAGAATCTTTTTTAGGAGCATTTCTTAAACCTTCTTCCTGAGTGATAGTATCAACTGCTACATCTTCTCGTAATTTGTTGACTTCAGTATTCATGAAAATCAATGGTTCAACAGCATCTGTATTTACTTCATTTAACTTTTCCATAAAGGTTAAAATCATTTCCATATCTTGTTGAATCGCTTGTTTTTTATCTCCGATAAATTCTAAACGTGCTAAGTGTGCGATATGATCTACAGTTTCTTCCGTTATTTTCATGGTATTTAATTGTCTTAAATGCGTTTTACAAACAGAACAAAGGTATAAATAAACTTAAAACTTCTTGTTGATTAAGCGTTAAATTCTGGATGCTCTTTTAATATTGGTTCATTGATGGTTTCAAAACAATGTTCAAGTATTTCATTTTCTGACATTTCTTTAATTTTTTCCATTGACAAAGCTTCGTGGATGTAAACATCTGATATTCCTGGACGAGCCGTACCATAAAAATCTAATGGATCTGAAAATAATTTATAGTGGTTGGTAAAAGTAACTGGTACAATTGGAATGTTGAGTTGTTTTGCTAATTTAAAAGCACCTTTTTTGAATGGAATCATTTTAGGATTATGCTCGTCAGGTATCCCACCTTCTGGGAAAATGACAATCGACCAACCATCTCTCACAGCTTTTTTTGCTTGAATGAAAGACACAGCTGCTTTACGTTTATCTTTTCTGTAAACTGGAATATTTAGACCTTTGAAATACGTTTTTAATATTGGATAAGTCAATATTTCATCTTTACCTAGAAATAAAAATGGGTGTTTTGGCAAAATAGAATACATTAAAAAGATGTCTAAGTAAGAACTGTGATTGGCAACAATAATGTAAGGACCATCTGGTAAAGGAGTTTTTTTAATTTTTTGCACAAAATAACCACAAAAGATGCGCATGCACCAGCTCCAAAAAACAAATAATTTAAAACTGAATTTCTTCCAATTAGGATTTGAAAGGACAATTAAAAACAGCGGATATAAGCCTAATGCAAAAATCACAAAGACACATCCAACATAGATTTTCCATAAAAAAGAAGCGATACCTTTAAGCAATTTCATACGTTCAAAGCTACAAATTTTTCAATGGAATCTATACCCTTTATCAAGGAATTGTTATCAACCACATTTTTCTCCGCTAGAAATTCATTAAATTTGTAGAAAATAGTTAAATGGCACGAATTCTAACGGGTGTTCAAAGTACGGGCACACCACATCTTGGAAATTTATTAGGAGCAATTATACCTGCAATTGAAATGGCACATCAAGCGGATAATGATTCGTTTTTGTTCATTGCGGATATGCATTCAATGACCCAAATAAAAAATGCGGAAGAATTAAGAGAAAACACCTACAGTACTGCAGCTACTTGGTTAGCATTTGGTTTAAATACCGATAAAGTAGTTTTTTACAGACAATCAGATGTTCCTCAAACGGCCGAATTAACATGGTATTTAAGCTGCTTTTTTCCATATCAAAGGTTGACATTAGCACATTCTTTTAAAGATAAATCAGATCGTTTGGAAGATGTAAATGCAGGTTTATTTACCTATCCGATGTTGATGGCAGCTGATATTTTATTATACGATGCAGAACTTGTCCCAGTAGGAAAAGATCAATTGCAGCACATTGAAATTACGCGTGATGTTGCCAGTCGTTTTAATTTTCAAATGGGAGAAACATTTGTTTTACCTGAAGCACGTATAGCAGAAAGTACCATGTATGTTTTGGGTACAGACGGTCAAAAAATGAGTAAGTCTCGCAATAACTTCATCAACATCTTTTTACCTGAAAAGCAATTGCGAAAACAAGTCATGTCGATAGCAACAGATTCTAAACAATTAGAAGATGTTAAAGATCCTGAAACGTGTCATATTTTTGCTTTGTATCGCTTATTAGCAAGTGAAGTGGAGCAAGCTGAAATGCGTCAAAATTATTTGAATGGCGGCTATGGTTATGGCCATGCAAAACAAGCATTATTTGACTTGATTTTAACCAAATATGCGCAACAAAGAGATCGTTACTTCTATCTAATGGAAAACAAAAATGAGTTGGACAAAGCACTAGCATTAGGAGCTGAGAAGGCTAGACTTGTTGCAAATGCAGTTTTAGCACGAGTTCGATCAAAAATCGGATATTGATAATAGCAACCTTGTTTGATTACCGAAAGATTTTTTTATATTTGTTTCAACACAAATACTTGAAACCATGAAAAATCTGCTTGTTTTTAGCTTAATTGTATTCTTTTTTTGTATTTCTTGTTCCAACAAATCAATTCAAAAGGTTGGAGAAGGAGGTAAAATGTATGGTGGTACATTTAATTTTATGTCACAAGAAAAAGTGACCAATTTATTTCCCGCTTCATCTGACGATGCATATTCTCAAAGGGTTTATATACAGTTGTTTGAAACGTTACTGCGTTTAGATTACAAAACAATGGAAGCTATACCAGGAATAGCAACTTCTTATTCTATTAGTAAAGATGGCAAAACTTACACCTTTCAACTAAGAAAAGGAATCAAATTTCACGCCGATAAATGTTGGAATGGAAAAACCCGCGAATTGGTTGCCGATGATATAAAGTTTTCTCTTGATTTTACCTGTTCCAATCATCCTTTGAATAAAAGTGCCTATATATTAGCGAATAGAATTAAAGGAGCCTCTGACTTTTACAAAAAACCATATGATATTAATGACAAACAAGGTGTTAAAGGCATAAAGGTTGTTGGAAAATATACTTTATCTATTGAGTTAAACGAACCATTTAGTGGATTAGACAAAGTGTTGACCCATTCTAATTTATCAATTTTCCCTAAGGAAGCGCTATTAGAATATGGAACTTCTATTCGGCAACATCCCATTGGAACTGGGCCTTTTCAATTATCTGAATTAACTGATAATGGTGTTTCATTGGCTCGAAATACTTCGTATTGGCGAAAGGATGAGTTTGGTAATCAATTGCCTTTTTTAGACGGCATTCATGTCAGTTATGTGAAAGAAAAACGCAGTGAACTGTTCGCTTTTAGAAATAAAAAGGCGGATATAGTTTTACAAATCCCTGTTGATGAAGTTGAAAACATTTTGGGTTCGTTAGAAGATGCACAAGCAGGTAAGAATGTAAAACACCGTGTCTTATCTAAGTCAAGTTTAAATATTCAATACTTGGCATTTGATTGTCAAAGTGAAGAGTTTAAAAATGTTGCGGTTCGCAACGCTTTCAATTGTGCAATCAACCGAAGAGAAATTGTCGATAATTATCTGGCAGGAGAAGGATGGGCAACTACAAAAGGTTTTGTACCGATGTTACCAAATTTTCCTTCTGAAAATGTGAAAGGGCATGTGTTTAATATTGAACGCGCTCAGCAATTGATGGATGAAGCAGGATACAATAAAAAACATCCATTTCCAGTATTGGAATTATATGTAAATGGGAAAAAAGGTTCAGAAGTTGATTTAATGTGCCGTGGTATTGCCGACCAATTGTATAAAAATATTGGTGTGAAGTTAAAGATTATTTTGTGTACTTTGGAAGAACGTCAAGCTGCCATCAATTCGGGGAAAGCAAAAATTTGGAGAAGTGGTTGGATTGCTGATTATCCTGCTGTTGAAGATTTTTTGAGTTTGTTTTATTCCGGAAATGCTATCAAATCGAACAATGATTTTGGATTTAAAAACAGTGATTTCGATCAAAAATACGAGTTAGCGCTAAAGGAAAAAATTGATAAAAAACGCACGAGACTATTGGTGGAATGCGATCAAATCATTATCAATCAAGGAGCAGTAATGCCAATTCTTACGAATGATTTCATGGTAATGCTCAATGCACGTGTACGCGATTTTCAGTTAAATTCAATGGAAAATTTAGATTTATCGACAGTATTCATCAAAGAACCACGCAATTAAGCATAGAGAATTTCGTAAATGATTGAAAGTGAATTTGTAATGTTAAACGAGGGAAGGTGTAATTTGTAATACGTTAACATGGTTTCAAATGCTTCTTTTTTAGTTTGTTTTGAATAGTTTTGAGACTCAGCTTTGTTTAAGTAAAGTTCTTGAATTAATTGAACACCAGAATGTCCAGCCATTAATTCACCAGAATTGTAAATATCTGAAAATTCACCTTCTTGTAAATAGAAATATTTTTTTGTTTTAACGGGTACCAGCGGTTCAATTCCTAAATGATGTGTAAAATCAACTAAAAATTGAGTATTAAACATACTCAGCTCACTAGTTTCAGATAACTTTTCAATGCGCTCTGCTAAAAAGTCAAATAGTTGAATGTCCTTTTGATCGGTTTTTAAGCAGTTTTTCAATACATCAGCGATGAAAAAAGCTAACGTTGATTTTATTGGATTGGTACTTAACTCATGTAACATTAAAAGTGGAGTAGTAGCTGTTAACTTTCCTAATTCACTATCTGGTCGATGGTAATATTGAATTTCACTTAATGCCAATGGAAAAATTCCAACAGATTTTTTTTTACCTCCTTGAAAAATGAACTTTTGCAGTCCCTTATTTTTAGTGTAAAAAGTTGTAATTAAACTACTTTCAGAATAATGAATTCGATGTAAAAAAATAGCGTGATCGGTTTCTTTCATTTTAATTCAATACAAGCACTTTGCCAACTTTTCTACCGTCTCCATCATTATTAGCTGTCCAGATGAGGTATACACCAGTTGCAACACGATCGCCACTCAATGTTTTTCCATTCCATGTTGCTGTACCACCATTGGATTGTGTTTTGTAGACTAAGTTTCCTGAGATGTCTGTGATTTTTACATCAGAATTGTAGCGTATTCCTTGAATTGTAATTGGTCCGCTATAGTCAGCACGTGCAGGATTAGGAAACACATTTACTGAACTATATTCAGCATCTTCATAGGAAGCATCTGCTCTAAATGACACCAATCCACGGTCTGTTGCAATGAATAATTCTCCGGTTGTTTGATCAATAGCTAAATCCAAAATAACATTTGAAATAAGTGGTGAATTATCGGTAGTAAATTGTTTAATAATTTCACTTCCATCAGCGCTAATGAGAACTATACCTCCATTTGCGGTTCCGAACCATTTTCTGTTTCCTCCATCAACTTCAATGTCAGTAATCGCTGTTTTACCTAACACATAATTTACAATTCCATTGATGACAACTTTACTTTGTTGAATGTTATATTCTCCTGGAGCGGCATCAAAACTATTGTCAGGATTGTATAGAATTCCAAATCCTTGCTCTGTTCCAATCCAAATTTCATTGTCAAAATCTACCGCAATTGCTGTTACATTCGTTGATGGAAGGTTTCCAGAATATTCTCCTTCATCGAGGATAATTTTTTTATCATCACTAGGATCACTAATCGTGCCATTATCGTTGTAGCCAATTAAGCCAACACCACTAATACTACACCATTTATTGCCAGAATAATCCACTTTCAATTTTTTAGTGTATCTTTTTTTAGCACTTCCTCCCAAATCAA
Source organism: Crocinitomicaceae bacterium (assembly GCA_024639405.1). Lineage (GTDB taxonomy): Bacteria > Bacteroidota > Bacteroidia > Flavobacteriales_D > Crocinitomicaceae > M0103. The sequence goes on along the minus strand of JAHEIL010000046.1, from coordinate 48,697 downwards.
AAGAACTCCATTGACCTGTAGCAGAATATACTTTTAACGGGTTTTCTGCGTAGGAATTCAATATCCATAAATTACCATTTTCATCATAATCTAAACCGGAAATAAAACAATCGTTGTAATTTGTAAATGCAGTTTCGATTGGTGAGTTGTTTGGAGTAAAAGTGTCCGCTGGTGATGCGGTTCCTTTGATAATAGTTAGTGGAACTTCAGAAAATGTTCCAACCGCAATTTTTGAAGGGTCTGAAGGATGAATTGAAACTGACACGTAATCATAAATGTTGTTATTGTTCCATTCGTCGACATTGTATTCATCACGGAAGGTCCAGTTTTCATTTTTGTATAAGTATAGCCCTGAGCGGTCATAACTTCGAACAGCGCCGTCAACACCGCCACTAACAACTGCTAATTGGTTGTTTTTATGATCCAATGCAAAAAATGTTTTTTTAGGAGGGCCTTGAAAATTGATTCGCTCTTTACCTTGGTAATTGTCTGCTCTAACTAAACCATATTCATTGTCTGCAATCCACATCGCATTATTAGACAAACACGCAGCATTTGAAGTAACACTTCCACCAAATTCATAGAGGTTTACGCCATATTCAAATTCAAAATTCTTATTATATACCAACACACCATCGTAAACTGTAACCAGTAAATAATCTGTTTCTTTTTTTAATGATTTCATTTCCAAAGAATATGGAAAGTTGGTCAACAAGCTATGTCCTGAATCTGTTAACCTAAAAACGGAATCTTCCGAAAATACATTTTTAGAATAAGTATAGAATAATTCATTGTTAAAGGTTTCAATTTCTTTGTAGAATGCGCTTCCGTCTAATGTGTCTAGACGCGTTTCTAATTCCCAAATGGCTGCATTCGCTAAAAAGGAGTTGTTACTTTTAGCTTTATAAAGCTTAGTACTTGTTAACGCATACACAGAATCGTTGTTAAAAGCAACATCGATTACAGGCAAGTTTTTATTGGTTGGATACCAGGTATCTTTAATTTCAATTTTAACAGGATCGAGCACAACGATTGAAAAGCTAGTAGCTAAGAAAATTAAGCCATTGTGTTCAGTGATTTTAAGGACGCTTTTTAAACCAGAATATTGTGCGTTTTTTATTGCTGGGACATTGGTAACTTGTCGATCTTTCAAAATATCTAAATTTCCGTTTTCATACCCTATGTACAAAGATTTTGATTTTGAACTGTAATAGATACTTGTTACATCAATATCCGACAAACCATTAACAACATTCCAACTTGTAAATTCTTTAGAATCTAAGTCATATTCAAACACTCCTTTTTCAAATGCCGTATAAATTACATTGTTTCCAGCACAAACATCAATTGCTTTATTGGTTGGAACGTGCATTTTCCATTGACCCATACCAATTTGAGCACTGCTATTAAATCCAATTAAAATGCAAAGAAGTGTAAGTAAACGCATATTCTTTTTTGAAATGTATAACGTATGTTTGTCAAATTTATTTGATATTCCATCAATACACAACTAAAATGCCTATCAATTTGTAAAAACACTTGATTTTCGTTAATTTTGTCACACTTAAAGGCTCCGTGGCGCAACCTTGAAAAAAGGATTTGCACCACTCGCCAAAAAAAAGGCTCCGTGGCGCAACTGAATAGCGCACTGGATTTCGGCTCCAGCGGTTATAGGTTTGAATCCTATCGGAGTCACAAAAGACACCCGCTTCATGAAGTGAAGTGGGTTTTTTTATTCTCCTGCGTGACAAAAACTCGTTTTTGTAAGCAAAGGAGAATAAAAAAACCTAGCTATTGAGCAGCAATAGCGGGGGTTATGTTTGGATTGACAAAATGCGGCAGGAACATGCGTTTGCATAATCCAATCGGAGTAGCAAATTACTATAGCTTCATGTTATTCCGACCACCAAAATTCATTCTCTTTCAATTCACTCGGACAAAAAATCTCTCCAATTTTAGGTGTTAAATAAGGAATATTTGCTTTTTCAGCTTCTTGTACAAACGCCTTTACAGATGCGTTCCAACTATGATTGGATAAGTTAAAACTACCCCAGTGAAAGGGCATTATTTTTTGTGCTTTGGCATCGACAGCTGCTTGGATACACTCATCAGGAAATAAATGGATGGGGCGCCACAATTCATTGTATTGTCCACATTCCATAAAAGCAAAATCAAACGGACCTAAACGTTCACCGATTTCTTTAAAATGAGTGCCGTAACCACCATCTCCACTAAACCAAATGTTTTCAGTTGGTGTTTGAAACGCCCATCCACCCCACAAACTTTTAAAACGGTCTTTAATACCTCTTCCAGAAAAATGTCGTGTTGGACTGAATGTAATTTGAATTCCCTCAAAATTCTGTTGTTCCCACCAATCAAATTCTGTAATTTTTTCAGGCTTAATTCCCCATGCAATCAAATGTCGCGCAACACCAAGTGCAACAAAATAATGTGCTACTTTTCCTTTTAGATGTTGGATGCTTTTGAAATCTAAATGATCATAATGATCGTGTGAAATAAGCATTAAATCAATAGTAGGTATTGCGTCTAAAAAGTTTGTATCAATGGTGTTGTACCGTTTAATTGGAAATGGCGAAATTGGCGCAGCATTATCTCCTAGCATTGGATCTATAACAATTGTTTTGTTGTTTATACGCGCTAAAAGGGCTGCGTGTCCAAGCCAACAAAATTTCATTGATGTTTTTTCTTCAAGTAAATCTACTAACTTGATTGGTTCAACTTGAATGGTTTTTTGAGGCAACAATCCTTTTGGTTTAACAATTTGATTGAAAATTAATTTTGGCAAGGCTTTGAATGGAATTTTCATGGGTGTTGCTTCCAAATTGTTGAATTTTTCACCGTCCCAATGCGCTGAACGCTGGTATGCTAGTTTGTCAGTTGCTGTTATTTTTCCGCCAAATTGTTTTTTCATTTGCGAAGTTCGTATTTATAACAGTATTAATTTTTAAAAAATGTTAAAAGTTAAACAATCATATCTATTGATTGTTTTAATACTGATTACACGGTAATTTATAGGCATTTATGAAGAATTGTATTCTATCACTTTTATTAATATTGAGTTATTCAACAAGTTTTTCTCAAACTACAGTTCAAGGAGGAATCTATAACAATACTACTTGGACCTTAGCAAATAGTCCTTATACAATAACAGGTCCGGTTGTCGTGTTTCCAGGAAAAACTTTAACGATTGAGCCAGGTGTTCAATTATTAATTAACAATCAAGCAAGCAACACCATCTATATTGAAGCTAGAGGTACGATTAATTGCATTGGGACGAGCCAACTTCCCATTAAAATTAGAACGCTATACGATACAACAAATGTAGGTTGGCAAGGTTTTGTTTGTACCAATTCACAAGGTGGTGTAATCAATTCAAATTACTTTGATATCGCCAATGCTTATTTTCCTTTTGGTTATGAAAGTGTTCCAAATTCATTGAATTACACGAATTGTAAGTTTCGACATTGTAATCAGGCTATTACAGTTGGCACAAATGTTATTCTAAACAACTGTCAACTAATTAACAATGAAGTTGGTATATACGGCTGGACCTATTTTACACTTAATAATTGTTTGTTTAAAGACAACACCACTTCGATTTATGCGTATGCTAGTGCATTTGTTATGAGCAATTGTGAATTTATTGATAATCAAATTGGGGTTGCTTTTCAAGCAAACGCTGTAGATTCAATTGTAATTCATGACTGTGAATTTTTAAACAACGAATTAGCGCTTAATTATCCTAATAATGGGAAAGTATATAATTGTTTGTTTAGTGACAATACATCTGCATTAAAAGCTGCTAATGATTGTGAAATTTACAACAATCAATTTATAAATAATGAGTTGGCTCTTGAAGCGACAGTAAAAGCAGAAATTCATAATAATCAAATCAATAATAATCTAGGCGGAGTGCTTATTTCAAATGTAGTAAACGTTCAAGAAAGTCCGTCAATCTATGACAATGAAATTTGTAACAATTCCAATTACAGTGTCAATAATAATACGAATATGAATTATTCATTGTTGGAGAATTGTTTTTGTGGACTAGATTCATCAGCAATTGAATTATCAATAATTGATGGTTATGACGACATTTCCAAAGGATTAATCAATTATGATGTTTACGATGTAACGTGTTCAAATATTACTAAAACTGTTCTAAAATTTTCAGATCAAGGACCAGCATCTTCAGATGAACTAGCGTCTTTATCTTCTATTCAAGTCTTCCCTAATCCTTTTCAAAATGAAATTACAATTCAGTCAAATAGTAAAATAAATCATTTGCAACTATTCTCATTAGAAGGGCGTCTCATTTTAGAACTTAAAAATTTGGACACAACTATTCAAATGTTGAATTTTCAAGAATTAGAAAAGGGAATCTATACATTAATCATTAATCAATCTATTTTTAAACAACTAAATAATTAACTTATGAATAAAATAATTTTATCATTTTCATTGTTGATTGCATCACTTTTTGCATCAGCTCAAACTCCATTTCAAGGAGGAATTTATAACAATACAACTTGGACATTGGCTAACAGTCCATATATCTTGACAGGATCTGTCGTAGTGTTTCCTGGCAAAACCTTAACGATTGAACCAGGGGTTGAAATCAAAGTAACAGCGGATAATACGTTCAATACGGGCAATATGTTGTATTTAGAAGTAAGAGGTTCACTCGTTGCTCAAGGAACTCAAAATTATCCGATTAAATTTACTTCAACGCAACCAAACCCATCTTCATACAATTGGTTAGGTATAAAAATTATGGGTTCTCAAGGGGGCACTTTTTCTATGGACCATTTTGAGTTGACTAATTCGTTTTATGGCTTGCACAATGATGTTGCAGAAATCGGAGTAACGCATACATTCAATGATTGTATTTTTAAAGACAATAATTATGCATTACAATTAAATGCAAACAATGTATATAATTATTGCACATTTCAGCGAAACGGAATTGGACAAGCTGCACAATATGTATATGGAGGTTTGACTGCTTCAAATTGTGTTTTTAACAACAATATTTGTGCGTTTACATGGGTCTATTCACCTGTAAATGTTACAAATTGCATTTTCAATGGTAATACAAATACTATTAATGGTATTTCTGGTAATCTAACGAATTGTACTTTTGATAATAATACGAATGGGATGTACGGTTGTTCCGATTTAATCATTGATAATTGTACGTTTACAAATAACGAAGTAGCCATTAATGAATTATCATATGGTTTAGTTAAGAATTCATACTTTAATGGAAATGATTTGGCACTGTTAATTACCCAAAACACGTCAGTCATAGATAATTTAATTGAAGCAAATGGAGTAGGGATTCGTGTAAATGGGACCAATCCTAACTCTACGTTTATCAACAATAACTCAATTTGTTTTAATACACAATACAACATCGAAAACGGGACCAATCAAAATTTTTCTGTTGCTTTGAATTGTTTTTGTAGTGGAGATTCTACTGTGGTTGAAGATTTGATATTGGATGGCTATGACAACATTACACGTGGTTTAGTAAATTATGCATTGTATGACGATTCATGCAACGTGATGCAAGCTTTCATTCAAAAAATTAATTTAGGAGAAAATTATAACCTTTCAACAGGTAACCTTGAATCAGAAGATTTTAGCTTGCAACAAGTTGGAGATGAATTGTTTATTTATTCAACAAAAGATGTTACTATAAAATTATATGATTTGATGGGTAAAATCATTGAAAAGGTATATTTTGTAAATGGAATGGCTAAAATAGATGTAAGTGATTTAAATACTGGTATTTATATTTTATCTACGAATGAAAATTCAGCTCAAAAATGGTATAAAAAATAAACTATTTTTTATACCTATATAAACTTATTGCTATTGAAGATATTTCGGCGTTTACTTTAGTATCTCCATTCCAAACATAAGTTATTATATTTGATAAGTTGGATGGTAATTGAAATTTAAAACTCATTTTCCTTGGAGTTTCGTACAAATAGTTTCCTATAAATTCTGTGTTATAAAATGAACCATCTTCATTTGCGACGACAAGTCGGATGTCCTTATTGCCATTTTTAGCTCCAATCGTTAATTCGATGATTGCATAATTAGCTTGTTTTATATTTTTTGTTTTAATGGAATTTGAATAGGGTTGCTGTTCTGAAATTATACTTTTTGTATCATTTTTAAAACATGAAATGAAATGCATATTAGTTGTTTTGATTGCGATAGGTGCATCTTTTTTTAGTTGTAAAAAATGTGACCAATAACTTTTTTCAGTGGTTAGTCCTCCTTTTAGTATTCCTTCAGAAATCTGATAACTTTGTATAATATTAAGTACTGAAAAAAGTAGAATTATAAAGAAAAGTAGAATTGGGTTTAAATATTTTTGAGAAAAAAGAGCAAATCCAACGGTTATAAATGGTAAATATTCGATCATAGTTCGCTGACCAAATCCTGAACCATAAGTCCAGCACCACCATGAAGAAAGAATATATACAATGAATGCAATTGGTAAAAAATATTGTAATACTGTTTTTTTTGAGTAAGAGTAAAAATAAATTATCCCTCCCAAAAAAGCTATAAAGCTTAAAGGATTCCATAAAAACCAACCTTTTTGATAAGAAAATAAAAAATCAACTAAATGAGGATGTTTAAAGTCAAAGCCTTCTTTACCATAAGAATAAACAATCCATAAATCACTTTGCCATTTCCACAGGAAAAGCGGCACTGATAAAATTAAAAGGCTAATAAAAATAAAAGGGGCTAACTTTAAAATTGACTTTTTAGTAAGTAAAAAAAATTCGTTTATTTTTCGCCCATTCAACGTTAATAGTAAAGGAAAAAAAGATAACATGATGGCATTTGTAGGTCGCGTAATTACAATAACAGCAAATATGATACTTGTCCATCCTAAAAAATTCAAACGTGTTGTTTTAATCCATTTATCGATTAACCAAAGTAGTAAACTACTTAAAAAAAAACTGTGAATGTGGCTCACAGTGTGGTCATAAACAAGATAATGCCAAACATTTGTGCCAAATAAAATTAAACTTAGAACCATTACTCGATTAAAAGTATTAATAGAATAATTTTTCAAAGTTGCGTTTAATAAATAGATACCCAGGAAAAAATAAAAAACATGTGAGATCGCAATACCCCATTGGAATGGAATGGAATAACCATCAGTCGCAAATCCAAAAATGAAAGAGATCAAATAGCTAAGCGCAAAAAAAGGAGCATAAAGTAAACTTAATCCCGGAAAAGTTTTATTGACACATTTCCCATTTTTTTGTTTGGTTGTAAAATCTTTAAATTGAGAATTATCTTGCGGGTAATACTTTTTTTCAATATGTTTCGTAAAATTATATGTTGGATCATTGTAAATAAACAGTGCCGGTAAGTATGCGTAATAAGCTTTTGCATCACCATTAATTGATCGGTAATATCGATCGTCAATGGATCTAACAGAAAACAATTTGAATAAGACAATGCTAATTCCAAAAAGCAGTAAAAAACGTGTTGTTAACTTCATTTTTTTAGTCAAATGAATGATTTAATTGATTATTTATTTAATTCAACAAATTAAAATTAATTTATAAAATTAAGTTAAATTTGTTATCACATATGATATTAAAAAAATTATCCATTATTATTCCTGCTTTTAACGAAGGTAAAACGATCCAACAAGTTTTGCAAAATCTTGTTGATTTAAAGTTAAATGATGGCATTGAAAAAGAGTTGCTTGTAATTAATGATTTTTCTTCAGATAATACTTCATTTTTAATTGATCAGTTTATTTCTGAAAATAAAAATAGTGAAATTCAATTGTTTAATCAATTAGAGAATAAAGGAAAAGGAGCAGCAATTCATAAAGGAATTGAAATGGCAACAGGTGACTTCATCGTTATTCAAGATGCCGATTTAGAGTTGAACCCAACAGATATAAATCGTTTGTTAGATTGTTTAATTTCAGGAAAATCGTCTGTGGTTTATGGATCACGTTTTTTAACGAATAATCATAAAAACACAAATTTTGTATGGCATATTTTAGGAAATGGATTTTTAACTAAGTTATCGAACTTATTTACAGGTTTTAGGTTAACAGACATGATGACTTGCTATAAATTAATTCCATCTGAAGTTTTAAAAAGTATGCACTTAAAAGAGATGCGTTTTGGATTTGAACCAGAAGTTACCCTAAAGTTATCTAAAATAAATAATCTTACAATCCAAGAAGTGCCAATTTCATATGATGCCAGAAGTAAGACAGAAGGTAAAAAAATCAGTGCAAAAGACGGATTTCGTGTCATTTATTGTATTTTAAAATATAAATTTTCGAATTAGATTATTATCTTAACTATTACTTATTATCAAATATAATAAGGATATAGGTAAGAGAAACATTTATCTTTTTATTACATTTGCCCTCAATTCAGCTAATGGTAATATTCGGTTTATCCATAATGTTGTTTAAAAGATTATATGAGTATAGAAAAAGAAATCAGTTCAAGAAGCAACGGAGCTTGTGAACTATGTGGTTCAAGAAATGACTTAAAAATATTTGAAGTTGCTCCAATTCAAAACAATGGTAGAGTAGATGATTTCGTCCATGTTTGTTCAACTTGTTCTGAACAGATTTCAAATCCCGACAAGATGGATGCGAATCATTGGCGTTGTCTAAATGATAGTATGTGGAGTGAAACCCCAGCTGTTCAGGTAATTGCTTGGCGCATGTTGAATCGTTTAAAATCAGAAGGTTGGCCACAAGATTTATTAGATATGCTTTATCTTGATGAAGAAACGTTGTCATGGGCAAAGGCAACTGGAGAAGGTGAAAGCGATGAAGAAGTTGAATTCCACAAAGATTGCAATGGCGTTCGCATCAATGCTGGAGACACAGTAGTTTTGATCAAAGATTTAACAGTTAAAGGAGGAGGATTCACAGCAAAAAGAGGTACAGCAGTTCGCAATGTTTCTCTGGATCATACAAACCCAACATTTATTGAAGGTAAAGTAAACGGTCAAACGATTGTTATTATTACAGAATACGTAAAGAAATCTTAGTTTATTTTTAACTTAAATACGTTTATAAACGTCTAATAGTGAGTGCTTTTTTGTTTTTACTTGAAATTGCTCTATATTTGTCTATCAATTTGAAATTCCTTTTGTAAGGATTTACAAAATTTAAACGTATGAATATTTACCATAATACTAAGCTTACTAAGCTTAAATTGTTGTTTTTACTTTCTTTGTTAACATCAATTAGTGCTTTCTCACAAACGCCTGTTGCTAATTTTTCAACCAATCCTTCGTACACTGGATCTTCAATGACCGTATGTCAAGGCCAAACGGTTGTATTTACAAGTACTTCAACCAATACTTTGGGTGGTGCAACGTATACATGGAGTTTTGGACCAGGTTCTACACCTGCAAATGCATCAACGCCTTCAGTATCAGTGTTGTTTAACACGGTTGTAACTAATCAAGTTATTTCTTTAACAGTCAACAACAACAATGGATCAAATGCTTCAACTAAAACAATTCAAATTACAGTTTTAGCTTCTCCAAATCCTTTATTGACTTTAGTTTCATCAGGTTCAGGTTTCAGTACTTCAACCCAAGCTGGAACAACGGTATTTAAAAATTGTAGTTCATCTGGAAGTTTACCTTTTATCTTCAATTCAAATTATACAAATGTCGTTTCTCAAACGTTCAATTGGGGAGATGCTTCTGCATCATCAAATCAAACGAATTTAGTAGGGACACAAATTTCGCATACGTATCCAGTAGGGCAATTTACTTTAACACATACAGTTACATTATCTTCTGGTTGTTCAAAAACGAAAACATACATTGTTTTTAATGGAAATGCTCCTGTTGTAACTGTTTCAAGTTCATCGCAATCTACTTGTACACCTGCACTTTACAGTTTAGATATTTTAGCAAACGATGTACCAATTAACTATACTGTGAATTTTTCTGATGGAACACCATCTGTAAATTTTACAACCTTAAATGATACGTTAATTCCACATACTTTTTTACTATCATCATGTGGAGTTGATTTCACATACTCTCCATTATTTCCTCCAATCCAGAATGCTTTTTCAGCCACGGTTGTTGCGCAAAATTTATGTTCATCAAATGGATTCCCAACAATTTTTAATATAGGGCCAATCACTATTTCAAATGGTTCTTACGCAGATTTTTCATTTACACCACCTTCACCAAGTTGTGTGTTAGATCCAGTAACGTTTTCTAATTTATCAACGTCTGGAGCAAATATTTCTGCAACGGGTTGTGATACATCGTATTCATTTTATTGGAAAATTGTTCAACCTACAGGTTATTCAATAACTTCAGGCTCATTGGGTTCAAATAACGGTTTTGTTGGTTCAAATTATGATTATACACAATGGACAAATGGTTCAGAAGATTTAGAAGTTACTTTTTCATCACCTGGTACATACAATGTTTGGATTTATACAGCAAACTTTTGTGGTATAGATTCAATCATGAAAACTGTTGTAATAAAACCAACGGCAACAGTCAGTTTATCAGGTTCAACTCAATCTATTTGTAGTGGAGCAACAACAGCACCATTTACAATCAATGCTACACAACCTGGTTATACCATTACTTGGAATATAACAGATACTTCAAATGTATCAGGAATTACTTCGATGTCTGGATCGGGAGTAAGTCCATTGCAATTTAGTGGTTTAACCTTAAACGCACTGAATAACCAACAAGGTGTTGTAGAAGTTAGTGTATCCGTTGCTTGTTCAAATCAAGCACCAGTAATCTATATGATATATGTAAATCCTCAAGGAACAATAACAGCAACACCAATTTCAGATTTATTGTGTAGTGGGGAGACGACAGGAATTAATTTAACGAGCAATATAGCAGGAGCCACATTTTCATGGACTACAGCAGGTGCTGCAGCAATTGGTGGAGAATCAAATGGTTCTGGTTCAACTATTGCACAAACATTAACCAATACAGGAACCTCTACACAAGCGATGAATTATGTAATTTCCATTAACAACGTTACTTGTCCTGGACCTTCTGTAACAGCTGTAATGAACGTTCAACCTCCATTAACAATCACTACTAATCCAGATATTGCTGTTTGTCCAAATGGAACAATTGCACCAATTGCAACAACCTCAACACCAGCTGGAGCAACAATTACATGGACAAATTCAAACACTGCGATTGGTTTATCAGCAAATGGAACAGGGCAGATCAATCCATGGAACGCTCCTTCAAATACTACTGGAAGTTCAATCAATGGAATAATTATTGTTTCTGCAGCATTAAATGGTTGTCCAGCTGTAAAAGACACATTTAATGTTGTAGTAAATACAACTCCAACGATTCAATTGGCATTAAATCCAACGACTGGTTTGGATTGTATCAATACTTCTTGTCAAATAAATGGAGTTGTTTCTCCAACAACTACTTCAGTTAGTTGGTCTGGACCTTCAATTACCAGTGGCGGAACAACTTTAACACCAACAATTGGAGCTGCAGGCACATACAATGTTACTTTAACTGATCCAGTTACTGGATGTACAGGTTCAGGTTCAATCAATGTTGATGCACCCACTCAATTGACAATTACATCGCTTGCAATTGAACCAGTAACTTGCCACAATGGATCTGATGCATCGATTACCGTAAATACAGATAATCCAGTTTCAAATTTAGATTTTGTTTGGTCTCCTTCGGTTTCAACTTCAAATTTAGCGAATAACTTGGCTGCTGGTACTTATAGTGTAAGTATTACAAATGAGGACAATTGTCAAGCTGACACGACAGTATCTTTTTTAAATCCAGCACCATTAGACATTCAAATGACAGGTTCAGTTGATTCTGAATGTGGTGAAGAGAATGGACAGATTAGTGTATTAGTTTCTGGAGGAAATGGTGGAGGATCATACACATGGCCAGCTAGTGGAGCAACAGGGAATGTTTTAACAAATGTTGATGCTGGATCATATACAGTAAATTATACAGATGGTCTTGGATGTTCTATTTCTGGCACATACTCAATTGGATGTGTTCCTTTGATTCCAGTTATTCCAACACAATTTATTTCGCCAAATAATGATGGAAAAAATGATAAGTGGATAATCAATAATTTATACAAATACCCAGACAATAAAGTGACAATCTTAAATCGTTATGGAAATGTTGTATTTGAAGCAGAACCTTATAACAACGATTGGGATGGAACGTATCAACAAAATGGAACAGTAGTAGGACCTCTTCCAGCGGCAACGTACTTCTACATAATTGACACGAAGAAAAAATCACAAGATCCATTCAAAGGATATATTGAAATTCAACCTTAAATTTTACCGATGAAAAAAAGTATTGTTTTTATATATTTACTAGTAAGTTCGATTGGATTTGCGCAGCAAGACCCAATGGCGTCTATGTATTTTTTCAATCCGCTTCAATTTAATGCAGGTTATGCAGGAAGTAGAGAAAGCTTCAATGTCACTTCCGTTACTCGTAAACAATGGGTTGGATTTGAAGGAGCCCCAACAACGCAATTTGTTTCTATTCACACTCCAATTGCAAGAAAAAGAATTGGAATTGGTGCAACAATTAATTACGATAAAATTGGTTCACGTTCTGCGTTCAATGCCAGTGCAAATTTTGCATACCACATGCAATTAAATAAAAATAACTTGAAGTTATCTTTTGGTGCTTCAGCTGGTTTGTTCCAAAATCAATATAATTTCAATGATTTATCAGTCGTTGACCCAACGGATCCAAATATTTCGAATAGTTATTCAAGTATAACTCCTAATTTTGGATTTGGGTTGTATTTATACAACAAACGATTCTATGCAGGTTTGTCTTCACCACACTTATTAAAGAAATCAATTGATAATAATACGGGTAATTCATTTACACAACAACATTTATTTTTAGCAGTTGGATATGTTCATCCTTTAAACAGTGTGATTGATTTAAAACCATCTGTTTTAGTTCGATACACAAGCAACACTCCAATTACTGCTGACATCAATGTTTCAGCCTTCTTTTATAAAAAATTCTGGACAGGTGTTATGTACAGAATGAATGAATCTGTAGGCGTTAATGTTGGCATCCAACTTGTTCCATCTTTAATGTTAGGTTATTCATACGATTTCCCAGTTAATCAATTAATTATGAACCAATGGGGAAGTCATGAGTTTGCATTAATTTTTGACTTTAAAAACAGTAAAAGTACGTTCATTAGTCCAAGATATTTCTAAACACTTAAACGTATAAAATAAATACATATGAAACATTATTTATCTATCATAACATTATTCGTTGTCTTAACAGCAAATAGTCAAAGTTATAAAGCTACATACGCGACAGAATTATCCAATCGATTAAATTTTGTGGAAGCATATCCTGTTTGGCTAGAATTATCGAATGATTTTTTACAAAAAAGGAAAGGTAATTGGGATTATTTGAGAAAAACTGCTGAAGCTGCGCGTCAAAGTGAACATTTTGAAGATGCGTTAAAATGGAATAATCTTTTAATTGAAAATCAACAAGGAAATGAAGAAGATTACTTGCAAACCATCGAGTTAAACTGTTTGTTAAATCGCCATTCACAAATTGTATCAATTATAGATGCGGCATTGATTAAATTCCCTAACAGCACTAAATTAGCAGATTGGAAAAAAAATGCTCCTATAATTATTGAGCAAATCAATGAAAAGAGTGAATACAAAGTAGAATTATTCAGTAAAAACAAAAGTGGTGAAGAATTTGCAGCGTATCCATTTCGTCAAGGGTTAATTTATGTTTCGAATCAATTTGACAATGGTTTTGCCAATCGTTTTTATGGGCGAACAGGTCAATATTTCACAGATTTAATCTACATTGAAAATTTAAAAAGTTATGAAGAGGAACTTTCAAAGAAAAAGACATCATTGTTTAAAGATGTTTCTTGGGACGGTATCAAACGAACCAATCCACATGATGGACCGATTTCATTTTCATCTGATTTAACGCGTGCTTATATCACAACCAATCAAACAGTTGAAGATAAAGTAAATTCAGTTAAATTTTCACGTTTACAATTAAAAATGTATGTGAAACGTCAAACAGGTTGGATTGAAAAAGATGTTTTTCCGTTTAATTCAGAAAAATATTCAACAGGACATGCAGTTGAAGACACCTCTGGCGCCATTATCTTTGCATCGGATCGTCCAGGAGGCTTTGGAGGAGTTGATTTATACAAAACTACGTTTATCGATGGAGAATGGACGGCACCTGTCAATTTAGGTCCAACAATCAACACGGCGAAAGATGAATTATTCCCCTATATTTCTTCTACTGGTGTATTGTATTTTGCATCTAATGGATGGCCAGGAATGGGTGGTTTGGATGTTTTTTATTCAGAAAATATGCAACAAAACCCTATTCATTTGGGTTCACCAATAAATTCACCAGCAGATGATTTTGGATTTAACGTAAATGAAGAAACTGGAAAAGGATTTTTGTCTTCAAATAGAAATGAATGGAAAGATCAAATTTTTTCAATTTCTAAACCTGTTGTTAACATTGACTTATTGGTTAAATTACAAAATTGTAATGGTAAAGCATTGCGTTCTTATTCTGTTTTGATTCGTGATTTAACTTCAAAATCTTCTGTTGTTTATCGTACTAATGAAGCAGGACAATATGCATTTAAACCAAAGTTTGAACACAATTACAACATTGTATTCCAAGGAAATGCATTGTTTGGAGCTGATTCAATTTATTTTGAAGCTAAAGAAGACGGAAAGTTCACAAAGACATTGCAATTAGGGTTTAAAGAAACGGTTACTACTATTCGAGTAAGCGATTTAAAAAATAAACCTTTAGGTGGTGTAATGTTGAATCTTAAATTGAAAAATGGTAAAACCATTAAAAAAATCACTGCTAAAGATGGAACATACACTTGGGTAAATGAAGGTGCATCAAAAGTAGAATCCTATTCTGCAAATTTGATCAATTATCAAGATTTACCAATGGTAAAAATGGCTGCAACTGAAACTAGTGGGTGTATCGATACGATAGCAATACCTGTTAAAATGACACCAATTCAACGCAAAGATTTTATTAATTTGGATTTGATATTGTATGCTTATAATAAATTTGAATTACGTCCAGAAAGTAAATTGGAGTTGGATAAATTGGTACGTTACATGAAAGAACGTCCAGACATCCGAGTTGAACTTTCTTCTCACACGGATAGTAGAGGAGTTGCAATATACAACTTGGATTTATCAAATAATCGTTCAAAAAGTTGTGTTGATTATATTATTAGTAAAGGTATCGAATCAACACGAATTATTGCAATGGGATATGGTGAATCACAATTGATTAATAAATGTGCGGATGATGTTCCATGTACAGAAATTGAACACCAACAAAATCGTAGAACGGAATTGAAATTATTATTGCCTACTACAGCTGAATAATTAAACATAAAATTTATAAAAAAGGTGATTGAAAAATCACCTTTTTTGTTTTAAAAAATATGTATTTTCGAAAAATGATAAAAAGATTTGTTTTCCTACTTGTTGTGTTAAATACATTGGTTGGTGTAAACGCTCAAAAAGATTCCATACCAGAAAAACTTACTTGGTTTGCTGATGCTAAGCTGGGAATTTTTATTCATTGGGGAATTTACGCGGTTGAAGGTACTTCAGAGAGTTGGAGTTTTCACAATCGAACAACAACTTATCCTTTTTACATGTCTCAATTAAAAGGATTTACTGCAAAAAATTACCAGCCATCTAAATGGGCGCAAATTATTAAAGAATCGGGGGCGAAATATTGTGTAATAACGACCCAACATCACGACGGTGTTGCACTTTGGGACACAAAACAAGTAACACCCAACACACCCTATTCTTTATCTAAAGATGAGGTCTTAAAGAATCAAAAACCACTCTGGAATGTAAAAAAACCGTTAAGTACCATATATCAAACACCAGCAAATAGAGATTTGATTTCTCCATTTGTTGAAGCATTAAGAACGGAGAACATTAAATTTGGTGCTTATTATTCATTATTGGATTGGTCACACAATGATTACAATGGTTTTTTCAAAGATCAAAGTCGTTATAAAATTGCGGATGACTCCATTCGGTGGAATCGTTTTTTAACATTTATGCATAATCAAATAACTGAAATTAATACTACATTTAAACCTGATTTATACTGGTTTGATGGCGATTGGGAGCATACAGAAGCAGAATGGAAAGCACCTAAAATTCAACAATTGATTACGACTACTAACCCAAATGCAATTATTAACGGACGATTAAAATCGTTTGGAGATTACGATACGCCTGAACAAAACATGCCAGTAGTAAGACCCAAATCTAAAGTATGGGAATTGTGTTTAACTAGTAATGATAATTGGGGGTATCGGCCTTTAGATAAAAACCTGAAAACGTGTAATGAAGTACTACAAATTTTCACTGAATGCATAGGTAGTGGTGGAAATTTATTGTTGGATATTGGTCCTAAAGAAGACGGAACAATTCCAGAAGAGCAAGTAAATTTATTGAAGGAAATCGGTCGTTGGACAAATAAACATAAAGAGGCAATTTTTGAAACAAGAGCAGGTTTACCGTATGGTCATTTTCATGGCCCAAGTACCCTTTCCAAAGATTCAACTAGCGTATATTTATTCTTGACTTCAATTTCAAAAGAATTAGATACGACTGATAAATATATTACAGAAGGTGAATTGAATGAGTTAAAAAAGGGAGCCATTATTTTAACTCAAACACCTAAAATCAGATTGCAATTAAAAGGTTTAATGAGTGAAATTGAATCTATAGAAATCATAGGTTCCTCTGAAAAAATCCCATACAAAATTGTAGGGAAAATAGATTGGAGTTACGTTCCTGGAACTGTATACATGGATGTGCCTTACGATCATTTAGACCCTGAAATTAGTGTTGTAAAAATAAAATTAAAATCACCGTTGAAATTGTATAGAGGCGTTGGTGGATTTCATTAAATTAGTATGTATAAAATTATTACTTGTTGTTTTTTAATTGTTCAGTTTATTGGTTTTAGCCAAGAACACGATAAACAAACGTATTTTCAACCAACAGATTCTCTTGTTATACAAAAGTTAAAACAATGGCAAGATTATAAATTTGGATTATTGATGCATTGGGCGCCTTCAGCCCAGTGGGGAGTTGTTGAAAGCTGGAGCATATGTCCTGAAGATGAAGATTGGTGTACCCGCAGAGGCCCATTCTCAAACGATTACTCAGCCTATGTAAAAGCATATGAAAATTTGCAAACAACATTTAATCCGATCAAATTTAATCCTGAAAAATGGGCGAAGGCGGCTAAATATGCTGGTATGAAATACCTTGTTTTCACAACAAAACACCACGATGGTTTTTCGATGTTTGACAGTCAATTTACAGATTACAAGGTAACCGATTCAAAAACACCTTTTTCGAAACATCCAAAAGCAGATATTACAAAAGAAATTTTCACTGCTTTTCGCAATGAAGGCATGTGGGTAGGGGCATATTTTAGTAAACCAGATTGGCATTGCAAGGATTATTGGTGGCCTAAATTTCCTACCTATGACAGAAATCCAAACTATGATTTGAACCGTTATCCAGAAAAATGGAATTCCTATAAAACATTCACCCACAATCAACTCAATGAATTAATGACAAATTATGGTAAGGTTGATATATTGTGGTTAGATGGTGGGTGGGTGCAGCCAATTACTGCTACATCTCCACGTTGGGGCTACAAGCCTGTTCATCAAGATATTGAAATGGATTTAATTGCAACCAATGCGCGCAAAACACAACCAGGATTAATTGTAGTAGATCGAGCAGTTGAAGGATCAAATCAAAATTATTTAACACCCGAACAAAAAATACCTGATTCTCCGTTGCCATATCCTTGGGAATCGTGCATGACAATGGGAACAAGTTGGAGCCATGTAAAGAATGAAACCTACAAAAGTTCGTTTGATTTGATAAAAACTTTGTGTTTAATTGTGTCACGTGGCGGTAATTTATTATTGAATATTGGCCCTGATGAAACTGGTGAATGGGACTCAACAGCCTATCTTCGCTTAAAAGAAATAGGGGATTGGATGCAAATTAATCAAGACGCAATTTATGGGACAAAGCCAATTTTTCCCTATGAATTTAAAGTTGATGAAACGAATCGTTTTGTTTTCACCGAGGCAAAAAATGGAGCGGTTTATGCGATTCTTATTTGTGAAAAAAATTGCAATACTTCGATAACATTAGATCTTTCTATGTTTAAAAAGCAATTTCATCAACTTGTTTCACTTTCAGATAAAAAAGCAATTCAAAAAATTGCAAAAAACACTAAAACTATAACACTTAAAAAAAGGAATTATTTTGGTTCAAATTGTTATGTATTTAAACTTCTAGAATAAAGATTTTTTAGCTGTAAATCCGTTGAAATAAAGAATAAAGCAACCTTCTACCTAAAAACACGTATAATAGTAAACTATTAATGGTTTTATAACATTTATAACTAAAATTGGTTGTAAATTTGCTTACCTTTTTATTACAATATGACTAAACTATTCAAGAGTATTGCACTTTTTGCATTTTTAATGACCAATTTTTTTGGTTTTGGGCAATTAGACGCTTCTTTTTTTACGAACCCTAATATTTCAAATGGACAAATAAATGTTTGTCAGGGTTCGACCGTTATGTTTACTATGAGTCCTGCTTCTCAAACTAATATTACTTCTTTAACGACGATTGCTTGGACTTTTACGGGTGCTAATATTACAACATCCAATTCACAAGGCCCTTTACCAGTTGTTTTCAACACAAATGGAACAGCAACTTTAATATTAACAGAAGGTTTAGATGCAGATACAATGGTTGTTGCAGTGAATGTATCTTCTCCGCCCTTTACTCCTACATTATCTTTATCATCTTCTTCAACAAATTTCACAACAAGTGTTATTAATGGTATAACAGTTTTTAAAAATTGCAGCAGTATTAATTACATGCTTAATTTAGATTTAAATCAGTTGCTGAATTGTTCAAATGTAAGTTCAATCAATATCAATTGGGGAATTGGAAGCCCTCAAAATTTTTCTTGTGCAACTATTCCTACTTCTGTTAGTAGAAATTATGTAGGGCCAGGTAATTATTTTATTACTTTCAGAGTTAATTTTTTAAACGGTTGTTCTTATTATGGATATTACCAAGTTCAGATAGGTAACGGTCAAATAAATTTATCTACTAGTGCATCCAATTTTGCTTGTTCACCGGGAGTTTATCCCCTTTCATTCGATGCTCAATTTCCTGGAAACACCTATTCTATAGATTGGGGAGATAATACAACTACAACATATTCTTATCCAAACTTACCAATTTCTCCTTTAACAATTGACCATACCTATTTGCCTTCAACATGTACTGGAAGCACTCCAGGAGGCTATCCAATTCAAATTACTTCAACGAATGCATGTGGACCTTCGACATCTTCACCGGCGCCAATTTACATTAGCAATGCGCCAACACCTCAAATTACACAATCAATTCCTGATAATACAGTTTGTGTCGGAACAACCATGACATTTACAGATAATTCAATTCCTGGCATTTATATAAGTTCTACAACATCGTGTACAAATACATATAATAGATATTGGTTTACATCAGCAATTAATGCACCAAACACATTAAGTGGAACATTAGGAACATATGGGACAGATGGTTCTGCTGCATTAACAATTGCCTTTAATCAGCCTGGAACTTATTCTGTTTCTCTCGTTGTTTATAATAATTCTTGTGAACCAGATACTATTACGAAGACAATATGTGTAGTTCCACCTGTAGATGCTGCGTTTACAATACCATCCTCATTGTTTTGCGCACCATACACTTTAACACCTGTTAATGCATCTTCAACTCCAACATGTAATATTTCAAATGCATATACTTGGACAATTACAGCAACTAACCCTCAGAATTGTACTACCAATGGCGGGCCTAGTTCAACTCCTGCAACAAGTACATTGCAAAATCCAAGTTTTACTTTTAATGGTCCTGGAGTATATGCTGTAAAGTTAAAATTAAATTTAAGTCCTTCAGTATATGGCGCACAATGTGCAGCTGATTCAATGATTCAAACCATAACAATCAAAGACAAGCCAACAATTACTTTACCATTAAAAAATCCAATATGTTTAGGTTCTTCCTTTACTCCAACATCAACTGCAATAGCTTGTTATGGTGAACAAGCGTTGACTTATGATTGGAATTTTAATCCAAATAATACTGTAGCTGCAGGAAATATTCCAACACCTTCGAGTTTTACAAGTTTACTTTCTGGAAGTGTTTTGTACCCAAATTATGGAACTTTTCCGTATTCATTTTCTGCAACCAATGAATGTGGGACAACAACAGCTATTCAAAATATAACTGTGCAACAACCTGTGATAGTAACACCAGGAACCTATGGCGCAACGTGTAAAAACTCTTCAATTGTTCTAGCTGGCTCTGTTACTGGTTCTGTAACTACTGGAACTTGGACTGCTTTACCTACTGGAGGTTCATTTTCTCCAAATGCAACAACGTTAACTGCAACGTATACACCACCGCCAAATTATGTTGGAAATGTTACACTTACATTAACATCAGGAACACCTCCAACTCCTTGTCCTGTAGTTCAAAGCACAACAACTTTAACCTTTGAAAATGATGCAATTTCTACTCCTGGATCTTATCCAAATGGAATTTGTATGAACGGTTCGATTCAGTTGAATGGTTCAGTTGGTGGTGCGGCAAGCAGTGGAACTTGGACGGCAAATGTTGCTGGCGGTTCGTTTACACCGAATGCAACAACTTTAAATGCAACGTATGCTCCACCAGCTAACTATGTTGGAAATATTATTCTTACTTTAACTACCAATGATCCGGCAGGACCTTGTTTGCCTGCAACAAATTCAGTTACAGTAGTTGTAAAGCCTTTACCAACAGCATCGATCACACCAGATTTAGCAACAATTTGTTCAGGCGGCTCAAAGACATTTAATTTAACGTCTACTTTATCTCCTACAAATTATGCTTGGTCTATCATTCCTCCTTTACCTTCAGGAATTACAGCTACATCTACTGGAAATGTAGCATCTCCATCAACAAGTTTTAACGTAACAGTTTCAAATTCATCAAATGCAACTCAGACAATTTATTATGTTGTTACACCAACTTCAAATGGTTGCGCGGGAATTAAAGACACAGCATCTTTAACCATTCAACCTGTTGTAACAGTTCAAGGATTGTCACCTATTACAGTTTGTCCGGGGGAATTAATCGCGCCAGCTGTATTTACTAGTAATCCTTCAGGCGCTACTTTTGTTTGGGCTAATTCGAATTCGTCAATTGGTATAGGAGTATCAGGTGTAGGAAATATGGCATCATGGAATGCGCCTACAAATACAACAAATAATGCTATTAGTGGAACAATTCAAGTTACACCTACGTATAATTCTTGTCCTGGAACACCAGCTTCTTTTTTAGTTACAATTAATCCAACACCTAGTGTTACAAATACAGTTTTATCACAAACAAAATGTTCTGGAGTAGCAACTACACTTGTTTCATGGACAAGTGGTGTTAACTCACCACAATATTCATGGAATGGTGTTTCAAGTAGTTCAAATCTAAGTGGATTTACAGTTAGTGGTTCGGGAAATTTACCTATAATGACAATTGTAAATACTGGTAGTACGCCTGAAACAGTAACTTACACTGTATTCGCCTCCAAAAATGGATGTAACGGACCTTCCATTCAATATGTGATTACAATTAATCCAACACCACAATTAACCTTATCTGCGAATCAAACAAAATGTGGAGGAGTTTCAACAGATGTAACAACGTTTGTAAATTCAGTTGCTGGAGGTTCGTTTACATGGACATTATTAAATCCAGGATCAGTTCCATCCACTATTACTGGACATCCAACAACGGGTACTGGTCAAATTCCAGCAACAATCATCAACAATTCTGGCACAGCGCCTTATACATTAACGTACCAAGTTACACCGACCGCTAATAGTTGTCCAGGAACAGCATTAAATTATACGATAACTATAAATCCTGCGCCAGTAACTCAGTTTTCAATACCAACTCAAACAATTTGTCAAGGAACCAATTCACAAGCGATCAATTTAACTTCTACAACATCAAATGTCACGTTTGAATGGAGTACAACTGTACCAGCAGGAATTGGAAATATTACACCAATAAATGGTACGAGTAACATTCCAGTTTTCACAAACATTACAAATTCAACCAATGCAAACATTACAGTTACATTTACAGCTTTTGCAACTACTAGTTCAGGAGCAAGTTGTGCTGGTTCACCTGCATCTGCAACAATTATCGTAAAACCAACACCAGTAGGATCATTTGCCTATGTTAGTAACGATACAATTTGTAGCAATACGCAAGCTTCTATAAATTTAGGTTCAACTGTTACGGGCACTACATTTGCTTGGATAGCTTCAAATGGAGCAGGAATTACAGGAGCAACCAATTCAAATGGAAGCGCAATTCAACAAACTTTACAAAATACATCAGCTTTAGTTGGCTCAGCAACCTACACAGTTGCACCAACTGCTGCTGGATGTTCAGGAGCTACATATCCAGTTCAGGTATTTGTGAATCCAGTTGCTTTAGTTACTGGATTAACTCCAATTACTGTATGTCCAGGTGAACTTATTACCCCAACTGCATTTACAAGTAACCCCACAGGAGCAACTTTTGCTTGGACAAATTCAAATCCAGCAATTGGATTAGGCGCAAACGGCACTGGAAATATACCATCATGGAATGCCCCAATAAACACAACTAATTCACCAATTACAAGTACAATTCAAGTTACACCAACGTATAATTCTTGTCCAGGAACACCTTCAACATTTAATGTTTCAATTAATCCAACACCAAGTATTACAAATACAACTGTTTCTCAAACAATTTGTTCAGGATCATCAACTGTTGCAGTGAATTGGACAAGTGGTGTAGCGGGTTCCAGTTATACTTGGACAGCAATGACCAATTCATTATACTTAACAGGATTTAATGCTTCAGGAACAGGTAATCTTCCTGTTATTTCAACAATAATAAATTCAAGTAATACAATTGACACAATAGTTTATACTGTTATTCCATCTAAAAATGGCTGTAATGGCCCTGCATTTACTTATAAAATTATAGTAAAACCAACACCTGTTTTGACACGATTGTCTGATCAAATTATATGTGGAGGTACAGCTACAATTGCAACCAATTTTTTAAATTCAGTTGCAAACGGATCATTTAGTTGGAATTTAACAAACACATTAGTTCCAGCTTCTATTACAGGTCAACCTAATTCAGGAACTGGTCAATTTCCTGCTATTGTCATTAACAATAGTGGAATTTCTCCTTATGATCTAATCTATCAAGTTACTCCAACTGCAAATGGATGTTCAGGGACAGCGTTGAACATGACAATAACAGTAAATCCTGCGCCATCTGTTCAATTCTCTATTCCAAATCAAGCAGTTTGTACTGGGACAAACTCGACTCAATTAGTAAATTTAACCTCTACAACCAGTAATGTTACGTTTGCTTGGTCTGCAGTTGCTCAAGCTGGAATAGGAAACTTTTCAGGTTCAACCGGAACGAATACGATCCCTGTTTATTCTAATTTAACGAATTCAGGAATTTCTCCATTAACGATAACTTTTACAGCGATAGCTACTACAAGTGGAGCACAAACTTGTCAAGGTACACCATCGAGTTATATTATCACTGTAAACCCTTCGCCAAATGCTATTGCTACTTTTGTGAGTAATGATACAATTTGTTCCAATACTAACATAAATATTTCTTTAACATCAACATCTCCAAACACCAATTTTTCATGGGTTGCAACCAATGGTGCAGGAATAACAGGTGGAGCAAATTCTACTTCTTCTGGTTTAAGTATCCAACAACAATTAGTAAATTCATTGTTAACAATTGGTCAAGTTACCTATGATGTTACACCTAGTGCAAGTCAATGTCCTGGAACACCAATTACAGTAATAGCATATGTAAATCCAAAAGCTGTAATGACTGGATTAACACCAATTGCTGTTTGTCCAACAGGTAACATTGCTCCTGCAAACTTTACAAGTAATCCAGTCGCACAAGCATATACGTGGACAAATTCAAATCCAGCAATTGGATTAGGCGCAAATGGCACTGGAAATATACCAAATTGGAATGCACCATTAAATAATTCTTCAACAAACATAACAGGTTCGATATTAATTACCCCAATTTTCAATGGTTGTAATGGAGTTACAGGAACGTTACCAATAACAATTTATCCAACTCCTGTTGTTTCAAATTCATCATTGGCTCAAACAGTATGTGGAGGTAATCCATCTGTTTCCGTTCCTTTAACAAGTAATCTTGTAGGAAGTACCATCAATTGGAATTTTGTTAATGCTGGTTCAAATTTATCCAATTATAATACTTCAATCGGAACAGTAACGCTTCCTGTAATGACAACTGACAATTCTGGTACAACTCAACAAGCTGTTGTTTATTCATTACAAGCTATTTCAACAAATAATTGTCCAAGTGCTTTAGTAAATTACACAATTAATGTCAATCCAATTCCTGTTGTGACTTTATCAGCGGATCAACTAAAATGTAGTGGAATTCCTACAACGTTAACAACATTTACAAATTCTGTCATTGGAGGAAGTTATTCATGGGTACTTTTAAATCAAGGATCAATTCCTGCAACAATTACAAATTATACAGTTAGTGGTACAGGACAAATTTCACCGATGACACTTATAAATTCAGGGGCGAATCCATATACGTTATCGTATCAAGTTACACCAACTGCAAATGGTTGTTCAGGTGTTCCAGATACAATTACTTTTACCATAAATCCTGCTCCAGTTGTTACTTTTTCACCTGCAACACAATCTATTTGTAGTGGCGAAACAACAGCCCCAATTACCATTTCTACTGTAACACCAAACGTAACGTATTCTTGGAATATTTCCAATGCTAACGGGTTGAATGGAGCCACGCCTCTATCTGGTACTTCAAGCACTATTCCATCATTTACGCTATCTCATAATGGTACAACAACAGTTAATTTAATTGTTTCCGCATCAGCAAGTACACAAGTTGGAGGTTGTCCAGGATCTATTGGTACTTATACCATTGCAGTGAAACCTATTCCAGTAGCTACTGCAACAATTACCTCAACGAATCCGCAATGTTCAGGAGAAACAACACTAATAAATTTGACGAGTTCTGTTACTGGATCAACCTTTGCATGGTCATCTGTTGCAAGTGCAGGAGTTTCTGGAAACTCGAATTCATCAGGGAATACTATTTCAAATCCATTAAGTAATTCAACAACTGCAGATGGAACCGTTACTTATACAATTATTCCAACTGCTAATTCATGTGAAGGATTACCGATTAATACAACGATAACTATACGTCCAATTCCAGATTTAGCTCCGATAAATTCAATTGCTGTTTGTCCTACAAATGCTATTACACCAGCAATATTTTCAACAATTCCATCCGGTTGTACCTATACATGGACTAATACCAACCCATCGATTGGAATTAATGCATCTGGCAATGGTCAAATAACTTCTTGGAATGCACCAGCCAATAATTCATTGGTCAATATGACAAGTTTAGTTTCTGTGAAACCTTATTATTTTGGTTGCCCTGGAGACACTTCTAATTTTAATATTACGATTTATCCTACACCTATTATAAATTCTACACCGTTGGTGCAAACTGTATGTGAAAACGATGCTACTTCAGCAGTTACATTTACAAATACATTAGGAAATTCTTCATCAATTGCATGGACGCATCTATCTGCTGGTTCAAATATCACTGGTTTTATGACTGGAAATGGTTTAAATCCATTGAATTCGATGACTTTAGTTAACAATGGTTCAACTCAACAAGCTGTTGTTTACTCAATACAAGCAACAAGTGTTAATGGTTGTTTAAGTCCAGCGGTTAATTATTCTATTCAAGTAAATCCTAGACCAATAATAACAATACCAACTGATCAAACCGTATGTTCTGGAGTTGCATCATCTTTGGTTTCATTTACATCTGATGTTGCAGCAACAACGTATGCATGGCAAGTTATTTCAAACCCTCCTGTTTCAGCTGCTTTATCAGGTTATCCTTTAACAGGAAATGGAACGATTAATCCACTAACTTTAACTAATTCTAGTAATTCATCTCAAACAGTATCTTATCAGGTAACACCAACTGCAGCTTCTTGTTCAGGATCTTCAGGGGTATATACTTTTACGGTAAATCCTTCACCATCTGTAATTTTTTCAATACCCAATCAAGATATCTGTTCAGGAACTACAACTTCAGTAGTAGATTTAACAACTCCAACACCAAATGCATCGATCACTTGGACAGCTGTTGTTCCTTCAGGTTTGAATGGCTTTACATCGACTAGTGGAACGAATCAAATTCCAGCATTGACTTTGACAAATACAACATCAGGTATTTTAACGGCAACTATAACTGCCACTGCAAGTACTTCTGGAAATTCAATTTGTCCTGGTGGACCAGTTACTTACACGATTGCTGTGAGTCCAAAGCCAGCACTTTCTGTAATTGTCTTAGATTCTACTTTGTGTTCAGGGCAAGCATTTACAGCGTCGATTTCAAGTCCTGTAACAGGAACAACATTTACATGGACAGCAACTCCAACTGCTGGAATTACTGGTTCATCAAATGGCACAGGAACAGGAATTAATCAAACACTTACAAATTCTCAAACAACTCAAGGATCTGTAATGTATACGATTACAACTGTAAATCCAACAAATAATGTCTGTCCAATAGAAACTAAAGTTAGAACAATTACGATTGAACCAATTCCCAATATTACTTTTTCGGGTCAAAATCAAAGCTTGTGTTCTAATTTATTGTCATCACCAATTAATTTAACAAGTGATGTTATTGGTTCATCAATTGCTTGGACAGTGTCTAATCCATCCAATTTAACAGGTGTATCATTATCTGGTTCAACTTCAATACCAGCACAAACGATTGTTAATAATGGATTAACTTCAGGTACCGTAACATATACTGCAACTGCAACAATTAATTCGTGCACTGGGCCAAGTTCTATGTACACGATTGAAGTATATCCTTTACCCGTTTTGTCTATCAATTTAACAGAAGACACGATTTGTAGTAATACCGCTGTGAATGCTCAACTTACATCAAACATTCTAAACACATCATTTACTTGGTCTGTAAGTCCAAATGTTTCTGTCTCAGGTATGTCAAATGGAAGTGGAAGCACAATCAATCAAGTATTGACCAATAGTTCGCCTCAACTTCAATCGTTGGTTTACACTATAATACCAACATCTGTTGGTCCAACTGCTGCAGGATGTTCTTCAAATCCATCCAATTTTACTGTAAATGTAAATCCAGTTCCAGGGGTATCATTTAGTGTTCCAAATCAAACGATTTGTTCTGGAACGTCAACTTCTGCAGTATTAATTAGCAGTTTAACTTCAACTGCTCAAATCGGATGGACAGCAGTCATTCCAGCAGGAATTAGCGGAGCACAAGCTTCAGGAACAACAACAATACCTGTTCAAACATTAGTGAATACTACTAATTCACCAATTAATATTGTTTATACAGTAAATGTTGCGACAACTACAGGTGCTTGTTCAGGAACAGGATCTACGTATACAATTACAGTAAATCCAATTCCAGTTTTAACATTCTCAGCTGCAAATCAAACAATCTGTTCGGGTACAACTACTAATTTAATAAATTTGGTTTCTTCTATTGCTCCAGGGTTTGCTTCAGGAAACTCGTTTTCATGGAATGCAACACAACCAACAGGTATAACTGGTATAGCAACCAATGGGACATCAATAATCCCAGTTCAAACACTTACTAATTCAACTTTAAGCACTTTGCCTGTTGATTATATTTCATCTTTATCATTTACTTATAATAATATAACATGTTCAGCCCCTCCTGTTGTTTATTCAATTAATGTAAAACCTTTACCAAATTCTATTGCAACTCCAGTTTCAGCATTACTTTGCTCTGGGGAAACAACATCTATTGCATTAACTTCTTCGATAGCAAATCCAACATTTACATTCACTGTTCTTAATAGTGGATCCATAACTGGAGCAAGTAATGGTTCAGGAAGTTCAATTAATCAAACATTGGTTAATAATACGTTAGTTGTAGATTCAGTAATTTATCAAATTGTTGCAACAGCAGATGGATGCACAGGTCTACCAGCAACACTAACTATTAAAGTTAAACCAAATCCAATTGCAACTCAAGTTCAAAACGTTGCAGTTTGTCCAACGAATACAATTGGTGGATTTAACTTTACATCGACTCCAGTTGGTGCGACTTATACGTGGACAAACACATCAAATACAATTGGATTAGGCTTATCAGGAACAGGTAATATACCAATTTGGAATGCACCAGCAAATATTTCAGGTGGTACAACATCTGGTATTATTTCAGTTACACCTACACTGGATGGTTGCATTGGATTGCCTATGAATTTCACGGTAAGTATTAATCCAACACCTACACTAACTGTTGTAACATTAGACGATACGATTTGTAGTGGTACAGCAGTTTCAATTGCTTTAAGTTCAAACGTTTCAGGAGCTACATTTAATTGGACAGTATCTCAAAATAATGCAACTGGAGCAACAAATGGATCAGGTTCGACAATTGTTCAAAATTTAACCAATAATTCTACAATACCTGGATTAGTTACTTATACTATAACTGTATCAACTGGAAGTTGTATAGGTGACACAAGTATTGCAACAGTCGTTGTTCATCCGATTCCATCTGTTACATTATCTCCTATTTCACAAGAAATTTGTAGTAATACCTTGGCAAACATATTAGTTACGAGTTCAATCAATAATGCGAATTTAGCTTGGACCGTTTCATCAAATTCATCCATTACTGGTGCTTCAAATGGAACAGGATCCACCATTTCTCAGACTTTAATAAATACTTCTACATCAGCACAAAGCATTACATATTCTGTAACACCATCATTGAATGGTTGTACTGGAACACCTATTTCTGCTACAGTACAAGTAAATCCAATACCTGTTTTATCAATTTCACCTACAAGTGACACCATTTGTAGTGGTGAAACTACTGCAATAGCATTGACGTCAACTGTTTTAAATACAACTTTTAATTTCATTCCAACCATTACATTGCCAATAATAGGTGAACAAGCTGGAAGTGGATCTAGTATTTCACAACAATTAAGTAATTCAACTGCTCAACTTCAAAATGTTATTTATACCGTTACACCATCAGCTGCAGCTTGCTCT
Organism: Crocinitomicaceae bacterium; assembly: GCA_024639405.1. Taxonomy (GTDB): domain Bacteria; phylum Bacteroidota; class Bacteroidia; order Flavobacteriales_D; family Crocinitomicaceae; genus M0103. Next base: position 19,197 of record JAHEIL010000046.1, on the reverse strand, counting down.
GGTTCATCTTCTACTGTTACCATTTATGTGAATCCAGTTGCAACAGTTACTGCAAGTTTAGTGAGTAATGATACTATTTGTAGTGGAGAACATGCAATTATTAATTTAAGTAGTTCTACAAATGGAGCATTGTTTAATTGGACAGCTTCTGTGAATAATCAGATTACAGGCGAAAGTAATGGACAAGGAAATCAAATAGATCAAATCCTTAATAATACTTCTTTTGCTCTTCAAATAGTTAATTATACAATTACGCCTAAGTCTGGAACATGTGATGGGACTCCGACAATTGTTCCTATATATATTAACCCATTACCTCAAATTACGCCAGGAGCTGATTTGAATACGTGCTTATCATCGCCTGTATTTAATTTAACTGGGTTTACACCAGTAGGAGGAACTTGGTCTGGGTCAGGAATAACAAGTGGTTCAAATGGCACATTTAATCCTTTACTTGCTGGTGTTGGCCCACATACGTTAACTTATACCTATACAGATCCAATAACAGGTTGTACAAATTCAGCTAATCGTGTTGTAACAGTCCGACCACTTCCAGTACCCTTATTTAATGCGGATACGTTGACATGTATTGGTACTACAGTTAATTTCACAAATACTTCAACAGGTGCAAGTACTTATGCATGGAATTTTGGTGATGGAGGAAGTTCAACTCTTCAAAACCCATCTCATTCATACGCATCTATTGGTAATTACTCAATCGTATTAACAGCCACTTCAATTTATGGTTGTGTTGACTCAATTGCTCATAACATTCATGTAATAACAACACCAACGGCTTCATTTACACCTTCTACACATGAAGATTGTGGGCCATTAACCGTTTCTTTTACTAATAATTCATCAGGAGAAAATATTACAAGCTATAACTGGAATTTTTCTTATCCTAATTTGAATCAAGTATCAACAGTTAAAAATCCAACTTCAATTACATACCCATCGCCTATTTTAGGAGATACCTTATATCAATTAACATTAACTGTTACAAATATTTGTGGATCTTCTACTTTCTTAGATTCAATAAAAGTAAAAGCACAACCAATTGCAGATTTTGTTACAACTTCAAATACAGGTTGCTCACCAGTAAATGTTGGATTTATGAATACATCTTTTGGTTCTCCAACAAGTTATAGTTGGAATTTTGGTGATGGTTCACCTAACACAACGTTAACCAATCCAACACACCCATTTATAACAGGAACAAGTGATACTACTTTTATTGTTACTTTAATTGCTTATAATACGTGTGGATCTGACACTTTGATGGATACAATTACTGTGTTCCCAAATACTGTTACATCTTTCTTTAATACAACACCTGTTATTGGTTGTTCTCCTTTACCTGTTCAGTTTACGAATTATTCTGTAGGAGCAACTAATTACTCTTGGTTATTTGGAGATGGTCAAGTTTCAAGTTCGTTTAGTCCGAATTACACTTATAATCAAGCTGGAACATATGTAGCCAAATTAATTGCAGACAATGGTTGTTCAATAGATACATCAGAAATTTCAATTATTGTTCATGATAAACCAATGGTTGATTTTACAATTTTAGAAGACACCTTGTGTATGAATGAAGTGTTCACTTTCACAAATACTTCAGATCCTTTGAGTAATACATTCTGGCAATTTGGAGATGGTACAACAAGTAATGTATATAGTCCTTCGCACGTATTTGTCCAAAGTGGTACTTTACAAGTAACGTTGCTCGGAACATCACTAACTTATGGTTGCACCAATTCTGCTACACATACTGTGGTTGTTCGTCCTACGCCTAATTTAATCTATGACGATTATGAGTTCGTTGGTTGTGTACCATTGACTGTCCAATTTAATGAAACATCGAATACTTCGAACTATGCTACGTGGGATTTCCAAGATGGAACAATAGGAATTGGTGTTTCAACGACGCATGTATACTCAACAGCTGGAACATATTATCCGATTGTAATAACTCAAAACAATTTTGGCTGTTCAGACACGACAACATTTAATGTGTTTGCTCACCCAAATCCAGTAAGTGATTTCATTTTATCTGCAACAGAAAGTTGTGACTATCCGTTTACAATATCAACTAATAATTTATCTTTAGGTGCCAATGCTTATTTCTGGGATTTTGATAACACGACAACATCCAATTGGAATGCGCCAACTGTAACGTATTTAGCTGCGGGTGATTATGATTTGTCGTTAATTACGTATAACCAATTTGGGTGTTCAGATACATCTACTCAAGTCGTTCAAATTCATGAAAAACCTCAGTTATCATTTAACGCAATAGATCCTGATGGTTGTGAAGATTTTGAGGCAGAATTTGTCAATAATTCACTTTTTGCGGATACTTATTCATGGAGTTTTGGTGATGGAGGTTCATCTTCATTAACAAATCCATCGCACTTGTATACAGATCCAAATGTATATTCTGTAACTTTATTTGCTTCTAATGCTGATGGATGTACTAACTCTTTAACGTCAACAAATTATATCACTGTATACGAAACACCAGTTGCTGGATTTAATGTTACACCAACAGTTATTACAACTGATCATCCAATGGTTTATTTAGAAAATACAGCATCTGCATATACTAATGGTTTCTATGATTTTGGGAATGGAGATTTTGGTGGGGTAGAAGATCTTTCTTTTAATTACTCAATTTCTGATTCTGGGTATTATTTAATTACTCAAATTGTGAATACCCAATTTGGTTGTGCAGATACAGCTTATCAAACAATACGCATAAATTTGAGTCCAACACAGTTTATACCTAACTCTTTTACACCTGATGATGATGGGGTAAATGACACTTGGAAACCAGTGTTTGTGTTTGTTAAAAAATTAGAAGTATTGATTTTTAATAGATGGGGAGAAATCGTTTATAAAACGAATGACATAGCGCCAAGTTGGGATGGGAAATCATTGCTAGGCATTCCAGTTCAAGATGGAACATACAGCTATCGTATCATTGGTAGAAATGGAAACAATGAAGTGATTGATCTAAAAGGACACATCAATTTAATTCGATAATATGATTTAAACGAATAAAAAATGCCCCAACAAGTATTACTTATTGGGGCATTTTTATTGATCGAATACCTTAAAAATTAAATCTTTTTCCACCTTTAAATAAGCGATCTACAGGAATATAAAGTGTTCCAAATGCTTCGTTTCTGCTCAAAGAATCTAAGTTGAATTCAATTTTAGTTCCTTTTCTTAAAAAGATTCCATTGTTTTTTGCGTGTATTTCAGTCGTTGGGCATAAATCACCACTGTAAAAATAATAGGTGTTTTTTACGATATTCATTTTTAATGGTGGTGAATATAGAAAACGAAATTTACCATCCGTTTTAGTTAAGATTCCTTTTGCAAACAACTTGTTTATGAAATTTTTCCCATGTTGATTTGTAGTAAATAACAATGAAAATCCAGGAACTTCAACTGCTTTTTTCTTTTCAACTTCAGTTGTATTAAAGTCTTCATCCAAAACTGTTTCTATATAGCTTTCTTGAATGGTTTGTTTTCCTCCTTCTCTGAAAGATAAATCGCCTTCCCATGCAGTTAAAAATTCTTTGGTTGGGAAACTGATTTTTCTACCTAAACGAACCAGTAATTGATAAATCGGGTCCTCAGGATGTTCACGAAGTTTTTTACTATCAATGTGAATGTTTAGCATTTTATTTGTTGAACCAGTATTTGCAAAACTTATACCAGCTCCTTTTTGTTTGAAATTAAAGTTTTTGATGTTTTTAACATATGCTTTCAAGCTAAAACTAGTCGAATCACTATCGTGTGCAAAAATTACTTTTTCAATTCCATATTCATTTAATTGGCGTGCTTTGGAATAGATTACTAATTTTTCATTTTTAAATTGTTTCTCTCCTAAAAATGCTTTCCATAAATTGCTTTGTTCATTTCTTTTCGCTAACGATATTCTCTTATTAAAGAATGTAAAATTGTTACCTTTAAATACAAACAAATAATTGTTGCTATACGTTAAATAGATGTTTTCTTTTTTGTAACGATAGATTTTTTGTTCATTGATGAGCGTGTCATCAACCTCAATAATTTTTGTTAATCGTTTAATTCCTTCTCCAATTTTACTGCTATCACTCACTTGAATGATGGCTCCTACATCTCCACGTTCTTTTCCAAAAAAGTAAATAGGTTTTTGTAAATTCAAACCATATAATTTCCCTTGACTTAATATAAATTCATAGGATAATAAATCTCTAAAAGGAATTTTGTTGTAATACAACATTCCACTTGTTTCGCGAGCTACATCTAAAATATATGCTTTACCAATGTAGTCAGCATCGGGCAATCGGTCTTCAATTGTCGGTGCATCTTGGTTTTTGAAAATATATGGTCGTAAGATTAAAAATCCAGCTAACGCAACAGACAAAATGAGTATTAACGTAATTTTTTTGAACATGAATTAATAGGCTATTATTTGGAAATAATGTATAAACTATTCATTAAATCTAACAAATACTTACCAGCATTGTCATAAGTTCCGCCATAAGAATACAACAAATCAAATGAGGTTTTTTCTTTCGTTGTTTTTGACGAAGTTAATTCCATTGAGCCTGTTTTGCCACGCATTGCATCTAGGATTTCATTTTGTTTTGGCGTAAAGAAATCTCTTGGAAAGCGATCAATTGCTTGTGCTAAATTAATGTTCGCATACATAGAACCACTTTTAGCCGCTTTCGCTGCATCTTTCTTAGCCAATGCTTCTTTTCCATATCCATTCACATGATTCTCCGCTAAATCTTGGTCATTAGTGAAAATAAATAAACCTTCATTTGCAATCATATACAAAGGAGCAGCATTTAAAATAGCATTTTCAAATACCCAATAGGTTCCTTTATTTTGGAAACGAGATGTTAAACGAGAAAGGTGTTGCAATACTTTTAGTGGAATATCATTACGTTCTGTAGAAAAGCCTAAAGTGAAAATAGGCATGTCTTCTTCAGCTTTCACTTCTTTTTCTTGGTATTCAAACGTTTCGTCATCATAGGTAAATTCAATTTTTGTAGTTTTTACCTTTTTGATTCCATTGAACGTCCCAAACATACTTCCTTTATACGTTCCAAACAATGCATCTTTGTTGATGAACTCATTTAAAAGATCAAGCGCCAATACACTTGTCGACATTTGAGTATTTTTTTCATTTGTCAAAATTGGCATAATTACTTTGAAAGCTTGTTCATACGCTTCTCTCAAATTTATATTGTAAGTGAAATAAGCCGTATTGTCTTTGTGAATGTAATTCAATACTTTTTTGTCGAATTTTGAATGGTTCAATTTTTCGTAGATAGAGCCTAGTTTCTCACCATAACGAGATTCCATTTTAAATTCAATAGAATTGTTGTTTAACAATAAATCCCCCAATAAAACATTCCCTGTATACAATTCCTTTAAGTCGGTATACAAAGTCGGAAACATTGTTTCTAAGTACCAGATTTTTTTAGATTGTTGCAAGTTTCTGGAATTATCCAAGAAGAATATTGCTTCAGAAGGATGTGTTAACTGTTCGGCAAATCTACTATCAACCGCTTTTAGATTTAAATTCGAAACAAATAAATCTTTACATATTGCATCTAAAAATCCAATTTGCAATACCATTTCAACACTATCACGCATTTCATAATAGTTTTTTTGCAAAGGGTTTTCTTCTGCTACTGGAAATTCATCTTCTGTTTTTGGTTGCGTTGCCTCAGGCATTTCATCATAAATTTCCTCTTGCAACACTTCTTTTTCACTTTCTTCTTTTAAATCCTCTTCCATTCCTTCATAAGCATCAGCCCACGGACTTTCATTCCCATTGGCATACCAAATAGAATCTGTTAATTCATTTACACGTTCAGCTAAAGGTTCAACGCGAATTAACAATGCTGAATTACCTTTGATTATTAAACTATTGAAGAACGAAGTGTAGGTTTCTGTTCCAGGAATTTTAGAATCTGCTAACTGAAAATCATCAAATACTTGGAATAAATCGGCTTTGTTTTTAATGCCAAATGTAAATCCAGAAATTTCATATTCTTTTCCACGACCATAAAAGATATTCATTTTTTGATCGAAATCAATTCCGGCATCTTTCAACGTCTTTCCAGAAGTTGAGCCATCAAATAGCTCAGATTGCACTTCCGCCATAAATTCATATTTCACTAAATCGTCCAAAGAAACCTTTTGAAGCAATGTAAAATTGTTGATGCTGAATACGGTTACAGCGTCACGGGGAATTAAATCTTCTGATTTTTGAGCAAAAGATGCCGTGAAAAGTATGCTGCAAAATAAGAGGAAAAGATGCTTCATGGTTGAGCGTTGAGTCAATTTATACTAAAATTCTACCACGAAATTACAAATAAAAATAGTTCTAATTCTTGTTTGGAAAAAGATAGATTGTATTTTCTAATAATTTAGGATTTTTTGTCAAACTATAGATGTTCGTTTGGACCATTGTAGCTAATTTATTTTTAGAAATTACGCCTGTTGGATTGCTGCATTTTTCGATTGGTTTTGCGAAGCGACTGATGGATGTATATTTACCTTTTTTCAATTGTTCAATGTCCTCAGTTTTGAATTCTTTCGATTTTTTGATGGTAATATCTGGAATAGAACGCTCTAATTTTTGGCCATCCCATTTTAACCAAACAGCTTCTAATTCTGCAATATTTTTCTCGTTAGAAATTTCTTTTATCACTTCTTTAACAGCTGATTGAAGGGTGTTAACATTTGAAAAGTTACATGTAAGTTTAAAGATAAAATTTGTGAAGTCAGCTTCTATTTTTACATTTGAAATGCCTGGTTTACTGGCAAGAATTTTTTTAAATTCTCCGATTTTAGATTCGATCTCTGCTAGTGTAGGCACTTTTTTTCCTTCAATACTATCCAATGCTAAAAGTGAGTTTACTTTTACTTTACTTTCACTCAAGTTAATGGTATATTTGAATAAACCGCTTCCATCTGCATTGATGGTAATGTCATCCGTTATTTCAATACAAGAACTTAAACTTACACTGATGAGTAACCCAAAAATGATCAATAATTTATTCATAAAACAAAAATAAGGAATTCTCCCAAACAAACACACTGCACAAGTTGAAATTATACTTGAATGTTCTTTTAACAGAATCAGTTAAAACTATTATCTTTGCAAAAAATAGTTTATGGCAAACGAAGATCGTATTTCTACTTCAAAAGCACCAAAGCCCGTTGGACTTTATCCACATGCACGTAAAGTTGGTGATTTATTGTTTTTATCTGGTGTTGGACCACGTGTAGCAGGTTCTGATGCAACAGATTCTGAAGTTCCAGGATTGAAATTAGATAAGAATGGCAATTTCATAGAATTTGATTTCGAAGCACAGTGCAGAAGTGTTTTTGACAATGTGCGTGTAATTTTGGAAGAAGCAGGGTCAAGCTGGGATAAATTAGTAGATGTTACTGTTTTTTTGGTGAATATGAAAAGAGATTTTCACGTTTATAACCGTGTTTATGCTGAGTATTTCAAAGATAATTTACCATGTAGAACAACGGTTGAAATCAATTCTCTTCCAACGCCGATAGCTATTGAACTAAAATGTATCGCAACTTTATAATTTTACTATGACACGATTTATTATTCGCTGCGCAGTAGCAGCATTGACTTTGTTTTTTAATGCATATTTATTTGTTGATGGACATTGGGGATGGGGAATCACCTTCTTATTTGTTACGGCGCTAGTGATTTTATCATTTTTTAGAAATGAAAACATGATTTTAGCTTTGAACCAAATGCGTTTGGGTAATACAGATAAAGCAAAAATGTATATAAATAAGATTTCACATCCAAATTTGTTGCCTAAAAAGCAACATGCATACGTATTGTTTTTACAAGCAGTAATGAATACACAAGAATTTGGTTTTGCTAAATCTGAGCAGTTTTTAAGAAAAGCTTTAACTTTAGGTTTAAGAACGGGTCAAGACAATGCAGTAGCGCGTATGCATTTAGCTGGAATTTGTGCACAAACGGGTCGCAAAACAGAAGCTGAAAAATTATTAGCAGAAGCAAAAAAAATGGACACATCAGGAATGATGAAAGATCAAATTAAATTGATGCAAAGCCAAATGAAGGCGACACCATCTAAAAACCAACTACGTATGGCTCAAATGATGGGTGGACGTCAAAAAACACCGAGAGCAAAATAAAATGTCAGACGAACGAATTTACGCAAAGCCCTGGACTGATTATGAATTAATAGATGCTGGAGGTGGAAAAAAACTGGAGCGATGGGGGAGTGTTATTACAATTCGTCCAGAAATTCAAGCGTATTTCAAAACTGAAAAATCGTTTAAAGAGTGGGAGCAAATTGCTGATTGGGAATTTGTAGCCCGTGGTTCTCACAGCGGTTCTTGGAAACCGTTAAAGCAACACCTTAAAAAAGATTGGCAAATTTCTTTTGAAAAATTGAAATTCAACCTTGAATTAACAAAATTCAAACACATTGGATTATTTCCAGAGCAACGCGTTAATTGGGATTACATCAAAAGCCATTTAACTGCTGATGATAAATTTTTGAATCTTTTTGCTTATACAGGAGCAGCTTCATGTGTTGCTCGCTATACAGGAGCAGAGACATACCACGTTGATTCGGTGAAACAATTGATTTCATGGGCACGAACCAATATGGAAGAAAGTCGTTTGATGAATGTAAAATGGGTATTAGAAGATGCTTTAAAATTCGCAAATAGAGAACAAAAACGAGGCAATAAATACAAAGGAATCATTATGGATCCTCCAGCTTGGGGCATTGGAGCGAAAGGTGAAAAGTGGAAGTTAGAAGAAAAAATTGACGAATTGATGGCAACAGCAGCTTCGTTGATGACAGAAGATGGGTTTTTAATTATGAATACCTATTCTCCAATACTTGATATCCCGATGATTACAACGTTAGCAGAAATGTATTTTCCAACAAAAAATGTATCAGTGAAAGAATTGTGGATGAAATCTTCTTCTGGTAAAGAATTGTTTTTCGGAAATTTATTACGCGTTTCTTAAGTAAATTGATAATAATCAAGAATTTTATCCGCTAAAACAGCACTTAATTTATAGTAACTTTCAGTTGTCCAACCACCAACATGTGGTGTAAGTATCACATTTTTTGCTTGCAATAAATACGCAAAATCTTCAGGGATTTCTTGTTCAAAAAATGCTTCAAAGCTCGATTTTTCATATTCTAAAACATCCAAACCTGCACCCAATATTTTACCCGATTTCAAGCCGTTAACTAAGCTAGCTGTATCAACAATTTTTCCTCTTGAAAGATTTAATAGGTAAAATGGTTTTTGAATACGATCGAATAGTTGCACATTCGCCATAAACAATGTTTCTTTATTTTGTGGAATATGAAAACTAATGATATCTGCATTTTTTAATAGCGCATTTAAGGTACATTCCATAACAAAATGGTCACCGAAATTTTTCTTGTATTTATCGTAGGCCATTAATTTAACATCAAATCCTCTTAATTTTTGAGCAAATGCTTTCCCGTTGTTCCCAAATCCAATGATTCCAACTGTTTTTCCATCTAATTCAACCCCACGATTTCCTTCCCTGTCCCAAATACCATTGCGAACTTCTTGGTTTGCTTTATTAATGTTGTTGAGTAAATTAAGGATCATTCCCAATGCATGTTCACCAACAGCATTGCGATTTCCTTCAGGAGCATTGAACAATACAATTCCTCTTTTTTTACAGTAATTGGAATCAATATTTTCCATCCCTGCACCAGAACGAGCTATGAATTTTAATTCAGGTGCAAATTGCAACATTTCTTCGTCCAACGTAAAACGTGCTCGAACGACAATACCTTCTGCATGTTTAAATTCTTCAATGCACTTTTGTTGATTCCAAGTAGATGCATCTACACAATTAAATCCAGCAATTGTTAAACGTTCTGCTAAAATAGGATGAACTTCGTCTAGGAATAGGATGAGTTTATGCATGTTGATGGGTTTACATCTTATACAATAACATACCAACAGTAAAGTAGATAAATAATCCTACTATGTCGTTTAATGTTGTTACAAAAGGGCCAGTAGCTAATGCTGGATCAATTTTATAATGATTTAAGACCAAAGGAATCAAGGTTCCAAAAAGTGCAGCAAAAATAATCACCGTAAATAATGAAATACTAACGACTAAACCTAAAGTTCCATTTTCAAAGTAAAAAGCAATCCCATAAATGATGGCAGAAAGTAAAATTCCGTTCACTAATGCAACCAAAGCTTCTTTCCCTAATTTTTGAAGAATACTTCCAAATTGATCTGATCCTTTAGCGAGAGATTGTACAACAATAGCAGACGATTGCACACCAACATTTCCGCCCATTGCAGTGATAAGAGGAATGAAAAACGCTAACGCTGGAACTTTTGTTATCCCACCTTGAAATTGTGCAATCACTTGTGCACCTAATGTTCCACCCAACATCGCAATAAATAACCAAGGAATACGGGCTTTTGTAATACGCCAAACACTAAATGTTGATTCAATTCGTTCAGAGATACCAGATGCTAACTGGAAATCTTTATCTGCTTCTTCTTTGATAACATCTACAACATCATCTAAGGTGATTCTACCTACTAATTTATTTTGCAAATCAACAACAGGAACTGATACTAAATCGTATTTCTCCATCACTTTAGCCACATCCTCGCTACTATCAGAAGTTTTGACTGAAATGATATTTTTACCTTGGTATAAATCGCTTATAATTGTTTTGGGACTCGCAAAAAGTAAGCGTTTCAAAGAAAGTACGCCAACTAATTTATTTAATTTATCTACTACGTAAATTGTATATACTTTTTCTACATCTTCTGCTTGTCGACGTAGTTCAACCAAACAACGATTTACTGGCCAATCAACGCGTGCTTGAATAAATTCTTTTTGCATCAATCCACCAGCAGTATCTTCATCGTAATTTAATAAATCAACAATGTCTTCAGCTGCTTCGTCATCTTCCATTTGAGAAATGACTTCTTGAATCTTTTCATCTGATAATTCACCCAAAATATCCGCGGCATCATCAGAATCCAAATTTTCTAATTGATCAGCAATTTCTTTAGTAGAAAGCGAAGCTAAAAAACGATCGCGTACATCTTCTTCCAGCTCCATTAAAACGTCAGCTTGAAGCTCTTCATCCATTTCAAAATAGATGTATTTTGCTTCATCACTTGTTAATTTGTCTAATATTTCAGCAATATCGGCAAAGTGAAGTTCTAAAATGTTATCTTTAATCCAAAGCAAATCTGACTCCGCAATTTTAGCACGAAGTAATTCAAGAAATTCTCTGGTTAATTCAAAACGCATGGATAGTTTTTTTACAAAGATAAGTTAAAATGTTTACAGTAAGCGCTTCATTACTTTAGTTTACACAATATTAACTTGAATAACAGAGACAGATTTCAAAATAACTTTATCTTTGTATAAAAGCTAATATAAGGATTTTAATGAATTATTTTTTTGCTCATCTAATAGAGGCCTTTCATTTACCATTGAAAAATCCTGTTTTAGTTTTTTCTTTGTTACTTTTCATTATTCTTTTATCACCAATTCTTTTACGAAAAGTAAAAATCCCAGCAATTATTGGATTAATTATTTCAGGTGTAATAATTGGTCCACATGGTTTAGGATTAATTGGCGTAAAAGCAATGGAATCAGAAGGTTCTATTAAGCTTTTCTCAACGATTGGCTTACTCTATATTATGTTTATGGCAGGTTTGGAATTGGATTTAAACGAATTCAAAAAATACCGTAAAAAAAGTTTGGCATTTGGTGCGTTGACATTTTTTGTACCAATAACTTTAGGTTTTCCATTGTGTTATTATGGCTTAGGTTTGTCACAAACAGCAAGTTGGTTAACCGCAAGTATGTTTGCAACCCATACATTAGTAGCTTATCCGATCATTAGTAAATATGGGTTAACAAAAAATAAAACAGTTGCGATTACAGTGGGTGGAACCATTTTAACCGATTCTGCGGTATTGATATTATTAGCAATTATTTCTTGTTCAACAGAAGGTAATTTAGATGGTGCATTTTGGTTGCGACTGATCACTTCGCTTACATTGTTTTCTTTAATTATGTTTTTCTTGATTCCAAAAGTCGCAAAATGGTTTTTTAGTAAGTTGGATAGTGAAAAAACATCCCAATATATTTTTGTCCTTTCCATAGTTTTTTTCTCTGCCTTTTTAGCTGAAGTAGCGGGTGTTGAACACATTATAGGTGCTTTCGTTGCAGGATTAGTATTAAATCGCTTGATACCACACAATTCAATTTTAATGAATCGAATTGAATTTATTGGAAATTCTTTATTCATACCATTCTTTTTGATTTTTGTGGGAATGGTGGTAGATTACAAAGTGTTTTTTAACGGTACTTGGCCTTTGATTATTGCCGGGGTCCTTACAATTTTTGCCATTATTAGCAAATGGTTAGCGGCATATTTTACGCAATTAATTTATAAAATGACTGGAACAGAGCGCCAAATAATTTTTGGTTTAAGTACTTCCCATGCTGCTGCAACCTTGGCTATTATTATGGTTGGGTACAATGATGGAAATGGGATCTTAGACATCAACATTGTGAATGGAACAATCCTTTTAATCCTATTCACTTGTATGACAGCATCTTTTGTCACGGAAAATGCAGGTAAAAAATTAATTATTGAATTAGCAGAAAATGAACCTGAAGAATCGAATGAAACACGTTTGAGAAATAAACACTTAATGGTTTCCATGAATGAATTAGCTGGGAATGAGGCATTAATTGATTTTTCCTTGTTGGTTTCAGATCCTAAAGTAATCAATCCAATTTCTGTAGTTAGTGTATATCCAAACAATGAATATGCAGAAAGAATGATTCGGAAATCAAGGAAATCATTGGAAGAAATTGTGAAACATTTCTCTGGACATGAATCTAAAATCAACACCATTGCAACGATCGATTTTAATTTGTCTTCAGGAATAGCACGTGTTTCAAAAGAACTGGTAACAGATATCGTTGTAATCAATGATAGCCGAACAATGAATTTATTAAAAAGAGTTGTTGGTGATGATCGTGAACATCTTTTAGATGTTTGTGATAAAACTATTTTCTTTTGTCAATTTGAAAAACCGTTTGTTTCTTATAATCGAATTTTAGTTGTTTGTCCTTTATTGGCGGAATTGGAATCAAGTTTTAATTTATGGGTTGAACGTGTTTTACGTTTTTCTAAGGAATTAAATTGCCCGATAGATTTGTATGCTTCTGAAGCAACTTTTGAAAAATGGTTAAAAGTAGGAGAAGTTAATAAAATCAATGTAAAATGTAATTTCTTTATTATTGAAGAATTAGATGATTTCTTCTTATTAAATGGAAGAAAATCAGCGGATGATTTATTTGTGTTTTGCGCAGCACGTAAAGGTGCTATTTCTTACCAAGTTGGTGTAGATGCATTTCCGTCTAAATTTGAACGTGGTTATCCAGAAAATGACACATTGATAATTTTCCCTTCACAAAATACGGTAGAGAATATTTATGGTAATTACGATGATTTTGATTCAAGTGCCATTTCAAAAGGTGTAGAGGCTTTCCAAAAAATAGGGAAGGAAGTTGGTAATATCTTTAAGAAAGAGGAGAAGTAGTCTTTTCAGTTTTTTCAAAAAAGAAACTATAGAAAAAAGCAAAAAATGTAACACCCATTTGGGTTTCTAATGTGTCTTCAAAGAAAAATGATGAAAGGATTATCAAGCCGAAAAGTAGTGGAACAATTTCTTTTTTTACACTAAAAACATATAAAAAATAGCTTTGCATCCAACAAAAAAGAACAAAGCCTAGCAAACCAAAACTCACCCAACTAGTTAAAAAAGAATTGTGTGCTCTTAATTGGTGTTCTTGTGTTAATAGTGTTTTGTTTTGTTTGTATTGATGATTAAAAGCTTGTTGTACATCTCCAACACCAACGCCTAAAAACCAATTTTTCTCGATGATTTGTAATGCAGTTTTCCAATATTCTATTCGCTGAAGTATAGAATGTCCATTTGGATCTGAAGGATTCATCAGTTGATAATTCAATCCGTTTATACGGGCAATTAATCCGATTTTAAGGTCTTCTACATCTGCAATTCCTTTTTCAATTGCTTTAACATCTGATGCAGATAATGCTTGAATACCAGATGCGTCCTTAGTTAAATGTTTAGAATCTAAGTAGCGAATCAATGTGTTACTTAGCCATTGATTTTTTAGGTCTTTTCCTTCATAAGGAATTGATGAAATATTTCTCCAAGCTTCTTTAAGTTCTTTTTCGCAGATAAATACCATGATTGGCTTTCCTTCATTGTTTTTTTCTGAATTCGTATCGTGAAAATATAGATTACCTTTTTTTGTGAATTTAGGATATTGATGTATGTGATTCGATGAATTGGATACAGATGTTGAATGGGCTATTACAAAATAAAGTACTGTTATTATACTACCTAAAATACCTAATAAACTTATCCAAGCTATTTTTTTTGAACGGTTGAAAATTGCACTAAATCCAACTACTCCAATGACAATTACCCAAGCTAAAAAACCAGTCACTACTTGACTGTAATAGGTGTAATAACTTAACCAACTAAATAAGATAATTGCAATTAGTTGCCAACGTGAATTTTTATAGCTTGTTAAACATATTCCTGCAGCAAATGCTACCATTAAACTAAAGCGAATGTGAGAACCAAATAAGGACATTTCTCTGAAATCAATGTAGGAATAATTCCCGATAATACCATTGTAAGCAAGAAAATTGTATAGAGAAATTGCAACAACAGTTAAGACAAATAAGCTTAAAAATAACGTTCGAATGTATCCTTTTGGAATCGGTTTTATAGTATAAAAAATTGGCAATAATAAGAGCGGTACCTTTATCCTTAAATCAGCTGCAGCATAGTTGAAATCTGATGTCCAACTTAAACTGATGAGGTGAATAAGTACAAAAGAGAGTAGGGGAAAAAGTAATTTATTCGATCGAAAGGCAGAAATGCTACTTTTAAAATTAAAGTCTAAAATAAACGCTAATGCTAAAACCATTGTACCAAGTGACATCAATACTTTGCTAGAAGGCATTCCAATTACTAAAAGTAAAGTTCCTAAGTAATGAATAGAATTAAGCGTTTGTTGTGGAACAAGCCTTTGAAACATAATAACTAGTAATCGTTTAAGTGCTAACGTTTATTTTTTTAATATAGTATTGTAGCTTGATTTATTTTTTAAAGTTTCAATTGCTTTTAGTATAAAATCATCTTGTTTTAACGTGTGTTCTGTTCGACCAGTTTGATAATAATAGCGGGATACTATTTCGTTTTCTAATAAACTTTTCACTTCTTTTTTGAATTTATCTAAATCACGCTCTTTTGATGGAGTAACTTTCGCCATTAATAGTTCATATTCAGCTTTAGAATCATTGAAATATCCTTCTTTTTCAGCTGTTTCTTTCATCTTTTTAAGCATTTCTTCAGAAGCTGTAGAATAAGTAAATTTTTCATTTAATACATATTTCTTAAACGCATTGTATTCTTCATCACTTAAGCTAAAAGAGTTAGCAACAGCAATTTCAGGATGATTTATTGCAAATGTTGTTGCATAGTTAAACACTAAATTATTGGCATAAATTGTAGCAGTTAATCGACTCATTTCTTTTTCTTCGACTTTAATATCTGGTTCAATTCCTCGGCCATCGATAACATCACGACCGTTTTTAGTTTTAAATATTTTCAATAAAGAATCAGATATTTCTTTGGGTTTTGATCCATCTGTTTTGTCATAATATTCCAAGCGTTGCACACATCTTCCTGAAGGAGTATAATATTTTGCTATGGTTAATTTCATTTTAGATCCATATTTTAAGTCATATGTGCGTTGAACCAATCCTTTTCCAAAAGATGTTTGTCCGATAATCACCCCTCTGTCCAAATCTTGGATACTTCCAGCAACAATTTCACTGGCAGATGCAGAACCATCATCAACTAAAATTGTTAAAGGTATTTCCAAATCTATTGGATTATCGATTGTTTTGTAAACCCGATTTTCTTCGGCCATTCGCGCTTTTGTCGTTACCACTTCTTGGTCTTTTTTCACGAAGAAATTTACAATTTTAACGGCTTCAATTAGCAAACCACCTCCGTTGCCACGTAAGTCAAATACCAATGATTCCATTCCTTTTTCTTTCAATTCTAAAAAAGCTTTTTTCACTTCTGATGATGCTGTATTAGTGAAACTCGATAATTTAATGTATCCAACATTGTCTTTCAAAATACCATAATAAGGAACATCTGGAATTTTAATTTCATCGCGTTCAACGATTATAGTTTGTTTGCCAACTTTTTCACGTTCAATTTCAACTGCAATTTTTGAACCTTTTGGACCTTTTAAATAGGTTGTAACATCATCTGAAGGCAATCCTTTCATCGATTTCCCATCGATACTCAAAATTTTATCACCTGCTTTTAACCCTGCTTTTACTGCTGGATTATTTTCAAACGGTTCAGCAATGTAAGTATAGCCATCAATCGAACGAATCAATGCGCCAATTCCACCATATTGACCAGTTGTCATCATGCGGTAATCTTCAATATTGTTTTCATGGTAATAAACAGTGTAAGGATCTAGTTCTTTTAACATTGCGTCGATACCAACTTTTGCTAAATTGCCAGGTTTCGGTTCGTCCACAAAATATTGGTCCAGATTTTGATAAATTTGATCCAAAAGTTCTAAGTTCTTAATGACTTCAAAGCCATTTGATTGCCCAAATATATTTGAGGTAAAGGCAATTAAAAATAAGGCGAAGTGAATGTGTTTTTTCATGAAGGTGATATTAAATTTCGGAAGCTAATTTTAAGGTTAATTTTTCAAGTAATTGAATTAATTTTTTAGAAAATAATTCAAATTCAAATTCTTCTTTTGCAGTAAATAATATAAATAAGCCAAATTGTTGATTTGAATTTAATAATAAATTTTCAATTGAAGCTTTGTTTTTACGAATGATTTCGCGCATTTGGCGTTTAATTTTATTGCGGTCATGTGCTCTCTTGAAATTTCTTTTTGGTACCGAAAGCACTAATTGAAACGGTACTTTTGCAGGCAATTCAAATGCTTTGTAATGCGCAATAAACGGATACGATTTCACACTCTGCTTTGTCTCAAAAATTGATTCAATCAATTTTTGACTACACAGTTTGTATTGCTTACCCATTTTTTCATTCATGTTGCAAATATATCAATACCATACGCTAAAAGCGAAACTTCTGCTTATTTTTGAAGAATGAAAACTAAAAAAATTGGAATCGTAGGCACAGGACCTGCTGCATTGATGGCTGGAACAAGGCTAGTGGAAAATGGCTTTGAGGTCCAATTTTTTGATCAAAAAAAAGCAGCAGCGCGTAAATTTTTAGTTGCTGGTAATGGTGGATTTAATTTGACTAATTCTGAAGATTGTATTGATTTTATTGAAAAATACGATCATGATTTCATGAAAAATGCAGTAAAAAAGTATACAAATGAAGATTTCATTGCATTTTTAAATAAAATCGGAATTCCAACTTATGTCGGAAGTTCTGGTAAAATTTTCCCAGAACGAGGCATAAAACCAATTGAAGTACTTCAAAATTGGTTGAACGAATTAATAGAAAAGGGTGCTGAATTTTATTTTGATCATCAATTAATCGATTTTGATCCGTTACAATTGACACTACAATTTCAGAACAATGCAATACATCATTTTGATGCCCTTATTTTTGCGTTAGGTGGAGCATCTTGGGAAAAAACAGGTTCAGATAGGAAATGGCAATCCCTTTTTCAATCAAAATCAATTGCGTGTTTGCCTTTTCAAGCAAGTAATAGTGGAATAATGCTTGATGCTTTTGATGTTGTAAAAGAATTTGAAGGAGAAATAATAAAAAATTGTGCTGTTTTTTCAAAGGTCGTTCGTAAA
This sequence comes from Crocinitomicaceae bacterium, assembly GCA_024639405.1. Lineage (GTDB taxonomy): Bacteria > Bacteroidota > Bacteroidia > Flavobacteriales_D > Crocinitomicaceae > M0103. The sequence continues at coordinate 1,183 of JAHEIL010000046.1, read as the reverse complement.
GAAGGTGATCTGGTTATAACAAAATACGGATTAGAAGGCGCTCCTATTTATGCGGTCAACAAATCGATTCGAGATGGATTGAAAACGTTTATTGATTTTAAACCAATGTTAACGTTTAATGAAGTGTTGGGAAAAATTCAAGCTTCTAAAAATACAACTGAAGGTTTGAAAAATTTAAAATTACCGAAATCAGTTTTAAGTATGATAAAAGCATCAATTGCAACACGAGAAGAATACTTAGATGTTAAAACTGTTGTAAACCGAGTAAAAAATTTCCCTTTATCTGTTGACGGATTTCGTCCAATTGATGAGGTTATCTCAACGGTAGGTGGAATTGACATGCATGAAATAAATGAAAATTTTCAAGTAAAGAAATACCCTTCGGTCTATTGTATTGGTGAAATGTTAGATTGGGACGCTCCCACAGGAGGCTATTTAATTCAAGGAGCAGTTTCTTCAGGATATACAGCAGCTGAATCTATTATTAACCTGATTTCGGTTAATTAGTCTTGATCGATTCGCGGAAGATTGATTAATTCTTTCGTGATAAAACAAGTTGGAAATTCTCTAAACAAGGTACTTTTAATACGTTCTGCTTCTAGCATCGTTCTGAAATCACCCACTTTTAAAAAATAATTTGGCGCATTGTAAATAACATACGTATCTATTTTAGGATATAGGCTAATGAATTTTGAACGGGCTTCATCTAATAATTTACGGTCATTATCAAAAAACAATTGAATTCTATAACCTGATAATTGCGGTGAAGTAGCTGGTGGAATAACAACACTTTGTTTAGACACCAATCCATCGATGCGTTGATCTTTTATAATTTTTATATTTTCTGATTGACAAAAGCCAGTCATGTAATAAGTTGTAAAAAAAACGATAAATAGATAACTACGCATACTTTTAATTTTTACCAAAGGTATCTTTTTTTTGGAAGTAAAAAATCCAATTCAAAAAATTCAATTTAATTATTTCTAATTTAATAATTGAATATTTATTGGTTTTCAATAGTTTAAAATAGTGTACATTCAAAAAAAAGAAGATTTGAATCTCATAGCTTATTTAGAATCAATTTAAATTAACTAAAATTTCATTAATATTGTCATAAAACTGTCACGAAATGACACTATTCTTCTAAATTTGCGAACGTCAAATAATAGTTTTTTGACGGTAG
>JAHEIL010000029.1 GCA_024639405.1 Crocinitomicaceae bacterium | reverse complement strand
GGTTGATACACCGCCACCCAATTCATTTTTAATTTCTTAATTATTCGAATGCGTTCGAATTATTCAACATTAATGGATGTTTGAATAAAACTGGTTGCTGAAAATTATTCAGTTGACCGATTAATGATTTTAAAAAAAATAAAATGAAAAAAATTAATTTACTTTTCGTTTGTATGTGCTTATTTATAAATATTCAAGCACAATTACAAACACAAAAAGTCACAGTTGTAGATCAACATACCTTACAACCTTTGTCAAATGTTCAAATCTTTAAAGCAAACGAAGGCTATCCATTTGCTGTATCAGGAGAAGATGGCATCATTCAAGTTAAAGATTGCGCGCCTTCACAAGAGATTTACTTTAGAAATCCAAACTTTGAATTGAATTTCACTACTTTGGAAAAATTGAAATCAGTGAATTACACAGTGAAATTGATCAAAAAGTTCAATGAAATTGACGAAATTGTTGTTTCAGCGAGTCGTTTTGAGGAAAAGAAACAAGATGTTTCTCAAAAGGTTCAAGTTCTTTCTACGCAAGTAATCCAAGATATGAATCAATCATCTACAGCAGATGTGTTGGCTAATTCTGGAAATGTGATGGTACAAAAATCACAATTAGGAGGTGGAAGTCCGATTATTCGTGGATTTGAAACCAACAAAGTGTTAATGGTTGTAGATGGTGTTCGAATGAACAATGCGATTTATCGTGGAGGACATTTACAAAATGTGTTAACATTAGACAATGCGATTATGGATCGTGTTGAAATAGTTTATGGTCCTGGATCGGTTGTTTATGGTTCAGATGCACTAGGAGGTGTCATGTCATTTACGACTAAAAACCCACTATTATCTAATAATGGTAAGTTAGTAGTGAAATCAAATGCTTATACACGTTACATGTCAGCTGTTTCAGGATATGCAGCCCATGCAGATGTAGCTGTTGGTGGTAAAAAATTCGGTTCACTAACATCCTTTACATATTCTAATTTTGGAGATTTGCGTCAAGGTGCAGCTAGAGCAACAGAAGTGGGTAATTTTGGTGCTAGAACATGGTATGCGGATCGAATCAATGGTGTTGATTCGATGGTGATGAACAAAGACACGAATCTTCAAGTTGGTTCTGGTTATTCTCAGTATGATATCTTACAAAAATTCTTGTTTCAACAAAAATCAACAGTAAAACACATCTTGAATCTCCAATATTCTAATTCATCTAATATAGATCGTTATGATCGTTTAACCTTACTTTCTGGTACTAAACCAAAATTTGCAGAATGGTATTATGGTCCACAAAAAAGGATGATGACGTCTTATACACTTGAATTATCAAAAGCAACTAAAATGTATGATAATGCACGTTTGATTTTAGCCTATCAGCAAATTGAAGAAAGTAGAATTGACCGTAAATTCAAAAACAATAATCGAAACAACCGTATTGAAAATTTAAATGTGTTTACGCTTAACTTAGATTTTTTGAAGTATTTAGGAAATCATGAGCTAAGATATGGAGTAGATGGATGGTACAATAAGGTTAATTCGACGGCATTTTCAAAAAATATTGCTTCAGGAGAAGAATCACCTTTGGATACGCGTTATGCATCAGGAGGAGCTACAATGCAATCTATTGCTGTTTTTGCAACGGATAAGTGGATAATTTCTGATAAAATAATCGTTAATTCGGGTTTGCGTTATTCAAATGTAGGGCTTAATGCGAAATTTACAGATACTACATTTTTTAATTTCCCTTTTAAAGATGCAAATCAAAACAACAATGCATTGACTGGAAACATTGGTTTAATTTATAAAACTTCAATTGAAACACGTTTGACAGCAGTATTTTCAACTGGATTTAGAGCACCAAATGTAGATGATTTGAGTAAAGTATTTGAATCAACGCCTGGAAACATTACTGTACCAAATTCTACTTTAAAACCAGAGTATACCTACAATGGAGAAGTTGGAATAACCCATAGTTTTAGTGATGCATTAAATATTCAAGTAAATGGTTACTATACATGGTATAGAAATGCATTAACGACTCAAAACTTTACTTACAATGGTCAAGATTCTATTTTATATGGTGGAACTATGAGTCAAGTTGTTGCAACTACAAATGCGAACAAAGCATTTATGTACGGCTTAGAATTGGCGATTAATGGACGATTAAATTACAATGTAAGTTATTACGCAACCTATAACTATACGCATGCTCGTATCGTTTCAGATAATGGTATCGTTCCATTGGATCACATTCCTCCTGTATTTGGTAAATTTGGAATACAAGTAATTGATCGTAACATCAAAGCTGATCTATTTGTGAATTACAGTGGTGCTAAAGATATCAAAGATTACAGTTCTTCAGGCGAAGACAATGAAGCATATGCTCTACCAACTGGTATGCCATCATGGTTTACTGTAAATGCAAAATTGAATTACCAATTCAATAAATTTATTGGTGTTCAAGTAGCGTGTGAAAATATTTTAGATCAAAACTACCGCGTATTTGCTTCTAATATTTCAGCACCAGGAAGAAACTTTATTGTTACTTTGAGAGGAAGCTTTTAAAAAGCTATATTTTTATTAAAAAAAAGTGGCTATTGAAAAATAGCCACTTTTTTTTGTTTAAAAACTAAAAGTTAGTCGAAGTACAAAATTTATTCTCAATAAGTTTAATTGAAACAATTAATGAGAGAAACCGATCTGATTGATGCTTACTTTTATCAATAAAAAGAAATGAAAGAAATTTAGATTTACATTTTTTGAATCATTTGTCTTATTTATTTTTTGTCATATACTTTTCTGTCTCAGTGTGATAAAAGAAGCGGTAAGCTAATTCCTTTGTAGCTGCAAGTTTAGGTTCAAAAGTGTTTGGATCTGTTTCTGAAGAAGGTTGTTGGTAGTTCGCTTTAAAGATTAATATATCTTTTAGAGGTCCCATTGTACCGTCGGAATAGCCAAATGTAAACGCTTCTTGTTTTCCTTTTAAAATTCCGTCAAAATTTTTCCATTTGAAATAACTTTTTGGCGTATGATTGACAATGGTAAAGTATTCTCTATAACCAGCATTTGAAACATGGTATTCAACGATGGCGTCTTTGTATGCCAATGAATAAACGTTTTCAAAACTAACTTTCAAAGGAACACTTGCATTTGATGCAATAACGATTTGAGGAGAAATTAAATTCAGTTCACCATCGTAATAGAAAATGAAATTGTAATAACCCATGTGACCAAATTTATTATACAATGCCGGATTGGGTGATTTAGCTGCATCAGTCTTGGCGTTTTCAAAACGATTAAGTGTTATAATGGCATCAATTTTATCATCGCCATCAAGGTGTTCTTTATAGATTGTGTATGTAAATTTTTCATTAGCAGGTATCGATAATGCGCGCATAATGTGTCCTTTTGCTTGTTCTTCAACTGATAGTTTTTTTGTAATTGTCTCAGGAGTATTTTCTTTTTCAATTGGTTTGTTTGCATCATTGTTACATGCAGCGAGCGATTGAACTATAATTATTAATAGAAAGATATTTTTCATGAGCTTTAATTAAAATGCAAAATACATTAACAAATCGTCACAAATATAGCTTATTCCAAGTTTATTGCTTCTATGCAAAGATTAAAAATGTAAATTTGAGAAGAATTTAAAAGTATGGAAATACCTCAATCGTGGAAAAATCAATTAGCGTCAGAAGTTGAAAAATCTTATTTTTTAAATTTAATGCAATGCGTCGAAAAGGCCTATGCTTCAGAAAACACAAACGTTTTTCCTTCAAAAGAATTAATGTTCAATGCATTTGAAAAATGTACATTTGAAGCAACTAAAGTCATTGTTTTAGGACAAGACCCCTATCCAACAATTGGTCATGCCAATGGCTTGTGTTTTTCAGTGGATGCGTTATTGAAAAAACTTCCTAAAAGTTTAATCAATATTTTCAAAGAGCTTCAAGAGGATATAAAAGGTTCAATTCTTTCATCGGGTAATTTAGAACCATGGGCAGAGCAGGGTGTATTACTTCTCAATTCAGCGTTAAGTGTTGAAGAAGGGAAACCTGGAAGTCATGCTTATTTTGGTTGGGAATATTTTACAGATGCTGTAATTGAACGCTTATCATCTGAAAAAGAAAACCTTGTTTTTATTTTATGGGGAGCACATGCTCAAAGTAAAACGCGTTTCATTGATGGAACGAAACATTTGATATTAAAAGCACCACATCCATCACCATTAGCTGCTTACCGTGGTTTTTTTGGTTCAAAACCATTTTCTAAAACCAATCATTATTTGAACCAACATGGTTTGACTGAAATTCAATGGTAAGTTCTACCATAAAAAAAAATGATTGCTTATCTTTGCTCCAATGGAATTAAAAAATGATTTAATATTACGCGCTGCAAGGGGAGAAGCAATTGAGCGTTATCCTGTTTGGTTGATGCGTCAAGCTGGGCGTATATTACCTGAATATAGAGCCGTACGCTCGAAACTTTCTGGGTTTAAAGAATTGGTTGAGACACCTGAGTTTGCAGCTGAAGTAACAATTCAACCTGTCGATTTATTGGATGTTGATGCGGCAATTATTTTCTCAGACATTTTAGTTATTCCTGAAGCGATGGGCTTGGAGTACCAAATGTTGGAGCAAAAAGGTCCTTGGTTTGAAAAAACAATTCAAACGATGGATGATTTAAAATATGCGGAAACAAATTTTGATATTGAAGATCGTTTAGGTTATGTTTTGGAAGCTATTCGCATCACAAAAAAAGAATTGAATGGACGCGTTCCTTTGATTGGTTTTGCTGGTGCACCATGGACAATTTTTTGTTACATGGTAGAAGGAAAAGGTTCAAAAACATTTTCTGAATCACGTAAAATGTTGTACACCAATCCAACTTTGGCGCATGAATTATTGAATCGTATAACAGATGTTACCATTAGTTATTTGAAAGCTCAAGTAAATGCAGGTGCACAAATGTTGCAAATTTTTGACTCTTGGGCAGGAATTTTAGGCACAGAACAATATGCAGAATTTGGATTACGTTATTTGGATAAAATTGCCAATGCAATCAATGAGGTACCGTTGACACTTTTTTCAAAAGGAGCGATCAATTCAGTGAATGATTTAGCAAAATTAAAGTGTAACACAATCGGATTGGATTGGAACATGGATGCAGTTGCAATTCGTAAAGAAGTGGGTGAAACAAGGACTTTACAAGGTAATTTAGACCCATGTGCGTTGTATGCTTCACATGCTGAAGTAGAAAAATCTACAATAAATATGTTGAATCGCTTTGAAAGTCAAAGACATATTGTAAATTTGGGTCACGGAGTGTATCCAGACATTGATCCTGAAAAGGTTAAAACATTTATAAAAACAGTTAAAAATTATGAAATACGTTTCTAAAAAAATGATGCGCGTTAGTACCGTTTTAGTTTTAGGACTAAGTACATTGAATGCAATTGCTCAAGAAAATTTAGTTCCTAATGGAAGTTTCGAAGCAACTGAAGGGAAAATTAAAAAAGTTGGTGCTATTTCAAGTGCTACAGGTTGGACTTCTCCAACTGCTGTTCAAGCAGATTTGTTTGTGCCAGGTAAAGTTTTAGAAATCAATGTTCCAGACAATATGTATGGGAAAGAAGAAGCAAAAGAAGGTTCTAATTACGCTGGAATTGTTGCTTTTTCTGTAGGAAATAAAGTTCCAAGATCTTATTTGATGACAAAATTAAGTACGCCTTTGAAAAAAGGAATGCGTTATTGCGTTAAATTTAGTTTGTCTTTAGCAGATGGTTCAAAATATGCATCGAATCAAATTGGAATTAATTTTTCTAAAAAACAATTTGGTTCTGATGACAAAGGAATTATCAAAGATGTTGCACATGTACTTCATGCTAACAATGAGACTAAAAAAATCAACCAAATGTACAATTGGGATCAAGTTTGTGGAATATACGAAGCAACAGGTGGTGAGAAATTTATTACTATTGGGAATTTTTACCCAGATGCAAATACAAGTTCAGAAACGAATCGTAAGAACAAAGATTTGAAAATCAATCAAATTGTTGCGGCATA
>JAHEIL010000015.1:3262-119017 GCA_024639405.1 Crocinitomicaceae bacterium | reverse complement strand
ATGGAATTTTATTGACAATCCAAAACAAAAAAGCGCGTCCGATTGGATATGCTTACAACAAGCCAAACGCAAATTCAAAATCATTTGCACGTCAAATGGCTGTTTTAGGAAGTATCATTTTGATTTTCATCGTTATTCACATGTCGAATTTCTGGTGGAAAATGAAACACTCTTCAGATCCAATGCCATTGCATACGATTACTGTAGTTGACCCACAATCAAAAACACCTCAATCGTTGTACATTACGCATTCTGATAATTATTTCCCAGTAAGTGCATTTGAAAAATCTCAAATGGGCGAAGCACAAATGGAAATCCGAAATGGAAGCGAATTCTTCAACAAACAAGTAGATGTTAAAATGGGCGAAGGATACAAAGATTTGTATTCATTAACAGTTGCTTTCTTCGGTAAAGATACAACAGCTGTTAAAGCAAACGATAAAGCTGGTTTAGCAGTTGGCTTCTACGTATTGGCAATGATTGTTTTAGCATTTCACTTAATGCACGGATTTTCATCTGCATTTCAATCATTAGGAATCAACCACAGACGATACAACGCAGGAATTAAATTGTTTGGAAAATTATTTTCAATCCTTGTTCCAGCAGCATTCGCATTGATTCCTCTTTATATCTTTTTTACTAAATAGCATTAATCCATTATAGATATGTCAACATTAGATTCTAAAATACCAGAAGGTCATATTTCTCAGAAATGGACCGATTACAAAGATCATTTAAAATTAGTTGCACCAAACAATCGTCCTAAAATCGACATTATTGTTGTTGGAACTGGTTTAGCAGGTTCTTCTGCGGCAGCTTCTCTTGGAGAAATGGGCTACAATGTAAAAGCTTTTTGTTTTCAAGACTCACCTCGTAGAGCGCATTCTATTGCTGCACAAGGTGGTATCAATGCTGCTAAAAATTATCAAAATGACGGTGATTCAATTTTCCGTTTGTTTTACGATACAATCAAAGGTGGAGATTATAGAGCACGAGAAGCAAACGTTCACCGTTTAGCAGAAGTATCTGGAAACATCATTGATCAATGCGTTGCACAAGGTGTTCCTTTTGCACGTGAATACGGAGGTTTATTAGACAATCGTTCATTTGGTGGTACGCAAGTTCAACGTACGTTCTATGCTGCTGGACAAACTGGTCAACAATTATTATTAGGAGCTTACTCAGCTTTATCTCGTCAGATTGGTTTAGGTCGTGTTAAAATGTACAACCGCCATGAAATGTTAGACATCGTTAAAGTTGACGGAAAAGCACGTGGAATCATTGCACGTAACTTGGTAACAGGTGAGATCGAACGCCATTCAGCACACGCTGTAGTACTAGCATCTGGTGGTTATGGAAACGTTTATTTCTTGTCTACAAATGCAATGGGAAGTAACGTAACTGCTGCTTGGAAAGCACACAAACAAGGTGCGTATTTTGCCAATCCTTGTTATGTTCAAATACACCCAACGTGTATTCCTGTTCACGGAACGAACCAAGCAAAATTAACATTGATGTCTGAATCTTTACGTAACTCAGGTAGAATTTGGGTTCCAAAAAAGAAAGAAGATGCGGAAGCGATTAGAGCTGGTAAATTAAAACCAACTGAATTAGCGGAAGATGAAAGAGATTATTATTTAGAAAGAAAATACCCTGCTTTTGGAAACTTAGTGCCACGTGATGTTGCATCAAGAGCTGCAAAAGAAGTGTGTGACGAAGGTCGTGGTATTGAATCAAACGATACAAATGAAGGTGTTTACCTTGACTTTTCTACGGAAATTCAAACCAAAGGAAGACAAGCTGCTTATGCGAAAGGTAATCACAACCCTACTCCAGAAGAAGTAACAGCTTTAGGAAAACAATGGTTGGAAGAAAAATATGGTAACTTATTTACCATGTACCAAAAAATTACTGACGAAAATCCATACGAAACACCTATGAAAATCTATCCAGCTGTGCATTACACAATGGGTGGTGTTTGGGTGGATTACAATCTTCAATCAACAATTCCTGGTTGCTTTGTTACAGGTGAAGCGAACTTCTCAGATCATGGCGCAAACCGTTTAGGTGCTTCTGCTTTAATGCAAGGTTTGGCGGACGGATATTTTGTATTACCGTATACACTTTCAAACTACTTAGCTGATGAAATTAGAACAGGTAAAATCTCAACTGATTTACCTGAATTCAATGAAGCTGAAACACGTGTGAAAGAATTAATCAATACGTTCTTAGCAAACAACGGAACTAAATCTGTTGATTATTTCCATAAAAAACTTGGGTTGATTATGTGGAATAAAGTTGGAATGGGTCGTAATGAAAAAGGATTAAACGAAGCAATCGTTGAATTAGCTGAATTAAAAGCAGAATTCAATAAAGATGTTTATGTTCCTGGATCTGCGGATGAATTGAATCCACAATTGGAGAAAGCATTAAGAGTTGCTGATTTAATTGAATTGGGTCAATTAATGGCGATGGACGCTTTACAACGTAATGAATCGTGTGGAGGACACTTTAGAGAAGAGTACCAAGATGCAGAAGGAGAAACATTGAGAGATGATCAAAACTTCTCATTTGTTGGAGCTTGGGAATACAAAGGAGATAATATCAACGATGAAGTATTACACAAAGAAGAATTGAAATACGAATTCATTAAAATTGCAGCTAGAAATTATAAGTGATCCTAACGGTCACACTGTTAAAAATTAGTAAGTTATGGCATCAAAATACATCAACGTAAACCTGAAAGTATGGCGTCAAAAAAACGCAAATACAAAAGGAAAAATGGAAACGTATAAATTGGACAATGTTTCAACGGATAGTTCTTTCCTTGAAATGATGGATCAATTAAATGAACAATTAATCAATGAGCGTCAAGAGCCGATTGCTTTTGATCACGATTGCCGCGAAGGAATTTGTGGAATGTGTTCATTGTATATCAATGGACGTGCTCATGGTCCAGACAACGCAGTTACAACATGTCAATTACACATGCGCAAATTTGACGATGGTGCAACAATCTATATCGAGCCATGGAGATCTAAAGCATTTCCAGTAATCAAAGATTTAGTAGTTGATAGAAGCGCATTTGACCGTATTCAACAAGCGGGAGGATTTGTTTCTGTCAATACATCAGGAAATACAATCGATGCTAATGCAACACCAATTCCAAAAGCAGATGCTGATAAAGCATTTGAAGCTGCTGCATGTATTGGATGTGGAGCATGTGTAGCAAGCTGTAAAAACAGTTCTGCTATGTTATTTGTTGGTGCAAAAGTATCTCAATATGCTTTGTTACCTCAAGGAAAAGTAGAAGCAACAAATCGTGTTTTAAACATGGTGCGCCAAATGGAAGAAGAAGGATTTGGAAACTGTACAAACACGGGAGCTTGTGAAGTTGAATGTCCAAAAGGTATTTCTTTAGAAAACATTGCCCGCATGAATAGAGAGTTTATGAAAGCAATGATTACAGCGGAATAATACTACACCAAAATAATTTTTCCAAAGCCGACTCTTAAGAATCGGCTTTTTTTTATTGAATAATAAATAATTGTTAATTTTTTTATACTTTAGCACAAACTAAAATTAATTAATTATGAAAAAATTATTACTCTCTTTGACACTTGTTGGAGTTGGTTTTTGGGCTAATTCTCAAGTAATCTGTGCAGTAACAGCTCCTTCATCTATTGCTGGTAACTACAACTTCACATGGGCAGATCCAGCTGGTGGCGCTTGGACTACTCCAAATTTTTTAACACCAGGTACTTTTGTAGAAGATACATTGATAATGGTAAATGATGGTACGCCAGGTACTAATGCAACTTTTGGTAATTTATTAGCTGAAGAAGGTTGTAATCCATCTCCTGTAAATGCATATGCTGGTAAAATTGCAGTATTACGCCGTAATACATGTGAATTTGGTATGAAAGCTTACAATGCACAACAAGCTGGAGCTGTAGCTGTAATTGTTATCAATCGCGACAATACAGTTATTGCAATGGGTGGTGGAGCAATGGGTGGTCAAGTTACCATTCCAGTTGTAATGCTAAATACTCTTGACGGAGCTAATTTAATTGCTGCAATGCAATCTGGAACAGTTACTGCATTTATTGGTAATAAAAACGGATTCTATCCAAATGATTTTGGAATGCTTAATGGTGAAGTAACCTATTCTAAATTAAGTGCAGTAAACAGTGTAATTGCTCAAAATGGTTCTGATTATTCGTTTAAAGTTAAAGGAATGGTACGTAATTTCGGAACAAATGCTCAAACAAATGTTGTTGTTAATGCGAAAGTAACAAGAAATGGCGCAACAGTTTATAACCAATCTTCTACTCCTGCAGCACTTCCTGTTGGAGACTCTTTGGATTTTGTTTTACCTGACTTTGCACCTGCTAGCTACCCTGCTGGTCGTTATACATTAACGTATACAACAACAGGAACAAATACAGACGATTATGCTGCTGATAATAATTTGTCATACGAATTTTATGTTTCTGACTCTTTATTAGGTTACTCTAAATTAGACACAGTAAGCTTCACTCCTGAATCAGGTAATGGTTCTCGACCAGGAAGTACAACTTATACTAGTTATATGCAGTGTATTCATTACAAAGATGCTAACGCAAGTCGTTTGATGGCAGAAGGAATTTACTTTAATTTTGCAGTTAATGCTTCTGATAGCATCACTCTAAGCGGTCAAGAATTTACAGTTACTGCTTATGAATGGGCTGATGTTTTTACAGATTTAAATGATGTTGCGTTTACAAATGCAGGTTCGTTCAATTCTGTATTTAACAATCAATTAGCGTCTAATTCTTATTATTATCCTAATACAACAACTTCTGATACATCTGTTTATGCATCTTTCAATACAATTTTTGAATTAGAAGATAACAAAAGATATTTATTCTGTGTTAGTCCTTCTGAAAACAAAATCTTCTTAGGAATTAGTAATGCATATAACTACAGTGCAAATTTAAATGAATACGCTGAAGCTATCAACCCACTTTATGTTGTTGATGCTGCTGCTACTAATCCTTGGAATGTAGCTGGTTTTGGAGCAGATACTCAACCAAGTATAATTGTTCGTGCTGAAGCAAATACAGTTGGTATTAATGAAAATGCTGCAATTGAAGGGGCTGTTTATCCTAACCCTACTAATGGCGATGTCACATTGTCTATCAATGCAGAAGGAAAAGCTACCATTTCAATTGTTGATCTTTCTGGTAAAGATGTTGCTACATCATCTATAAACATCGTAAATGGTAAAGCTCCAATTGCAATGAACAACTTAGAAAGTGGAGTATACTTATTCAACGTTACTTTAGCAAACGGTCAAGCGACTCAATTCAAAGTAGTAAAAAAATAAGATTCTTTAATTTAGAATGCATAAAAAAGGCAGGAATCTATATTCCTGCCTTTTTTGCGTTTTAAGCACTTAAAAATTTAAAGACAACCCAAAGGCTAACGGATGCACGTTATCTGTTTTGTTTGGCTTAAAATAGCTTAATAAGCTATAATCAACAAACAATCCCAATCCTTTGTAGCCAATTCTTGCTGCTGAATTCAAAATAAATGGATTAATTTCATAATCTCCTTTAACAGATTCATCAAACGTTTTTCCATCAAATGAACCTTCACGGTGAATGCGAGAATAGATTTTCACCCCTCCAACAACTCCAGCATTAAAATAAAACCCTTCATCTTCATAGTTACTGCTACAAAACTCTAATAACAATGGCAACGTTAAATAAGTTGCGTTTAATTTATTTTTAGAATAGGTATAAATTGGATCTACAGCAGCTGTAATTTCTGGGCCAGTTGTATTGATGATATAATTGTTATTGAACGCAAACTGCGTAAAACTAAAACCTAAACCAGTTGTAAAACCTAAATGATGTTGAATAATTGGAAATTTACGTTCTAAAAAATTAATGTTCCACACCATAGACTGCGCAATATTATTCTCCAAAAAAACATTGTTTTCAAAGTCTGGAGTAAAATTATCGTTTAACATTGTTCTAAATCCAAAATCAACTCCTGCCCAATGCGCCTCTTTTCTTCCGAATTTGTTATCTTTTCCTGTTACGTAAGTAAGAGTGTCTTTGGTTTCTTTCTCTTCTTTTTTGTCTTTAGAATGGTCGATCAAAAGAATTTCTACCTCACCCATATTGATTCGAGTAGTATCACTTTCTTTTTTTTCTTGTGCAAAAAAAGTACTGGTAAAAACCAATGCTGCAAATGTAATCTTGTTTTTCATGTTCTTTTTTATTTAAGTTCTTCCTTTAGACTTCAAAACCATAAAAAAGTTACAATTGCATTAAATTATTCCCAATTATCAAGAAATTCATCTAAATTTCTTCGGTCTTGTTTGGTTGGTTTACCTGAACCATTTTGTCGGTAAACAGCTTGTGCGAGTTGATACGTTTTGTATTTTTCAAGCTCTTCAAGAGGTGTAGTGTCAATTAAATAATCTGCTACTAACTTTGCTCCTACTCTTTTTTCCAACAAAGCAATTACTTTATATGAAAACACAGCAGTGTTTTTTGAAATTTGAATGGTGTCTCCAACTTTTGGTTCTTTTGATGGCTTAACAGGAGATTGGTTGATTTTAATTCGCCCTTTTGAGAGGGCTTCGGATGCTTGCGATCTTGTTTTTTCAAGACGAACAGCCCAAATATATTTATCCCATCTCAAGCTCATTGCGTTCTTTTTTTGTTAGAGATTGAAACACTAAATTATACGAGAGATCTATGAATTCTTTTAATAAATCATTGGATACATCTGAATTGGTTGAAACCGTATTCCAGTGCTTTTTATTCATGTGATAGCCTGGCTGAATGCCAAAATAAGTTTCTCTTAATTCTATCGAACGCTCTGGGTCACACTTCAAATTTACACCATCAAACGCATCAACATCCGCTAAAGCAAACATTTTTGAACCAACTTTTAACACAAGTGTTGATTGATCAAAAGGAAAGCCTTCTGTAACAAAAGGCTTTCTTAAACAATATTCATAAAATTCTTCTAGAATCATTTCCAGTTAATGAATCGCAGGAGCTTCATCATAATTTCCTAAACGATACAACATTTTTGTATGTTCTGCGATTGCTTTTGCAAATGTTTTGTAAGAATGATATGGCAAGTTATATTCAGCTGCCGTTTCTTTAACAATTTTAGACAATTTAGCATAATGAACATGACAAATGTTTGGAAACAAATGGTGTTCAACTTGATAATTTAAACCACCAACATACCATGAAAGTAATTTTGCTTTCGGTGCAAAATTAGCTGTATTGAATAATTGATTCACGGCCCAGTCAGCATTGATGTTGCCTGATTCATCTGGTATTTGATAATCAGAAGTTGGAACAACATGAGCCGGTTGGAAAATGGCTGCCAAAATTAATCCTGAAACAAAATTCATCAAGAAAAACCCTAAAAAACTAACCCAGAAACTTAACCCTGTAAATAATATTGGTAACCCAATTAAAATACCACCATATAATAATTTAGCAATGATTAATGTAAAAATATGACGTTTAAACGTAATGTTTTGTGTTTTAGTCAACCCCATTTTCTCGTAACGAATCGCTTGTTTATAATCTTTCGTCAAGAACCACATAAATGTCATTAATCCATACAAAAACCAGGCATATATGTGTTGAAAACGGTGCATGAATCTTCTCTTTTCATGAGGTGAAAATCGCATAATAATTCCTGGATCAATATCTTCATCCATTCCGGTTACGTTTGTATATGTGTGGTGTAACACATTGTGCTGAATACGCCAATTTACATCACTTCCTCCCAATAAAAACATGATATAACCTACAAATTTGTTGACTTTCTCATTTTTTGAAAATGTTCCATGATTAGCATCGTGCATAACAGAAAGTCCACAACCAGCCATTCCAACTCCCATTCCTACATACAATGCAAAAATAAACCAAGGATTTTCAGCAATTGTCAATAACAAAATAAAAGGAGTAATATACAGCCCAAGCATTACAATCGTTTTAACGACCATACTAGCATTGGCATACCTAGAAATGTTGTTTGTTTTGAAATATTCACTAACTCTTTGACGCAAAACTTTATAAAACTCTTCGTTTTGATTTTTTGCAAATGTAACTGAGGAAAAATTCATCTAAATCATTTAATTTTTTCAAATTTACACAATTAACTTTAATCTTTATTCAATTAATTGTGTTTGACTATTAACAATGATTTGTTATTAGTAATAATTCCTCATAAACATTATAATATCTATTTTTGTTTCACGTGTTAATTAACATAATTTTAGAAAAATGATTGATTTTAAAACAACAAAAAACTATTGTGTTGACCTTTTTGAAAGAAAAAGATTGAAAACTATAGGTGTTCAAATCGGAATGTTAGAATTAGGAGGAAATCATCCGATTCGAGTACAATCAATGACAACCACCGACACTTTAGACATTGAAGGCTCTGTTAATCAATCAATTAGAATGATAAAGGAAGGGTGTGAGTTGGTTAGATTAACAGCACCTAGCAAAAAAGAAGCTGAAGCATTGGTTCAAATCAAAGAAAAATTATCAAAATTAGGTTTTACAGTTCCTTTAGTTGCGGATATACATTTTACACCAAATGCAGCTGAAATAGCAGCAAAAATTGTAGAAAAGGTTCGTGTAAACCCTGGCAACTATGCCGATAAGAAAAAATTTGAAGAAATAGATTTTACTGACGCTTCTTATGCTGAAGAATTAAAACGTATAGAAGAAAAATTTATTCCATTAATTGAATTGTGCAAAAAACACAATACTGCAATGCGTATTGGAACGAATCATGGTTCTCTATCAGATCGAATTTTAAGTCGTTATGGAGATACGCCTGAAGGAATGGTTGAATCTGCTTTCGAATTCATTCGTGTTTGTGAGAAAAATGAATTTTATAACCTCGTAATCTCTATGAAAGCGAGCAACTCCCTTGTTATGGTTCAAGCATATCGCTTATTGTGCGCGAAAATGATTGAAAACAAACGTGTTTATCCATTACATTTAGGCGTTACAGAAGCAGGAGACGGAGAAGACGGAAGAATTAAATCTGCAGTTGGAATTGGCGCTTTATTAGAAGATGGAATTGGCGACACTATTCGCGTTTCATTAACTGAAGATCCAGAAAAAGAAATACCAGTTGCTCAAAAATTAATTCAGAAATTTAGCAATTACAAACCATTTGAAGCGATTTCATCTTCGGAAGAACTTCCATATTCACCTTTTGACTACCAACGAAGAAAAAGCATCGCAGTTGAAACAGTTGGTGGCAAAAATGTACCCGTTGTTGTAGCCGATTTATCAAAAATTACAAATATCAAACCTGCACATTTTTTTGGGTTTGGTTATGCCTATTCTATTCCACTTGATAAGTGGAATATTATGGATCAAGCGGCTGACTTTGTTTACATTGGAGATCAAGAAATAAATATTGAATTACCAGGAACACTTGGTGTTATATGCAGTTTTAAGAATTGGAAACAAAATTACGCCAACAAAAAAGGGTTCTATCCTCTTATCAATATAGAAGAAGTTCATACGATTGATCCTGCTGTTAAATCCTTTGTTCGTATCAATAAAGAACAAGAAACAAATTTAGATGTCATTAAAAACTACCCAAACAGTATCCTTCTAATTGAAGGAACACTAAACGAATCAAATCATTTAAACCGAAATTTTCATATAAATTTTGCGAAAAAAAATATAAACAACCCTGTTGTTTTGAAACTTTCAACAGAACTAAGTGAAGAAGAGCAATTCCAATTATTTACTTCAAGTGAATTAGGAATTAGTTTTATTGATGGTTTTGGTGATGGACTGTGGATAACAGGAAATGTATCGTCACAATTAATAAATTCAACATCTTTCGGAATTTTACAAGCAACAAGAACAAGGATTTCTAAAACTGAATATATTTCTTGTCCATCATGTGGAAGAACATTATTTGATTTACAAGAAACTACAGCAAAAATCAGAAAAGAAACGAGTCACTTGAAGGGAATAAAAATTGGAATTATGGGTTGTATCGTAAATGGTCCTGGTGAAATGGCTGACGCTGATTATGGATACGTAGGAACGGGAATCGGAAAGATACACTTATACAAAGAGAAAACAGTTGTAAAGAAAAATGTTCCTGAAGAAGAAGCTGTTAAAGAATTAATTAATTTAATTAAAGAAAATGGTGACTGGATTGAGCCGAAAATTTAATTTCTTGCTGTTCCACGTGAAACAAGTTAATTGATGTGAATCAATAAAACTGAGATGTCACTTGGTGAAACACCACTAATACGTGCTGCTTGACCAATTGTAACAGGAGAAACCTTAGATAGTTTTTCTTTAGCCTCCAAGCTTAAGCTTTTAATAGATGAATAATTTATTGTCTGTGGGATTTTCACATCTTCAAGTTTCAACATTTTATTAGCTTGTTCTTGCTCGCGCTCAATATACCCTTCATATTTCATTAAAATCTCAGCTTGTTCTAAAGCACTGATGGTTGCAATGTTGTCTTGATCTAATTGCATAGAAAAATCATCAGACATACGGATAATATCAGACATTTGAAGTTGAGGACGTGTAATTAATGAAGATAATTTTACTTGTTGTGTAAGCAAAGTAGAGTCTTTTTCTTGCAAAATAGAATTTGCAAAATCAGGAGTTACACCAATAGATTTTAACTTTGATATAATTTCATTGGTTTTAGAAATCTTCAAATCAACATTGTCTAATCGCTCATTATCTACCAAACCAATTGCATGAGCCAATGGTGTTAACCTTACATCAGCATTGTCTTGACGTAGTAAAATTCTAAACTCTGCTCTACTTGTAAACATTCTATAAGGCTCAATTGTACCTTTTGTGATTAAATCATCTATTAAAACACCAATGTATGCTTCATTACGTTTAAGAATAAAGGGAGAAAGATCGTTAATTTTTCTATGAGCATTAATCCCTGCCATTAATCCCTGTGATGCTGCTTCTTCATAACCAGTTGTTCCATTTATCTGACCAGCGAAATATAAGTTATGAATTAACTTTGTTTCTAAAGTATGCTTCAATTGTGTTGGAGGGAAGTAATCATATTCAATTGCATAACCAGGACGAAACATTTTTGCATGTTCGAAACCAGGAATTGCATGCATTGCTTTTAATTGCACTTCTTCAGGTAATGACGTGCTAAATCCATTTACATAAATCTCAACTGTGTTCCAACCCTCAGGTTCAACAAAAATTTGGTGACGATCACGATCTGCAAAACGATTGATCTTATCTTCAATACTAGGACAATATCTTGGACCAGTACTTTTAATAGCACCATTAAACATTGGAGAACGATCAAAACCTGTTCTTAATAAATCATGTGTTTCTTCGTTAGTATAAGTTATATGACACGGTATTTGCTTATCCAAAGGTTTGGTATGCATAAAACTAAAAGTTGATGGATTGAAATCACCATCTTGAACTTCCATTTTTGAATAATCTAAAGAACGGCCATCCACTCTGGGCGGGGTTCCTGTCTTCATTCTTCCTGAAACAAAACCATACGAAATTAAATCTTCAGTTATACCTGTTGAATTTCTTTCGGCTGCGCGACCACCACCAAATTGTTTTTCACCAATATGAATTAAACCATTTAAAAAAGTACCATTAGTAAGCACAACTGATTTACCATAAATAGAAATTCCCAAAGAAGTTTTAACACCAACAATTGAATCGCCTTCAACAATTAAACCAGAACACATATCTTGCCAAAAATCTACGTTGGGATTTCGCTCTAATAACAAGCGCCATTCTTCAGCAAACAACATTCTGTCGTTTTGAGTTCTTGGCGACCACATTGCTGGACCTTTAGATAAATTCAACATTCTAAATTGAATAGCACTTCTATCACTTACATAGCCTGAACCACCACCAAGCGCATCAATCTCACGCACAATCTGACCTTTAGCAACACCACCCATGGCTGGATTACAACTCATTTGAGCAATGGTGTTCATGTTCATTGTTAACAACAAAACAGAACTGCCAAGTTTTGCAGCAGCATTAGCAGCCTCACATCCAGCGTGACCAGCACCAACTACAATTACATCATAAGATTTTAACATAAGACAAATGTTTCACGTGAAACAAAATTAAATAGAATATGTTTCACGTGAAACATATTCTTGAATATAATAGGATTCTTTTTTTCTCATTAATTCTTCTTCCTCTGGCCGCTTATCCTTGTAGCCCAACAAATGAAGGACACCATGAACACATACACGCAAAAACTCTTCAAATATATCAACATTAAACTGTGATGAATGATCTATTATTCGCTCATAAGAAATAAACAAATCACCAGAAACACAGCCTTCATCAGTATAATCAAAAGTTATAATATCTGTATAATAATCATGATTCAAATATTGTTTGTTAATATCCAACAAATAAGAATCTGAAGTAAAAACATAGGAAATAGGACCTAATTCTTTTTTTTCATTTAAAACAACAAAAGTAATCCATGATACAAACTTTTCATCACAGTTAAAAGGTAATTCTACATCAACAATATTAAAATCGATCATTTATTAAAATACAAATTTACTAAAGAACCGTTATCTAAGAACTCAACTTCATCAGCTAAATTTTTCATTAAAAAAACACCTCTGCCATTTTCCTTTAAAACATTTTCTGGTGAGGTAGGGTCGGGTAGGTTAGTAACATCAAAACCATTTCCCTTGTCACTAACAGAGAAATTAAACACTTGCTCACTGTCACACACATTTAATGTTACTTTTAATGTTTTAGAAAATTGATTTCCATGTTGAATGGCATTGTTTACAGCTTCAGATACAGCAATTAAAACATTACCGTATAAGTCATCTGAGACAGATAATTTCAAACACATTTCATCAATAAAAAGTTCAACATTATTGATAGAAGAGAAATCAGAATCAATTTCTAAAGAATCAACAAGAACAAAATTTTCCCTCATAAAATAAATTCAATACAACTTAAAAGTTTTGATTGAAATATTGATTTGCCTTGTCCAAATAATATTGTTTAAAAACTGGATCAACAGTGTACAATAATTCAATTTGTTTTAACTTTTGTTTGTTATACTCATCAAATCGAATTTGGTTACCATTTGGAAGATTATTTCCTGATTTAGATTCTCTTTTTTCTTCGAACCCTCTTTCCATTAATGCTTTTTCAGACTCTAATAATCGTGTTAATATGTTCTTTTGACGTTCAATTAAATCGTTAGAAAAGTTTCGATTGATCAAATCCTTTTCTTGTTTTTCAAGTTCATTAATTAGTGGATTTAATTGGTTTCCTTTACCCTTACCCTCTTTATTCAACTGGTTTTTTAGTTCTTCTAATTTCATACGCAATGCTGTTTGCTCTGCAGCCATTTTTGCAGTTTCTTTATTGCTTAATCCAAAAGGATTAGAAACTGAGGAACCGCCAGGTTTGGTGCCTTGTCCGTCTTTATCACCAGGTTGTTTCCCATCTGGATTGGACCCTTTTTTTAATTGATCCAATTGTTTCTTTAAAAGTTGTTTCATGTCTCCCGGAGAAGAACCACCAGGTTTAGGTTTTCCTTTGCCAGGTTTAGAACAACTTCCGTTTCCATCCATCTTCATTTGCATTTGTTGTTGCATACTTTGAAGTGATTCATTAAGTAATAAAGCCAAATTATTAAAAGAAGTCATTGCGGCCTGTTGATGAATATTCAATTTTCTTAGATCATGTTCATCTAAATCTTCCAAAGATAATTTATGATTAGAATTTAAAGTGTTTAGTTCTTTATCTACAAAAGAAGCTATTTTTGGCTGACGCTTAGCAAGTGCTAATAAACTATCACGAACCATTTTTGTTTCATCAATAATTGAACGCTGTTTCCTGCTTAATCGTTTATAAAGTGGATCATTTGAATTTAATTTAGGAAACTTGACCAATAAATATTCTTGACCTACAGAAAGTGTTAGTAAATTGTCTAAAATTGCTCTCAATGAATTAATGTCTTCTTCTTCTTCTTGCTTATTTGCCTCCTCTTGTTGTTGATTCAATTGATCAGCCATTTTTTTCAAATTATCAGAAGCTTTCTCTTGTTTTTCGGTTGCTTTATTCTTTTTATTCTTTTCTAATTGTTCTTTAGCCTCTTGTAGGTTTTGATCTGTGTCGTTTTTAAGGTCTTCAGGGGTTTTAATATCCATCTTATCACTTAACTCCTCATTCAGCTTCTCCATCTCTTTTAAATCTTCTTTGAGTTGGTCAAATTGATCATTAATTTTTTGC
Source organism: Crocinitomicaceae bacterium (assembly GCA_024639405.1). Classification (GTDB taxonomy): domain Bacteria; phylum Bacteroidota; class Bacteroidia; order Flavobacteriales_D; family Crocinitomicaceae; genus M0103. The sequence goes on along the minus strand of JAHEIL010000015.1, from coordinate 104,702 downwards.
TGTTTATCTTCTAACTTATCTTTAGGCGTATCGTTCTTTAACGTTTCATTTTTTAAATCCTTTTGATCTTTTGACAGGCTTCTCAATTCTTTTTCAATGGCATCAATTTTTTCATTTAATTGCAATTTTTTAAGCATTTCAAGACTTCTATCCAATTGATTCTTCATTTTTTCAGAAGATTGGTCTAATTTATCTAGTTTATCTTTGAGTTCGTCTTTATCATTTTCTTGTAACAACTTTTGTAAATCATCTAGTAGTTTCTTAAGTTCATCATCCATTAATTGTTCTAACAATTTATCTATTTGCTCTTGTTTTTCTAAAAGTTGTTTGTCAATTTCAGACAATTGGTTTTGTTCCTTCGAAGATTTATCGATTTTATTTTGCAATTTTTCTAGTGATTCAACAATGCTTTTTTGTTCTTCTTTCAATTGATTCAATTGGTTCATTTTGTTCCAATCTGAAGTCTTAGCGTTTAAAGCTTCCTTCTTTAATTTTTGCAAATTCTTTTGGAAATCTTTGGAGCGCTTCAACAAATCATCCAAATTCGCTTTTATCTGTTGCTGATCTTCATCTCTTGTTTCGTTTAACTCATCTAATGACGGAAGTTTATAGGAATAAACAGAAGACCGTGCCTTCTTATTTCCATTTACACCATCATTATCAACCACTTCAAAATAGTAGTCTATTCGATCATTTAATTGAACGGCTTCTCTTCTAAAATCAACCGCAAAATCAAATGTGTTCTCGGTGCCAGAAACAGATTGAACAGGCAAGACGTTCGTTTTAACAATCCCTTTTTCATTAATAATTGAATAGACAAACTTCAAATGAGTTAAACCGTAATCATCGGAAGCTAAACCTTTGAAATAATGAAGCCCATCAGACATGCTATCTTTCAATTGTGATACTTGAATCGAAGGATAGGCATCTTTCACTACAGTAACATTAAACACCGTAGAATCTACTTTAGGAAAGTATAAATTCGCATAATTCAACTTAATAATACTTGAATTCTTGTAAGTTTGGCTTAATTTGAAACCGTTTTTACTAAAATGAAACCGTTTTCCATTTGAAATAAAGTCAACGTATTTACTGTTTTTTGACAGTACAGACCAATTTACTTGTGTTCCTTCTGGAATAGTTAAATCACCAACATTTTGAATTGTTTCATTAGAACGATTTAAATACGTTGGATAAATTAACGTGGCTTGTAACTTTCCAATTGTAGCTTTTCCAAACACATTAATCTTGTATGAATCACTAAGAAAATCATTCGCTTCAAAATGAAAAAAACCAGAAGCTTTTACTTTTTTTATTGTGCTAGAAAACGTGTTTTTGCCTGTCTTTTTCATTAAAAACTTACCGTTTTCACTTGAAAGATATACATTTTCAGGAAGTATTTTTCCTGCAACTAAAACAACGATTTTTAAATCTTTACCCTCTTCAATAGTAAAACTATTATCTGTTAAAACGAACGTAAATGGTGCTTTTTCTTTATAGATTTTAGTAAAATGAACAACTCGTTCAACACTATCTTTGTAAACATGAGGAGCGGCAATTCCTATAAGAATAAACAATAAGAAAACAGGTAATAAGAATTTAAGATAACGTTTGTTTTCACTCAAATTAATCGCTGTGTGAAAAGGAACTAATTTTAATGCGTTAGAACGTTGATTGACGCTTGCTTTTAACAACTCAATGTTACCCACATTCTCTAATAAATCATTTTGAAGCTGAAGTGTGTTTTTCAAACGATCCGAAATAGCTGGAAAAAATTTTCCAATGATATCAGCAGCTTGCTCACGAGAAATTCGTTTACCAAAAGAAGTTAATTTGAAAAACGGAACTAAAAAAAAACGGTACAACAAAAAACCATTCGTAAGCAGGAAACTAAAAAACAGCAAGCCTCTTATAAATGTATTAAATCGAAGCGTAAATTCGAAAACTGTAGTAAATAAAAAGGAAAATAAAAAAACAGTTACAAATAGCAAAAGGCCACGCAATAGTTGGTTTTTGTAATATTTACGAATAAAACCATCAATTTGATCCAATAATTGTTCAAAAGATTCCATTAATAACGTACATTGATGATGAAAGGACTAAATTAAAACTAAAAAACTAAAAATAAGCTACTTTTCAGAAGAATAAACAAATATGATTGTACAAAACATCTATTTGGTCACAAAAAAATCCCTAAATGTCTGTATCTTTACAAAAAATTAAAGGATGAATAACAAACCTGTTCGCGTACGATTTGCTCCTTCTCCAACCGGTCCATTACACATGGGCGGTGTAAGAACGGCGCTTTACAATTATCTATTTGCTAAAAAAAACAATGGGACTTTCTTAATAAGAATAGAAGATACAGATCAAACACGATTTGTACCTGGTGCCCAGGAATACATAATGGATGCGCTTGCGTGGTGTGGAATTAGTCCAACGGAAGGACCAGGATTAGGTGGAGAATTCGGGCCTTATGTGCAATCGGAAAGAAAACACTTGTATCAACCATATGCTGAACAATTGGTTCAAGAAGATAAAGCTTATTATGCTTTTGATACTGCTGAAGAGCTAGAACTAATGCGTGAAAAAGCAAAACAAATGGGAATGCCAAACTGGCAATACAATCATGTTACGCGAACGACTTTAAGAAATTCTTTAACACTATCAAAAGATCAAGTTGAAGAATTGTTGGCAGAAGGCACGCCGTATGTTATTCGTATGAAAATGCCGCGCAACAAAGACATTCGTTTTGAAGATATTATTCGTGGTTGGGTAGTTGTTAATACTAATAATCTTGACGATAAAGTTTTATTTAAAAGTGATGGAATGCCAACCTATCATTTGGCAAATATTGTGGATGATTATTTAATGAAAATTAGTCATGTAATTCGTGGCGAAGAATGGTTACCGTCAGCACCACTTCACATTATGCTGTATGAAGCATTTGGATGGGAGGCACCTCAATTTGCTCATTTACCCTTGCTATTACGTCCAGATGGAAATGGCAAGCTTTCTAAAAGAGATGGCGACCGTTTAGGTTTCCCTGTATTTCCAACAAATTGGACAACAGCAGAAGGGGAGTTGTATTCCGGTTACCGTGAGAAAGGATATTTCAACGGTGCGTTTATTAACATGCTTGCTTTCTTGGGCTGGAACCCGGGTACAACACAAGAAATTTTTAGCTTAGAAGAACTTAGCGAAGCATTTACACTTGATCGTGTTTCTAAAGCTGGAGCAAAATTTGATCCGGACAAAACAAAATGGTTTCAACAAAACTATTTAAGAAACACCTCAAATGATGAACTTGCAAGCTTATTAAATGAACAACATGCTAATAAATTTGATATCAATCAATTATCAGTAGTTTGTGGTTTAATGAAAGAGCGCGCAACGTTTTTAGAAGACATTTTGGTGGAAGGAGCTTACTTATTGGAACGCCCTTTAAATTATGATTCAGAAACAATTGCTAAAAAGTGGAAAGTAGAAACACCCGAAATTTTAACCGCTTGGAAAGATCGTTTGTCGGAAATTGAAAACTTTACAACAGAAACGATTGAAAGTGAATTTAAAAATTTCTTAGCAGAACGAAATTTGGGAATTGGAAATGTATTGCCTAACTTCAGATTATTATTAACAGGAAAAGGTATGGGGCCAAGTATGTTTGAAATTGCTAATTTTTTAGGAAAAGAAGAGTGCTTAGAACGTATGAATCAAGGGCTTACAACAATTAAAGGAAATTAATTTTCTATGAAACATACCATCGAAGTTAATGGAATAAAAATTTATGCTTTTCACGGATGCTTAGAAGAAGAAGGTAAAATTGGTGGAAACTATTTGGTTGATGTTATGTTAAATACAAACTTTTCGCTTGCTGCAAAAAATGATGATTTAACACAAACAATCGATTATGTTGATATTAATAAAATTGTTTGTGAAGAAATGGCAATTCGATCAAAATTAATAGAACATGTTGGTCAACGCATTATCTATAGAATTAAACAAGAAATTAAGAATATCGATTACTTAAAAATTAAAGTTACTAAAATCTGTCCTCCAATCAATGGAGATGTAGATAACGTAGCAATAATAATAGAAGAATAAGTTAATTTAATAATTTTTTATTATCTTCGCAATCCAATTTGGTTTCGTGGCCGAGCGGCTAGGCACCAGTCTGCAAAACTGTGTACAGCGGTTCGAATCCGCTCGAAACCTCACAAAAAAGCCCTTAATTACTTAAGGGCTTTTTTAATTAATATATAATGGATAGTTGAGATATCTTTGTGTAATCTTTTTTACTTATGGTTTTACCTACAATGTAATAGATATAATTTCCGGAAGGAGCTAAATCACCATTTTGTAGACGACCATCCCAAGAAAAATCATTCTCGGTTGTTTGGAAAATCGTTTCGTTTTTGGAATTAATAATAACCAAACTAAAATCTGTCAAATTTAATCCTTTGATTTCAAACTTATCATTTGAACCATCATTGTTTGGTGTAAACACATTTGGTAAAACAAATTGATGATCCGTTGTTTCAATATTATTAATCGATTGATTTGTTTCTTCAATTAAAGGGGTTGAAACGGGAGTTTGATTCGGTTTTTGTTCAATAATATTAGAAACTAATTCCGAAGAATGGTTTTCCAAAACAGGGTTGTTTGAATTGGAAACTACAGTATTAATAATAGGTGAGTTTGTAAAATCAACAACTGGTAACTCGTATGATTGATTGCTAAAATCGAGTTGATTATTAGAATTGATCTTCTTAATGTTATAAATATCAGCAGATTTTTTCTCTTTTCTACTAGCTTGATTCATCACTTCTAATGAAGATTTATTAATTTTTTGAGATGAATCAAACGTTTTTTGAGGAGTTGAATCTGTTGAAAGATAATACGTAAAACTTCCAATTGTAATAAGAGAAACAGAAGCTATTATTAGTTTAGAAGTAGAGAAAATAGTTGAACCAACAGCAGGTGTAGAGGATGTGCTAATTGACGAAGACACCGCGTTCCAAAGTTCTGGCCGAACAGGAGATTCTAAGTTTTCTAGAGAATCTTTAAACAGGTCTTTTATGTAATCTTTATCTTTCAAAATGTATTTTTTCTAATTCGTTTTTTAAAAAACTTCTTGCTCTTAAGTACTGGGATTTGGATGTGTTTTCTGTAACACCTAAAGTTGAAGCTATCTCTTGATGAGAGTAACCTTCAATGGCAAACATATTAAAGACAATTCTATACCCATTAGGCATTGAATTAATTAGTTTTAATAAATCTTCAGAAACTAGATTTTCAAACGTAAAATCATTGTTTTCTAATTTATAAGATACAGCTTCTAAATCTGTATCATTCGAAAATTTACTGTTTTTTCTAATTTGATCTAAAGAAGTATTTACCATAATCCTTCTAATCCAACCTTCCAAAGAACCTTCTTTTTTAAATTCACTTATTTTATTAAATACTTTGATAAAAGCATCTTGCAAAACATCTTCTGCATCACTTTTATTTTTCGCATAACGAATACAAACAGTTAACATTTTAGGTGCGAACTTTTCAAACAAAAAGCGTTGTGCTTTTGCGTTTCCTTTCACACATTCTTTAATTAGCGTTGCATCATCCATACAAAGTATCTATTGATAGACATAAATGATACAAAAAAAGTTGCATTTACTAAAAATTAACAAGGAATTTTATCAATTCTATTTTGATGACGGCCTCCTTCAAATGAAGTTGTTAAGAAAGTATTTACCATCTCTAATGCTAATTCGGTTGAAATAAAACGAGCAGGTAAAGCTAAAATATTTGCATTATTATGTTGACGAGCTAAAGCAGCTAACTCCGTATTCCAACACAAAGCACTTCTAATTCCTTTGTGTTTATTCACTGTCATATTTATTCCATTACCTGAACCACAAATAACAATACCTAACATTGCTTCATTTGCTTCAACCATTTCAGCAACTGGATGACCAAAATCAGGGTAATCAATACTATCTTCTGAATAGCATCCAAAATCTTTTACTGTAAAACCTTTTTCTTCTAAAAAAGATATTAATTGATTTTTTAATTCAAAACCAGCATGATCAGCACCAATAGGAATAATATTTTTATACATAATTACAAATTTTAACAAAGGTAACTTATATGAACAATTCCATCAAGTTTTAAACAATGAAAGAAAAAAATAAGCTATTATCGAGTAAAACCAAGAAAGTATTTAACAAGAACTATTACTTTAATGTTAATTAGTGTTTAAAAGTATTGAAACAAATTAATAGGATATTAAATATATAATTTCAAACCAACTTATTTTTTAAATCCACAAGAAAAGTTTGACCTTTTTTTAGCAAAGTAATGAACAAGTAAAACACGCTTTTTAATATTACTTTAAAAATAAAATATAAACAATTGTCTTTTTTACAAAATTGTGAATAGCTTGATTAAAATTATAGCTATCAATATATTAACCTGTTTATTTCTAATTAATAACTTTAATTATTTTGTTAAAATCTTTAAAAACAAGTTTTTTTAAAATATATATAAACATATCAACAGTGCTAATAAAGAAGAATAAAAAGTTATTTAAATAATATTTTTTTTCTTTTATATAAATAAGTAAAGAAGAAGTAAGTAGTTGCAAAATGAAAAAAGAAATTGTATATTCATTTTAAAACAAATTAAACAACTCATTATTAATTAGTTAAATCATTTTTAAAAGAAAGAAATTTTCCTGTAAATTTTAGTTGTATATTTGAATTAAGTTAATCAAAAAATCATGTTAAAAAACCACATTCTCATCGTTGAAGACGAAGCAATTGTTGCAAGTGATATTCAACATAGTTTACAAAAATTAGGATTTTTTGTTATTGGTATTGCTGCTTCTGGAGAAGTTGCTTTAACTATGATTAAAAACCAGCAGCCTGATTTAATTTTAATGGATATCATGCTTCAAGGTCAATTAACAGGTTTAGACACTGCTGAATTAATAATGAAATCTTTTACCATTCCAATTATTTTTTTAACTGCATATGTAGATGAAGTTACGTTAAGTAGAGCAAAAAAATGTGAACCGTTTGGATATATTATAAAACCATTTAAAGAAATTGAACTTCAAACTGCTATAGAAATGGCTTTGTATAAGTTTAAAAAAGAAGATGAATTAATAAAAGAGCGTAATTTATTATATTCAATCATGGATCATTCAAAAATAATTAATGATACATTATTTATAAAATCTGAAAATAAAATTGTTAAAATTCAATTAGGGGATATTTATTTCATAGAAGCGATTCAATCTGAAATCGTAATTTATACAAATAGTTCAACGTATAAATTACACTGTTCAATTAATGAAATTAAAGAAAAAACTGGAGATATCTTCATACTGCTTTCAGACCTTTATTTAATTAATCAATTAAAAGTTCAGCGAATTGATTATCCTACCATTTATTTTAAAGATATTTTTAAAGTAATTAAGATCTTAAAAGAAGATGAATTAACAATTGACATGATATTTAATCTATAACAAGCGTTAGATCAATTTGTCTTTTTTTGGTGTTAACTTCTTTAATTTTTACTGTTACTTTATCACCAAAATTGTATTCTTTTTCTGTTCGAGCTCCAATAATTCGATACTTTTCTTTATCGAAATAAAAACGATCACCTGGAATATCTAATAAAGGAATCATGCCTTCACAATAGTTTTCATCCATTTTAACAAATAATCCAAATTCTGCAATTCCAGAAACTGTACCTGTTGTAGTTAAACCAATTTTATCTTTAACATAGAGTGTTTGGAAGTATTTTATTGATTCACGTTCTGCTTCAACTGCTTTTCGCTCCATTCTAGAAATTCGTTTACAAATATCATCAAGGTAAGAGCTATAATTAATTTTACCGCCTGTTAAAATCGTTTGAAGTACTCGGTGCACCATTAAATCTGCATAACGTCTAATTGGAGAAGTAAAATGCGTGTAATAGTCAAACGCTAAACCATAATGTCCAATATTACTTGTTTCATATGTTGCTTTAGCCATTGAACGAATTGCCATTGTTTGTATCAAAGAATATTCATTATTTAAACGAATATCATTTAATAATAAATTGATACTTTTTGAAATTTCATCTGGGTGATTAAATGATAATTTATAACCAAATTTATCAATAAACACATTAAATAAGGCAATTTTTGCTGGATCTGGTTTATCATGGACTCGGTAAATAAAAGGAATTTTATCACTGTTTTTTTTAGGTTTAGCAACAAATAATGCGACTTGTTTATTTGCTAATAACATAAATTCTTCAATCAATTTATGCGCGTCTTTTGATGTTTTAATTTTAACATCAATTGGTATCCCATTTTCATCCAAAACAAATCGCATCTCTTCAGATTCAATACTTAAAGCACCATTTTTCATACGTTTATTTCGCAAAATTTTAGCTATTTTATCGAAAATATGTATTTCTTTTTCAAAGTCACCTTTTTTACCTTCTATAATTTCTTGTGCTTCTTCGTAGGTAAATCTTCGGTTAGAATGGATTACAGTTTTACCGAACCATTCATTGTAAATTTTTCCCTTTTCATCCATTTCAAAAACGGCAGAAAAACTAAATTTATCTTCATTAGGACGAAGTGAGCATGCTAAGTTGGATAATTGTTCGGGTAGCATTGGTACTACACGATCTACTAGATAAACAGAATTAGAACGTTTAAGCGCTTCTTCGTCCATCGGGCTACCTTCGGTAACATAATAACTTACATCAGCGATGTGAACACCAATTTCATAATGTCCGTTTTCTAATTCTTTTATTGATAATGCATCGTCAAAATCACGCGCATCAAGTGGGTCAATTGTAAAAGTAGTCGTATTTCTAAAATCTTTTCTTTTTGCAACTTCCATTGGATCTAATTCTATCCCAATTTTTTCAGCAGCTTGAAGAACTTCAGATGGAAAAACAGTTTCAATACCTTGATTCATTAGGATACTAATCATTTCAGTATCGTTGGTTCCTGGTCTACCTAATACTTGTAATACTTCACCGTATGGATTTTTGGAAGATTTAGGCCAAATAGTTATTTTAACAAGTGCTTTATCCCCATTTTTTGCGCCATTTAATTTTTCTTTTGGAATATAAATATCTGTACCTGTTTTTAAATTATCAGGTATTAAAAAACCAAATTTATCTTGTAATTCGATTGTACCAACAAATTGAGAGCGTTCGCGTTGAATAACAGTAATGATTTCTCCCTCTTTTCTAGTTTTACCATGTTTAAAAACACGAACTTTAACGGTGTCGCCATTTAAAGCATGACCTGTGTTTTGAGGAGCAATGTAAATATCTGTTTCAGAATCATCAGAAACAACAAAACCTGCACCACGATTTGTTAATTCTATAACACCGATTAATCCTGTGTCTGAATTAGAGGCTTTGTATATTCCATGACCTCTTTTTATAATTACACCTTGTTGAACAAGATTTTCTAAAATATCAAAGACCAATTTTCGTAATGCGTTTTCACGAACATCAATAAGCGTACAAACTTGTTTATGAGACAACTCGCTGCTGTTATTTTTTTCAAAAACAGAACGCACAACATGACTTAGTGAGTTTTTTAATTTATTGGATTTATTTGAACTTTTCTTTGGCATACAGCGAAGTTAATTCTAAAAAAGAAACAATTTGTTAAATTGAGATGAATTAAAAGAAAAAGAAACATTGTAATAGGTATGACTTGAAGATTTCTAACTTTGTATAAAATTAAATAGAATGTTCAATCAGTGGTGGTTTTGGGTAATATTTTCGGTAGTTCTTATATTAACTGTTATTATTTTTATTATTAAAAGAATTGATATTTCAAGAAGAAAACAGGTGTTGTTAGAAATGAAAATTGCTGAACGCACAAGAGAAATACGAATTCAAAACATAAAAATTGAAAAACAACGTCGCTTATTAGAAGAGAAAAAAAGAAAACTAGAAGAGCAACAAGAATTACTTCAAATTGAAAAGGATAAAACAGAAAACATTTTAAAAAACGTAATTCCGTCTGCGATGGTGGATGAATTAATGTTAACAGGAAAAGTATTAGCCAGATCGTATAAAATGGTTTCTGTAATTTTTACAGATTTTGTTGGTTTTACAAAAATTGCCGAGCGAATGAGTCCAACAGAACTAGTTGAAAAGTTAGATGTTTATTTTAGAAAATTTGATGAGATAATTGTAAAAAACAAGCTTGAAAAAATAAAAACAATCGGTGACGCATATATGTGTGCTGGCGGAACACCTGTTGAAAACAATACAAATGCAGTAGATACATGTGTTGCAGCTTTACAAATACAAGAATTTATGCGCATCCATAAAAACGAAGGTCAAATTAACAATACAGATTATTGGGAATTGAGACTTGGCGTTAATACAGGCGAAGTAACCGCAGGTGTAATTGGAAGTGAGCGTTTGGCTTTTGATGTGTGGGGCGCTACAGTAAATCATGCACAACGTATGGAAATGTTGGGAGAACCAGGAAAAGTAACAATTACAGGAAGTACGTTTGCATACATTGAACCGTTTTTTGAATGTGTTTACAAAGGTCAAGCTTTATCCAAAAGCAAAGGGGCGCTTGAAATGTATACTGTTGAACGAATAAAACCCTTGTTATCTGTTGATGGTTTAGGTTTAGTTCCAAACGCACTTTTTCACCAATTATTCAACTTGTATCATTCTTCACCAATTAATTATTATGCGGCTGAAAAAGAAATTATTCAACTTTTAGAAAATCAATTATCTAAAAAGCTATATTATCACAGTGTCAATCACACACTTGATGTGTTAAAAGCAACCGAAAGAATTGCTTTAAAAGAAGGTGTTTATGACGAATCTTTGTTGCTTTTAAAAGCTGCGGCCTTGTTACACGATGCAGGATTTATTGAACAATATGATAAAAACGAATCTATAGGCGAACGTTTTGCTGCAGAAATATTACCAAAACACGGATTTAATGAACAACATATTGAACAGGTTCAACAATTGATTCGTGTAACATCGTTTCCTCACCAACCAATAAATTTATTGGAAGAAATTATTTGTGATGCCGATTTAGATTACTTAGGAAGAGACGATTTTCATGAAATCGCCGACAATTTAAGGTTGGAATTGCGTCGCTTTGAAAAGATTAATAGCGATCGAAAATGGGATGAAATGCAAGTTGATTTTTTAAAGAAACACCGGTATTTCACCAAAACAGCAATAGAATCACGCCTCACCAAAAAAGTGAGAAATACAGAAGAAATCAATTTAAAATTAGCAAATAGCGAATACTTGGATTAACCAAATAAGAAGCTCGTTCCATAAGGTCCTTCAACTGGATTTACTACTAATGCAGGTATTTTCGCATCATTTGTAATGATGTATTGTTCGTAAGTCGCTGTTATCACTCCCAAAAAGTTGTTTCTGTTTAAGTTCATAATAGCAATTAAATCGGCGTCACATTTCACTGCTAATTTCACAACTTCTTTGTCAAAACCAGAACTTGGAACAATTGTCGTTGTTATTTCAATACCTTTTTCTGAAAAGAATTTATTTGCAAATAAGATATTAGCCTGAATTTGATGGCGCAAGTATTCATCAGATTCATCAGGAGTAATTACGTGAACACGCGACTTAAAGTAAACAGCTAAATTTGCTACAATGGCTAATTTTTGCTTTGTTTCTTTGTTCAAATCCATTGGAACAACAATGTCATCGTATCCAGTAGCTTTTACACCTTTTTCTTGCACAACAATAAACGGAACACTTGAATTGGTAATTACTTTCAACGCATGACTTCCTGTTAAATGTTGCCAACCATGAGCACCATGTGTGCCCATAAAGATTAATTCAGCTTTATTTTCTGCAGCAAATTCACCAATATCATCAAAAATGTTTCCAACACGGATATTTGAAACAAGCTCAACACCAGCTGTTTCATTTTTAGCAATGATTTTTAGCAATTCTACTTCCGCATCTGCAATATTTTTTTCTTTACCAACAAGGTGTAGGACAAGTATTTTAGCATCTAAAATTTTTGCAGTAGCGATTGCATGCTCTAAGGCAATATCAGCAACAGGTGTAAAATCGTGAGGAACGATAAATGTTTTCTTATCCATTGTTTTGTAGTTGAAAGTTTATTTTCATTACAAATATACAGATTTATCAAAAAGATAACACGATTAAAAACAGAATTGCATTTAAAATAGGCTACTTTTGCTTCTATAAAGTTTGAGGTATGGCAATCATCGGAAGATTAATAAAAAAAACTACTGAAATTACCTATAAACGTAATTTCAATAAAGGAAAAGAATACAAAAACCAATTAAAAACGTTAGAAAAATTAGTTTTTAAAGCAGCCGATACGGTATTTGGTAAAAAACATTTGTTTCATAAAATTTTAAAAAGTAAAGACGGCGTTTCTTTGTTTCAGCAAAACGTTCCTATAACTGATTACGATACTTTTTATAAAGAATGGTTGATTCATTCAATTTTGGGTGAACGTGATTTTACATGGCCTGGAAGAATCAAGCATTTTGCATTGTCTTCAGGAACTTCTGGTTCGCCTTCTAAAAGAATTCCTGTTACTGAAGACATGATACGATCGTTTCAAAAAACTTCTGTAAAACAACTTTCAACATTACATGAATTAGAGCTTCCCAACACCTTTTTTACAGGTCAAATTTTGGCTGTAGGCGGAAGTACAAAGTTGATAAAAAAGAAAACACATATTGAGGGTGATTTGAGTGGAATTTTAAAAAAACACACTTCGTTTGTTGTAACGCCCTTTACAAAGCCAGGAGTTCGAATCACGAATTTAAAAGATTGGAACAAGAAATTAGAATTAATGATTCAAGAAGCACCAAAATGGAACATTGGAATCATTGCAGGTGTTCCAAGCTGGTGTATTTTGTTACTAGAAAAAATAATTGAACATTATAAATTGGATTCCATTCATGATATCTGGCCCAATTTTCAAGTTTATTTGCATGGCGGAGTTTACATGGAGCCGTACAAAGAACGCTTGAAAAAAGTAACTTCAAAAGAAGTGTTTTTATTAGACACTTATTTAGCAAGCGAAGGATATTTTGCCTATCAAAAAACTATTCATAGCAACGGGATGCAACTGTTGTTAAATGCCGGAATTTTTTATGAATTTATTCCATTTACAAATGAGTTTTTTGATGAAAATGGAAACTTAATCGACGCGTACAAAGCGTTTACATTGAGTCAAGTAAAAGAGAATATTGATTACGCAATTGTCCTAACAACCAATGCTGGATTGTGGCGTTATATGTTGGGAGATTTGGTTCGTTTTACGAATGTTGAAGAGCGTTCTATTAAAATTACAGGACGAATTAAACAGTTTTTAAGCTTGTGTGGGGAGCATTTATCATTGGATAATATTGTAACAGCTGTACAAACTGTTGCACGCGCAAAAAACATTGAAATCACAGAATTTTGCTTATTTGCTGATACGGACCATCAACGACACTCTTGGTTTTTTGGAACAAACGATCAAGTAAAGGCAGATGAATTGCTAGCAGCAGTGGATCAAGAATTAGGTTTATTAAACGATGATTATTTTGCTGTTAGAAAACACACGCTAAAAACTCCAGTTGCTCAACTATTACCTGTTGACACCTTTTATGCGTTTATGGAATCGATAGGGAAAGCAGGGGCACAAAACAAAGTGCCAAGGGTAATGAATGTTGCGCAAACTGAAAAATGGCTTGCTTTTTTAGCAAAACACTAACGTTTTTTAAAATAATAAGTTATAATTGGATTCGCAATAACAACGAAGATGATTATCAGGCTTCCAATGTAAAATTGTATTCCTAATACCGTGTGTTCATGTAATAAAAAAATTGCCAATAAAATCGTATAAACAGGCTCTAGGTTGATACTTAATGAAACAGTAAAAGCGCCTAATTTTTTTACTACCTCGATGGTTGCTAAAAATGCAAAAGATGTACACAACAAACCCAAAAACAACAACCATAAAAAATCACTAATTGACATTTCAAACAACGATGAGTTTAATGTTCCATTGAAAATCATTACAAGTGAAAGAAATACTAGCGCAGTTAACAGTTCGTAAAAAGACATTTTGTAAGAAGGTGTTTTTTGAACAATTTTTCCATTAAATACAGAAAATAAAGCTGCAAAAAGGGCTGCAAATAATCCATAAATAAGCGCTTCGAAATCATTGGTTTTGAAGTCAGAAGAAACAAAGTAAATTCCATAAATTACTACAAGTCCCAACACCAACTCTAACCATGAAAACTTTCTTTTCATCACAAGTGGTTCTAACCAAGCAACATGAAGTGTGGTAGTTGACAAACATAAAATACCTAAAGAGGCTGTTGAAAGCTGAATGGATTTGTAAAAAAATAACCAATGCAGTGCAACCAACATACCAACTCCTGCAATTTTAGCGAATTCTATTTTTGAATGAATGCGGAATGATTTTTTAGTTAGAATCACATACAATAAAAGTCCAATAAGCGCAATTGCTACACGATGCCACACCAAATACAACGCATCTAAGTGAATTAATTTACCTAAAATACCTGTAAATCCCCACATTAATATGATGGCGTGTAAGAGTATGTGGAATTTATATTTTTCAAACATGGAATGCGAAAATAAGTTAAAATCAGGAGTTGCGTAAATTTTTAACATAAGATAAACACGCAAAACTTTAATTGAACTACGAAATAGTTTAAATTTGAATCAATTTTAAACTATGTTGTTGAGAAGAGCCTTCTTTGTTTTTGTAGTCTTGTTGTGCTTTTCAGCATCCGCACAAAAAATGTTTGGATATATTTCTGATGAGAACATTTCTTATCTTCAAGATTGGAAACAATTGGGTGCAGCAACATTTCAAAAAAACTCCAAAAATTTTGTTCCTAGAATGGTTCAACAGTTGGCTAAACCAGCTCAATACGATTCTGTTTATTTGGTTAAGTTGGTAGATTCAATCGCCTGGGTTCGTTCTGGAGAATCTTTTTATTTATTAGCAGATTTATGTTGTCGCCCATTGGATTTTACGCAAAAAAATTCAGTTATAACTTTAGCACAAACAATTCGTTCACATGGAGGTTATCAAGCCTTGAATCACTATTATTTAAAAGACACGTTTAATCTTTTAACCACAATCGATTTTAACACGAAAGTATATGAAACAATACGTGCTAAATTCATCAATTATATGGCTTCATCGTATTATTATTATGAGCTAGAAAAACCAAAGAAAATAAAAAAAACAAAACGATTGAAAGAGGAGTTGAAGTCCCAAGTTCATGTAAAGGAAGTGTATGAACTCTCTAATTCTAATTATTTACGGGTGAATTCTCTTTATAATTTATTGTTTTTGCATAAAAATCCACAAACGCATTTAGATAGTTTAGTGCATGATTTTTTCAACAATGAAGAAGCGCAACCATCATCTGTTTTCTGGTATTTAGATCAAATTGCTGCGTTAAAAACACCTGAAAGCTTCTGTTTTTTACACACACTTTTATTAAGCAATGTGGTATTAACTGATAAAACACCTGATTTCAATCTTCAGGAAGCAAGTAGAAATTTTGGAGGTTATAATGCGCTCAACACACACTTTTTAAACAATCAAATTGATGAGCGACTACCGTTTTTGGAATTCACAAAAGCTGTTTCAGATGCATTAAAAGATAGACAACCTACATGTTATTTTTACGAAGCTTTTTCTGAGGGCGAACAAAAAATAAATGATTTTAAGCAGTACAAAACGACCAAAATTGATCGTCAAATTAGTGCCATTATTCGAAAAAATAACACTTATAATCCACATGAAAACGAAGGTTCGCTTGAAATTGTATTGCAAGAAGTGTTAAAATTACCAGGCGTTTTAGATGCTTATTACGATTATTGTCAAGAAAAAATCGCGCTTTATCCTGGCTGGATGACTTTGGGCGTTCGTTTTCAACAAGATTCGATAGAATTGGAAAAGTGTTATTCCATTCGCCTTGCGAAGCCATCTCAACATTGGCGCCGTTTAATTTTTCGTCCTCTAAAAAACAAAGACCAGTTGTATCACATCAAAAAATGGATGTATTATCAACCGGGATTTATAGATTTTCAGCGCAAAAAATGTGAAGATCAACAAAAAAGGCGTGATGAATTTCAAAAAACGTATCAAAACCTATAAGTCTTCAAAAGTATTCGATTTTTCTTATTTTTACACCATGCAATTCCAAGACATCATCGGGCAACGTGAACTGAAACATCATTTTATTCAAGAAATTGAACAAGAAAAAGTGAGTCACGCTCAATTGTTTTTAGGTAAAAACGGCTATGGTTCCTTGGCATTGGCGTTGGCTTTTTCACAGTATTTGTTTTGTGAAAACAAACAGGCAATGGATAGTTGCGGTGTTTGTCCAGCGTGTAAAAAAGTTAGTGACTTACAACATCCCGATTTACATTTTACGTTTCCAGTTGTTTTGGCACAACATAAAACATCAAATGGCGCGTTGGATTTGTGGCGCGAACAATTAAAAAAAACGCCGTATTTCGATTTAAGTCATTGGGGAAGTTTTATAGATCCAAAAGGCAGGAAACCGATTATTGGTTCGGATGAGAGTCAAGAGATTTTAAAAAAATTAGCTTTAAAATCTTACGAGGGCGGTTATAAAATAATGATTATTTGGATGGCGGAAGAAATGAATCCGACTTGCTCGAATAAACTGTTGAAAATTTTAGAAGAACCACCTGCTAAAACATTGTTTTTATTAATCGCAGAAAATCAAGAAAAGCTTTTACCAACGATCTTATCGAGAACACAATTAGTAAAGGTTCCTCGAATAATTTCCGATGATTTAAGTTTATTTTTGCGAAATAAAGGTGGTTTTTCACAAGTTTTGATTGACAGTGTTGTTGGAAGAGTTGACGGCGATGTTGTAGAAGCATTGGAATTGTTGTCTGCTTCAGATGCACAAGAACAGAACCGAGATTTGTTTATACAATTAATGCGTGTTTGTTATAAAAAAGATGTAATTGCGATGATGGATTGGGCTGAAACGCTTACATCATTTTCACGAGATCATCAAAAAACATTTCTTAACTATTGCTTACACATGTTTCGTCAAAGTTTGTTGCGCAACTACACCGACAATCAATTGACTAAAATTTCAGAAGAGGAAGAAGCTTTTCTTAAAAACTTTGCCAAATTTATAACAGGCAATAACATCCATGATTTCATGAAAACTTTCAACGATGCACATTACCACATTGATCGTAATGCTCACGCAAAGTTGTTGTTTACCAATTTATGTTTCAATGTTATGCGATATATCCATTTTGCGTAAGCATTTTCATTTTTAAAATCAACGATAATTCGTTTGTAACTTCTTCATTTAATAAAAAAGGTCTGTTATTTATTTTGTATTTTTACGAAAAATAAAAGAATTATGAGTTGTTCAAATTGCAGTAGTGGAGGAGGGACTCCACGCGGATGTAAGAATAATGGCAATTGTAGTTCTGGAGGATGTAACAAACTTGAGGTGTTTGATTGGTTAGCAAATGTTGCGTTACCAAGCGGTCAAAGCCCATACGATATAGTAGAAGTTCGATTTAAAAACAGTAGAAAAAGTTTTTTTCGAAATGCTAAAGGATTTAGCCTTCATGTGGGAGATGTCATCGTTGTTGAAACTAGTCCAGGATACGATATTGGTGTTGTTTCTGTTGTTGGTGAATTAGCCAAAATTCAGGTAAAGAAAAAAGCGCCTGGCTTCAAGCCAATGGAAGCGAAAAAAATTGTGCGTATTGCTACGCAAGAAGACATCGATAAATGGTCGAAAGCACGCGCATTGGAAAAAGAAGTGATGTACAAATCACGCACCTTAGCTGTCAATTTAAATCTTGAAATGAAAATTTCAGATGTTGAATACCAAGGAGATTTATCGAAGGCAACATTTTACTATACAGCCGAAGGACGTGTCGATTTCCGTCAGTTGATTAAAGACATGGCGGATCAATTTAAAATCCGTGTGGAGATGCGTCAAATTGGTTCTCGTCAAGAAGCTTCTCGTTTGGGAGGGATTGGTTCGTGTGGAAGAGAATTGTGTTGTTCAACGTGGTTAACTGACTTTAGATCGGTTTCTACTTCGGCGGCTCGATACCAGCAATTGTCTTTAAATCCGCAAAAATTAGCCGGACAATGCGGAAAACTGAAGTGTTGTTTGAATTATGAGTTGGACATGTATTTGGACGAAATAAAATCGTTTCCAAAAACAGACACAAAATTGAGAACAGAAAAAGGGAATGCTTATCATATAAAAACAGATGTTTTTAAACGTCAAATGTGGTATGCTTACGAAGGAGATAACAGTGGATTAGTGGCACTCTCTCCAGAACGTGTGCGCGAAGTTGCTAAACTAAATGCAGACGGTAAAAAACCATTTGAATTGGTTGAGTTTAAAGAAGTTGTTGAGGTGAAAGAGCCTGACTATTCCAATGTAGTAGGACAAGATAGCTTGAATCGATTTGAACATGCTTTCAAAGCTAAAAAGAAAAAGAAAAAACCAGTTAATAAGCGTCCAATCGAAAATGGTGCATCAATAGCAACAGCTTCAACGCCAACGGCACGACCTGTTTCAACGCCTACCGCTCCAACACAAGAAGGTGCGCCAGTGGCAAAACGTAAAAACAAACGTCCATTTAAAAAGAAACGTCCAAACTCACCTGAAAATCCATCGAGTAATGAACAAAGTGCGTAAAATATTTGCTTTCATCGTTGGAGTTTTATTAATTACTGCTTGCAGTAATTTACCAACGTATGAAAAGGCGTATACGTTTAAAGACAAAGTTTGGAAGCAAAATGTGAAACCTATTTTTGTGGTTGACATTCAAGATACTACAAAAGCATATAATTTTACTTTAACGTTGCGCACTACAACAGATTACAAGTACAGTAATTTATGGGTTTATTTGAATACAAAAACACCTAAAAAACAAACCGCAAGAGAAGCTTTTGAGATAAAAACAACATATCCAGATGGCGCTTGGATTGGAACAAAAACTGGAACAATTGTTGAGCACACCTTAAATTTTAATAAACGTAAATTGCCTCAAAAAGGAAAATATGTCTTTATTTTAGAGCAAGGAATAACACAATCATTGGTAGATGAGGTGTTAGATGTGTCGTTAATAGTCGAAGAAGTTAAATAAGTTTAGTCTTTTTTAATTAGATTTCGTGTATAAGAAATCGATAAGATATGCTGTCTTTTTGGATCAGCAACATTGTATTGTTGGTCTAAAATATAGGCAAACGAAAAACTATTTATCTTATCTAACTCAAAATCTGTTCCAGCAGAAAAACGGTATTTAACAAATTGTCTTCCATTTTCTTCAAATTTAGGGTTGTAAAAGTATTCGATGCTCACCAATGGTGTAAATTTACTTTTTTTGATTTTGTATTTTATACTTGGTTTGATCCGTATTGATTGATCAAATTCTGCATTATAATCGGTCGTTTCATACAATTTGTCAAAGCTAAATTGATAGCGAATTCGCCCCGAAAAGGTAAATCTTTTGTATTCTTTTTTGAATTCAAGGTTGGCATTTAGGCGATTTTTAAAATCGTAATTTTCAAATTTATTTTCCGAGAAAATCCCTCTATATTCTAGTGAAGGAACAAACCATTTACGCAGTTTGTATTTTATTAATACAGCTGGAAAAAAAGTTTGAACACCATTGTAATATAGTCGATTTGTTACATGTGCTTCAACACTCAATTTTTTAGTCAATTCATGTTTTACACCAAGGTCAATCCATAGTTTTTCACTCGTTTGTCCGAAAACAAAAAGAGGAAAAACAATGAAAAGAATAACAAGTAACTTCATCTTAATATTTTTTTACATCGATCGTTCCCAAGTCTTTGGTGTCGCCATTGTTTTCAATGGTTGTAGAAACCAAAATTTCTTTTTTCCCACTTGGGCATGTGAGGCAATCTTCGTATACGAAAATAGTGTAATCACCTTTTTCTAAGTATTTAAATTGGTAGCTACCGTCGTAACTCGTTTTTATATCATCGTTGTAAAAAGTGTTACCGCTACCATAAATAATGTAAACATCAAAATCTGAAGCAGGATACGTAGCAGTTGCCACGCCCGATGAATTGTATTTTGTTTCAGTAATTTTCCCTTTAATTATTGAGCTCCCACCGACTCCTTCATTTTTAGAACAACCAGTAAATAACAGTGCCAATATTATAAAAGATCCAATAAAATATAATTTTTTCATGTTGAAATGATTTGATTATTTAAACAACTAAATTACTTAATAAACGTCTAATATTAATTAAAAGTCAATATTTCATGAAATTATTTTGTAATATTGATACTGATTATTGGATTAAAAACGCTTGATTTTAATTAAAAAGCAACAGATGAAAAATAAATTTCTATTACTACTTTTGATTGTTATACCTTTATTTGGCTCTGCTCAATTGTATATAAATGAATATTCTTGTTCGAATATTTCTGGCCCTTCAGATGCATATGGAGAGAAAGAAGATTGGATAGAAATTTACAACGCAGGAGCAACATCAGTAAATTTAACAGGTTATTATTTATCTGATAAAGCAACAAATTTAACGAAATGGCAAATTCCATCAGGAACAATTAATGCGAATGGTTATATCATGGCTTTTTGTTCAAAGCGTAATTTGGTAAACGCGAATCAATTGCACCCAAATTTCAACCTTAAACAAACAAAATTTGATTGGATAATTTTATCAAATCCTTCAGGAGCTGTTGTAGATTCTATTAAAATAATTCACTTAACGAAGGCCGATCACTCTGTCGGTAGAGAAACCAACGGAGCAGCTACTTGGAAATTATTCACAACTCCTACCCCTAATAATGCCAATACAGGTGGACAAAATTTTTACACGCCTACACCTGTTATTAGTTTAGCGCCAGGTTTTTATTCAGGAGCTCAAACTGCAACAATTACTTGTTCTGATGCCTCAGCTTCTATTCGATATACAACAAATGGTACAACTCCAACTGTTACATCAACGCTTTACACAGGTCCAATAAATATTACCGCAACAACCGTTTTGAGAGCAGCGGCATTTAGCACAAACCAACCATCATTTATTGAAACAAATTCTTACTTTATAAATGTGACGCATACCGTTCCTGTAGTATCGGTTTGTAGTCAAGGGGTTTATAATTTGATGGCAAACGGCAATCAAACACCTACTGTAGGAGCTTTTGAACTATTTGAAGAGAATGGTGCTTTTATTGATGAAGGACAAGGTGATTTTAACAAACACGGAAATGATTCTTGGGCATACCCGCAAAGAGGATTCGATTACATAACGCGCGATCAATTTGGCTATGCAGCTGAATTGGAACATCAAATTTTCCCAGAAAGTACGCGTGACAAATTTCAACGTGTAATTTTAAAGCCTGCAGCGAGCGATAATTATTCTTTTGAAGATGGTGCACACATTCGCGATGCTTTTGTTCATACACTTTCTATTCGGGCAGACATGAAATTAGATGAACGAACATGGCGCCCGTGTGTTGTTTACCTAAATGGTCAATATTGGGGGGTTTACGAAATTCGAGAAAAAGCTGATGACCATGATTATACAGATTATTATTTTGATCAAGATAAATTCAATTTAGAATATTTAAAAACATGGGGAGGAACCTGGCAAGAATATGGCGCTCCAAATGCATTAACGAATTGGAATGCCTTAAAAAATTACATAGCAACCAACAATATGGGTGTTGCCGCTAATTTTAATTACGTTGACAGTGTTTTCAATTGGCAATCCTTGTGTGATTATTTTATGTTCAATTCATATGTTGTAAACCAAGATTGGTTGAATTGGAATACAGCATGGTGGCGCGGTTTAGATCCTTTAGGAGACAAGAAAAAATGGCGTTACACGCTTTGGGATATGGATGCAACGTTTGGACATTACACTAATTATACAGGGATTCCGGATGCATCAGCAAATGCAGACCCTTGTAACGCTGAAAACTTACCAAATCCTGGTGGGCAAGGGCATACAGCTATCTTGAAAAAATTAATATTAGAAAATCCAGTAGTTGAACAATATTATGTAACGCGTTACATTGATTTGGTAAACACCTACTTTTCATGTGCATACATGAATCAATTGCTTGATAGTATGGTCAACGAGATTTCTCCAGAAATGCAAGGTCAAGTTACTAAATGGGGAGGAACGTTTGCAGATTGGCAATCAAAGGTTTTAGCTATGAAAACGTTCATCAATACTCGATGTATAGCATTGCAACAAGGAATGATTGATTGTTATGATGTTACTGGACCATTTAACACGACATTTAATGTTCAACCTGCTGGAGCTGGATCGATTAAAGTAAATTCGATTTGGGCGCCAACATATCCTTGGAATACTCAATATTATGGTGGGATTGCAACAAATTTAATTGCTCAAGCAAATACAGGTTATGTTTTTGATCATTGGACGTATACAACAGGACCTATGGTAGCGCCTATTAATAGTGATACAAATAGCATTACAATTACTGGCGTTGAAAATATTGTGGCAGTATTTGTGCCAGATGTTCCAATTGTAGATGCTGATGGTGACGGTTTAAGTGATGCGAATGAAGCGATTGCTGGAACAGACCCAAATAATCCAGATTCTGATGGCGATGGAGAAAATGATAATGCAGAAGTTGGTGGAAATCCTGCTGCTCCATTGGATACAGATGGAGATGATATTATAGATGCGTTTGAATCGTCAACAGTTGATACAGATGGAGACGGTGTAAGCAATGAATTAGATCCAGAAAACACCAACCCGTGTGTTCCTAATGTAAATGCTGGTCCTTGTGACCAAGATAATGATGGTTTAATTAATAGTCAAGAAGCAACATTGGGCACAAATCCAACAAATCCCGACACAGATGGCGACGGAATAAATGATGGTTTAGAAAATGTGAATGGTTCTAATCCATTAGATCCGTGTGACCCAGATAATTCTTTGCCAGGCTGTCAAATAGACACAGATGGAGATGGTTTAATTGACGCGATTGAGGCAACTTTAGGAACAGATCCTAACAATCCTGATACGGATGGCGATGGTTTAACAGATGGCGCTGAGGTAACAGGTAATTCTGATCCGTTAGATCCTTGCGATCCAGATTATTCTTCTATTGATTGTGTGAAAGGTGTTCAAGTTCCAACAGGTTTTTCACCTAATGGATCGGGCAATACTGCCAATGAATATTTAACAATAATCGTTGGTAATAATGTAAAATCCTTTACTTTTCAGTTGTTTGACCGATGGGGTAATTTACTCGTGAATTCTTCAGATAAAAATTTAAAATGGGACGGAACTTATAAGGGCGAAGCATGCAACATGGGTGTATATGCATATGTCTTGGAGGTGCAAATGAAAGATGGGACTTCTGAAATATTATCTGGAAACATAACTTTAATACGTTAAGAGATGAAATATTATTTGTTCGTATGTTGTGCATTTTTGTCAGCGACTTTCTTTGCACAAGATTTACATTTTACACAAACATTTCATACGCCATTATTAATCAATCCTGGCGCAGCTGGAGTTTATAATGGTTGGGAACGTGTTATCATTAACCATCGTAATCAATGGTTAGGGGCAGGGACACAGTTTACTACTACTTCGATAGGGGCGGATTTTAACATTGGAAAATCAAAATTAAACGACAAAGCCCATTTAGGAATTGGAATTTTATTTAACAACGATATTGGTGGAGATTCCAAATTTGGAAGTCAAACTGGTTCATTAACTTTAAATGGAATTTTACCATTTGGAAGAACAGGTCATAGTTTATCTTTGGGAATTCAAAGTGGTTTTGGCATGCGCTCTGCTTCTATATCAGCCTTAAAATTTATGTCACAGTGGAACGGTTATCAATTTGACCAAACACAGTTATCTGGTGAAGAAAACACGTTGAATATAATGAGTTATTTTGATGCATCATCAGGAATTTATTATGAGTATGACGTAAATAAATCGTCTTTCCAACGGAATAATAACTTTAAAATTCAAGCAGGTTTTTCGGTATATCACGTGAATCAACCATTGATGCGTTTTACAACGGTAGATGGCAATCGTTTGTTTAGAAAGTATGTTTTACACGCTGGTGTAGTAGCTGATCTTCCAAATAGAGATTGGGCCATAGATGGTAATGTATTGCAATTTATACAAGGGCCTCATTTGGAAACAATTTTAGGATTAATTATGCGCTATCGTTTGAATGACGGCGCTTCTATTACTGGATTTTCTCAAGATGCCTATATTGGATTTGGGGCATATTACAGAGTAAATGATGCTGTTTCCCCAACTCTTGCATTGCAATTTAAAGGATTTAAGTTTAATGTTTCATATGATATAACAACATCCATTATGCGGAAAGCATATTATGGCGGTTCCTTAGAATTTTCGCTTTCTTATACAAATTTAAACCACGCGTTATTTAAAAAGCGTTGGAGGTAATTAATTGTTGAATAAGGATTTAAAAAAACCAATAATTCTTTTTCTGAAAAGGAATAAAAGCAAAAAATAAGGGATTAGCATCAAATATAGAATGCCAAAATTGATGGTTGATCCAAATGAATTTTCATCGATTTCACTCCCTTGTTCTGCGAGTAATTTACATTGTGAACAACCTTGCGCAAAAAGTTCTTGGTTGATTATTATACAACTAAAAACACCTATAAATAGAAGCGTTTTTTTCAAGTTTATGGAATAATTTTTCATCACAATTGAGATTTCTTTTACAAAGTTACGGAATTAATCAACTACCAAAAATAAATTAGACCAATCATTCCAAAAGCACTATCTAAAAGCGCATAATAAGGTTCTTTTTTCCTATAAAAAACAGCAAGTAGCAACAAAACGTTACTTCCAATAACGCTCCAAAAAATTGGATTATAGATCGCGGTTCTATCTGTTGAAAGAATTAAAGTCCCCGATATTAAGAAAGCAGTTATTGAAAAAAGCATCGTTTTTTTGCTTCCAATAGAAGAAGGAATTGTTTTAAACTTTTGTTGATCGATGGAAACATCTCTTAGATCATAAGGTAAGGCAATAGCTACAAATAAACAAAAATATGCACAAATTTCACCCCAATGTAAGGCATTGATTCCTTCATTTAATGCTGGAAAAATCAACAAAAAACTAGTCCATGTTGCAGCTACATAAATAACTTTCATAAAAGGTTGTTCTCTCAACGGACTTCCTTTAAAAGGAATAACATAATAAAAGCTGATAAATCCAATTACAAAAAGTAGTGGCAATACAATGAATGGTTTTTTAAGTAAAAACATTAAGAGAAGTAACGTAATCGAAGTGCTTACTGTAATTAACCATTTTATATATAAATGATGCCTAAAAATCCACGTATGTTTAGCGGATGATTTTAACAGTTCTGCTTTATAGACACCATGAAAATTATAGACGCTAATTGTTGCAAAAAAAGCAGTGATTCCATACAAAAAGTAATTAGTTATCGTTGCATGATACGCAGTACCTAATGTTATAAATCCTGCTGATAATCCAATGTGTAAATGCGTGTAAACGATATATTTACTTAGCGCTTTAATTGTTGGATGTAATTTTATGGAAGACCGTATCAACACTGATTTTTTGAATGCAGGTGCATTTATTTTTTTTGCCACATTCTTTACACATAGGATCATTTACCACTATAGTAACATTTTTGCCTAATGGTTGCCATCTTCCAGGATGAATCGGAATTCTTGGTGAAAACAATCCAATGGTATGTGTATTAACAAATCCAGCGATGTGCAATGGACCTGTAGAACAAGCAACCAACGCTGTAACTTTTGAAATGAATACGATTAATTCAGTTAAATCTAGTTTTCCTGTTAAATCAATGATATGTTGATTCGAAGGAAGTAATTCTCGAAATAGCACCCCTTCATTTTCTGTTCCTGTAAAATAAACTGTCCAATTGTTTTGTGCAAGTTTTTCTGCTAATCTAATGTATGATTCTATTGGCCATTCAACAGCACTTCCTTGAGATTTAGGATGTAAGATGATGCTTTTTTTGGTTGGAATGGTAAGATTATTTGGCAATTCAATTGAAGGAACAGAGAAGAATTCTGTCATTTTATTGACTTCT
The DNA here is from genome assembly GCA_024639405.1 of Crocinitomicaceae bacterium. Taxonomy (GTDB): domain Bacteria; phylum Bacteroidota; class Bacteroidia; order Flavobacteriales_D; family Crocinitomicaceae; genus M0103. The sequence goes on along the minus strand of JAHEIL010000015.1, from coordinate 78,498 downwards.
TCCAGCGAAGGAATGTTTGTTAACCCTAATGGCTTCAGTAAGTGAAAATTCAATTGTGCTTCGTGTTCTTTGGCATTTTTACGTGTAAAATTAACTTTATAATTACAGGTCAAAAAATGAAAGCCTCGGTGCGAAGTTCCAATTCTATGTTTAATTTTAGCTTTTTTAGCTAATTGTGCAATTTCTTTATTGGGAAAAACATGAATAATCGTATCAATTTCTAATGCCTTCAGCTGATTTAATTTTTCAACACTTGGAAGTTGTTCAAATGTATTCCAATCTATAAATTCATCTACTATTGAAAAGCAATTCACCACGGGTTTGGTATAATTTTTCCCTAAATAAATTAGTCTAGCCTGAGGGTATTGTTTTTTAATCCATACACACATTGGCAATGTTAACATTACATCTCCAATACTATCTGTTCGTGAAATTAAAATTCTATTTGGAATCATTTTTCAGCAGCTAATTTTCTGACAAGTGAGTATTTTATATAAGTTGCGTAAGCGCTTCGAATGGAAATTAAAAATCCTGTTTTTCCATCTAAAAATCCGCGTTTTAAAACAAAACTTTTGAAGAATTGTGCACTTGTTTTAACTGCTATTTTTAAGAGAGAGGCAGTTTTACCTTTTTTAATTAATTCATTGGCTGCGATGTTGCCAAAATAATGAATTTGTTTAAAATGATCTTCTTTGGTATAATACGAATAATGTAACAAATCTCCTTTTAATTGTCCAATTTTTGCATTGTTTAATACATCCAAACGATCGTGGGGATTCACGCCTTGCCATTTAGCATGCTGTTTATTGACCAATCTAATTTTAGTATCTGGATACCAACCGCAATAATGTACCCATTTCCCACAATAATTTGTTAGTCTGTTGAGTTTGTACCCGCCGAAATCAGTTTCATTTTTAGTGTTTAAGACACTTTCTCTTAAAGCTGGCGTAAGTGCTTCATCCGCATCCAAAGACAGCACCCAATCGTGCGTAGCAAGTTCTAATGCAACATTTTTTTGTTCAATGTGACCTTGAAAAGGATTTTGTATAAAACGAACGTTGTATTTCTGGCAAATTTCTTCAGTTTTATCAGTTGAAAAGGAGTCAACAACTAGTATTTCGTCTACGCAATCCAACAATGAGGTTATACAACGTTCAATGTTTCGTTCTTCATTAAACGAAATAATCGCAGCTGTAATTTTTTTAGACGTCATGGCTTACAAAGATTCGTTTAAAGTTTCAACGCTTATTTGATCCGTAGTTTTTGACCAACTGTTAATCGATTGACATTTATCCTAGGATTTAAACGTTCCAATTGGTCTTGTGTCAAATTATATCGATTCGCAATTTTTGAAAAATTATCTCCTGCTCTAACATTGTAATACTTTTTAACTTCTCGTCTTGGCCTTTCAACTTCAACAGGTTTCGGAATTTGTACTGGCGTATCTGAAATAATTGGTGCATTTCCTGCTTTAATTTTTAAGCGTTGTCCTACATAAATATTGGTTGTTCTAAGCGCGTTCCATTCCATTAATTGTTCAATGGTTACGTTATATTTAGAAGCAATAATACGCATATTATCACCTACTTTTACTTTATGGTAACTAATTACGTCCTGCACAACAGGTTGTTGGTTGTCGAATGGATTGATGGATGAACTTGAGTCTCTATCAGTTGAAACAATGGTTGATGTCGTGTCAATTGGCGGTGCAATAATTGGCGGATTTTCTATTAAATGTTCAATTTCATACAAGCTATCCTCCATGCTTACTAATAATCCAATTTTTTCTAGCGGACCAGAAATACATTGATTTGGTTTAGTATATGGAATGAAAGTCGTTTTGTAAACAGGATTTAGACTTTTAATGTCTTCTATTGGCCAATTTACCAATTTTGAGATAGATGACATGTGAACACTTCTTGACAAGCACATGGTGTCAATTTGTGCATAATGAACTTTAACATCCATTGGAATGATGTTATGTTCAGCATGGTAAGTTAGTAAATAAGCAGCTGCAATAAAATTGGGAACATATTGCTGTGTTTCAGCAGGTAAAAATGGTCGAACTTCCCAATAAGTAGATTTATTTCCAGAACGTCTAATCGCTTTATTTACATTTCCTGGCCCAGCATTGTAAGCTGCTAAAGCTAAGTTCCAATCGCCGTAAATTCCGTATAATTGTTTTAAATAACGACATGCAGCATCTGTTGCTTTTACAGGGTCCATTCGTTCGTCTAAGTATGAGTTTTCTTTTAAATCAAAATATAAACCTGTTTTATACATAAATTGCCATAAGCCCAAAGCACCAGCTCTCGATTTCACTTGAGGTCGCAAACCGCTTTCAATGACTGAAAGAAATTTTAATTCTATTGGTAATCCATATTCAGCTAATTTTTCTTCAAACATGTCAAAGAAAAGTGTAGATCTTCCTAATACAATACGCGCAAATCCTCTTCTGTTTTGTGCAAAAAAGCGAATGGTGTTTAAGGTTGCTTGATTGCAATCTAAATGAAACGGTGTCATTTCATTCATTTTTTTTAAGCGTGTGCAATATTCTTCATCCGAAAATTGAGGAATTTGACCCGGCTCGTACTTTAATGCGCTGATGATTGAATCATATTCGTTCTTATTAGCATAATCAGCTAAAAACAACTGTAAACTTTGTTCAATTGTATTGATAAAAGCTTCGCTTTTTAATGTATCTCCAGGTCGAACGAGGTGTGCTGGTTTTTGAGCAAAAACACCAAAACAAGTAAGAATAACAAAAAAACTAAGCGTTATTAACTTCATAAATTTTCTAAATAATGCGAAAAATTAAACAATTGTTTTTCGTCAAAATGATTGGCCATTACTTGAACACCAAATGGCATGCCGTTTGAATGTTTGCCCAATGGTAAAGAAATGGCAGGATTACCTGTTAAATTTGCGTGAACCGTAAAAATATCTTGCAGGTACATATTAATAGGATCTTTTACAGCATTTAATTCAAACGCTGTAGAAGGTGTTGTTGGCAATAATATAATGTCGTATTCCTTAAAAATAGCGTTGGTTTTATTTTGTAAAATGCGGCGTACTTTTTGACCTTTCGTATAGTAAGCATCGTAGTAACCATGCGACAAGACAAATGTTCCAGCCATGATTCTTCTTTGAACTTCAGGACCAAAAGCTTCTGACCGCGATTTTTTATACGTTGCTTCTACGCCTTGTGCATTTTGACTTCTATGACCAAAATGTACGCCATCAAAACGTGCTAAATTGGATGATGCTTCCGCTGTTGATAAAACGTAATAAGTAGGAACCATATAATCCAAATATGGAAAGGAAACATTTTCAACCGTATTTCCGTTTTCTTTTAATTTGGAAATGAGTGCATCCATGTGTTGTTTTACTTCAACATCAATTCCTTTTGCTTCTAAACTTTCAGAAATTACTGCAATTTTCAGTGGTTTAACAGGTTCAAAAGTGCTGAATTTTTCAATTGGTTGAGAAGAAACAGTAGCATCGTATTCATCATCTCCTCCCATTATTTCTAATAACAGCGCTGCATCTTCAAGCGTATTGGTGATAGGGCCAATTTGGTCAAATGAAGAAGCATATGCGATTAATCCATAGCGACTAATTCTACCATAGGTTGGTTTTAAACCATATGTTCCTGTAAATGAAGCTGGCTGACGAATCGAACCACCTGTATCACTTCCGAGTGATGCAGTACAAAGATTTGCACCCGTTGCGACTGCAGAGCCACCTGAAGAACCACCAGGCACACAGTTGGTGTTTAAGTGATTTTTTACAGGGCCGAATGCTGAATTTTCATTAGAACTACCCATCGCAAATTCATCGCAATTTAAACGGCCAATAATAATGGCATCTTCATCAATTAAACGTTGAACAGCTGTTGCAGTGTATATGGATTCAAATCCTTCTAATATTTTGGAAGCGGCAGATACCTTATGATTTTTATAAGCTAGATTGTCTTTTAGACCAATCACCATGCCTGCTAAACGTCCTGCTGTTCCTTTTTTTATTTTTTCATCAACAAGTAGTGCATTTTCTTTTGCTGATTGTTCAAATACTTCTAAAAAAGCATTTAAATGGGCATGTTGGTTGATATTCGTTAAATAACTTTCAACGATTTCCAAAACAGAACTACCCGAAGCAAGGGCATTTTTTACTTCAGCAAATGATTTATACATGAAAAAAGTGTTAACTAGTTTTTCTCTTCAGTTGGTTTAGATTCTTCTTTAGAATCTACTTCACCTTTAGATGCATTTTTAAACTCTTTAACTCCTTGGCCTAAACCTTTCATTAATTCTGGAATTTTTTTCCCTCCGAATAATAATAAAACGACAGCCAATATTAAAATGATATGGCCTGGACTAAGCATTGCTCCTAAAATCATGGTTTTAATTTTTTTAATTAGTACAAAGTTACTGATTTCTCCTAAACTAAGAATTGTTATTTTCTTTAATCTGTTAAATTAAACAAAAAAGCCCTTTTAAACTAAAAGGGCTTTTTCAATCTTATGTGATAGTTACAATTTTCTTGCAACTTCAACTTCTTCAAATGCTTCAACAACGTCATTGATTTTGATATCGTTGAATTTATCGATGTTCAATCCACATTCGTAATTGTTTTTCACTTCACGCACGTCGTCTTTGAATCGTTTCAAGGATCCTAATACACCTGTATGAATAACAATTCCATCACGGATTACACGTATTTTAGATGTACGTTTAATGATACCATCTAATACATAACAACCTGCAATTGTTCCAACTTTCGTAATTTCAAATGTCTCACGAATTTCAGCAGAACCGATGATTTTTTCTTCAATATCAGGTGATAACATTCCTTCCATTGCTGCTTTAATCTCGTCAATTGCTTTGTAGATGACAGAGTAAAGGCGAATATCAATTTGTTCATTTTCCGCTAATTTACGAGCTGAAAGAGATGGACGAACTTGGAATCCAATAATGATGGCGTCAGATGCAGATGCTAAATTGACATCTGCCTCAGAAATGGCACCAACTCCTTTGTGTACGATATTTACTTGAATTTCTTCGGTTGATAAACGCAATAAAGAATCAGAAAGTGCTTCAATCGAACCATCAACGTCACCTTTCACAATGATGTTTAATTCTTTAAAGTCTCCAATTGCCAAACGACGACCAATTTCATCCAATGTAATGTGTTTCGTAGTTCTAAGCCCTTGTTCACGGTACAATTGTTCACGTTTCGTTGCGATTGATTTCGCTTCACGCTCATCATTCATTACGTGGAATTTATCTCCTGCGCTTGGTGCGCCATTGATTCCTAAAATTGAAACGGGTTGTGAAGGACCAGCTAGTGGAAGATTTTTACCATGTTCATCGTGCATTGCACGCACACGACCATAGTTTCTTCCAACCAATACGATGTCTCCAACTTTTAATGTCCCGGCTTCAACAAGCATGTTCGTAACGTATCCTTTTCCTTTGTCTAATGAAGATTCAACAACAGTTCCTATGGCGTTTTTATCAGGATTTGCTTTAAGCGTCAACATTTCTGCTTCTAAAAGAACTTTTTCTAATAAGGCATCAATATTTAAGTTTTGTTTAGCAGATATTTCTTGAACTTGGAATTTACCACCCCAATCTTCCACTAAAATATTCATTTGAGAAAGTTGTTCTCTAATTTTATCAGGATTTGCTCCCGGTTTGTCAATTTTATTGATGGCAAAAACCATTGGAACACCAGCTGCTTGTGCATGCGATATTGCTTCTTTTGTTTGAGGCATTACATCATCGTCAGCCGCAACAATAATAATTGCAACATCGGTTACTTGCGCACCACGTGCACGCATCGCTGTAAAGGCTTCGTGTCCCGGTGTATCTAAGAAAGTCATTTTACGACCATCTTTCAACGTTACAGAATACGCTCCAATATGTTGTGTAATTCCTCCAGCTTCACCTTCCGTTACATTTGCGTTACGAATTTTATCCAATAAAGAAGTTTTACCATGATCTACGTGACCCATCACCGTAATAATAGGTGGGCGATCCACTAAATCTTCTTCTTTATCTTCTTGCTGTGGAATTGCATCTTGTACTTCAGCACTAACAAATTCAGCTTCATAACCAAATTCTTCTGCAACGATTTGAATCGTTTCAGCATCTAAACGTTGGTTGATTGATGCAAAAATACCGAGTGACATACATGCAGAAATCACGGCAGTTGGTTGAACACTCATCATCGAAGCAAGTTCAGAAACAGTTACGAATTCTGTTAACTTCAATACTTTTTCTTCCATTTCAGCAGCAGCCATTTCTTCTTGACGACGCATCGCAACAACATCACGTTTTGCTCTTCGGTTTTTAGAAGCTTTGGATTTACCACCTTGGTTTGAAAGACGTGCTAACGTATCCTTGATTTCTTTTTGAATATCTTGCTCTTTAATTTCAGGTTTCTCAAATTTAGTATTTGGACCACCTTTCTTAAAGTTTCTATTTCCTTGTCCTTGTCCTTGACCAGCAGGTTTGTTTCCAGCAGCTCCACCTTGAGGAGTTCCTCCTGTATTTGGTGCTCCGCCTTCCACTTTTTTAATGCGTTTACGTTTTTTACGATCAGCATTACTTAAGCCACCTGGTTTTTGACCTGGTGTTTTTGGTTTATCAACTGGCAATTCAATTCTACCCAATACAGTAGGACCAGATAAAACTCTTCGTTCAACACGAATTGTTTCAATTTCTTTAGGCGCTTCTGCTTCTGGAGTCGGAATTTCTTCAGGAGTTTTTTCTTCTACTTTTGGCGTATATACAACCGCTTGTTTTGGCGCTTCGTATTTTCCTCCTTTTTTCTTGTCAGGACGTGTTTTAGAATTGATTTTATCTAAATCAATTCTTCCAATTACTTGAACTTGAACATCCCCTTCACCAATTGTTTTCACATCTGACTCAGCAGGGATTTCTTTTTCAGCAATTGGAGCCTCTTGAGCAACAGTTTTTTCAGCAACTGCTTTTTGAGGTTCTTCCAAAACACTTCGTTTAATTTCTTCCACATTCATTGGTTCAGAATCATCATCATCTGAATTTCTTTGTGGTTTTTCTTCCGTTTTTGTGTCACGGATTGAAATTGTTTCACGTTTTTCGCGAGTCACACCAGAGAATTTAGATTGCTCTTTCATTGACTGATCTGCAGCGAATGCTTGTCTGAGTAGATCGAATTGTTCTCCTTCCAACTTTGTGTTGGGGTTCGTGTCGATTTTTACTCCTTTTGATTCTAGGAAGCTAACCAGCGTAGGGATACCCACATTGAGTTCCCCAGCTGCTTTTCCTAATCTTATTGGTTTTCCGGCCATATAATGATGTGTCCTTCGTTTTTACTTTTTACAGTAGTTATTTTATTTTGTTACAATGAATCTGAAAATTATTCAAACTCAGCGCGAAGAATTTTAAATACTTCTTCGATTGTTTCTTCTTCTAAATCAGTTCGTTGAATTAAATCATTGATACCAATTTGAAGAACAGATTTTGCAGTATCGCATCCTACAGCTTTTAATTCATCAATGATCCAGCTATCGATTTCATCAGCAAATTCTTCTAAATCTACGTCTTCAACATCCACTTCTCCTTCACGGTAAACATCTAATTCATAGCCACACAATTTTCCAGCTAATTTGATGTTATGTCCACCTTTACCAATTGCCAAAGAAACTTGGTCTGGTTTTAAGAAAACTTTTGCTCTTTTATCTTCTTCGCTAATTTCAATAGATGAAATTTTAGCTGGAGATAACGAACGTTGAATTAATAATTGTGAGTTATTCGTGTAGTTGATGACATCAATATTTTCATTGCGTAATTCACGAACGATTCCATGAATTCTAGAACCTTTCATTCCAACACATGCTCCAACTGGATCAACACGGTCATCGTAAGATTCAACAGCTACTTTTGCTCTTTCCCCTGGCTCACGAACGATGCGTTTAATAGTAATTAAACCATCAAACACTTCTGGAACCTCTAATTCGAATAAACGCTCTAAAAATTCAGGAGCAGTTCTTGAAAGAATAATTACAGGGCTACTGTTACGCATGTCTACTTTCGCAACAACTGCACGAACAGTTTCACCTTTTTTGAAGTAATCTGAAGGAATTTGTTCTGATTTAGGAAGTATTAATTCATTTCCTTCATCATCCAATACCATAATTTCTTTTTTCCAAACTTGGTAAACTTCACCTGTGATAATTTCTCCAATACGTTCTTTGTAAACTTTGTAGATGTTATCTTTCTCTAATTCCATGATGCGAGAAATCAAGTTTTGACGTAAAGACAAAATATTACGACGACCAAAATCACCGAACTTAAACTCTTCTGTTACTTCTTCACCAATTTCAAAATCAGGTTCAATTTTAATAGCGTCAGAATACGCAATCTCTGTATTAGGATCTTCTACTTCACCGTCATCTACGATTTCTTTGTTCAAGAAAATTTGAACATCTCCTTTATCGATATTTACGATAACATCAATGTGCTCATCTGTATTGAATTTCTTTTTTAACATTGCTCGGAATACGTCTTCCAACACATGTTGCATTGTTTGTTTGTCAATGCTTTTCAATTCTTTGAATTCCGAAAATGACTCAACTAATTCAAGGCTGTTCATGTTTACCTATTTAAATGTAATTATAATTTTTGTTTCCTTTACTTCCTCTAATTGCAAAACATGTTGTTCTACAATTGTTTCTTTTTTCTTTTTACCCTCTGGTTTTTCTTGACGGGTAGTCTCAAGTGTTATTTCGTTTGCTGAAGCAGCAATTAACGTTCCTTCTAATTTTTTGCCGTTGTGGAAAACTACTTTCACACCACGACCAATGTTTTTTTCATATTGAGCTAAAACACGCAGCGGTTTATCCAATCCTGCAGACGAAACATGCAGTTCAAAATCTTCTTCTTCTCGATCCAAATTATGCTCCACATTTCTTGAAACAGACATGCAATCCATTACAGATACATTTCCTGGATTTTTGTCTAATTCTACGTGTATTACATTGTTTGATGATATCGTAAGTTCTACCACAAACAAACCACTCGCTAATTCTGCGATGCGCTCGTTAATTAATGCCTCTACTGTTTTTTTACTAATCATATGGTATAAAAAGAGGGGACTTTCGTCCCCTCATCCTTGTCTTTTTTGCATAAATACACTGCAAATATACACATTTTATTTAAAGTTATACACAAATCATGTAATTTTTTAACAATTATTTCATTCAAGCGATGCAATTTTCTAATATTTCGAACGCATGTTTAATGTGTTTCACGTCTGAAAAGATGATTCGTAAGCGATCATTTTGTTCGCTCATTTTACAATTTTGAGCATTGCGTTGAATATGGTTTAGCAATTGTGTAAACGTTGCTGTTTCATAAAAAGGAGATTGTGGATTTTGAATAAAATAGCCCACCATTTTTCCTCCTTTGATAACGAGGCGTTCTAAGCCTAAGTTTTGAGCCAACCATCTTAATTTAAAGGAAACAATTAACTCATTTACTTGACGTGGCAAAGGACCAAATCGATCGATTAATTTCGCTCCAAAAGCACTTAATTCCTCTTCGTTTTTCAAGTTGTCCATTTCCTGGTATAAACTTAGTCGTTCGTTTACATTGTTCACATAATCGTCTGGAATACGAACTTCCAAATCTGTTTCAAGGATGCAATCTTTAACAAAATTCAATAAGGAATCAGTTGTTCTTTCTTCAAACAATTCTTTGAATTCACTTTCTCTCAATTCATCGATTGCTTCATTGAGTATTTTTTGATACATCTCAAAACCAATTTCTGAAATGAAACCACTTTGTTCGCCACCCAACATATTCCCAGCTCCACGAATGTCTAAATCTTTCATTGCTATGTTGAATCCAGAACCTAAGTCTGAAAACTGAACCAAAGCTTCCAATCGTTTTCGAGAATCGGATGTTAAAATGCTAAATTTCGGTGCAACCAAATAACAGAATCCTTTTTTATTGCTTCGCCCAACACGCCCTCTTAATTGGTGTAAATCGCTTAATCCAAAATTATGTGCGTCGTTGATTATGATCGTATTGGCATTAGAAATATCGATTCCAGATTCAATGATTGTTGTTGCTAATAAAACATCGTATTCACCATTGATAAAATCGAACATGATCTTTTCCAAGGCTTTTCCATCCATTTGACCATGGCCAATTCCAACTCGTACTCCTGGACACAAGCGTTGAATCATACCAGAAATTTCTTTGATATTTGCCAATCGGTTGTGAACGAAGAAAACTTGCCCACCTCGACTTACTTCATAAGCAATTGCATCGCGTAATGTTTCTTCGTTGAATTGAATGATTTCAGTTAAAACGGGTTGACGATTGGGAGGAGGCGTATTGATAATACTTAGGTCACGCGCACCCATCAACGAAAATTGCAATGTTCTTGGGATTGGAGTAGCAGTCAAGGTTAACGTATCAACAGTAGCGCGTAAGGTTTTAAGCTTGTCTTTTACAGCAACACCAAATTTTTGTTCCTCATCGATAATCATTAATCCGAGGTCTTTGAATTTAACCCGTTCAGCAACTACAGCATGCGTTCCAATTAAGATATCAATTTTGCCTTCTGCTAATTTTTTTAATGTTGCCGTTGTTTCTTTGGCCGATTTAAAGCGATTGATGTAATCCACTGTACATGGAAAATCTTTCAAGCGTTCTTTAAAACTGCGGAAATGCTGCATGGATAATATAGTTGTTGGCACTAAAACAGCAACTTGTTTGCTATCTGAAACTGCTTTAAAAGCAGCACGGATTGCGACTTCTGTTTTGCCAAAACCAACATCACCACAGATTAAGCGATCCATAGGAGTTGGCGACTCCATATCCGTTTTTATAGCTTGTGTCGCTTTGAATTGATCAGGCGTATCTTCGTACATGAAAGAAACTTCCAATTCGTTTTGGAGGTAAGAATCAGGTGAAAACGCAAAACCAGCTTGACTTTTGCGTTTTGCATACAATTGAATTAAATCAAATGCTAATTCTTTTATTTTTTTCTTTGTTTTATTTTTAAGGGTCGCCCATGCTTGCGTTCCTAATTTATTCATTTTAGGAACGGATCCATCTTTGCCCGTAAATTTTGAAATGCGATGCAACGAGTGAATTCCTACATACAAAACATCACCATCTTTGTAAACTAAGCGAATTGCTTCTTGTTGTTTTCCATTTACATCAATGGTTTCTAAGCCTGAAAATTGTCCAACACCGTGATCAATGTGTGTTACATAATCACCTTTTTGGAGGTTGTAAATTTCTTTTAATGTTAAGGCTTGTTTGGTTTGGCGGAAACCTTCTTTTAAGCGAAAGCGATGGTATCGTTCAAACAGTTGATGATCTGTAAAACATACTAATTTTAATGTAGGAGCAATAAATCCTTCTGTCAAGGCTAAATGCATCGGTTTAACTTCCACTCCGCCTCCGATATCCTCAAAAATCTGAAAAAGTCGGTCGATTTGTTTCGGTTGATTGGAGAATATTAAATTCGTAAATTTTAATTCTGTTCGCGCAATTAAATCAGTTCTTAATAAGTCAAAATTTTTATTGAAACTTGGTTGTGGTAAAAAATCAAATTGATGAATTTCTGTTCCTTTGAAATGGTAATCAGCACCCCATTCAATGCAGGAATAAGCTTCAATAGTAGTTTTTGCCTCCGTTGGATGTAAAAACAAGTCGCTTGGAAGAGTCCGTTTAACTGTGTCGGATAAATCCGTATAAATTTGAACAGCTTTATCGTATTCTTTTTCTAAAATTGTTGTCAATTGATCAAAGGAAGAAATCCAAAGAATGGCTTGTTGACCTAAAAACTCAAAAAATGTTCCGTTCCCTTCTAAGTTTAGTTGTCCTTGAACGTTTGGAATGACATTGAAATAGTTAAAATTACCGATGGATAATTGTGAGCTAGCATCAAACGTTCGAATGGATTCAACCTCATCTCCGAAAAACTCGATACGATAAGGGTGTTCGTTGGAATAGGAATAAACATCAACAATTCCACCACGAATTGAAAATTGACCCGGTTCGTAAACAAAATCAACGCGTTCGAAGTGGTATTCTAATAACAATTCATTGATAAAATCGATCGAATAGGTTTTCCCAACATCTACGCGAAGGGTATTTTTAGTTAAGTTTTTTTTGGTTGGAACTTTTTCGAAAAGTGCCTCTGGATAGGTGACAATCCAACCATTTTTTCCAGAATTAATTTTTTCTAAAACTTCAGCACGTGCAACAACGTTTGCATTGTCTGTTTCTTCTAATTGATATGGAACACGGTATGAAGCCGGGTAAAACAGAATGCGTTTATCCTCTGGATATAACTCTTCTAAATCATTTAAAAAATAGGCTGCTTGTTCTTTGTCTGGTAGAATAAAAAGATGGTGACCTGGTGTTTGTTCAGCTAAAACAGCCGCACAAATGCTTTTGGATGACCCAACCAATCCTTTCCATTGAACATGTGTTCCACTTTTTTGAAGTTGAGTTGCGGTAGCATCAATTTGAGGAAGTTGCGAGAAAGATTGCTTGAGTGTTTTTAAATCCATTCCTTTTTTTCAAGGTGCAAAATTACGTTGATTTTATTAGTTATTTGGATAAAAAAGCACAGTAAATTAATTTTTTGCAGCGATGCAACTCATTGCTTTTTCAACCATGTTTTTTGAACCGATGTAAAAAGGAACGCGTTCATGCAATTGTTGGGGTTGAATATCCATGATGCGCTTTCTACCTGTTGTTGCTAAACCACCAGCTTGTTCAGCGATAAACGCCAACGGATTGCATTCGTATAACAAGCGTAATCTTCCTTCTGGAGCAGTTGTCGTTTCTGGATAAATATAAATACCACCTTTGATCATGTTGCGGTGAAAATCAGCTACAAGTGAGCCAATGTATCTTCCAGAATAAGGTGCTTGGTAATCATTTTCTGAACTCTGACAATAAGCGATGTAATCTCTTAATCCTTCTTCGCAGATGTTGATGTTTCCTTCATTCATGGCATACAATCGACCTTTTACAGGCATTTTCATATTCGGATGCGACAAACAAAATTCACCAATGGAAGGGTCTAAAGTAAAACCGTTGACACCATCACCAGTTGTATAAACCAACATGGTTGAAGAACCGTATAAAACATATCCAGCCGCTACTTGTTGGTTACCCATTTGAATCATGTCTTCAAAGGTTGCTTCTTCACCAATGGTAGAAACGCGCTTGTAAATTGAAAAGATTGTTCCGATTGAAACATTTACATCAATATTTGATGAACCATCTAATGGGTCAAATAAAACGACATATTTTCCATTTTTTGAAGTTTCAGATTGAAACGCTACGAAATCATCATTTTCTTCCGATGCAATGCCGCAAACTTCTCCGCCATATTCAAATGCTTTGATGAATTGTTCATCTGCTACAACATCTAATTTTTGTTGTTCTTCGCCTTGCACGTTCGTATTTCCTTGTGCGCCAAGAATGTGATCAACTAAACCAGCGCGACGAACATCACGACTTACAATTTTAGAAGCAACAGCAATATCGTTGAGTATGCGCGTTAATTCTCCTGTCGCAAAACTATGCGCAGCTTGACCTTCTAAAATGAATTCGTTTAATGTTGTAACTTTTGACATGATTTAATTTTTTACAAATATCGTAATAATGCTTGAATCATTGAAATAAATTTCATTGTTGAAAGGTTTAAAAAAACCAATAACAAATAAAGAAGTAGCGAATGAATTTACCCAAAACCATTAGAAAAGTAAATTTCCAGAATGATGTTTTAAAAAAACCAAGTGCAATTGATAAGGGATCACCAATAATTGGAATCCAAGAAAAGAATGCCAACCATACGCCATAACGTTGAACCTTTGTTTCAAAAGATAGAATTTTTCCTTCTGTAACTCCGACTTTTTTTAGCCAAAGCGGGTTACCAAAATAGCCAATGGTGTAATTGGTTAAGCCACCTAAACTATTTCCAATGGTAGCAAATACTAAGCAAAGAAATGGATTGAAGTCTGATTTCAACAAAAGCAACAAGATCCCTTCCGAACTAAATGGAAGAATGGTAGCGCTTAAAAAGCTGCTAACGAATAAGCCGGTATATCCTGCAGAAAACAACATAAAAAAAGGGCCGACTAAGTCGACCCTTCAAAGATATAAAAATAAGTTGCTTATTTTTTGATCAATTTTTTAGTTACTGTAGAACCTTCAGTAGCAACTGTTACATAATAAACACCACTTGTAAATGCAGTAGCATCAAATGTTACTTTATTAGCACCAGCGTTTTGAGCAACTGTAGAAGAGTAAATTGTTTTACCAGTAATATCAACTACTTTCACATCTACTTTCGCAGCGTTAACTAAAGAATAGTTGATAGTTGCTTCACCTGATGTTGGGTTTGGATATACATTTCCAACTGTTGCGAATGCACTGTTTTCATTGATCGATAAGGTTGGGTCAAAGTTCAAACGAACAACTGGTGTACCTGTTTGGTAGAACCAAGTTCCATCAGGATTTTGAGCATCGATAACACCTCTATCAAAAATAAATGATGTTTGTTTGTATGATGTTCCAGCGTTTGCAATTTTTAAATTTGGACTTAATGTTCCAACTACAACTACGTAAGTAGTGTTTGCAGTTAATTGAACTGGATCTGGTAACACAATTAATTTGTCTGTATTCAACATTGCTGTTGTTACTGTGAAAGGATCTGATTCAGTTAAGTATGTAAAATCACCTGTTGCAGTATCAACGTAATATATTTTACCGTAAACTTCAGTTCCTACTGGTGTTCCAGTTGCAATACGTGTATTGATTCCTTGCACCATTTGATCAGACCAAATATCAAAAAAGTTACCAACTTCAAATCCATCTGTTCCGTTAGAAGTTGTTCCAGCGTAAACACCATTGTCTCTAGCGTAGATGTAATTATTTACAGAAAAAGTTATTGGAGCAAAGGTGTTGTTTGTCGGTACATCGTCCGTATTGGTAGCTGTTAATGTACGAGTAATATTATAAGTACCAATTCCAGCTGGTGTATAAGAAGTAGCAATTGCTAAACTATCATCTGCTTGAGATGCAATTGTAACAGGTGTACTAGATCCAGTTGCAGCTCCACTGTTCACATCAATGTTTAATTTAACGTTTGTCATTGCTTGTGTTCCAATATTTGAAACATTTGCAGTAAAGTCAATTGGAGCAATTTGTGAAGTTGGAATTTGGTAGTAATTCAAACCAGCAGTTCCCCAGTATGTTCCGTCTACTGATAAATCGTAATCTGCGTTTGTCATTAATTTAACATCGTCGATGTACCAACCGTAAGTAATCCAAACATTTGCATTTGTTGCTTGTGTTGGGAAATTTGTTGTCCAAGAAAAACGAATCCAAACTTGTGTTGCTCCTGATAAATAAGGTGCTAAGTTGATTGTTTTTGTAGAAGGATTTGGATATGCAGCGCCTCCAGTAGAAGACAATACAGTGAAATCATTGTTGTTCCCAACAGGAATAAACGTCGTACCATTCGTAGAAATTTGGATTTCTTGCAAATCGTTAAAACGTGCCCCAAATTGTAAAAATTCTAAAGAAACTTGCGTTCCTGAAGTCGCTAAACTAATTGGTTGTGCTGTCGTCATTGTGTATGTTACATCCAATGCTTGAGATGGAGTAGTTAATGTTGGATCACCATTTGTTAACTCAGCAAAGTTTCCTTCTGAAGTAGAAGCAATAGCAGTAGCTGGAGCCCACCAACCATCTTTATTAGCGTCGATTGTCCAACCAAATTTTGCACCAGTTTGACCACTGTTATTGATTGTCCAAGATGCCGCATTTGAAAAATCATTCGTGTAGAATGTTGTTCCAACTGCTTTTGTTGTTGCATGGTTTTCAGTTGCTTTTGGCGCAACGCGACTCATGTCATTTGCTGTTAAAGTTTTAGGTGCGTACTGTCCGAAAGAAATCGATGCGCCTAAACCTAAAACCACCATACTTAAGTATACTTTTTTCATAGTTATGATTTTAATTTTAGCAAATATAAGTTATTAAACGAAAAGTAAAGGACAATAGAATAAATAAATACTACCTTTAAAACTCTATCGATCTTTTAAAAACGGTATATTATTTCTGATTTCGGAAAGATCTTTCATTGTTATTGTATGTTGTTGAATTTGTTCCACATCATTGCAGTTCATTTCTAATTCGCCTAATGCTGAAAAACAGGAAGAATCTCCTGAATATTCCAACCCTTTGCCATCTGTGCCTACACGATTCACACCTACAACATAACATTGATTTTCAATTGCCCTAGCTTTTAACAACGCTTTCCAATGCTCCGCTCGTTTTTTTGGCCAATTCGCCACGTAGAGAATGACGTCGTATGCGGGAGAATTGTTTTCTATTCTGTTGCGCACAATTTCTGGAAATCGTAAATCATAGCAAATTTGAAGTTGTAGCTTCCAAGCTTTGTATTCGATAATAACTTCATTTTTTCCTGCAGTGAAGAAATCATCTTCATGCGCCAAACTAAAGCATTTTCTTTTATCATAAATGAATAGATTGCCTGTAGGTTCAATAAAAACTCCACGGTTAAAAAACAATCCATTTTCTTCGATGATCAAAGACGTGTAAACAGCACAATTTTTTGTTTTAGCACAATTTTTCAACCAATTTATTCCCAGTGAATTTTCTAGGTTTTCAGCTAATGCCTCAACATTCATACTAAAACCGGTGTGGAACATTTCAGGGAAGATAATGAGATCGCTTGGCTTAATATCCTTCAGCAAACGTTCATAATTTGCTAGGTTATCCTTTTTATCTTCCCAAATTTGATTGGCCTGAACAGTTGTAATTCTTAAATCTTGCATAATTTTTCACAGGCTTTAATGAGTGTTTCATCATCTTTCGCAAAACAAAAACGGATGAGGTGTTGGTCTTTTCCATTGTTATTAAATACAGATAATGGAATCGCTGCAACGCCATGTTCTTTCACTAAGCGAATGCAAAAATCCGTATCTTTCTCTTTAGAAATAGCGCTGTAATCTACTACTTGAAAATAAGAACCTTCTGATGGCAATAATCTGAATCTACTTCCCGCTAGTAATTTTCTAAACAAATCTCTTTTTGTTTGATAGAAAGTTCCTAAACTTTTTACGTCGACTTTTTCTAAGTATTTACTCAAGGTATATTGTGCCACACTGTTGACTGAAAAAACTAAAAACTGATGTACTTTTTTTACTTCATTTAACAACACTTCAGGCGCAATAATATATCCAATTTTCCATCCAGTAATGTGGAATGTTTTTCCAAAAGAAGAGACAATTAAGCTCTTTTTTCGCAAATTTTCAATAGAATTTACGGATATATGCTTTTTTTCAAAGGTAATGTACTCATAAACTTCATCAGAAAGTAAGCGAATTTTCGGGTATTTATCCAATAGTTGTTCCAATGCTTGAAAATCTGTTTCTGTAAAAATTCGACCGGATGGATTGTGTGGATTATTAATAATTAGTAAGCTTGTTTTTTCAGAAATATGTTGTTCAATTAATTCCCAATTCGGCAAAAAATCATCGCTCAAAGGAACGCGAATTGGAACAGCGCCGGTTAAAATAATAGGTGGTTCATAGCAATCGTAACTTGGGTCTAAAATGATGACTTCATCTCCTGTATGAACAATTGCTTGAATGATGGTAAAAATTGCTTGTGTTGCACCAGCTGTAATTAATAATTCAGTGGAAGGATTGTTTTTACGACCATAATTCTCTTCAATGGATTTTCCTATGTTTTCCAATAAAGGTTGAAATCCTGCCATTGGCATGTATTGATGTACATTTTCTGTTGCGCTTGTTGCTAAGATTTTTGTTAACTCTTTATCAACTGGAAAATTTGGAAAGCCTTGGGATAAATTTATAGCGTTGTATTCAGTTGCCAGTTTTGACATCACAGTAAAAATCGTTGTTCCAACGTGTGGTAATTTTGACATGGAAAAATTTTTAGACTTTAAAAGTAGTGATTTTGAACTAAAAATTTCAATTTTCTGAATTCAAAGGTTTGAAAATGACAGATTAAAGTTGTATTATTGTAGGTATAAAGAGTTACTTATGAAACAGGTTATTATTTTAGTATCAGCGATGTTTTTTAGTTCTATTGCTGTCTTTGCACAAGAACAAAAAAAAGAAATCAAGCAATCGATTCAAAAGGAAGTTTTTTTAGAGGAAAACAATGGCGAACGTGTTTTGACAATTAAAACGATTAATAACGGTGTTGAAACCATCGAAACGTATAAAGGAGAAGCGATTGCTGAAAAATTAAAAGAATTTGAAAGCGTTCAGGAAGACCGAGATGTGCGGGAAGAAATTTCTGTAAAAGAAGAAAATGGGGAGAAAACGGTAACGGTTATAACAACGATAAACGGTCAACAAAAAGTGGAAGTGTTAACTGGCGAAGCAGCTGAAATAAAATTAGCTGAAAAAGCAGATCGTTTACCACCAATGGAAGGGAAAGGCGAAAAACGTGAGTTAAAAATCATCGAAGAGCGCAAAATGAAAACAATCAAAAAAGGCTAATAATGAAGCACTTAATTGTTTTTTGCAGTGTAATTTCTTTTGCACAATTATCATTTTCGCAATGTGCATCTGCAGGTGAGGATTCACTTGTTGAAGTTTGTAGAAATGAACCATTTATCGTAAATACATTTTTATCGGACAGCGCTGCAACGAATGGGAATTGGTTTAATCCATCAGGAAACCCAATAGTTGGAGTGAATTCAATTTCAATTAATATTCCAGGCCAATATGTATATACCTATGTGGTTCAAGATAGTGTTTGTGGAACAATTGATTCGGCTATTTTTATTACTAATGTATTATGGTGTTTTACTACTGATGGAATCGAAGAAACTAACTCTACTAATTTAACCATCTTTCCCAACCCAACCAGCAACGGAGTTTTCACGTTATCAAAAGAAGTTGACTATGTGATTGAAGATGCTACGGGTCAACGCATTCCATTTATTCTTTCACCAGGTTTGTACTTTATTGTTGTTGGAGAAACGCGTTATAAGTTGATTAATTTGTAGTTTTGGACACACGTTTATAATTCCAATGCAATGATTCGTTTGAAACAAGTAGTAATTTTATCCTTTTCGCTGATTGTACTTTCGGCATGTTCTTCAAAAGACACACAATTTTGTACGTGTTTAAAGACCAGTGAACAATTGAATGAACTGAGCAACGATTTATTAACGACTACCATCACAGAAGCCAAAGCAAAAAAATTGGTGCGCTTAAAAAAACTAAAAAAAGAACAATGCTTGGAATACGTTCACATGGACGGCCAAGCAATGTTAGAGCGAAAAAAAGCCTGTTTATCGGTTAAAAAATAGCATCCAACGCGTCACAAAATGCTTGGATCGCTTCCGTTAATACTTCTTTTGTGTGCGCAGCTGAAATGAATCCAACTTCGTATCCACTAGGACCTAAATAAACGCCTCGTTTTAATAATTCACGGTGAATGTTTTTAAAACCAGTCATGTCAGGATTGATTTCTTCTGATGCATGAATGCGTTTTTTTCCATCAAATGACAACCAGAAAATTGATCCAATCGTTACCAATTCAAAATTATAGTTGTGGCTTTTTGCGTGCGCATTGATAGCATTGACAAAAAACAAGGTTCGTTCTTCTTGTTCTTCGTAAAAACCTGGTTTAGCACATTCTGTTAATTGTGCAATTCCTGCAGCCATTGCCACTGGATTTCCTGATAAAGTTCCAGCTTGGTAAACGGGTCCGTCTGGAGAAATAGTTGCCATAATTTCCGCACGAGCGCCATAAGCACCAACTGGTAATCCACCTCCGATGATTTTACCATACGTAACAATATCTGGTGTAATTCCATAATATTCAGCCGCACCCGCAAAGGCAACTCTAAATCCAGAAATTACTTCATCAAAGAACAATAAAATTCCATGTTCTGTACATAATTCACGTAAAGCCAATAAAAAGGTTTGTTCTTGTAACAATAAACCATTATTAGCAGGGATTGGTTCAATAATCGCACAAGCAATGTCTGCTTTGTGATCAGCAATGCATTTTTTCAAAGCATCAATGTCATTTAAAGGCAATACCAACGTTTCATTTGCGAAACTTTCTGGCACGCCTGCACTCGAAGATGAACCAAGCGTTACCAATCCACTTCCAGCTTTCACTAAAAGCGAATCTGAATGTCCGTGGTAGCATCCTTCAAATTTGATGACTTTATTTTTTCCTGTATAACCTCTCGCCATTCTTAAAGCCGACATTACAGCTTCAGTTCCAGAAGAGACAAAACGAATTTTGTCGATGAAAGGGTTGCGTGACAATATTAATTCCGCCAATTCATTTTCTAAGCGTGTTGGCGCTCCAAAGCTGGCTCCATTTTGCAAAGCTCCAACAATTTTAGCATACACATTTGGATGATTATGACCTAAAATCAAAGGTCCCCAAGAACAACAAAAATCAATGAATTGGTTGTCATCTTCGTCCCAAATCATACAACCATCTCCTTTTTTAATAAAAAGTGGAGAACCTTCAACAGATTTAAAAGCACGAACAGGAGAGTTTACACCACCTGGAAAATAGGTTTTCGATTTTTCAAATAATGCTTCAGAAGTTGTCCGTTTGATGTCTTTTTTCGTTTCCATAATGTGTATATTTGCCAAGAAAGTACAAAGCTAGCAATTAAAATATTAATTAATGATGCATTTTGAAAACACATTGGCCTTTGCGCAACAGTTAGATCAAAAAGATAGTTTAAAACAATTTAGAGAGCGTTTTTGTTTTCCAACTTTCCATGAAAAAGAAATTCGCTATTTTACTGGAAACTCTTTGGGTTTACAACCCAAAACGGTTAAAAATTATATTTTAGAAGAATTAGATGCGTGGGCTGAGTATGGTGTTGAAGGACATTTTTTAGCGAAACGACCATGGTTTGCTTACCACGAGAATTTAACTGAAATGGCCGCAAAAGTTGTTGGAGCGAAATCGATTGAAGTCGTTGTTACGCATTCATTGACGACCAACTTACATTTATTAATGGTTTCGTTTTACCAGCCAAAAGGGAAACGAACTAAAATTTTGTGCGAAGCAAAAGCCTTTCCATCAGATCAATATGCGTTGGAATCACAAGTAAAATTTCATGGTTTAGATCCTGCTGAACATTTGATTGAAATTGCTCCAAGAACGGGTGAACAATTGATTCATGAAGAAGATATTTTAGCAGCAATTGAAACACATGCAGATGAAATTGCATTGATTATGATTGGTGGTGTTAATTATTACACTGGACAATTGTTTGACATGGAGAAGATCACCAAAGCAGGACACAAAATTGGTGCAGTGGTTGGCTTTGATTTGGCCCATGCGGCAGGAAATATTAATTTAAAACTGCACGATTGGGGCGTAGATTTCGCAGCGTGGTGTGGGTATAAATATTTGAATTCTTCCCCAGGTGGTGTAAGTGGTATGTTTGTTCACGAACGCCATGCATACAAACCAGAATTACCGCGTTTTGCAGGTTGGTGGGGATATGACAAAGAAACACGTTTTTTAATGCAGCCTGGATTTAATCCAATGAAAGGTGCTGAAGGTTGGCAATTGAGTAATGCACCCGTATTGGGTATGGCCGCACATTTAGCTTCGTTAGAAATTTTTGAAGAAGCAGGAATGGATCGCATAGGCCAAAAAAGAGATTTGATGACGGCTTACATGGAGTTTGTAATTGATTCAATTTCAAAACAAAATAGCGAACGTGTTCAATTTGAAATTATTACTCCGCGGGACAAAACAAAACGTGGCGCCCAATTGTCTATAATGGCAAAGGGTCAAGGCAAAGCATTGTTTGACGCATTATCTGCTGAAGGCGTAGTGGCCGATTGGAGAGAACCAAATGTAATCAGAATAGCGCCTGCACCATTATACAATTCTTTTGAAGATTGTTATTGGTTTGGTCAGTTGTTGGAAAAAGCGATACAATGATTGAGGCATTAGTTTGTTAGAAATTAGGCATTAGTTAAATATTAGTTAGTTAGGAAAGAGGCATTAGTTTGTTAGTGATTAGTTAGATTTTTTTAAGAATAAAGATTTAGTCATAACGTCTTTCAGTCTTAAAATCTTTTAGTCAAAAAAATTAAAATATGGAAAATAATAAAAAAGTAATCATTGTAGGAGCAGGTTTAGTGGGTTCTTTGTGGGCAGTTTATTTGTCGAAGGCTGGATATTCGGTTACGATTTATGAACGTCGCCCAGACATTCGTAAAGCTGAAATTTCTGCTGGAAAATCAATTAATCTTGCACTTTCAAATAGAGGTTGGAAAGCATTAGATGCTGTTGGAGTAGGTGATGAAATTCGAAAAATTGCGATTCCAATGTATGGAAGAATGATGCATGATTTAGCAGGAAATCTAACTTTCCAACAATATGGGAAAGAAGATGAAGCGATTTATTCAGTTTCTCGAGGAAAAGTGAATGCAACCATGATGGATATTGCTGAAAAACACGGCAATGCAACCATTCATTACAACCATGACTGTAAACGTGTGGACTTGAAAAATGGCATTGTTTATTTGAAGAATACCCAAACAGGAGAAGACATTGAAGCATATGCAGATGTAATTTTCGCAGCAGATGGTGCTTTTTCAGCAGTTCGCTACAACTCCATGCAGAAATTAGATCGTTTTAATTACAGTCAGAATTTCATTGCTGATGGTTACCGTGAAATTTTATTGCCACCCAATCCAGATGGGACTTACCGAATGGATAAAAATGCTTTACATATTTGGCCGCGCGGTCGTTTTATGGTAATTGCATTAGCAAATGAAGATGGTTCGTTTACGTGTACCTTATTTATGCCACACACTGGAGGCGAACATGCATTTGATAAATTAACAAGTAAAGAAGCGGTAGATAATTTCTTTAAATCGGTATTCCCTGATTTTTATGAAATGATGCCAAATATCGCTGATGCATGGGAAGACCATCCCTTGTCTTCTCTAGCAATAGTTCGTTGTTATCCATGGACAAGTGGAAAAGTTGCGTTAATGGGCGATGCGGCTCATGCAACAGTACCGTTTTATGGACAAGGAATGAATGCTGGTTTTGAAGATTGTACAGTCTTAAATGGTTTAATGCTGAAACACAATCATAATTGGGAAGCAATTTTTGATGAGTACAGTAGAGAGCGTAAACCTGATGGTGATGCATTACAAGATTTGTCGTTAGAAAACTATTACGTAATGCGAGATTATGTTGCAGATCCTGCATTTTTATTACGCAAGAAAATTGAAGCAAAATTCAGCGCATTACATCCAGATAAATGGATGCCTTTGTATTCTCAAGTTACCTTTAGTGAAATCCGTTACAGTGTTGCTTACAAGCAAGGTCAAATTCAAAGCAAAATCATGGATGAAATCATGGAAATTCCAAATATTGAAACACGATGGGATGAAGATGAGGTGATGGAAAAATTATTGACATTGTCTGGACATTAATTTAATTTTATGAAACAGGTTTTAGTAATTTGTTGGTTAATTCTTTCAATTTTTTCGAGTTTAGCACAACGCGACCTTACTCCTGGTAAAAAAAGAGGCGCAGCATTTGGAGCTGTTGACTTTAATAATTATAAGTATTCAGGAATTCAAGTTACAGGCGGATTGATTTACACTAAAACACGTTCGGATGCGAATAACAGCATGTATTCGATCGTAGATGGTGCTGATCGCCCAATTGATTACACTTTTGACCCTTCAGGTCAAGTAGGGTTTTTCATCGAAGCAGGAATGGCTCATTTTCCTAAAAAGCAATCCAAATTATCTAAAATGGTGCGTACAATTTTAGTTTCTTATTACGATTGGGGTTTAGGATTGAAATTGATCAACGGTGCTGAAAATGTAACAGCTAACTATTATAATTTAGGCGGACAAGTAATTTCAACCTTGAATGAAACGAGCACTTTTTCAAACGCTTATTTGTACGGACGCTTTTCTGCGCACCGAAATTTTTATTTGGGTAAAAAATACTTTATTGACAACGGCATAGGCATCAATGCAGATTTTCGCTTCTTATCATCAAGCACAAACGATGTAAATACAACAACATTTGAACCGCTTGGAAATCATTCACCGTTGGTATTACAGTTAAATTATAGTTTGGGCTTTGGTATTAAATTGTCGCGTAGAAGTTTTCTTATTCCAAGTGTAGCACTTCCAATCGTTGGACTTCATGATTGGCGTAGTGGATGCGCTGCTTTGAAATGGTACCATTCAAATTATGTTCCAATTCAAGCACAAGTGAAGTGGATTTACTTGTTTAAAAAAGTTCAAAAAGGCTGCCCAGCCGTTTACACAACAGATTAATTTTCTACGATAATGAAAAAAATATACCATTTAAGCTCGTGTTCTACTTGTCAAAAAATCTTGCGTGAACTTGCGCCGGATGCAACAGTGACACTTCAAGACATTAAAGAAGAGAACATCTCAGCAGAAACATTGGATTGGTTGAAAGAAAAAGTAGGTTCCTACGAAGCCTTATTTTCAAAGCGGGCAATGAAATACCGAGGGTTGGGATTAGACAAAATGGATTTAATGGATGAAGATTTTCGCAATTATATGCTGCAAGAATACACGTTTTTAAAACGTCCATTTATGATTAATGGAGACGAAATTTTTATCGGTAATGCGAAGAAAGATGTCGAAGCAGCCATGAAATCGTTTGCTAAAACCACATGATTCTTTTCAAACAAACAAAAGCCTTTTGGGCACATCTTTCTTTGTTTGCAGTGAATGCCTTATACGGCGCAAGTCATGTTTTGGCAAAAGGTGTAATGCCTGCTTATTTAAGTCCTAGTGTTTTTATTTTATTTCGAGCAGTTGGAGCCACACTGCTTTTTTGGCTTGTAAAATTCTTCTTACCGAAAGAAAAAATCGCTCGAAAAGATTGGTTTCTATTGATTGTTTGTGGTTTATTTGGCGTTACAGTTAATCAATTATTTTTCTTTCATGGGTTGAATTTATCTTCATCGATAAATTCTGGAATCATCATGGCTTCCAATCCAATATTGGTTGTTTTGTTGTCGTTTATTATCTTGAAAGAACGTTTTACACCTCGAAAACTGGTTGGAATTTTGTTAGGCGCGGTAGGCGCAATTTTGTTAACGTTAACTGCTGGAACAGGCAAAGGGGACTCGTTGTTGGGTGATTTATTTTTATTCATCAATGCGGCAAGTTATGCCGTTTACCTTGTTTTGGTAAAACCATTGATGCAAAAATACAGCCCATTAACTGTAATAACGTATGTTTTCACGTTTGGATCGATCTTTATTTTGTTTTATCCAGCTACATTACAGGAGTTTGCAACAACAAATTTCCATCGAATTCCATCAGAAGTTTGGTATAAAATTGCGTATGTGGTGGTTGGTGTCACCTTTTTAACCTATTTGTTAACGGTGTTTGCATTAAAATATGTTACGGCGTCAGTTTCCAGTGTTTATATTTATTTACAACCTGTTTTAGTCATGTTTTTTGCTTATTTCTTAATGTACTTAGGTTGGTCTGAAGATTTTACACATACAATAACGGCACAAAAAATTGGTTACATGTTACTCATCTTTTTTGGCGTTTATTTAACAGCTCGGAGAAAAGTTGGTTAGTTAATTAGGTGTTAGTAGTTAGTTGATTAGTCATTAGTTTTGATTGCAAGAGAATAATGATTTTGGTTTAATTATTAATTCCTATGACAACAGCAACTTAAATAAATTCTCTGCGCCTCTGCGGTGAGAAAAATTATACGGAGCAGCCGTGTACCAAGCACGCGCCATGTTAGATATCAATGGGGAAGATTTACGAGAAATGAGTTTTAAAAATTTAAAATATTGCTCAACGTAATAAAACTAAAATCTATCCGAATCCTTTCAATGAACAATTTACGATTGAAAGTGAGCAACTTATCAAAACAATTCATATCTTTGACTTGAAAGGAAATGAAATAATGAGTTGTAAGATTGACGACTACACTAAAGAAATTGCCTTACAATTGAATGCAGGCATGTATGTTTTACAAATTCAATACAACGATGAAAGCATTGAAACACAAAAATTGGTGGTTGAGTAAATTATTGTTGAAAGTTTTGTTATTAGGTGCGTTAAGTAACGCACCTAATAAAGTATACAGCCAACAAAATTTAATATTAAATCCTTCGGTTGAGAATTTAATATATACACCAACTACCTTGGGTGAATACATCGATTATTCAACATTTTACGAAGTTAGACATGCTAACGTACTCAATTGGTGGATACCTTATATCGATTCTGTTGAACATCATTGGACAACGGATGTGTACTCTCTACTTTCAGATTCAAAAGTAGATTGTTCAGCACCCAATAGTTTTACAGGTTTTCAACAACCAAGAAATGGCAATAATTATTTAGGGTTAATGTTAACAGGAATTAGTTGGGATGAGTACAATAATAAATTTTTAAGTTTAAATGATGACTATGCAGCAGGTAAATTTTCAACTGAATTGCAAAAAGACAGTCTTTATGAATTTTCGTGTTACATGAGTAAAGCAGATTTAATTCAGTTCTCCTCTAATGCATTTGATGTAGTCATCACTTACGATACCATTTTAGACGTAACTAACTTAACAGATTTTGGGTATAAAATATATTCGGAACAAGAGATTTTTAGGGATTCTATTAATTGGGTTCAAGTAAAAGCGTGTTTCAAGGCACAAGGTGGTGAAAAAGGCTTTTCCTTTGGAAACTTTCACACAGCGGATGAACTCAAAATTGATAACATCCCAAACCCTGGAGATTGGGGAACTGGAGAATACCGTTTCTTCGATGATTTCTCCTTAAAGGCCTGCCCTACTTGCTGCCCCGATGAGTTTCCATTTGAGGAGCATTTAAAAGTGTCTTCTAATCCAGGTTCAAGCAGTGCTCCAATTGCATTAGAGGTTTTTGCAAAAGGCCCAACAAAAGTGAGGGTTTTTGATGCAATGGGTCGTGTGGTGTTTGAGCATGCTTTCAGCTCCAACCAAGAAAAGATATTTTTACCTCTTTTTGCTAAAGGCATCTACCAGTATGCATTAATTAATGAAAATGGAATTTGTGATAGTGGGAAGTTGATGATGAATTGATAAGTTGGCTAGTTAATTAGTTGGTTAGAGTTTCGATTTTTGGAGTCCAACGTACTTTTGAAAGTTTTGAGTTTTGAGTAGGGATTTATGGTAAACAACGTTTTAGTCTTATCGTTTTAGAATCATTTTATTTTTAAACTCATTACTCATCCTTTTTAAATCCATTTCACATTAATTGTATTCCAACGCAACAAATATTATCTTTAATAAAGTTAGTATGCAAAAACAACTTTAAAATTTTATCATTCACCAATTATCTTAGTTTTCTTACACGTATTTACATTCACCATATAAATTTCTGATTGTTCGTCAATTTCTTGATCTATTCCAGTTTTAACACCTTTAACTTGTTCGTAAATAATGTAATTCCCATCTGTAGAAATGCTTACAGAATTAATATACCTTGATTGGCAATTTGAACTGATTTTATCAACCGAACCTGTGATTAGATTGAGTCTGAATAATCCTTTTTGAAACTGAGTGAAAAAGAGTTTTTTATCGTTTTTACAAATTGCATGTGGTAAACCAAGACCATTTGGCATATCCAATTTATAAAAACTTAGGATTGATTCATCATTATTCAATTTACAAAAACTAATCTCCAATGGCGAACTATTAATATCAGCATACGTATAATATCCTTTTTTCATTGAACCATCTGAACAATATGGATAACTTATCTGATTATTTCCAAATCTATATTTAACAGAATCTACTATAATACCATTTAAATCAAAAATTGGGAAATAATTGCCGTTAACTGAAACTGTTGTGCCAGATACAAAAAATCGAAATCCGCCTTTTTCAAATATTGGATAAAGACATTCAACTCCATTGGGAGTAACCTGAACAAGACCACTACCGTCATCATTTATTTTCATTATTTTATTTCCAATAACGGTAAAAATAATAACACCTTGCTCACCCCATTGAGGCTGCCCAATAATCATTTGAGAATTACACAATATAGTTTCTTGTCCAGAACTAATTACATGTTTTATTAATTCATAATTAAATGTCGAAGTTTCTTTGTCAACTTTCACATAAACAAATTCATCTCCATTTAAAGGATTGAAAAAAGGTAATTTGTATTGTGGACCGGTTGTTATGTAATCTTCAAAAATGATGTTACCTGGCCAAACAAAATCCAAACACTCATCATCTGTGCATGTAGAACAATTACCAGATACAGGACTATCTTTTTCACAGCCATGTATAATTAGTATTATTATGCAATAAATAATAACTTTTTTAATTTTTAATGAATTTAGCATGCGAAATCTCATTATTACAACTAAGTTTTATAAAATAAATACCACTAACCCAACCATTAACGTTCAAGTTTAAGTTCTGTTGCCCTGTTGAATACTTTTGTTCTTTCGATTTGTGCAAAATAGCTCCATTTATATCTACTATTTCGAAAGAAACATCTGCATTTTCTTTAAGTATAAAATCAAGATATAAATCTCCGTTTGTTGGATTGGGATAGAACGACAATTTATTCAGACAGTCTTAAAATATTAACATCCTTTTGTCTTTTTTCAAGGTATTAGATTTAAATTTCAATAGAACCACGATCTCGTTTCATTTTTTCATTCCTTCACTCCTTCATTCTTGAAGTCTTGCCTCATTAAATCTTTTCTCAAATCTTCATCTCAGGCACATGCTCAGGCACAATTAATTTACCTTCTGTTTTAGAGATTATTTCCTCAACACTAACACCTGGGGCACGTTCAATAAGGTGAAAAGCACCGTCTTTTATTTCCATTACTGCTAATTCAGTGACAACTTTTTTAACGCAACCAACACCCGTAAGTGGTAATGTACATTCTTTTAATATTTTTGATTCACCCGCTTTGTTCGAATGCATCATTGCAACAATTATGTTTTCAGCAGAAGCTACTAAGTCCATAGCACCACCCATTCCTTTTACCATTTTACCCGGAATTTTCCAATTGGCAATGTCTCCATTTTGAGACACTTCCATTGCGCCTAAAACGGTTAATTGAACATGTTGACCACGAATCATAGCAAAAGACATTGCAGAATCGAAAAATGAAGCACCTTCTTTAACTGTAATCGTTTGCTTACCTGCATTGATTAAATCAGCATCCACTTCTTCTTCCAATGGAAATTGTCCCATTCCAAGCACACCATTTTCAGATTGAAATTCAACATCAATTCCTTCAGGAATATAATTGGCTACCAAGGTTGGAATTCCAATTCCTAAATTAACATACCAACCATTTTGAAGTTCTTGTGCTATTCTTTTAGCAATGCCTGTTTTATCTAGTGCCATAATTTTAATGTATCAATTAATTAATGTAACAATTAACTAATGTGAAAATGTAACAATTATATAATATAACAATTTTCTAATGTAATAATGTATCAATTAATTTTTACATTGAATCATTTTCTCATTGATTAATTTATTTATTGTTTTTTGAGCTTGCAATTATCTTATAAATTATTAAACCAATTTCATTTATTGTATCAAATAATTTTTCATTTGAAGGGTAAGATTCTGAATGATTACATAAGATTAGCCAATATTTTGTTTCTTCAATTTCTTTTGCGGCAATTTTCATTTTATGAATAAAATCATTTTTTGATTCTGCATTTTGTCCTTCATGAACATTTGCTCCAATTGATGTTCCTGATTTTAGTAATTGACGTGCTATTACAAATTTCTTATTGGATTCTAGGAGTTCACAATATGCAATTATCTCAATTGAAAACGCAATCGTCTTAGCTAGAATAATATTTTGTTTAACTTCCATTTCTAAATTGATTCATTGATTAATTTTCACATTGTTCAATTAAATCATTTTCACATTAAACCATTATCTAGTGGTTCTTTGTTCGATGCGTTTTTCAAATTTTTCACCTTGGAATATGCGTTGTACAAAAATTCCAGGAGTATGAATAAAATTTGGGTCAAGTGTTCCTGCTGGAACTAATTCTTCTACTTCTGCAATGGTAATTTTACCTGCCATTGCCATCATAGGATTAAAATTTCGTGCTGTAGCTTTAAAGATTAGATTCCCTTCCGTGTCACCTTTCCAAGCTTTTACAATTGCGTAATCTGCAGTAAGCGCTTCTTCTAATATGTGTGGCTTTCCATTAAAAACACGCACTTCTTTACCTTCTGCAACTTCTGTTCCGTAACCTGCCGGAGTGAAAAATGCAGGAATTCCAGCGCCACCAGCACGACAACGTTCGGCTAAACTTCCTTGAGGAATTAAATCTACAATCAATTCTCCAGACAACATTTGTCGTTCAAATTCTGCATTTTCACCAACATAAGAACTAATCATTTTTTTGATTTGTTTTTGTTGCAGCAATAAGCCTAACCCAAAATCATCTACACCTGCATTATTTGATATACATGTTAAATTGCGTACGTTTAATTTTACGAGTTGCGCTATTGAATTTTCTGGTATACCACACAATCCAAATCCACCTATCATCAAGGTCATTCCATCTTGTATACCGAGTAATGCTTCTTCTACGTTCTTAACAACTTTATTCATGTGTGTATTTTATTGAAAATCGATTTCTTCAGGAATTACTTCTTCTTGCGCTGGAGTAGGGAGGATATCTCCTCCAGAACATGAAAATGCTTTTGGGTCATACGACCTTGGTTCTTTAAAGTCAGTTGTTGAAAGCGCAATTTTAGGATCTTTGTATACTTTTTGCATGTAATACCCATAAATTGGTAAGGCAAGTCGTGCACCTTGACCCCATTGCATCGAACGGAATCGAACGGAACGATCTTCAGCGCCAACCCAAACACCAGTCGCTAATTCAGGTGTTAAACCAACAAACCATCCGTCAGAATTACTTTGCGTTGTTCCTGTTTTACCAGCTGTAGGAGCTAAAACATTCCCCCAACTATTTCCACCTCTTAAGCTTCCCGCAGTACCACTCGTTACAACTTGCTTCATCATTTTCAAGGTTTCATATGCAACATTTTCGTTGAGGACCTCTTTAGAATACGATTTTGCATTAAAAATAACATTTCCATTTCGGTCTTCAATTCTTAAAATAGTTGTTGGACGGTTGTAAATTCCGTTGTTGACAAAAATACACTGTGCGCCAACCAATTGGAACAAGGATAAATCCATGATGCCAAGACACATAGCAGGAACTTCTTGACTTGCAGGAAGATCAATGTCCATCATTCGCAATAATTTAGAAACTGTTTTAGGCCCTGCATAACCGCCCATTTTTGACATAACCGCTACCGTAATATTATTCATCGATTGCGCCAAACCAGTTGATGCAGAAACAACTCCAGCGTCTGATCCACCCGCATTTTTCGGGCACCATCTTCCGTCAACATCTCCATCTGCATTTTGTAAATCAACGCAATAAGTTGTGTTGGCAAATTGTGTACATGGTTTTACAACACCCATTGCCATCGCCGTTCCATATACAAATGGTTTAATGGTTGAACCAACTTGGCGCTTTCCTTGACGCACGTGATCATATGCAAAATTTTCGAAATTGGCGCCACCAACCCATGCTTTTACAAATCCTGTTTGAGGTTCAATTGAAATTAATCCAGCATGTAAAAACGCTTTATAATAGCGAATAGAATCATTCGGAGTAAGTGTCGTATCAATTTCATTATTACCTTTCCACGTAAACACTTTCATTGAAACAGGAGTATTGAAATTTTTATTGATTTCACTTTCTGTAAGTCCACTGCTCACTAAATTCGCATAACGCGCTGAATTATGACGCGCAGTAAGCATAATTGATTCTACTTCATCTTTATTGATATCGCTTGAAAATGGATAATTTTTCAAATACCTATTGTTATCGTCAAATGCAGGTTGTAAAGATTCTTTCAAATGTCGCTCAACCGCTGCCTCAGCATATTCTTGTAAGCTAGCGTTGATTGACGTGTAAATTTTTAATCCATCTCTGTAAATATCATATGGGGAACCATCTTGGCGTGCATATTTCCAAGAACCATCAGCATTTTTTTCTTTAAATAATTCAGTTAATTCCTTGCGCACTGCTTCTCTAAAATACGGTGCCATTCCTTGTTTATGATCAACAATTTGATAGTCAACAACAATTGGTTTCATTTTTAAAATGTCGTATTCCTCTTTTGTGATTTTAACACGTAAGGCCTTGTTATTGCTTTTACTATTTTTAAGCCACTGCATTAAAACTTGATTTCTTCTCGATACAGCTCTTATAGAATCTGCAGCACGCAATGGTGCGATATCTGAAATTTTAACTTTGCTTAATGGAATATCTTTTTCTTTTGCAATTTTACCGCGGTAATCTTTGATTTTATAAGTGTAAGGATTAAACAATGAAGGATTTTTACATAAACCAACCAACAAAGCTGCTTCGTCCTTCGTTAAATTGATTGGTTTTTTATTGAAGTAAACTTTTGCTGCATTTTCAATTCCAACAGCATTGTATAAAAAATCAAATTGATTTAAATACATGGTGATGATTTCTTCTTTTGTAAATCGCTTTTCTAAACGTGTTGCAATAATATTTTCACGTGCTTTTTCATTGATACGTTGAAAGATTCTTCCAATGCGAGTGGAAGCACCTGACGAAACAGATTCTCCCATAGATCGCGCCAATTCTTGTCGATCTCGCTGTTGTAATGTAAACAATAATTTTGCTAATTGTTGTGTAATTGTGGATGCACCACCAGCGCCACCAACATTTACAACTGCTCTTCCGATTGCTCTAAAATCAACCCCTGAATGATCAATAAATCGTTCATCTTCTGTTGCGATTAATGCATCTGTAACGTAAGGAGAAATGTCTTTGTATTGAACACTTGTTCGGTTTATTTTCCAATAGCGACCTAATTCTGTTTCACCATCATCTGCTAATACTACAGAAGCTAATAATTCTGGTGGATTGTCTAACATTTCAACCGGGGGCAAATCGTCTTCAGATTGAAAAAGAAGTAACGAAGTCACTAAAACAAAAGGCATCATTGCTAAGACCCAAAATAAGCGCGTCCATTTTTTCAATTTTTCCGTTGAAAAGGCATTTGAAGGGGTTAATTTGTCGTTCATGCTTGTTTTTTAATGTAAAAATAAAGATTTCTTTGATTCAACTATCGCTTTCTAAAATTATTGTAAGACATCTCTACGTTGGCTATCGAGTTTCAATAATACAAACATCATCACCGAGAAAGACATCATGGAAGAACCGCCATAACTAAAGAAGGGTAAAGGAATTCCAATGACAGGTGCAAAGCCGATGTTCATCCCTAAATTAATGGCAAAATGGTAAAATAAAATCATGGCAACAGCATAAGCATATACTCGGTTAAATGTTGATCGTTGTCGTTCGGCGATGAATACTATACGTAACAATAGGAATAAATACATTCCAATTAAAAGGATGGTGCCTAAAAATCCCCATTCTTCAGCAAAAGGGCAAAAAATAAAGTCAGTTTCACTTTCAGGGACATGGTTACTTTCTACACTTGAAACAGAAGCATTGTTGTACCCTTTTCCCAAAAAACCGCCCGAACCTACCGCTGCCATTGCTCTATTACGATTGTAGTCTTCGCCGTTTGGATCTTCTTTTAGCCCTAGGAATAATTCAATTCGAACTTTTTGATGCGAGGCCAATCCTTGAAACCCAAAATTAACAATGGAAGCTAAAATTGTTGATAATACAAATCCAATTACGATTACAAGTGATGCATTGTTACGCTCTCTTTTTGTTGAAACAAATCTTAGAAATATCATTCCTAAAATTCCAAAGAATCCTAAAGTAAAAACTACACCCCAAAACCCTGGTATTTCTATTCCTGGAAACGATTCAAATGTAATTGTTTCGTTACTCATGAATAAAGTAATGATACTTAAAAAAACTACTACAAATAGGATGGGTATAAAGTGACTTCCTACCCAAGTTTTTTTGAAAAGTACACCTGGAAAGGCATTTACAATTTTTAATATCAATGGATCATAGGTAATTCCTTCTCGGTACATCACAAATAAAAATGATGTAAATACAACAAATGTTCCTGCATCTGGTTGCAATAATATTAGGACCATAGGAATTAATATGATTGCATTTGCGTATAAAACAGTTTGAATAGTTTGCTGTTTTACATTGATAGAACTGATGAAACGCGCCAATAAAAGTGCTGTTCCAATTTTAGCAAATTCAGCAGGTTGTATCCCCATACTACCTATCCCTAACCACGCTCTAGCACCATTGACTGCCGGCATAAATAAAACAATAACGAGCAGTACCAGCGTAAAAAGATAAATAGGCACACAAAATTTTCGATAAATATCAGAGTCAATCAAAAACACGATTAATCCTAAAAATAAGGAAATACCTAACCACATTATTTGTTTTCCATATTTCTGAGAGAAATCAAATAAGTTCGGGTAATCAGCATTGTAGGCGGTAGAATATACAGTGGCAATCCCCATCAACAATAGTAACATGTAGACGATGAACAAAGGCCAATCAAAATAGGCAACGAGAGATTCTTGTTTCCGCATTATCTGTATGAAAAATTAGCTTCTAAAATAGTTTTTTCCCGATCTTTTTCCATTATTTTTTTGGTTAAATATTTTTCAATCATTAACCCAGCAGTTGGTGCTGCCCATAAACCACCACCACCTTTTGCATTTTCTATGAAGACAGCAATAGCAATTTTTGGTTTGTACATTGGCGCAAATGCCACAAAAGTAGAGTGATCTTCTCCATGTGGATTTTGAACGGTTCCTGTTTTTCCACAAACGATGATGTCTTTTAATTTTGCTCGTTTTCCTGTACCACCTGGTTCATGTACTACGCGCCGCATACCTTCGATTATAACCGAAAAATGAGAACGATCAATCAACGTATAATGTTTCTTTTTATAAATCGCTTTAGGTCCTTTTCCACCAATTGATTTCACAAAATGTGGAATAATATACCAACCGCGATTGGCAATTGTAGCGGCAACATTGGCCATCTGTAAAGGCGTCAACATGACTTCACCCTGTCCAATTGAAATAGAACGAATCGTTGAAAACGCCCATCTATGATTACCATACCATTTGTCATAGTACAATGCATCAGGAATGGAACCTCCACTTAATCCTGTTATGTCTGTTTCTAATTTAGATCCTAAGCCAAAGCTTCGCATGTATCTAGCCCATTTATTTAAACCAAGTTCTGCGTCTTCAAATACACTTTTCTTTTTGTTTTGTTGTATGATCCTTTTTGTAACAGCGTAATAGTATGGGTTACACGAATGTTTAATGGCATCAGGTAGATTTCCGGCGCTGGCATGATTGTGGCATCCAACCATCGATTTGTTACATGGAAAACCACTTTGTGGTGTAATAACTCCTTCTTGTAAACCTATCAATGAATTTAACAATTTAAAGGTTGAACCAGGTGGATACTCTGCTGCCAACGGTCTTGGATACAAGGGTTTGCTTGGATCATTTAATAAGCGCCCATAGTTTGCAGATATGTTTCGTTTACCAATAAATAAATTTGGATCGTAGGATGGAGCAGAAACCAATGCTAAAATTTCTCCCGTACTTGGTTCAATTGCTACTATACAGCCACGTTTGTTTTTTAACAATCGTTCACCGTAAGCTTGTAAATTGATGTCAATTCCGAGTTTTAAATAAGGCCCTTGTTTTGCAACAGTATCATATTTTCCATTCGCATAGGATTCTATAGCATTGTTTAAGGCAGATGTTACGATGTAGCGAATTCCTTTTTGACCTCTTAATTCTGCTTCATAAAAGCGTTCTAATCCTGCTCTACCGATGTTATTTCCTGGTTTGTAAAAATGGTCTTCATCAATTTCTTCTCCGTTCACTTCCGATAAATAACCAACGATATTTGCACCGTTAGCGTAGGGATAACTTCGCATACTTGTCACTTCTTCATAAAACCCTGGAAAGTTCTCTAAATGAGGCGCTATGACAGCAATTTCATCTAAAGTTAATTCTTTTAAAAACGCATATGGACGAATTTTTTGGTAGTTAGAAGTGGTTTTCCCTGTGTTTTTATTGTGGTATTTTCCTTCTCCTTTTTTTATTTCATAAAAACGATATCTAACGTGTTCTTTTGACCAACCAATTAAATTTGCAAATGCAAGTGTATCAAAATGTTTCATTTTTGCTTCAACGAACATTAAATTGTAGTATGTTCTGTTAGAAACCATTTTTTTTCCTTTTCGGTCAAATAAAACCCCTCTTGGCGGCGTGATCTCTTTTCTTTTTTCAGCGATTTCTTGGGCTCGTAACGTCCAAGTTTCATCAACAACTTGCATATAAAATAAGCGAACAGAATAGATGATACCAACAATGATAATAAATGCAATTAAGACATATTTTCGGTTATCAGTATTCATTTATTTTTTGATGTTGAGACAAAAAGGGCTTGTAATAACAAAGAAATTAAGAATGAAAAAGGCAAACTTACAAGCGCTTTGCGAAGGATAAAAAGGGTGTCACTGAATTTAAAAATCTCAAAGGTAAAAAACCACAAATGATGTAAAAAAAGAAGCACACCAAATACTGAAACAAACCAATTGGTTCCCATGTCATAAATACTTGGCATTTTGACAACATCGTAACCTTCTCTTGGAGCAAAACTTTTAAAGATGATTGGTCGGATAAACGCAATAAAAACCAATGATGAAGCGTGCAATCCAAATGTATTTGAAATCGAATCAATCATAAATCCCATTACAAATCCGAGCAACATCATTACAATTGTACTCGTTTGAAAAGGTAACAACATAAAGAAAATTGGCGTTACCATAAATTGAATGCTAAACCCAATTTCTAATTGATTTAAAACAAGTGCTTGCAAGATAACGAGCACAAAAAAACGGATGGCTTGTTTTGCAATATCAATCATTTTCTTTGTCTTGAGGGATGGATTCTTCTAACTTAAATTGTTCTTCCTGTAATAAATTTTTGATGACATAAACGCGTTGAATTTTTCGATAATCTTCTGAAAAACGCAGAACGACATCCCAAATTGGCTTGCCTTCAACACTATTTAATGCTTCAATTTTTCCAACGTTGAGCCCTCTAGGGAAAATTCCTGAACCGCCTCTAGTTACTACTTTCGACCAACGTTTGATTTTCATGTCATTAGAAATTCCTGCGATTGTTCCACGTCTTGGATCTTTCCCGTCCCATTTTAATAAACCAAATAAGCCAATTGGCTCAATCATTACATCCACATTAATATTTTCTGTCAATACAGATTTTACAATGCTGTAATGATCACTTGTCTTGTGAATCACTCCTACAATTCCTTTATCAGAAAACACTCCCATTCCTCTTCTAATGCCATGATCTTTGCCAATATCTAAGGTGAAATAGTTATTCTCTTTCGTACATGTTGAATTAATTACCAATGCAGGCGTGTAAGTATATTGTTGTTTGTATAAGGTGTCATCAATTTTAACATACCCATGTTGAAGCTGGTGATAACTTTGGGGTAAACGTTTTCTTAACGCAATGTTTTCTAATTGCAATAAATAATTGTTGTGTGCTAAATTAAAATGCTTTGTAACGCTGTGTTTTGTTTCTAAAAATGTTGCATTTAAAGAAGATGCGCTTGTTAAGTATTGCGACCTAGGAAAGTTTAAAAAAGAGAAATAAGTTGACATTGCAATGATCTGCAAGACAACAAAAACAACAAAAACACGAAAACGCTGAAAAAAAGCTATTAAATTGCGCATAGGCAAAGATAAAAAAGTCCTGATAAAAAATTACCAGGACTCTTAAAATTAATCTCGAATTAAGAATTGGAAGCGGTCAATATTTTTCAACGCAATACTTGTTCCTCTTGCAACTGCTCTAAGAGGGTCTTCTGCAATGTGAACTGGTAGTTTTGTTTTTGCTGAAATACGCTTGTCTAATCCGCGTAACATAGAGCCACCTCCGGCTAAATAAATACCAGTTTTGTAAATATCAGCAGAAAGTTCTGGCGGTGTCATTTCCAATGCACTCAATATTGCTTCTTCAATTTTAGAAATTGTTTTGTCCAATGCATGTGCTACCTCAGAATAAGTAATAATTATTTCTTTAGGAATACCTGTCATTAAATCTCGTCCTCGAACAGCAAAATCAGCAGGCGGATTGTCTAATTCTGGAATCGCTGCACCAACTTCAATTTTAATTAATTCAGCAGTACGCTCTCCAACTAAAATATTGTGTTGGCGACGCATGTATTCTTCAATGTCATTTGTGAAATCATCACCAGCAATACGAATTGATTTATCACAAACAATACCACCTAAAGCTATGACAGCAATTTCTGACGTACCACCACCGATATCGATGATCATATTTCCCATTGGTTCTTCAACATCAATTCCGATTCCGATAGCCGCAGCCATTGGTTCGTGAATTAAATAAACTTCTTTCGCTCCAGCGTGTTCAGCAGAATCTCGAACGGCACGTTTCTCAACCTCTGTAATACCTGAAGGAATACAAATTACCATTCTCAATGTTGGATTGAATAAACTTCTTCCTGGATTGATCATTTTAATCATTCCACGAATCATTTGTTCAGCACTTTGGAAATCTGCAATTACACCATCTTTCAATGGACGAACTGTTTCAATTAACTTGTGCGTTTTACCGTGCATTTGTTGCGCTTTTTTTCCAATTGCAACAATTTTACCAGTAGAAATATCTTTTGCAACAATCGATGGCTCATCTACAACTACCTTATCATTCATGATAATTAGCGTATTTGCCGTACCTAAGTCGATTGCAATTTCTTGTGTTAAAAAGCTAAATAATCCCATTTTCTTGTGTGCGCTTTTTTATAATAAGCTTAATATTACGTAGTTTCTTCGTAAAAAATGAAAAATAGTTACATTTTTTACGAAATTATTTTTTTTAGTGTTTAAAATGGCGGTTTCCAGTGAAAACCATCGCCATGTTATTTTCGTTACAATAATCAATTGACAAGGTATCTTTTATCGAACCTCCTGGTTGAATCACCGTATTAATTCCTTCATTGTGAGCAATTTCTACACAATCAGGGAACGGGAAAAATGCATCAGATGCCATTACAGCACCAGTTAAGTCAAAATTAAATGATTTTGCTTTGTGAATTGCTTGACTCAATGCATCAACGCGTGATGTTTGTCCTGTTCCACTTGCTAAAAGTTGCTTATTTTTTGCTAAAACAATTGTATTTGATTTAGTATGTTTCACCAATTTATTTGCAAACAATAAATCATCAATTTCTTGTGCTGTTGCTAATTTAGTGGTAACAGGCGTTAAATGTGTCGCATTTTCAGTAATTAGATCTTTATCTTGAACCAAAACACCATTTAAAATCGTACGGAATTGTTTCTCTGGAAGAGATGGTTGTTTTTGAACTAATATGACCCGATTTTTTTTCGATTGTAACAATTCAAAGGCATCGTTATTGTAACCTGGAGCAATAATTACTTCACAGAATAAATCATTCACCAATTCTGCTGTTGCCAAGTCTACAGTTTTATTGGCAATTAATATTCCACCAAACGCACTAACTGGATCTCCTGCAAGTGCAGCTGCATAAGCTTCTTTTAAGGTTGGTCGAGAAGCCAAACCACAAGCATTGTTGTGTTTTAAAATAGCAAAAGTTGGTTCATCTTGTTGGAAATCTGCCATCAAGTTCACTGCTGCATCTACATCTAATAGGTTGTTGTACGATAATTCTTTACCGTGTAATTTATCAAACATGGAATCTAAATCACCATAAAAAACACCGTTTTGATGTGGGTTTTCACCATATCTTAAAACGTGTGCAGTTTGAACGCTTTCTTTGAAAATTTTGCGCTCACCTTTATTAAAGTAATTGAATATTTGTGTGTCGTAATGCGAAGAAACATGGAACGCATCTCCTGAAAAAGTTTGACGTTGTTCCAATGTGGTTGCCCCATTTTGAGCTATCAGTAATTCTAATAAAGAGGCGTATTGCGCTTGTGAAGGCACAATAACGACATCTGCATAATTCTTAGCAGCTGCACGAATCAATGAAATACCTCCGATATCAATTTTTTCAATGATATCTTGATGACTTGCTCCTGAAGCTACCGTTGCTTCAAATGGATACAAATCAACAATTACTAAATCAATTTCAGGGATGTTAAATTGAGCAATTTGTGCTTGGTCTTCTGCTAAATTTCTTCTATTTAAAATTCCACCAAAAATTTTTGGATGCAATGTTTTCACACGTCCGCCTAAAATTTCTGGAAAATCAGTTAAATCTTCAACACGTTCTACAGGAATATTCATTCCTTCAATAAAGGCTTGTGTTCCGCCTGTTGAATAGATAGTTACGTTATTGGCATGTAATGTTTTTACAATGTCTTCTAATCCAGTTTTATCGTAAACTGAAATAAGGGCAGATTTAATTTTTTTTGAGGTGTTCATCGACTCCAGAAATAGTTAGAAAGTGCAAAATTAGTCTAATTTTTCGCACCATCAAGGAGAAAAATAAAAAAGGCTACAATATTTATTGTAGCCTTTCAAAAGAATTGAATGTATGTTTATTGTTTCACCACTAATTTTGTGATTTGAGCACCTTTAGTTGCTAATTTAACTTGGTATACTCCTTGAGCGTAATTCATTAAGTTAATGTTTATTTTTTGTCCAGTTTTAGTGTTTATAGTTTCAATTAATTTTCCAGAAAAATCATAAAGAGTCACTAAAACATCTTCAACTTCTAAAGAAGTTAAATCAACTGTGAATTCAGATGTAAATGGATTCGGGTAGATGGAGGTGTACGCAAATTTAGATACTTCATTTTCATCAATACTAGCAGGTGAACAAGGGTTTCCTGAACCATTTAACACCATCAAACCACTATTTGTTGGGTCTAAAAACGGTTTTAATTGGTACATTGATTGTGTTCCGTTGGATGTCCAATGGTATGACATTTTGCCATATAAATCAGGAGAAGTTAGTGCATTGCAATACGATGAACCACCTGTTAATGTTCCAATTATTCTTCCTGAAGAATTGTTGAAAATGGGTGAACCGGAAGAACCACCTTCTGTTACACCATGTCCATTAGAATTGGAACTCCAAGTTAATCTCCAATGTGTTCCTGAAACTTGTCCACCATATGTAGAACTTGTAGTTGTACCGTTGAAGGTAGATATTTTTTTAATATCTCCTGCTGGATGATGAATCCCAACTCCTCCAGTTGTTGCAGTATTGTTAGCGTCCCAACCATTCCAATACGCATTGAAGGCAGTTGTTTTTAATTTGTTAATGGTCGTAGTTTCATTATTTGCTGTTCCCATTTGAACCAATAAAAAATCGGAACCACTATCTCCTCCTCCATCATTAGCGTCTGCTTTTTTTACACTTCCCGTTATTACATTACTTGCTAAAGTACCTACAGATGTTGGGTTTACACATCCAGTTACTTCGTATTTGAAGAAAAATTTCCAAACATTGAAATTTGCAGAAGTTGAATTCACTCCACAATGTAAAGCTGTCAACATGTATGGTTTGCAATCTTGCGCCGTGTTGTTAACCAAAGATCCTGAGCACCATCCAGCACCAGCAGGTTCAACAACATAAATTCGTGCAACACCTCTTTTTTCATCTTGCCAATTATCTCCAACAGGTGAGCAATTTACATTGATTTCACATGGATCCGATTCATTGATTTTATTTGCAATTGGGTTACCAGTGCTTCTGTAGTTATAAATAACTCTATCTAAATGAATTTCACTAGCTTGTGTTCCTTTTGGCTCGGTTAATGTTAATGTCAATTCATCCCCAAAGCACAATGCTAAATGTTGTTGTAAATCTTCTAATTCATCTTCTTTGGTAACAATTGAATGAACTAGCTCACCTTTTTGGTTACTTACTTTTAAATTGCTATTACCAAATAAAACAAAATGATCAAATAAAAAACTTAAAGCCTCTGCTCCTGATGATTTGATTGTCAATGACCAGGATTTAGTTCCTTGTTGGTCAATAGTCCATACACCTGAATTTTCAGGAGATAAATTAGTATATAGCGCAACACCAATTCGGTATAATTTACCTTGTTTATCTCTCAACTTATCTTCAGCATTAATAGCTTCCATATTAGGGGCTAATAACTCAATTGTTGGAGTAGATTTTTGTTGTTCGATTGAAACAGTAGTTGCAGTATTTTTTTGAGAAAAACTCGAGAAAATTGTCAACAATAGCACAAAAAAACTAGTAGTAATTTTATTATTCATCGTTAATTTTTATTATTTTAATTAATCCTATGCGCACAAATATATAACTTTAAAAAAAAATATGGTAAGATGGTTACGATTTACTTAGTTGAAGATGAAAAAAGTTTAGCAGATTTGATTCGCTTTAATTTAGAAATGGAAGGTTATAGTGTTCAAGTAGTTGAAAATGGATTAACTGCATACAAAGAAATTGCACAATTAGCGAATTCTCATTTGGTAATTTTAGATGTCATGCTGCCAGGAAAAAGTGGCTTTGAAATTTGTGCTGAATTGCGCAAAGTATCCAATGTTCCTGTTTTATTTTTATCCGCTAAAGGAACTACTGAAGATAGAATTCATGGGTTAAAATTAGGCGCTAATGATTACTTGCCAAAACCATTTGATTTAGAAGAATTGCTTTTAAGAGTGAGTATTTTAACAAAAAATACGGATAAATCTACTTCGTTGGTTCAGTTTGTAATTGCAGACCAAACCATTAATTTTGAAACATATGAAGTCAAAAG
This sequence comes from Crocinitomicaceae bacterium, assembly GCA_024639405.1. Lineage (GTDB taxonomy): Bacteria > Bacteroidota > Bacteroidia > Flavobacteriales_D > Crocinitomicaceae > M0103. The sequence goes on along the minus strand of JAHEIL010000015.1, from coordinate 35,571 downwards.
CAATACAAACCATCAACTAATCACTTTATCCAAGAAAGAAATTGAATTGTTGAAATTATTTATTGAAAATGAAAATAAAGTTATTTCACGAGATGAAATTTTAGATCGACTTTGGGGGAAAGATCAGTTTCCAACTGCTCGTACGATCGATAATTACATATTAGCATTTCGAAAATTATTTGAGCAAGACCCTAAAAACCCGAATTATTTTCATTCAATAAGAGGCGTTGGCTATAAATTTACACCCGTTTCTCTTTAATAAGGTTCGTTTACAACTTCAAATTATTAATTTTGCGTTACATTTATCGCCATTATGATTTCAAATAAAACAACCCGTTATGATGCTGCTTATTTAAGATTAGCAGAGTCTTGGGCAAAATTGTCACATTGTGCACGCAAGCAAGTTGGCGCGATTATAGTAAAAGACGAAATGATTATTTCTGATGGCTACAATGGCTCTCCAGCAGGCTTTGATAATTGTTGCGAAGATACAGAAGGAAATACACATTGGTATGTTTTACATGCTGAAGCTAACGCCATTTTAAAAGTAGCGAAATCAACAAATAATTGTAAAGGTGCAACCCTATATTTAACATTGTCACCATGTAAAGATTGTAGTAAATTAGTTTTGCAGGCTGGAATTAATCGTGTTGTGTTCATGGATAAATACAAAGACACAGAAGGTATAGATTTTCTAGCGAATGCTGGTGTAGAAGTAGTTCATTTTGAATCGAATATTCATGGATAATCCAACAAAAAATAAAGCATATTTATTACCGATGTTAATGGCAGCTTGTGTCATTTTTGGCTTGTGGCTAGGAACTTTGTTTACTTCTGGAGATTTTACTTTTTCCAATGTTCCAATTCGTGGGAAGTATCAAAAATTTCAAGATATCATTGAAATATTGAATGAGAATTATGTCGACTCTTTGAATGGTGATGAATTATTTGAAGCTGCTATTTCTGATATGCTTCACAAGTTAGACCCACACAGTAATTACATTCCTGCTAAAGATTTAAAAGCGGTTAATGAATCGATTGAAGGTCAATTTGGTGGAATTGGTGTACGTTTTTTCATAATTAGAGATACGATTTGTGTAACGAATGTTATTCCAGGTTCTCCTTCTGAAAGTGTTGGATTAAAAGCTGGTGATAAAATCATTGCTGTGGATGGCAAAAAAGTAACCAATAAAAAAATCACCAATGAAAAAGTGATGAAATTGTTAAAAGGGAAAGAAGATACTTCTGTTGCTTTAACTATTTCACGTAAAGGAAAAAGGTTAACTAAAAATCTTATACGTGGAATTATTCAGATTCAGTCTGTTTCAGCTGCTTACATGATGACTCCAACAATCGGGTATTTAAAAATTGATGAATTTTCTGTAACAACAGGCAATGAATTTAAATTGGCCGCTTTGAAATTAAAGCAAGAAGGCATGAAAAAGTTAATTTTGGATTTAAGAGGAAATCCAGGAGGCGTTATGCAATCTGCGATAGAAATAGCTGATCAGTTTTTACAAAAGGATGCACTAATAGTTCGGGTGAAAGGAGTTCATTCAGGCGAACAAACTTACAAAGCGACTTCAGACGGGATTTTACAAGATACACCATTGGCTATTTTAATCAATTCAAACTCAGCTTCTGCAAGTGAAATTTTAGCAGGTGCAATTCAAGATAATGACCGTGGAACCATTGTTGGTCGTCGTTCTTTTGGCAAAGGATTGGTGCAAGAAGACCGACGTTTGAGAGATGGTAGTAATTTAAGAATGACCATTGCGCGATACTATATTGCTTCTGGAAGATGCATTCAAAAGCCTTATTCAGAAGGATTTGACGCATATATGCAAGACCAATTGAACCGCTATAATGATGAAGAATTATTTCACGTTGACAAGAAATATTTTGTAGACTCATTAAAATATAAAACAGTAAAAGGAAGAACTGTTTATGGTTCAAGTGGTATTATGCCAGATGTTTTTATTGCACTTGATACTTTAGGAACGAGTATGTATTTTACTGAGTTACGCTTTTCTCAAGCATTCAATGGTTTTGCTTTTGACTACATTCAAGACAAGCGTCAAAACTGGAAAACATTGGACGAGTTTGTTACTTCATTTCAAGTTGATGAATTATTATTGAATCAATTTACACAGTTTGCTGAAAAAGAATTGAAAATAAAAACCGACAGAGTAGGCTTAAAGACGAGCAAGAATCTAATCAAACGTACATTAAAAGCTGAAATCGCTCGACAAATCTGGTTAGAAAATGGTTATTTTAAAATAACAAATACAACTGACAACGAAGTTCAGAAAGCTTTGAAAATTGTTCAATAGATTGGTTTTTTTTTGCCACTAATACATAAATTTTCACTAATCACTTCGTGTTCATTCGTGTTTTCGTGGCATTACTTGATAGGTATTTTTAGCCACTAATTCACGAATTTTCACTAATCACTTCGTGTCCATTTGTGTCTTCGTGGCATTACTTGATTGTTATGAATAGATATTTTCCTAGCACTAAAACATAAATTTTCATTAATCACTTCGTGTTCATTCGTGTCTTCGTGGCATTACTTGATAGGTATTTTTTAGCCACTAATCCACGAATTTTCACTAATCACTTCGTGTCCATTTGTGTCTTCGTGGCATTACTTGATTGTTATGAATAGATATTTTCCTAGCACTAAAACATAAATTTTCATTAATCACTTCGTGTTCATTCGTGTCTTCGTGGCATTACTTGATAGGTATTTTTTAGCCACTAATCCACGAATTTTCACGAATTTTCAGGGCTCATTTGTCTTTTCATATAAATTGTCTTTACTTAACATTTGTAGTTAGTTTATTTTTCAATAGATAATTTTCTTTAACTTCAATAAAACGTTAATCATGAAAAATTTAATATATAGAGATGAAGCCTATGAAATTATTGGAAAATGTATGGAAGTTCATTCAGAACTTGGACATGGTTTTTTGGAAATTGTTTATAAAGACGCACTCGAAAAAGTATTTTCAGAAGATGGGATTTTTTTTGAACGGGAAAAGAAATATATCGTTGAGTTTAGAAATGAAGTATTAAAACATTTTTTTTATGCTGACTTTGTTGTTCTTGATAAAATCATTTTAGAAGTAAAGTGCGTTTCCTATATTACTGACGAACACATAGCCCAGTGTATTAATTATTTAAAAGTCTCTGACAATAGACTTGCATTGTTAGTAAATTTCGGTCGTGGTAAGTTAGAATATAAAAGAATTGTATATTAATTATTTAATCACTAATTCACAGATTTTCACTAATCACTTCGTGTACATTCATGCCTTCGTGGCATTTTTTAATAGATATGTTTTTAGCCACTAATTCACGAATTTTGACTAATTACTTCGTGGCATTATCTTTATTGATGATCGAATTAAAACTTCACCAATTGTTTTGAACTTTCAACGCCATTTATCCGAAAAGAAACATAATAAACGCCTTTTTTAACAAGTACATTTTCTTCAGTGTTACCATCCCAATTGATCGTGTATCCGTCTTGTTTTAACTCGTAGTTATCGCTCAATTTTTTTATTAATTTACCTTGACCATCATAAATATATGCCGATAAAATATCTCCAGCTTTTAACGTTTTGATTTGAATAGCAACATCTTTCTCAAAAGGATTAGGGTAAACTAAAACTGATGCATCCGTATTTGACAATAATTCTTCTGCACTTAAATTCATATAATCTTCTATGTTATAGTTTTCATCACCATTTTGATACAACATATAATGAAAATAGACCAAAAACATTTCATCTGATGTATTAAGTCCCGCTGTTACATAAATCGGAGGATTATTAGGATTGTGCACGTTATTACTAGTATTGTCAAAAACACCAGTTCCATAAATAGTCGTTCCAATTGGAGCTTTTTGAATGGACTGGAAAAAATAAAAATCCTGCCAATGAAAATCCCAATGCGGCACATCAATTAATTTTAAGGTATCGCCATTAGGTTTAATACCAAACGATTTTATTGTTTTTCCTAGTAAATGCATGTGAGGAAAAACACTCAATATCGATACATTATTCGTTAAGCCACCTGAAGAAGGGTACTGCGCATTAACTGTAGTTTCTTGATTTGGCGGTAACGAAAAACCCCAATTTTCAATGATTGGACTCGCCATTACCTGTCGCACGCCTGTAGTTCCTACCGGATAAAAGTGGAAAATAACTTTAGTACTATCTTTTTGTCCTAAACTTCCAGCGGGATAATGCATGGCAAAATATATTTGTGATCCAGCGCTGATGTTAATGCCCAGTTTTAATGGTGCAATGGAAGGTAATAGCATTGGAGTAGCTCCTGGTGTATAGCCAGCAATTAATTTCGTATTGGAATTACTAGGACTCGCACAATTTCCACCGATCGAATCAGTTGTTTCTACACCATTTGGGTCAAGATAAATCAAAGCATGGTGAACAATTTCACGATTTCCAGGGATGATTTCAACAGCTTTTATAACGCGATTTTGAAGCAATCCTGATGGAACTGCAAAACAAGCATAATCATCGTGTGAACTTGTAGCTTTACTTGTATATGTTGGAATTTGAACTGTTAAATCCCCTGACCCAAATAGCGCACTAGAACTATAAACTGGAGCAGGGGGAATAGCGTTGGCATTTCCAAGGGGCATTCCATTTAAAATCCAAGTAGAAAGTGTAGATTTTTCTGTCGAGGACAATGCGCGGTTATGAATATAAGTTTGGAAATTATTATTAGGTGGCCATGGCGGCATATGGCCATCATTGATCGCATCGTAAACTGCAGCTGCCATTGGTGTAACTTCTGCATGTGTCATTAATGAAAAGCCTCCAATACCTCCTTGATGATGGCATTTTGTACATTTATCATAAACAATACTTGCAACATCGTTACTCCATGTTTGACAAAATGCTTCGGCAAAAAACAACGTAAAAATTAATGTATTTAATAGTTTCATTTCGGGTAATTTTATTCTAAGGGATAAAAAAAAGCCCGAGTATTTCTACTCAGGCTAAAATATTTACTATTATTTTATCAATTAATCGTGTAAGTTACACCGTTTACAGTTACAGTAAATGTATCATCACATGTACCTGTTCCGTAATCAATTACACGCAATGGTTTGTTTGTTGGAGTAAAATTAATTGTTCCACTTACAAATTTTCCACATCCAAAGATTTTGTGTAAAGGATTCGTAATTACTGAAGTCCACCCATTTCCATTTGAGATAGATGCATTTGCAGAACCTGTAATTAAATACTCATTATCCCAATGTGTTGGAGTTGTGTATCCAGCAATAATTGTTCGAACGCGCGTTGCAGTATACGTAACAACTTCACCAGAAGTTAATGTAACTATACCATTTACTTGGATATTAAAGTAAGGTTGATTTGAACTATTTAATCCCATATTTGTAACCGTTTTTGTTCCTTCAATATGGTTGTCATTAACATAGTATCCAACTGGTGTAATTGTTTTAACAGTTCCAACTGTATGGAATGATCCGGTAAATGTAATTACTAATTTTCCACGACGTTGTTTTCCATCATTGCAATCACAATTAACTGTTCCCCAATCAACCGTTACAGTATGACCAACTCCTGCTGTATCAATTGTAATTACAACATTACAAGCAGTTTTTTCAACATCAACTGGTTTGTCAGATCCAGATAAAACGATTACTTCACCATGTTTGTAAAAATCTAAAGATCCTGTAATTGCTTGGTCTGCAATTGTTGACATTTCGTCGTACGCATTATCAACAGTTCTATTGATCGATGGCGTATTACTATTATCGTATTCGTTGTCTTTCTTTTTACAAGCTTGTAATCCAACTACTAAAGTTAATAGCATCATGCCTACTAACGTTTTGTTCATCCACTGTTTTTTCATAAGTTATAATTTAAGTGTTTTCTTTTCTAAAGATGTAAGTTCTTTCAAAAAGGTTGGGTATAAAATTAAAAAATATAATTTAACCCAAATTTTAATTGTAAATTACTTGAATTTATTGACATTTTAGAGGTTTCAACAACTTTTGTAAAAGTTCTGTAATAATTTAGTTCTGCATTGAAGCGCCAAGATGGACTCAACACATAACTTCCGCCAACAGCTATAATTGCATTAAAAGTGTTTTTTCGGATAATTTCATTTCCTTTAAAAGTAAATGTTCTTGCATTCCCATTTTTTTCTATATCTAAGGTACTTATATTATTGTAAATTCGATCAAGTGCAACCCCCAATTTTATGTAAGGATGAAATTTGTTCATGGAAAAATCGTATCGGACAATTACAGGTAATAGCAGGGAACTTGAAGTGTGGTTTACTTTTACGTTTAACAATGTAAAACTTGTCGTTTGAAAGTAATCATTTAATTCTGCTGCTGCAATTTTCAAATTACCGTCATTTGTAGAAAATTCATACGAATCATTGTCAGTTTTGTCTTCAATTTCTTTTGCGAACCAATTACTTTCAAACGTATATCGGTTCAACACAATTCCAGTTTCTATGGCTATATTTTTTGTTAATTGATACCCGAAATCTACACCAATGTGTTTGTTGCGCATAGGAATGGTGCGATCTACTAAATCTTTTGTGTTTGGGTGATTACTATTGAAATTTCCATTGATTTCTTGAATTCTAATTCCTCCACCAATTGCAAGGCCCATGTAATAGTTCTGTTTTTTTCTTATTTTTTCAAGCGGTTTTGGAGTCAATAATATGGAAACAGGTGTGCCCGCGATTTGTATTAACGGAGTTAGTTTCAAATAAAGAAGCTGATTATTTTCAAGTTCAGTCTTACTTGTATTTATAGTTGTAAGTTCATTTTCAGCTTTGTTTGGAGCTTTACTTGATGAAATTTCAGCAGACAAAGATTCATGAGCGATTGTCAATTTTTTTGTTTGGATTGTTCCATCAAGATTTTTTTGTTCAAGTTGTGAAACGGGTTCAACTATTAATGATTGTTGCTGAATGTTTTTTAAACTTGCTGGTTCTTGAATCGCTTGTTTTTTGGTGATTTGTAGGTTTATTTTATTTTCAGAATTTTTTTGTTGAATATTTGAAGTACTTATTTTCGTTATGTTAGGGCTTTTTTGTTTCGAATCATTTAACTGAATTCCAATAAAAGTTGATACAATTATAAGTCCGGATAACCCGAAAAAATAAAAGCGAAAGCGATTTTTCCGAAATAATTTTTTTTCAATTGGAGCCCATGATTGTGCGGGCACTAACTGCTCTTCATTTTCAAATTTTGATTGAAAAAGCGCTCTTAAATCTGCATCGTTCTGTTGTGGTTCGTTTCGTTCCATCTTATGCTTTATTTGCTAATTCTATTAATTTTTTTAATTCTTTTTTCGCATCGTGTAATTGCGATTTAGAAGTACCTTCACTAATCCCTAATTCCTGAGCAATTTCTTTGTGTGAGTATCCTTCTATGTAATACGCTGAAAAGATTTGTTTTCTTCCAGGTGATAAGTTTGATAGAAAAAAACTAATTTCTTCTAAATTGAATGCTTCTATCAGTGTTGTGTCAATGAGTACAACATCCTCCACGTTTTTGGAATCTTTTAGTACTGCAGCATTTTTTTTTCTAAAACTTCCTAATGCTGTATTTACCGTTATTTTCTTCATCCAACCTTTAAAAGAATGCGTCCCAGAATATTGACTTAAATTATTAAATATCAATACAAATGCATCTTGTAATACATCTTTTGCCTCGTCTTGATCTGAAATGTAACGCAAACAAACAGCATACAACCAATTACTATAGGTTGCATACAATTCTGCACAAGCCTTTCGGTCGCGCTGGATACATTTTGCGATTAAATCTATTTCGTTTTCTTGACGATGCACACTAATTCAAAGGTTTAAATCCTTCATAAAGGTAGATGTAAAAATGAATTAATTGGTTGGGTGACTTTGAGATTTATTTTTTTTATCGGTAACATACATTACATTTCAAGCGCTTGAATACCATTAATTTAGTAGAAAAAAGTTATGGTAACAGAAGAAATAAGAGTAGAAAACATTAAATGTGCTGGTTGTGTAAAAGGAATTACCAATGCTTTATTGAAAATAGAAGGTGTTGAAACCGTTGCGATTGAACTGGAGACAGAAACAATTACAGTATCTGGAACTTACGAAAGAAATGCATTAATTGAACAATTAGGGCACATGGGTTATCCTGAAAAAGGGCACAATACATTGTTTAAACAAGCAAAATCTTACGTTTCTTGTGCCATTGGTAAAATGAGTTAACGTTACCCTCTGCTCAATAAAAAGGATGGTTTACATTTCGTTATCCTATTAATTTAGATTTTCAATTAACTTTGTTGAAATTCAATGTAACGATTTAATTGTATGAAGTATTTAATTTTTTTAGTGCCGTTTTTACTTTTTTCATGCGGAAAGAAAGAAGATGTTGTCACTTCAACAAATCAAAATTTAGATAGTTTATTAAAAGTCTATCCTGATAGTGTAGAATTATTAGTGCTTCATGGGAATAAAATGATCAAAAATTACCGCTTGGAATTAGCCTTGTCTGATGGCGCTAAAGCTTTCCGTTTAGACAGCACCAACAATGAAGCGCGTTTGTTGTATGCAGACGCATTGAACAATCGTCCGAATCGAAGTCCTGAAGATGTTGCGCGCGCTCAAAAATTCTATGCGTTTTTATTGAAAAAAATGCCGAAAGAGCCAAAGATTTATGTGAGTTTGGCTTCAACATATAGCCAACAAATGGATTTTGATAAATCATTTTTATACATCAATCAGGCATTAAAAATTAACCCACGTTACCGAGACGCCTATGTGATGAAAGGTTCTAATTACTTGGTTTTAAATAAAATTGACTTAGCGAAATCATCGTATGAAACTGCGGTGCAACAAGACCCAAAATTTTTTGAAGCCTATTTAATGCTAGGATCATTGTACCAAGCAGAAAACGACAAAATTTGTTTAGAATATTACAAAACAGCTGTTGAATTACAGCCAAAAAATGTAGATGTCATATATTCTTTAGCATATGCTGAACAAGTTTTTGGTCAAACGTTTAAAGCAATCGCGCATTACAAACGTATGTTGCAGTTGAAACCAGATTATCACCAAGCATTGAATCAAATTGGTGTCATACAACAATACGACCTTAACCGCATTGATAGTGCTATCTATTATTACAATTCAGCATTGGAACTGGAACCACGATTTGTGGAAGCATGGCATAATTTAGGCACATGTTATGAAAGTCAAAAAGACATCACACATGCATTACAATCGTATGCGAAAGCCTTGAAATACGATCCAACTTTTGAATTGTCACGCAATCGTGCTGATGCTTTAAAAGGAAAACGATAAAAGATGTGCCTGAGCTAGCAAATTCGCCTCAGGGTTTTTTAAAGTTTAGTTAATTCTATTCGTGCATCTTCAGGTGATTCAAGATCAGTTAACAAACCGTTAGTCAAAGTTTTAAATGTAATTGAATCTGCCAAAACCTCTGCACAAACGTACATTTGATTTTCTGCAATGGCTGCTTGTAAACTTGCTGAAGTATCGATTTTTAACGCAATGCGATCTGTTACATCTAATCCTGTATCTTTTCTTAAATTTTGAACTCGGTTTACCAATTCACGGGCAATTCCTTCGGCCTTTAACGTTTCAGAAATTGTGCTATCCAATGCAACAGTTAAACTTCCTTCAGAAGCAACTAGCCAGCCAGGGATGTCTTGTGCAACGATTTCAAAATCTGTTAAATCCAATGAAATTTCAACACCATCAATAAATCCATTCCATCCTTTATTACTTTCAATAGCTGCAATGGTATCGTTGGTAAAGTCTTTCACCAACTCTGAAATTGCTTTCATTTGTTTGCCGTATTTCGGGCCTATTGTTTTAAAATTAGGTTTGATGCTTTTCACCAACATGCTATTTCCTTCTTCTAACAATTCTAATTCTTTCACATTGACTTCTGATAAAATCAATTCTTTTACATGTAAAATATTGTTTGCAAAAGACTTATCTAAAATAGGAACCATGATTTTTTGTAAGGGCTGGCGAACTCTAATTTTCTCTTTTTTACGCAAGCCTAAAACCAAGGATGAGGTGCGTTGTGCAATGTCCATTTGTGCTTCAAGCGCTTCGTTGATGCATGTTTGATTCACTTGTGGGAAATCAGCTAAATGTACCGATGCTACTGCAAAACGTTTTGTCACAGAATTTAAGTCGTTGAACAATTGATCCATGAAGAAAGGAGCAATTGGAGCGCCTAAAATTGAGATAGTTTCCAAACAAGTGCACAAAGTTTGGTATGCCGATAATTTGTCTTGTGCGTCGTCACTTTTCCAGAAGCGTCTTCTACACAAACGAACGTACCAATTCGACAATTGATCGGTTACAAAATCTTGAATTAAACGACCAGCTTTAGTTGGTTCAAATTCAGCAAACGCTCCATCAACATCTTGAATTAATGAATGCAATTTCGAAAGAATCCATCGGTCAATTTCTGGGCGATTTGCCAAGTCAATTTCTTTTTCAGAGTAATCAAATCCATCAATATTGGCATACAATGAAAAGAAAGAATAGGTATTGTAAAGTGTACCAAAGAACTTACGTTGAATTTCAGTAATTCCGTCTAAATCAAATTTTAAATTGTCCCAAGGTTGTGCATTTGTAATCATGTACCAACGCGTAGCATCTGCTCCATATTTATCAAGCGTTGAAAACGGATCGATTGCATTACCAAGTCGTTTTGACATTTTTTGACCGTTTTTATCCAAAACGAGTCCGTTTGAAATCACGTTTTTATACGCTACAGAATCAAACACCATGGTTGCAATTGCATGTAACGTATAAAACCAACCTCTTGTTTGATCAACACCTTCAGCAATGAAATCAGCTGGATATGATGTTTGGTTGTCAATCAATTCTTTGTTTTCAAACGGATAATGCCATTGTGCATAAGGCATTGAACCAGAGTCGAACCAAACATCAATTAAATCACTTTCGCGTTTCATCGGTTTACCTGATGGTGATACCAACGTAATTTTATCCATGTAATTTTTATGGAAATCGATGCTGTCGTAATTTTCTTTTGAAAAATCACCTACTTTAAAATGTTCGAATGGGTTGCTAGACATAAAGCCTGCATTTACAGCTTTTGTGCATTCATTTTTAAGTTGTTCAGCAGATGAAATACACATGCGTTCATCTCCTTCTTCAGTTGACCAAATTGGAATTGGAATACCCCAATAGCGAGACCGCGATAAGTTCCAATCATTAACATTTTCCAGCCATTTTCCAAATCTACCAGAACCTGTAGATTCAGGTTTCCAGTTGATTGTTGTGTTTAAGTCCATCATTCGGTCTTTCACATCTGTTACGCGAATGAACCATGAATCTAGCGGATAATATAAAACTGGTTTATCAGTTCTCCAGCAATGTGGATAGCTGTGAACGTATTTTTCAACTTTAAACGCTTTGTTTTCTGTTTTCAATAAAATAGCTAGCTCAACATCTACCGACTTCTCTGGTTTTTCTTGATCAGAGTAGTAATCATTTTTTACAAATTTCCCAGCAAATTCACCCATTTCTGGTCTAAATTTCCCTTGTAAATCTACTAAAGGAACTAGGTTTCCTTTGTCGTCTTTTACCAACATTCCTGGCACACCAGCCTCTGCGGCAACACGTGCATCATCTGCTCCAAAAGTTGGGGCAATGTGTACGATACCGGTTCCATCTTCTGTGGTAACAAAATCTCCTCCGATGACACGAAATGCTTTTTCAGGGTGTTCAGCTGGAACTGTATAAGGCAACAATTGTTCGTATTCGATTCCAATTAAATCTTTTCCTTGGCATTCATTGATGATACAATATGGAATTGTTTTATCTCCAGCAGTGTAATTGGAAACTTCATCGCGTGTTTCGCAAGCAACAAATCCTTTTCCGAATTGATAATTCACCAAGTTTTTTGCTAAAATTACGGTGATTGGTTCAAACGTATATTGATTATACGTTTCAACAGTTACGTATTCAATTTTAGGACCAACGCACAATGCAGTATTTGAAGGCAATGTCCACGGAGTTGTTGTCCAAGCTAGAAAATATTTATTTTCATTTTTAACCTTAAACTGTGCTACAACTGTAGTGTCTGTAACGTCACGATAGCAACCAGGCTGGTTCAATTCATGCGAAGACAAGCCAGTTCCTGCAGCTGGAGAATAAGGTTGAATGGTATAACCTTTGTACAATAAATTCTTTTCAAATAATTGACCAATTAACCACCAAACAGATTCCATGTATTTAGAATCATAGGTAATGTATGGGTCTTCCATGTCGACCCAATAACCCATTTTCAGCGTTAAATCGTTCCAAATATCGGTATAGCGCATGACAGCTTCCTTACAAGCTTTGTTGTAATCTTCAACAGAAATTTTTGTTCCAATATCTTCTTTAGTAATTCCAAGTTCTTTTTCTACGCCTAATTCGACAGGTAATCCATGCGTATCCCAACCTGCTTTTCGTTTTACTTGAAATCCTTTTAATGTTTTGTAGCGGCAAAAAATATCTTTAATAGCACGACCCATAACGTGGTGAATACCAGGTAATCCATTGGCAGAAGGCGGACCTTCAAAGAAAATAAAAGGTGTTTTTCCTTCACGTGTAATGATAGATTGTTCAAAAATCGCTTCTTTTTGCCATTTTTCTAACACCATTTTCGCCACATTTGGCAAATTTAAACCTTTGTATTCTGGATATTTGTTTGTCATGCTATTGATCAATTGAGCTTGTAAAGATAGAAAATAAGCGATTAATATTTAAGGTTTCTAACTCAAGACTGTGAAAAAGGAAAAAATAAAAACAACTTTTAACAAATCTTTTTACTTTTAGTGCAACACAAAGTGAAATTAATACGTTAAAGGAACAAAAAATAGAATATGAAAAAACAGACCATTGTCTTATTAGCCGCTAGTGCTTTTAACTTAACCGCTCTTTTTGCTCAAGAAGCAACACCAACAAAAACGGATAAAAAATGTTCGTTTCACATCACTGAAGTTCAATTGCAAAACGGTTTTCAACTAAACCCTATGCCACACACGAATTTACTTGATTTTCAAGCAATGGCTCCAAATTCTGCCTTGTTAGCAACAGATTTTTCTTCATTTTCATTGGCAAATCGCCAAGCAACGGGAGGCTCATTTCACGCCTTATCTGTTGGAATAAAGTTTAAGAAAAGTAATCCAACGTTACGTTTAGGAATTGCTTATTTAATGAATAATAATTTAAACATGGCATATGAAAAAGTTATTAAATATGCATATGACACTTTAACATCATCACAAACAGGCACACAAACAATTTTAACCCATGATTCGTTGTACCGATACTCAATGACCAATCTTTCTAAGCAATTGCGTTTGGATGCAGCGTTGATTTTCAGAACGAATGAATCCGCTAGATGGTCATTGTATGCTGGAGTTGGCGCAAGTTTAGGTTATACAATTGAATCAACAACGCGTATTGATTATACGATTGAAAATGTGGACCGTCCTAAATCCAAAGAAAACACAATTGACTCACGTCAAACAGAAATTTTTGAAAATAAAAACTATTTGACATCATCGATCTATGCGCCACTAGGAATAGATTTTAGAATGGGTAAAAAACGTGAATTCTGGAAACACCTTCATTTAACTTATGAATTAAAACCATCGATTAATTTTGTTGCAATACCAGAAATAAAAACAGCTACAGTCGTTGGGATGGTTTCAACAGGAGGCTTAAGATATACGTTTTAAATAAAAAACAAAATTTCATACAAAGGCTTGAGTTATTCAAGCCTTTTTTCGTTTGAAAAGGTTTATAAATTTCTAATATTCCTTGAAGTGAAGCCTAAAATTCTGTGTATCTTTGTGAAAAATTTAGAGCAAAATGGCAGACTTTTTTTACCAAGATCCGTATCCAATTTTATCAGATAAAACGGAATACCGCAAAATTTCTTCAGACTATGTAATAGTAGAAAAATTAGGTGATCGTGAAATTCTTACAATCGATCCAAAAGCTTTGGAAGTATTGACGCAAGAGGCGATGAGTGATGTTTCTTTTTATTTACGCCCTTCACATTTGCAATTATTGAACAACATCTTAGAAGATCCTGAAGCGACCGATAACGATCGTTTTGTAGCGTATAATTTATTGCAAAATGCGGTTGTTGCAGCTGAAGGTCAATTGCCTTCATGCCAAGATACAGGAACTGCTATTGTCATGGCTAAAAAAGGAGAGAATGTATTTACAGGTGTAGATGATGCCATTCCAATTTCAAAAGGAATTTTTAACACGTATCAAGAACGCAATTTGCGCTACTCTCAAGTTGTTGCATTGTCCATGTTCGACGAAAAAAATTCAGGTTCAAACTTGCCAGCTCAAATTGATATTTACGCCAAAAAAGGCAATTCGTATGAATTCTTGTTTTTAGCAAAAGGAGGCGGCTCTGCTAATAAAACCTTCTTATATCAAAAAACAAAATCATTGTTAAACGATGCTTCTTTAGAAACGTTTATCCGTGAAAAAATCATGGATTTAGGAACGGCTGCTTGTCCTCCTTACCATTTAGCATTAGTTATTGGAGGCACATCCGCAGAAGCCAATTTAGCCGCTGTCAAAAAAGCATCAGCAGGTTATTTTGATCAATTGCCTACTGAAGGAAACATGGGTGGGCAAGCATTTCGCGATTTAGAATGGGAAAAACGTGTTCAATTAATCTGTCAAGAAAGTCAGATTGGTGCTCAATTTGGAGGAAAATATTTTACCCATGATGTACGTGTGATTCGTTTGCCTCGTCATGCAGCATCTTGTCCTGTAGGATTAGGAGTTTCTTGTTCGGCGGATCGTAACATCAAAGCAAAAATCACTAAAGAAGGTTTGTTTGTTGAGCAATTAGAAAAGAATCCGCGCAAATTTTTACCTGAATTCCCTCCACATTTACAAGCGCCGGTTGAAATCAATTTAGATCGTCCAATGGCAGATGTTTTGGCGGATTTAAGTCAATACCCAATCAAAACTCGCTTGAAATTGAACGGAACATTAATCGTTGCGCGCGATATGGCGCATGCGAAAATCAAAGAATTAATTGACGCAGGGAAACCGATGCCGGACTATTTCAAAAATCATCCAATTTATTATGCAGGTCCAGCAAAAACCCCAGAGGGAATGGCTTCTGGTAGTTTCGGTCCAACAACAGCAGGAAGAATGGATGCATACGTTGATCAATTCCAAGCATTAGGAGGAAGTATGATTATGTTGGCAAAAGGAAATCGTTCAGCAGATGTTAAAAATGCGTGTCAAAAGTATGGTGGTTTTTACTTAGGTTCAGTTGGAGGCCCAGCCGCAATTTTAGCAAAAGATAGTATTACTTCCGTAGAAATTGTTGATTTTGAGGAAATGGGTATGGAAGCAGTTCGAAAAATCACCATTAAAGATTTCCCAGCGTTTATTATTACGGATGATAAAGGGAATGATTTTTTTGAAGATTTAGTATAATTTAATTTTTCCAGAACAAAATAAAACCCTTAATTGTTTGTTACTATTAAGCATAAGCACTAAATTTGATATTTCACACTGAAATCTATGGCACATTATAAAGCAGGACCTTATCTAGAGCAAATCGACATACCAGCTGATTTGCGCGCAAAATTTGCCGTAGATGATTTACAACATGTTTCTGATGATGTTAGAAATTACATTGTAGACGTGATTTCTGAAATTGGAAACAGTCATTTTGGAGCTAGTTTAGGTGTTGTTGAATTGACTGTTGCTTTACATTATGTGTTTGATACCCCATATGATCAATTAGTATGGGATGTTGGTCACCAAGCTTATGGGCATAAAATATTAACAGGAAGAAGAGATGTTTTTCACACCAATCGGTTAAAAGGTGGTATTTCTGGTTTCCCAAAACGTTCTGAAAGTGAATTTGACACATTTGGTGTTGGTCACTCTTCAACGTCTATTTCTGCTGCTTTAGGAATGGCTGTTGCGAATAAGTACAAAGGAGAAAAAAATCGTCAACACATCGCTGTAATTGGGGATGGTGCTATGACAGCAGGTTTAGCCTTCGAAGGAATGAACCATGCTGGATTTGAAAAAGATGCAAATTTATTGGTCGTTTTAAACGACAATTGCATGTCAATTGACCCGAATGTTGGCGCTTTGAAAGAATATTTAACAGACATTACAACTTCACATACGTACAATAAAGTTAAAGATGAGGTTTGGAAATTATTAGGAAAAATCTCCAAGTTTGGACCAGATGCTCAAACAGTTGCTTCTAAAATAACGCATGCTTTAAAAGGTTCTTTGTTGAAACAAAGCAATTTATTTGAAGCATTGAATTTTAGGTATTTTGGTCCTGTTGACGGTCATGACGCAATCGGATTAGCAAAAGTATTGGAAGATTTAAAAGCAATACCAGGTCCAAAAATTTTACATTGTATCACTCGAAAAGGTGCGGGATATAAATATTCTGAAGAAGGAAACCCAACGAAATGGCATGCGCCAGGTGTTTTCAATAAAGAAACAGGTGAAATTGTAAAAATTGTTCCTAAATCGCCTGAACCACCTAAATACCAAGACGTATTTGGGCACACGATTGTTGAATTAGCAGAGCAAAATCCAAAGATTATGGGCGTTACTCCAGCAATGCCTTCAGGATGTTCATTGAACATTATGATGCAAGCAATGCCAGATCGTGCATTTGATGTTGGGATTGCAGAGCAACACGCAGTGACTTTTTCAGCAGGTTTAGCGACCCAAGGTCTTGTTCCTTTCTGTAACATTTATTCGTCGTTTATGCAACGTGCGTACGATCAAGTATTGCATGATGTTGCCTTGCAAAAATTAAACGTTGTGTTTTGTTTAGATCGAGGTGGATTAGTAGGTGCTGACGGTGCAACACACCATGGCGCATACGATCTTGCCTACATGAGAAGCATTCCAAACATGATTGTTTCAGCTCCGATGAACGAACAAGAATTACGTAATTTAATGTTCACTGCTCAGCAAGAAAATGTAGGGCCTTTCTCCATTCGTTATCCACGTGGAAACGGAGTTCTATTGGAATGGAAAACACCGTTGAAAGCAGTTAAGATTGGAACAGGTAGGAAAGTTACAAATGGAGAAGATTTAGCAATTTTAACCATTGGACATCCAGGGAATTTTGCTCAAAAAGCCATTGAACAATTGAAAGAAATGGGTGCTTCAGTAGCACATTATGATATGCGATTTGTGAAACCGATTGATGAAGTTATGTTACACGAAGTATTTTCTAAATTCAAGAAAGTAATTACGGTGGAAGATGGCTGTTTGATGGGCGGATTTGGATCTGCAGTTATTGAATTCATGGTGGATCAAAAATACCAAGCTGAAGTTGTTCGTTTAGGAATCCCTGATGAATATGTTCACCACGGAACACAAGAAGAATTGTGGGCAGATTGCGGATTTGATACTGCGTCGATTGTTAAAGAAGCACGAGAGCTTTTGCAATTAAAATCACTTGTTGCTGAAGGCATTCAAAACGTAGGTTAACTTACGACAGCCCACAGCCGTCACAGCCTTTTTTTTCATTAAAAAATTCACGGTAAAACTTTCGACCGATGAAAAAAACTGCACATGCAATAATAGCGATTACAACTATTTTTTCTATCATTTTAAGCTAATAAAGTGTAAGCAATCCAAGCGCCGGTGTAGGCCAATGCAGCCATGAATCCAATTTGAATCAATGGCCATTTCCAGGATTTCGTTTCACGTTTAACTACCGCTAACGTAGCCATGCATTGCATTGCAAAAACATAGAAAATCATTAAGGAAACTCCTGATGCAAGTGTGTAAGTTGGACGACCATCTGCTCGTTTGTCTTCTCTTAAGCGATCGATTAAGCGTTTGTTTTCACCGCCATCATCTTGAACGGCATAGATTGTTGCCAATGAGCCAACAAAAACTTCTCGCGCTGCAAAAGATGTAATCAACGAAATACCAATTTTCCAATCGTATCCTAAAGGACGAATAACTGGTTCAATCGTTTTCCCTAAGATACCAATATAAGAATTTTCTAAGCGGATTGCTGCTACCTTTTGTTCGGTAACTTCAGCACTTAATGCCTTTTTTTGAGCCATAACACGCGTTTGCTTTTCTGCAAGTTGCATTTGATCACTAGGTCCAAATGTTGCCATTGCCCAAAGAATGATCGATATAGCTAATATAACTTTTCCAGCATCTGTCACAAAAACACGTAATTTTTCCCAAACTACCATTCCAACATTTTTCCATTGTGGTGGTTTAAAACTTGGTAATTCTAGTAATAAATAGCCTTTTTCTTTTGTTTTAATGGTTTGTTTTAGAATAAATGCGACCAATAATGCTGCAAACAATCCCAATGCATACAAAGCAAACAAAACCAACCCCTGAAGGTTAAAAAAGTGAAACAATGTTTTGTTAGGAATCACCAAAGCAATTAATAATGTATAAACTGGAATACGCGCGCTGCAACTCATTAATGGCGCAACTAAAATGGTTGTTAAGCGTTCTTTCCAATCTGAAATAGTTCGGGTTGCCATAACACCAGGAATTGCACAAGCTACACTAGATAAAAGCGGAACAACACTTTTTCCATTTAAACCGAGCGGACGCATGATTCTGTCCATGATAAATACAACACGTGCCAAGTAACCACTTTCTTCTAATAAAGAAATGAAAAAGAACAACAAGGCAATTTGCGGCACAAATACTACAACACCCCCAATTCCAGGAATGATGCCTTGAGCAATTAAATCACTAAAAATCCCTTCTGGCAACAAACTAGCCACATAAGAGCTAAACGTTGAAAACGATCCATCAATCAAGTCCATTGGAATGGTTGCAACGGCAAAAATAAATTGAAAAATTATTAATAAAACGGCTGAAAAGATAACGTATCCGAAGATAGGATGAACCAGTATACGGTCTAATTTTGTATCAAACGATTGTTTTTTTACAGCAGTAACTTTTTTTATTTGTTGAACCAATAATTGAATCTTTTCAAAACGTTCGGCTGCTTCCGTTTCTTGCGCTTTATAATCTTCAACAGCTGCTAACTTTGCATTTTGTAAAAATGGTGAATGTACCGAATTTCTTTCAGCAGATTCAAGAGCATTTAATAAACGGTCCTTTCCAAAACCAGCTCTTGCATTTGTTTCTACAATTTTGGCAGCTGGGAATGCTGTTTGTAAACCAATTAAGTCGATTTCTATTCCTTTAGTTTTTGCTAAATCACGCATATTCAATGCTAAAACGCACGGAATATTCAAATCATAGATTTGAGAAAATAACAATAAATTTCGCTCAATATTTGTAGCATCTACAACAACAAGTGCTACTGAAGGATAGTCTTCGTGGTTTGGATTTGAAACGACTTCGTAAACAACTTGTTCGTCTTTTGATCTTGGATAAACGCTGTAAGTTCCTGGAAAATCAATGATAGAATAGGTTTTCCCATTGTAAGTTACAGCTCCAATTTTTTTATCAACGGTAACACCCGGAAAATTTCCAACGTGTTGACGCATTCCCGTTAATAAGTTAAAAATGGAACTTTTTCCCGTATTTGGATTTCCTAAAAGGGCGATTTTCATTGCTTCAAATTTAGGAAAAATCTTTCGATTTCCCGGCAATATTGACTTGAATTAATGCTGCTTCTTCTAAGCGAAGTGAAAGGACGTAACCCTGTACATCAATAGCAATCGGATCGCCTAGTGGCGCGCAAAAAAGTACTTCAATTTCTTTTCCAATGATCAAGCCCATTTCCATCAACTTTGGTTTCAAGAATGAATCTTGAATTGAAGCTACGGTAACGTGTTGACCCGGACGAATTTTTGAAAGCAATTTTTGCATATGCAAAATTAAGGGAAAGAAAATAATTTTACAGTACCTTGTTTAAGGTATTTTCAATGTTACAAATGGGTTTTTCAACGTAGGATTAATCCCAAATACAATTTCTAGCATCGTGATAATTTGTATTTTAGCATCGTGAAGACTGAACTTGAACATACAATTCGCACATTACTATTGGAAACGCGTCAATTCAATGCGAATGATGTGTTGGTGAATTGTTTGTCAGATTCAATTTTAACGTTAAAAAGTGAAGCAGAATTATTAGAACCTTTTCCGAGAGAAAAAGTAAAGAAAATCATTTCTTTTGCCGCAAAAGTTCAAAAAGAAAGCGGAATTTTTCCATTGTGTTATGCGAATCTTTCCTTTAAATGGATTTATAAATCTTCGGAAATAATAACTCCCTTGTTTTTAACTCCGTTAGAAATTATCACCAACAAAGTTTCACAAGAAATTAATTTTCTCTTGGATGATCGCGCTCCTTTTATCAATCCATTTATTCAACAAGTTTTTAAAGATGAATGGGATCTTGAGTTGCCGGATGAGATAACTTCTGAAGCTGTAGCGGCATTTCTTCAATTACACAATCTACCCATAAAACTGCAGCAATTTTATGCAGTTGGAAATTTTCATCACCACCGTTATGAAATGGTAAAGGAATTAGAAGCCTTGTTGCAGGAAGAACCTTCTGAATCGATTGGCGCATTATTTGGAGAATCGGTAACAAAACTTCCTGAAAAATTAAATCTTTCGCCAGCCTTATTGTTTCCTTCAGATGTCGATCAATTAGCTGTTTATGACCAAATTTCTACTGATAATTGTGTTGTACAAGGTCCTCCAGGAACCGGAAAATCTCAAGTATTAGCCAATTTAATCGGAAAATTAGTATGCGAAGAAAAACAATTATTGGTTGTTTCCGAAAAACGTGTTGCACTAGAAGTACTTCAAAAAAAGTTGCAACAATATGACTTAGATCAATTGTGTTTTATAGCCAGTTCAGAAATTGTAAGCAAAGAATTTATTCATGCATTGAAACAAGCTTGGATTGATTTGGACCAACATATTGTACAATCGATTCCAAATAACCTTGATCGCGCAGCTCAAAAAACACATCAACTTTCCTATTATTTGGACATGTTGAATCAACCCACTTTGATTGGTGGAATTTCATATGAGCAATTTCAATCTTGTGCAAAAGACCATCCATTTGATCAAGTAATTTTTGACTCAAATTTACCGTCAGTTGATGTGTGGATTTTGAATGAAAAAACCATCAAGGAATTGTATGAAAAAGACTTAGCATTTTTTGTCGGTTCAACCTCAATTGCTATTCTTAAAAATGATCTATTTTTTCAATTAGACAGCAAAGTTAGATCGTGGATTTCGACTTTAAAAAAACTGCAAGAAATTTTTGATATCCAAACTTGGAGCGATGTACAATTGGCGTTAAAAAAAGCAGCGCTTTGTCAAAATTTCAGCAACCCATTTTTCAGAAAATTTGAAGCGATTTTAACGCACAATTCGAAAGAACAAAAATCGTTTTTACGCCTTCAAAAAAAATGGCATAAACTTCATAAGGAATGTTCAGCCTTGGAAAAAAATAGTTCAAATTGGATTCAACTACCGAATTTTTCATCTTGCAATTTACTCCTTTCTATGCTGAAAAAAACATCTTTCTTTTCTAAGATGAAAGCAAAGAAATTGTGGGCAACATTTTCAATTTTCCCAATTGATCAAGCGGAAGAATTGTTGTTGTATCAACAACGAATAAATGTAAAAAAGAATGAAATATCTCAATTAAAAGTTGAATTTTGCGAAATAGGAATAAATTCTCCAGAAACTGAGTTGGAACAATTGACACACCAAATCCATTTTTATTCAGATTTTGAACAAGACATTCGCGCTAAATTGTCGCATCAAGAACAAGAAAAATATGCGGCACATAATGCCACTTTGAATTCATTCTATTCGGATTTAAAATTGAATTTTAACTTGGATGACACTACACAGTTGAATCAATTTTTAGAACAATTTCTTTACAAATTTGAAGACGTGTGTGGGTATAAAAAAATACTTGAAAATTGGGATTCAACAATTTTACAAGCGTTAAAAAATCGTTCCAATTTTGATCAATTAAAGGCGGAAATTTTAAAAAGTTCGTGGACAAAATTCACCTTACAATTTCCAGATTTCAGTCAGTTTAACATTCAAGATTTAGTAAATTTAAGTTCAGAAATTTGTGAAATTCAAGAACAAGAAGCGTCACAATTTGCCCAAGAAATTTTAGCAAAAAGAGCTCAAAAATTTGCTGCTTTTCATACCCTTTTACAAACACCAAGCACTCAATTATCAGCTGCTGAAAAAGCTCAAAAAAAGCGCTTAAAAAATGGTAAATCACACCTGATAAAATTATTTTCACGGTCTAAAAATTTTCCAAGTTTACGTGAATTATTCGCCTCAGATTCTTTGGAATGGATTCAGTTATTAAAACCAATTTGGTTGAGTAATCCTGTTCAAGTTGCTAAGTGTTTTCCATTACAAAAAGATTTATTTGATGTGGCGATTTTCGATGAAGCGAGTCAAATACCATTGGCAAATGCCTTGGGAACCATTCAACGTTCTAAAAGAATATTAATAGCTGGTGACGCTCATCAAATGGGTCCGCATTCTTATTTTAAAACTCAAACTGAAGATTTAATAAGTGTTTTGCACCATGCTTCATTTCATTGGAAGAATGTTGCCTTGCATCACCATTATCGAAGTGAGCATCCTGGATTGATTCAATTTTCAAACCAACATTTTTACAACAATCAATTGATTGCTTTTCCAACCTATGAACAAGAAGTGCAGCCCATCGAATGGCATTACATGCCAGAAGGACGATTTATTGAGCGGGAAAACAATCTTGAAGCGCAAGCCGTTGCAAAACATATTACAGTTCTAATTGATAGTCGAGAGACACTGGGGGTTGTTGCCTTTTCAGAAACTCAATTAGCAGCGATTTATCGCCATTTATCGCCAAAAACTCAACTTAAGTTAGCAGATCGAATTGAATCCAACACCTTATTTTTTAAAGCTTTGGAAAATGTACAAGGTGAAGAATGCGACCGATTAATCGTTAGTTTTGGATATGCTTTTAACGAAGCAGGTGAATTCGCGCTGCGATTTGGACCAATAAATTCTAAGAATGGGACAAAACGTCTGAATGTTTTGTTAACGAGGGCGCGGAAAAAAATTCATTTTTTCTCATCGGTAAAAGCAGCAGATTTCAAATTGAGTTCCAATGAAGCGATTCGTTTGTTGCATTTATTTTTCTTGCAATTAGAAACTATTCAGCCAACTCAATCGCCAGTTTTCCCATTTCAGTTGGCGCCTACAATCAATGAAAATGAATTATGTTTTGACAAGGTCTATACCAACATTCAACAGGCGAATGAATTAATTACGTTTGTTCGTGTATTAACGAATAGATCCTGGAAACTAATTTTCACGTAACAGAGAACGTTAAAATTTAGTGTGCGTCTAACCAATTATCTCCAAATTGCAATTCAACTTCCATAGGTACAACTAAATTAATGGCATTTTCCATCGCTTCTTTCACCAATTTTTTCATCACTTCTTTTTCTGAAATGTGCACATCAAATACCAACTCATCGTGTACTTGTAAAATCATTTTAGATTTTAAATCTTGTTGTTGCATCGCACGATAAACAGCCACCATTGCCATTTTTATAATGTCAGCGGCAGATCCTTGAATCGGTGCATTTACAGCATTTCTTTCAGCAAAACCGCGTACAACAGCATTCGATGAATTAATGTCTGGTAAATAACGACGACGTTGCATTATGGTTTCGACGTATCCTTTTTCTCGCGCTTGAGTTACTGCACCATCCATGTAATTTTTTATGGTTGCGTATTGTTCAAAATAGCTATCGATGATTCCTTTAGCTTCTGTTCTTGAGATTCCTAAATTTTGAGACAAGCCAAAGGCAGATTGACCGTATATAATTCCAAAATTTACTGCTTTTGCAGCGCTTCTTTGTTCGCGCGTTACCTCATCTAATTGCACATGAAATACTTTTGCAGCGGTCGCTTTGTGAATGTCGTGACCACTTTTAAACGCCTCTATCATTGCAGCATCTTTACTAAGCGCAGCGATGATACGCAATTCAATTTGAGAATAATCGACAGCCATTAAGGTAAAATCAGCATTTCTAGGAATGAATGATTTTCTAATCTCACGCCCATTTTCTGTTCGGATTGGAATATTCTGCAAGTTCGGATTATTGGAACTTAAACGTCCCGTTGCTGTTACAGTTTGCATAAAGCTAGTGTGAATTCTACCATCCATTTTATCGGTCATGGTTGGTAACGGGTCCACATATGTACTTTTTAATTTGCGCAATTGACGGTATTGCAAAATCATTGGTATAATTGGGTGATCTTTCTCATGTTTTTGAAGAATATCTTCTGAGGTAGCGTATTGACCTGTTTTAGTTTTTTTCGCTTTGGACGAAATTTTCAACACATCAAACAATACATCTCCTAATTGTTTCGGCGAATCAACATTGAAATCCATTCCAGCTTCAGCCTTGATTCCTTTTTCTAAGTCAATTAGGGTTATTTCTAATTGTTTCGAATATTCGTTTAATCCAGCTACATCAATGGCGATTCCTTCTTGTTCCATTTCTTTTAACACCTCAACAAGTGGCATTTCCATGTCGTAGAACAATTCTTTTAAATGTTCTTTTTGAATTTCTGGTTCAAACAATTGTTTTAATTGATAGGTAATATCTGCATCTTCACACGCATAGTCAGAAATTTCTTCTGGTTGTAAATCGCCCATATTTCCTTGACCTTTTCCTTTTTTACCAATCAATGTTTCGATAGAAATAGGTTGATAGTTCAAGTAAAATTCTGCTAAGAAATCCATGTTTTGTTTGGATTCAGGATTGATCAAATAATGTGCAATCATGGTGTCAAAAAGGGGCGCCTCCACCTTTATTCCATAGCGATTCAATACTTTTAAATCGTATTTTATGTTGTGCGCAATTTTTTCAATCGCCGTATTTTTGAAGAAAGGTAAAAATTCTTCCACAATTGATTTTGCAGCTTCAAAATCCACCGGTACAGCCACATAAAAAGCTTCTCGAGCTTTGTAAGAAAACGAGAGTCCAACTAAATCCGCATGCAATGCATCAATGCTGGTTGTTTCTGTGTCAAAGCACACTTGTTTTTGAGCCAATAAAAGCGCTAACAATTCTTGTCGTTCTTCCGGCTTTGTAATTAAATGATAGCTTGGTTTTTCGGTAGCAATAGTTTTGTATTCTGAAGTTGGCGTCGGATTTTGTTCGACCAACATGCTTTGCATACCAAATAAATCTAGCTGTGCATTTTCACCATTATTGATGGAAGGTTGTGCCGTAATTACAATATCTTCACCAATTACCCGACGCGCCAAATTCCTAAATTCCAATTCCGTAAAAAGGTCTTTCACTTTTTCTTTATCAACATCGCCAACTAACAAATGTTCTTCATCAAAAGGAACTTCAACATCAACAATGATGGTAGCCAACATTTTAGAAACCAATCCTTGCGCTTCAAAATTGATGACATTTTCTTTTTGTTTTCCTTTTAAGTCGTCGACATTTTTGAAGATGTTTTCCATTGTTCCATATTTCTGGATCAATAGTTTAGCTGTTTTTTCTCCAATTCCAGGAATTCCAGGAATATTATCAGCGGCATCTCCCCACAACCCTAAAATATCAATGACTTGAATTGGGTCTTGAATTTCAAATTTGGCGCACACTTCAGGAACGCCCCAAATTTCAGGTGGATTTCCACCGCGACCAGGTTTAAACATAAAAATATGTTCAGAAACCAATTGCGCATAATCTTTATCAGGCGTCATCATGTATGTGGTGTAGCCTTTTTTCTCCGCAACTTTTGCGAGCGTTCCGATCACATCATCTGCTTCGAAGCCTGCAACTTCCAGCATTGGAATATTAAATGCGCGTACAATATTTTTTATCGGCTCAATCATCGAACGAATGTCTTCCGGCATTTCTTCTCGGTGAGCTTTGTAAAGGGCGAAATCTTCTTGACGGTGCGTTGAGCCACCTGGCGGATCAAAAACAACTGCAATATGTGTTGGTTTTTCATTTTTAATGACATCGATTAATACATTGGTAAAGCCAAATGCAGCAGAGGTGTTTTGCCCTTTAGAATTAACTCTCGGGTTTTTCGCAAATGCAAAATAGGCTCTGTAGATTAACGCGTAAGCGTCTAATAAAAATAATTTTTTGTCGATGTCTTTAGATAACATACACTAGATTTATAAGGAAATTTCCTTGTTTTATTTTTTAATAAGTTGCTTCGTTATTTTCCCTGATTTGGAATGTATAACAATGAAATAAACGCCAGCTGAATACGCTTCAAGTGATACTGACATTTTCAATGTTGATGGTTCAAAGTTCAAAAGTTCATCGCCAGTAATTGATGTAATACAAATTTTATCTGCGAGGAATTTTGTTTCAACTGTAAGCCAATTTGAGGTAGGATTTGGATAAAGTTTGAGTTCATTTTCAACGAGTTCGCCCACAATTACAGATCCACTTAAGCAGAATGGAATCGCCAAAGAATCGCCAAAATCTGCATTTGCTTCTAAAATTTCTCCAATTACAGTATCGTTAAAGGTTAAGTTTAAATCACCGTTTCCGCCATTTTGATTGGAGCAACCTGACATTCCATCTCCGTATTGGTCGAAAATTTTGAATGTATAACAGGTTGAAGTCAAACAAAAATCTTGTGTTACAGCTATTGGATTATTATTGCTGTAACCATTACCGCTGTATAGAACAATGTTATTGCTGTTTAATAGTTTCCAAGATGTTTCAGAGGCATAACAATCTAGGTTTAAGTTCATAGTTACAATGTTACCATTGTTTAGAGTAGAGAAATTTCCAGTTACAGAATTATTAGTTGGATTCACATCTAAGTTAGATTGAATAGCAGCTGTAAATGTATGATTCCCATTTGACAATGTGGCCATCGGCAAATTAATGATTGTACTTTGCCATTGTGGTAAATTGCCGGTCCAATTATAGGTTTGAACTCCTCCACCATCAAAACTATATTGAATTGGTAAAGCTGTTAACGTTGTTGCGCCAATATTAGACAAGCGAATAGAAGGATAAATTGTATCGGTGCAATTGATTCCTTTTACACCTGTTGGATTTGAAAGTTGTCCGTCAAAATTGGCATTAATTGGATTCATAGGATCTAAACCATTGATGAATTGCGCTCCTGTGTTTGTTGGGTCTAACCAATATTTTAACTGATTAGAACTATCGCTTCCACTTGGCAGCCAAGAATTTGAAAAGCGGCCATAAAAATCAGTTGCTGTCAAGTTGTTACATGAAGCGCCACCTCCCCACAATTGACCAATAATACGATGATTTTCATCAAACAACGGAGAACCTGAAGACCCACCTTCTGTTGTTGTGTTTCGGTCCCATTTGATTGACCAAGTTGAATTCGCTTCTGAAGAGTTCATTCCTTGAGAAATGGATGGTGATTGATCATCAAAAGAGATTTTTTTGATGTCCCCATCTGGATGATGAATGCAGGTGGTGTTTTGAGGAATTGCTCCCGTATTGTCCCAACCAGAAAAATAAGGATTACAAAATGCTGGAACTGTATTGTTAACCAATCCACCCGTAATTTCTACCAAACAAAAATCTGACGGCGTTCTTTTAGCGCGCAAAACAGCTCCAGAGAGTGATTCAAATGTTGGCGACGTTGTTGGATTTAAACAGTCGTGTGATTGCCAATTAAATCTAAAAATCCAGGTTGCAGGATTACTGTAACAATGATTGGCTGTTAATACATAGGGTTTTTGATTTTGCAATACATTATTTATCAAAGCGCCAGAGCAAAAACCGTTGCTACCAGAAACTAGCATAATAGCACTATTGCGTTGGTTTTCCCATGCACTTCCATCGGGGCAATTCACGTTCATGTTACAATTACCCGAACTTCCAAACGCTTTGGTTTGAAACTCTTTCGCTGTTCGGTAACCATGTGTCACCGTATGAATCGTTAATCCTTTCAATAAATTCACATTACTTGCAGGAACATAATATTCAACAATGGCTGTATTCCCTGGAACTAATTCTGTACCAAGTTGCCCTTCATATAAATGATTTTCAGTAAATTTTCCTAAAATAAATGATTTTGCTTCGTTGTAAACATATAATTCATTTCCTTCAGGAAGTTGAACATTTTCTAAGGTAAGGTTGACGGTTAACGCATTTTCACAGATAATTTTCAATTGCCAAAGTTGATCACCGTTTGGCAAAGTTGTCCATGTTCCACTATTATCAGTAGTTAGATTTGTAGTATTGTTAAATCCAAATCTCCAAGGGCCTGTTTTTTCAGCATCAACAATACTATCTTCAGCTCTAAGATTGGCAATTAATGGTTCATTAAACGAAACTGAAGCAAGTGCTTGAACCTGTGAAAAAAGTAAGCTTTTAGGTAAGCCACCTTCACCTTGTTGTGCCCATCCTTGTTGAAGAACGAGAATAAAACACATACTTAATGTTAAGAATTTGCGCATATTGTTTTGTTTAAAAATTGTAGTTTACGAAAATAAGGTATTTTTTACTTTTTTCAGTGAAAAACAAAGTCAAAATCACGGCTAATTTTAGCACACAAAAAAATTGAGTTATATTTGAACGATGCTTTTTTAATCACTTTAGAAAAAGCAAACGCATTTATAAAAAAGATAAACAAGGATGATCATAGGTATTTGTGGAGGAAGTGGTTCTGGAAAAACAACACTTTTAAAACGTATTTCAACAGAATTAAATCATTTAAAACCATCTATTTTTTCGATGGATAATTATTACCATCCAATTACTAAACAAGTAATTGATGAGAATGGTGAAGTAAATTTTGATTTACCAACTGCCCTAGATCGTTCACGCTTACACTCAGATTTAACTACTTTATTAAACGGAGAATCGATTGAAGTCAAAGAATACCATTTCAATGCGCCTCCCGATAAAAATACCTTAGTGACGATTCATCCGTCTGATTTAGTCATTGTAGAAGGCTTGTTTTTGTTTCATTACGAAGAAATTCGCCAACAATTGGATTTCACTATATTTATGGAAGTAGATTTAGCAACACAACTCGATCGCCGTTTGTATAGAGATCAAGAAACACGTGGTTATTCGCGCGAAGCAATATTATACCAATGGAATAATCATGTCTTACCATGTTACAAACATTATTTACAACCGTTTGAGCAAGAAGCAGATTTCCGTTTTCACAATGATACAAGAGCGGATGATGAATTTGATCGATTGATGTATGAATTGCACCTGCAAATGGCTAAAAAATAATAGCTAGAAATCACGATTCTAATTTCATAGTGTATAAAGTACACATTGAAGCAGTTTAAAAAAAATAATTACATTTGTGCAACGATACTACATGGAGAAACAACGAAAAATAGCAGTGATAGGCGGTGGAAGTTGGGCAACAGCTTTGGTCAAAATATTATGTAATAATGTGCCACAAGTTAATTGGTGGATGCGTAATCAAGCAGCTGTAGATCACATTCTTAATTTTCGTCACAATCCAAACTATTTGCAATCCGTTGAATTTGATTTAGATAAAATCAAAGTAAGTACAGATTTAGTTGCTACAATAGAGGAAGTAGATATCGTTATTATTGCAACACCTTCCGCTTTTTTAACAAAAATGTTTGAAGGTTTCCCAACAGAAATTATGGCAAATAAAATAGTTTTTTCTGCTGTGAAAGGAATTATTCCAGAATACAATGCGATTCCTGCGCGTTTTATTCATAAAACATTTGGGACGAAGTATAAAAACATTGGAATTATTTGTGGTCCTTGCCATGCTGAAGAAGTAGCATTGGAGAGACTTTCTTATTTAACGATTGCAAGTCAAGACGATCATGTAGCCGAAGAAATGGCAGATTTATTGGCGTGTCGTTTCATCAAAACAACTGTTTCTGATGATTTATTTGGAACAGAACTTTCTGCCGTTTTGAAAAATGTGTATGCCTTAGCTTCAGGAATTTGTTCTGGTTTAGGCTATGGAGATAATTTTCAAGCGGTACTGATTTCTAATGCCATACAAGAAATTGAAAACTTCATTGATGAGGTAAGTCCAATACACCGCGATGTGAAATCAAGTGCCTATTTAGGTGATTTATTAGTGACAGCCTATTCTAAATTTTCTAGAAATAGAACGTTTGGTTTTATGATTGGAAAAGGATATTCTGTAAAAGCGGCACAATTAGAGATGGACATGATTGCTGAAGGTTATTACGCAACAAAATGTGTCATGGAAATCAATAAAAAATTCAATGTTGAAATGCCAATTGTAGATGCTGTCTACAATATCTTATATGAAAAGATTTCACCTGTAATCGAAATGCGTATTTTAACAGATAAGTTGAGTTAATTCAACCCTTTCTTTTTCCACATTATTTTCCTGCTTGATAAACTTGTTTTTCGTTATTTTTGTACAAAATAGTTGAAATGAAAATTTTTAAGTTTGGTGGGGCATCCGTGAAAGATGCAGCTGCTGTTCAAAATGTTGCTGAAATCGTTTCGTTATACGATGGACAAAAAATCACGATTGTGGTTTCTGCAATGGGAAAAACAACTAATAAATTAGAAGAAGTTGTTACAGCATTGTCGCAAAAAGACCGTAAAAATTTTACTGCATTAGTAGATGATTTGGTGTTGTTTCACGAAACTATTTTAGGCGAATTATTTCACGAACGCCATTTTGCAGTTTATGCTGAAATGGAAGCTATATTTGAAGCGCTTCGCTTGCGTTTTGACCAGTCTTTTTCAGACAATTACAGTTTTGAATACGATCAAATTGTTTCGATTGGCGAAGTGCTTTCATCGGTTATTCTAGCTGCTTATCTTAGAGAAAAAGGATTCCCAGCGGTTTGGGCCGATGCACGTAAATTGATTCGAACAGATCATTTATACCAAGAAGGAAATGTGGATTGGAATAAAACAGAAAGCTTAATTCAAGAACGTTTTCTTCCGCTTTTTTCTGAAGTAAACATTCAAGTGACACAAGGTTTTATTGGGCACACACCAGAGGGTTTCACGACTACCTTAGGTCGAGAAGGTTCTGATTATACTGCTGGAATTTTTGCATATTGTACAAATGCTGAAAGCGTTACGATTTGGAAAGATGTGCCAGGGATGTTGAATGCAGATCCAAAGTATTTTGACAATACAGTAAAATTAGACCAAATATCGTTCAAAGAAGCAATAGAATTGTCGTATTACGGTGCTTCTGTGATTCATCCAAAAACAATTAAACCGCTTCAAAATAAAGACATTCCTTTGTATGTAAAGTCCTTTTTGGACCCAACAGCTTCAGGAACCATCATTCAAAAAAACTCAGAGAATGATGCTTTGATTCCTTCTTTTATCTTTAAAAATGATCAAGTGTTGTTTTCATTTACAACAACAAACTTTTCATTCATTGTTGAAGAAAATTTAAGTGATATTTTCAGTCGCTTGTCGAAAATCAATGCGAAAATCAACCTAATGCAAAATTCAGCTTTGGATTTTTCGATTTTGATGGATCGGTCTAAAATTAATATTGATCAAGTTTTGGAGTTGTTTAAAGATACGTATTCTGTGAAATTCAACGAAGGATTAACTTTAATTACCATTCGTCATTACGACCAAGCGACGATTGATCGCGTTACAGAAAACAAAGAAATTATTTTGGAACAGAAAACACGTCAAACTGCTAGGATTGTAGTGAAATGATGCTATTTTTGTGCACGAAGAAAATAAAATTACACATATGAAATTTGGAACGAAAGCCATTCACGCAGGTGTTCATCCTGACGAAGCAACAGGCGCAATTATGACCCCAATTTACCAAACATCAACGTATGTTCAAGATGGAGTTGGCAATCACAAAGGGTACGAATATTCACGTACGCTAAATCCTACACGCCATGCACTTGAAAAAAACATTGCTGCGATTGAAAACGGAAATTATGGTGCTTGTTTTGGTTCAGGTTTAGCAGCTATTGATTGTGTGATTAAAATGTTAAATCCTGGCGATGAAGTCATTTCTACTAGCGATCTTTACGGAGGTTCATACCGAATTTTCAATACAATTTTCGCAAAATATGGCATCAAATTTCACTTTGTTGACATGCAAAATCCAGCTGCTGTAGAGGCGTTGGTAAATGCGAATACTAAATTGATTTGGGTGGAAACACCAACAAATCCAATGATGAATATTATTGACATCAAAGCCATGGCTCAAATCGCTAAAAAAGCGAATGCCTTATTGGC
>JAHEIL010000015.1:0-3162 GCA_024639405.1 Crocinitomicaceae bacterium | reverse complement strand
TCATTCATTGCAACATCCACTTTTTTCGTTTATTCCACTTGATTTAGCGGATTTGAACGCAGTAAAAGCTGTACAATTTGATTGTTCCTTATCAGAAGCAATTTTGATTAATAATGCTGGACAAATTGGTGCGATTCAACGCATCAGTGAGCAAGAAGAATCGGACATTGAGCGTGTTATGACGATTAATGCGACTGCGCCAATGCTGTTGTGTCAACAATTTCTTCAACAATTTCCAATTGCAACACCATTAACGATTGTCAATATCAGTTCAGGTGCAGCCAATAGAGCAATTCCAGCTTGGGCGAGTTATTGCGCTTCTAAAATTGCGCTTGATCGTTTTTCAGAAACCATTCAATTGGAAGAAAAGGAACGTGGAAGATCGGTAAAGATTTATGCTGTTGCACCGGGAGTAATTGATACTCCGATGCAAGAAAAAATTCGCGCGGCATCCTCTACTGATTTTTCTAGTCATTCTAATTTTGTGCAATTGAAAGCAACTAATGAACTGTCTTCACCGGAAGAAATTGCGTTGAAAATAAGTCGTTTAATTTCTAATTCTAAAGTTGATAAAGTTGTTTTAACTTTAAAAGAATATTAAAATAATAGTGAGAAATTTTTTAATCTATGAACCATTTCGTATTTTGTGCCGTTAATCCAACACACAAAACAATTTTATGAACAGATCTGTATTTTTTATACTCATTTTTTTTGTATTCAATACGTTAATTATTAACGCACAAGCTACTTTTTTTGACGCAACAAATGCACGTGAAGGGGAAACAGTAGAATACTGCCACCAACATAAATTACATGTTAAGAATTTAGCAAATCCATCGTATGTTCAAAGTTTGCAAAACGATGAAATTATTCGTCAACATGAAGCTTTAAATTCATCAACAACGAAAGGAGTTATCTATAAAATTCCGATTGTATTCCATGTCTTACACATAAATGGCGCTGAGAATATTAGCGATGCTCAAATTAAAGATGCCTTATTTATATTAAACAGAGATTATCGAAAATTAAATGCGGATGCAAATAATGTACACCAAGACTTTCAAGGTATGCCTTCAGATATTGAAGTAGAATTCGTTTTGGCAACAAAAGCACCAAATGGAGCTTGTTTTAAAGGAATCACACGAACGTATTCACCCTTGAGTTATCAAGGTGACAACGGAGGAGATCAAGCAGAAGCTGTAAAAACAGGGAATGATGTCTATCAAGGAGAGTGGCCAAGCAATAAGTACTTAAATATTTTTATCTGTGGTGAAATTGGTGGCGCTGCAGGCTACACGTACAAACCAATGAACTGGCAAGGCACAAATATGACAAGTGGTGGAATTTGGGTTTTACATAATTATGTTGGTTCAATAGGAACATCAAGTGTTGGAACAAGTAGAACGTTAACACACGAATGCGGACATTGGTTAAATTTAGATCATACTTGGGGTGGAAATAACAATCCAGGAAATGCAACAAGTTGTTCTTCTGATGACGCAGTTCAAGACACACCTAATTGTATCGGTGTAACCGCTTGTGCAATTAATTCTAATACGTGCAATTCTGATGATAGCTATTGGGGTTTCCCAATGCGTGACAATGTAGAAAACTACATGGATTATTCGTACTGTTCTAAGATGTTTACCACCGGACAAAAAACACGTATGCGCGCTGCATTAAATTCAACTGTTGCTGGCCGAAATAATTTATGGACGTCTTCAAATCTAGCTGCTACAGGTGCTGATGGAAACGTGAATTTATGTAAAACAGATTTCACAGTAAGTAAAACATCTATTTGTGTGGGAGAATTATTGCAATTTACAGATGCAACTTATAACGCTGCAACGGGTTGGTCATGGACCTTCCAGAATGGGACACCAGCAACATCAACTGCTCAAAACCCACAAGTTTCATATGATACTCCAGGAATTTATACAGTAACATTAACTGCGACTGATGGTACAACAACACAAACGGAAACGAAAACACAATACATTCATGTGTTACCTAAATTTGGAAATTTACCCTTCTTAGAAACCTTTGAAAATTATACTAATTTATCGAATACCCCGAATTGGGAAGTAGTCAATCCATCTGATTTTATTCAATTTGAAATAGGTACAACAGGTTTATCTTCTGCTAAATCTGCCTATTTAAACAATTACAATTCAAATGGTAGTCAAACCGATGAACTAATTTCTGCAGCAGTAGATTTGTCCTCTATTACAACATCTGCTACTTTGAGTTTCCGTTTTTCATACCGTAAAAAAGCTACAGCAAATTTTGAATCATTGAAAGTCTTTTTATCAAGTAATTGTGGTGATTCTTGGCAACAGCGTAAAACATTAACGGGAAGTCAATTATCAACTATTGTTGTTCCATCGCCTTGGACCCCTTCAACACCAGAGGATTGGACTACTGTTCACATGACAAATGTAACTTCTTCTTATTGGGTTGAAAATTTCCGTTATAAATTCAAGTTTGAAGGAAATGGCGGAAATAACATGTACCTTGATAACATCAATATTTATGCTGGATCACCTTCTGACAATGTTGTGTCTGGTATCGATGAAACGCCTCAAATGAATGGTGTGAATTTATACCCAAATCCTGCAGATGAAGAAATAACGCTTTCGTTTAGCAGCATCAACACACAAGCTATTACTGTTGCTATTCAAGATATCTTTGGTAAAACCATCCAAACGCACCAACTTTTAGCGCAAAACGGCTCTAATTTAGTGTTCTTGGACACACAAAAGTTAGCAGCTGGATCCTATTTCGTTTGCTTAATGAATGGTGCAACACCAATTAATTTAAAGTTCGTAAAGGAATAAAATATTAAATAAGAATAATTTGAAAGCGTGAATCTTGGTTCACGCTTTTTTTTGTCCCCAACTTTACAATTTTGATTTTCAAATCATTAGCTCACTATTTTATATTGAATGTTTAAAAAAGGTTAAATTTTCTTTACTTAGCGTAAAAATGACACTAAGTAAAATATTTATGGTATATTTGTTTGAACAATTACTAAAAACAAAAAGATGAAAATAGCTATCAATGGTTTTGGAAGAATTGGTCGCTTGGCATGCCGAGTGATTGCGAGTCGGGCAGACATAGAAATTGTTGCCATCAACGATTTATTAGACATCGATTACATTG
>JAHEIL010000026.1 GCA_024639405.1 Crocinitomicaceae bacterium | reverse complement strand
AGCGTTCGATTAAGTTGGAGTTTAATAATCACCAATCATT
This sequence comes from Crocinitomicaceae bacterium, assembly GCA_024639405.1. GTDB lineage: Bacteria > Bacteroidota > Bacteroidia > Flavobacteriales_D > Crocinitomicaceae > M0103. The sequence goes on along the minus strand of JAHEIL010000026.1, from coordinate 7,048 downwards.
TTGCAATTGCATTAGCAATTTCATTCAACGAACATTTTTCAATTTGGCAACACGTTTGGTATTTGAGTGGAGTTATCATTTCAGGTATAATTGGTTATTTATGTATTCAACGCCTAAGAAATTTAGAAAAATGGGTGAGTTTAGATCAATTCTATGGCCATGCTTACGAACATCCTAAAATTGCTTTGGTGTTTTTATTAGCTTGTTTGGGAGTGGCTGGTTTTCCAATTACACCAACATTTATCGGTGAAGATTTAATTTTCTCACACATCAAAGAAAATCAAATTGGACTTGCCTTTTTTATCTCATTAAGTATAATTATTAATGGTCTAGCAGCAATTCGAATCTATGCTCGAATTTTTCTAGGACCTCATGTAAAAACATATCACGAAGTAGCGAAACGCTCATCTTAAAATAAAAAAATATGGAAAAAATAAATAAATCAATCATTCCTTTTGATGGATTAAAAGGATTAAAACAAAATTTCAGCTCAGATATTTTATCAGGCTTTTTAGTTTTTTTATTAGCATTACCATTGAGTTTGGGAATTGCTGGTGCAAGTGATTTTCCACCTATTTATGGTTTAATTACAGCAATGGTTGGTGGAATAATTGTTAGCTTTTTTGCTGGATCAGTATTAACCATTAAAGGTCCCGCTGCTGGTTTGATTGTTATTGTTGCAGGATCTGTTGCAGAATTAGGTCATGGTGATGCAACTCTAGGTTGGCAATTAGCTTTGGGAGCAGTTGTAATCGCTGGAATTTTACAAATTTTATTTGGAGTTTTTAAATTAGGCTTCTTAAGTGATTTCTTTCCATTATCTGCAGTTCATGGAATGCTAGCTGCTATTGGAATTATTATTATCAGTAAACAATTGCATGTTTTAGTCGGAATGAATCCTGTTACCCATGATGGAAAAACTATGGTTGAACCAGTTGAGCTAATTCTAGAGCTGAAGCATACGTTTATGAATTTATTCCATCACAAAGAAGTTGCTTTTGTAGGGTTAATAAGCTTAATAATTGTTTTTGGCTGGCAGTATTTACCATTCAAATTTTTGAAAAAAATTCCCGCGGCCCTAGTCGTTCTTGTTGTAAGCATTCCTATGGTGAAATTACTTGGGATTCATGATATTCCAGATGTATACCGTCATGGGAAATTAGTTTCAAAAGGATTTATGCCCTTACTAGAGTTTAAAAAAGGATTAATCGATATTTTCGGAATAAACGTAAGTTTTGGAGGTTTTTCTCAACTTGGAACATTTATAAAATATGTCATCATGTTTGCCTTAGTTGGAAGTTTGGAAGCTTTATTGACGATTAAAGCAATTGATATGTTGGATCCGTTTAAACGCAAATCAAATGCAAATAAAGATCTAATTGCAGTAGGAATTGGTAATGTGATTGCAGGTACTTTGGGAGGTTTGCCTATGATAAGTGAAGTAGCTCGTTCATCAGCAAATGTTTTAAATGGAGGTAAGACACGTTGGGCAAATTTATTTCATGGCGTATTTATTTTGTTATTTTTAATTTTTGCAGTTTCATTTAGTGATTTGATACCAAAATCTGCGTTAGCAGCCATGTTAATTGGTGTAGGTTGGAAATTAGCACATCCTAGAGAATTTGGTCACATGGCAAAAATTGGATCAGATCAAATTGCTGTTTTCGTTATTACCATATTATTTACTTTGGCAACGGATCTTTTAATTGGAATTGCAGCAGGGATTTTATTGAAAATGATCTTACATATTTCAAGAGGTGTTTCATTGAAAAGTTTATTCAACGCTAAATCTAGAATTGATGTTGCAACTATTCATGTAAATGGAGCTGCTGTTTTTAGCAATTTTATTAAGGTTAAAAATCAAATTTTATCATTTAAAATGACAGATCATATTATTTTAGATGTAAGAGCTTGTATGTTAGTTGATCATACCGTTATCGAAACATTGCATCATCTAAAAGATGATTTTGAAACGGAAGGTGGTTCACTTACAATTCTTGGAATTGAAGAATTTAGACCTGCTGGAAAATCCAAACATCCTCTTTCTGTAATTATTAAAAAAGATTAATTTAAGTTCATTCTATATTCATTTCAACACTAATTCTCCTTATTTTTGTGAAAAATAAAAACATGACAGAAGATATTAAAGCAGTAAGTTACTGTGTTGGAATGAGTGTTGCAGGAAGTTTGATGCAACAAGATTTAGAAGGGATTTCACCTCAAGTGATGGCTGAAGCGATTGCTGATGCTTTTGCAGGTAAAGAGCCGTTATATACTCCAGAAATGGCCAATACAATTATTCAAACGTATTTAGAAAATGCAAGTCAAGCAAAATTTGGAATTAACAAAGAAGCTGGTGATGCATTTTTAGCAGAAAATAAAACAAAAGCTGGAATTCAAACAACTGCTTCTGGTTTACAATATGAAATCATTACTGAAGGAGCAGGAGAAAATCCATCTGCAACATCGACTGTTACTGTTCATTACCATGGAATGTTAATCGATGGAACTGTTTTCGATAGTTCAGTAGAACGTGGTCAGCCAGCTACTTTTGGCGTAAATCAAGTTATTCCAGGTTGGACAGAAGCTTTACAATTAATGAATAAAGGAGCTAAATATAAATTGTATATTCCTGAAAATTTAGCGTATGGTGCACATCCACATCCTGGAGGACCAATCAAGCCTTTTAGCGCATTGATTTTTGATGTTGAACTTTTAGAAATCGCTGGATGAAAAAATTAATTTATATAATTCTTCCTTTTGTGTTGTTTGCTTGTAGTGAATCAGCTGAAAAAGTAGAAGAAACGATTGAGTTTAAGACAGCAAAAGAACGTTTGTCGTATGTCTTAGGTGCAATGAATGCAAAATCTATTATTGGTACACAAGATCCGAATATTAAGCGACTAGACATGGAAGAAATCGCTTTAGGCTTTAATGAGAATTTATCGTTGAAACGACCAGAAGGTTGTGATGTAACACTTTCTAAGTTATTTGGACCTAATATGCAAGATTTTGACACAGCTTATGCGAAGTCAGGTGCTCATTGCATGGGGCGCTTAACTGGTTACGCTTTTTTCAAAGACATCAAAAAAATGGGAGGAATGGATCAAATCGATCTAAAAATGGCCAAAATTGGTTTCCGCCATGGGTTATTGAAAAAAGACAACATCATTTCTGAAAAAGAGAAACAAAACATCATTCAAGATTTCTTGAAAAAGTTGAATGAATTAAACGGTAAGAAAATGATGGATGCTGCTAAAAGAATTAGTGGTGCTCAAGTTTTTGAAAATGGTATCGTTTTACAAGTTCTTTCAGAAGGAAAAGGTGGGAGTCCATCACCAACAGATGATGTAATAGTTGAATACATTTTGACATCTGCTTTGGGTGACACGATTCAAAGTTCATACGACATGAAAAAGAAAAGTGGATCAACTGAACCAGTAGCTTTGAGCTTAAATGGTGGTGTTATTCCTGGTTGGACGTATGTTGTACCAAAAATGAAAAAAGGAGGTAAATACCGTGTTTACATTCCTTGGCAAGAGGCATATGGTGAACAAATGGGACGTGAATCTTTGTGTTTTATGATCGAGTTAGTTGATTATGGTAAAGGTGGTTCTTTGGTAAAACCAAAAGTCAATACAGGAATGTAAATTTTTTATATGAAACAGAAAGCCAGTAATTTTTACTGGCTTTTTTTATTCTTCATCTTCAGAAATTTCTTTTTTGAAAATAGCAATTGGAAAAACAAAAGATATGCGATAAATTACAGGAATAAATTTTACAACTTGACCCACTTCGTTTTTAATCGTCATCATGTATGAATTACGAAAAGGACTATTTAAGTTGTCAATTAAATCATAATATATTCCAACATTTAAACGAATTCTATGGTTGTATTCTTTTGAAAAACCACCACCAACAAATAAGGTTGGAACCCACGTGTCAGTTGAAATTGGATTTACATAATTAGTAGGACTTTTTAAATACTCAAATTCTGCACCCAAATAAACAACATTTTGAAAACGTGCATGTACAAATGCTCCAGCTCCCCAAATAGATCTACCGAATGTTTGACCAGCTAAAGATGACCAAGAACGTTGGTAACGAAAAGATGGACCAACAACCCAATTTTCATCCAATTGAAAGCCCAATTTAGGCCCAAAACCATATGAACCCCCTAGAGATGAAGCACCAAAATAGCCATCAGCTCCTAATTCAATTTGTTCTATCTTTTGAGCATTTACAGTTATTTGAATAAAAACGAAAAGTAAAAGAGGTATTTTTTTCATCATAATAAACGATTTATTACAGCAAATATAAGATAGTTTTCCTCAATACATAGGATAATATCAACAATTGAAAAACGATAAATTGGAATTATGTACCTTTGTAAAAAAGATTACAATGCAATTATTAGACGGAAGAGCAACAGCTGATGAAATTAAAAAAGAACTAGCTGCTGCAGTTATTGAACGTAAAAAAGAAGGTAAAAAAATTCCTCATCTTGCAGCTATTTTAGTAGGAAATGATGGTGGTTCTTTAACGTATGTTGGCGCAAAGGTTAAAGCATGTGAACAAATCGGATTTGAGAGTACTTTGATTCGATACGATGATTCTGTTCCAGAAGAAGTTTTGTTAGCCAAAGTTCAATCGTTGAATGAAGATAAAAGTATTGATGGTTTTATTGTTCAATTGCCATTACCAGCACATATTGATGAGTTAAAAGTAACAAAAGCAATCGATCCTAAAAAAGATGTGGATGGTTTTCATCCCGTTAATTTAGGAAATATGGTACTGAATTTACCTGGATTTTTACCTGCAACTCCAGCTGGTATTTTGGAGTTACTAAAACGAAATAATATTCAAACTGAAGGTAAAAACTGTGTAATTATTGGAAGAAGTAACATTGTTGGTACTCCATTGAGTATAATGCTGGGACGTAATACAAATCCTGGAAATTGTACAGTTACATTAGCACACAGTAGAACAGAGAATTTAAAAGAAATTTGTTTAACAGCTGATATATTAATAGCTGCTATTGGTCAACCCAACTTTGTTACTGCTGACATGGTAAAATCAGGTGCAGTTATTATTGATGTTGGAACTACCCGAATTGAAGATGCAACTAAAGCAAGAGGGTGGCGTTTATGTGGTGATGTTGATTTTGAACATGTTGTTGAAAAATGTTCGTTTATTACACCTGTTCCAGGTGGAGTAGGACCAATGACGATTGCATCTTTAATGATCAATACATTAAAGGCAATGGAGTTAAAAGGTAAATAATTACTTAAAATCTTAACTGTGAAAACGGAATACGCTCAACATTTGACGAAGGCTACTCAAGAGAAAGAACTTTTGAAGAAAACGTTTCAACGGTTAAAATCAAAAAAGACAAAAGAAGTTGATGATACTTTTCATCAATTGCACACAAAAGCTTTTCAAAAAATGGATTGCTTGGCTTGTGCTAATTGTTGTAAAACAACAAGCCCAATTTTTCGTGATGTCGACATAAAAAGAATTGCTAAACATTTGCGCTTAAAAGAAAATCAATTCATTCAATCTTATTTAAGAATGGACGAAGAGCATGATTATGTATTGCAATCTTCTCCCTGTTCTTTTTTAGATGAAGATAATAGCTGTTCAATCTATGAGTTTAGACCTTTAGCATGTCGAGAATACCCACATACTGATCGAAAAAACATGTTTCAAATTTTGGATTTAACCTTGAAAAACACTCTTGTTTGTCCAGCTGTTGCTAAAATTTCCTTAGAAATCGCTTCTAAAACATTGTAATATGATAGAATGTTTGAAAGATCTCGATGAAAAAGATTTTAAGGAAATGTATCTTAAGTTATTGAATTCGCTTGAATGTGATGATAAGCAACTTTTAATGAACTATTTTGGCGCAATTTCAGATGATTTGATTCATAGTTTAGGTCAAGCAATGGAAGATTTATTAATCTCCTATTCAATTTCAAAAAAACAAATCAACAAACTATTTTCAATTCTTGTTGAAGGCTTGAAAAATATTGTTTTATATGGAGATCAAACCCCATTCAATGAAAAAATAGGATTTGTAGTTGTTTTAAAAACAGCAACAAGTTTTAAAGTAATATTTGGGAATCCAATTTCCGAGAAAGTTCAACCTGTTTTAGCGGATTATCTCCAAACAATTTCGCTTTTAAATGATGAAGAATTAAAAAATAAGTATTTAGAAACTTTAGAATCTACTTTTGTTAAAGATGTTCGAACAAGTGGCGTTGGTTTATTGGTGATGGCTATGAAATCTGATTTTGGAATTAACTATCATTTTAATCAACTCGATAACCATCGTTTTATATTTACAACCGAAGTAAAAGTAAATAAAATTGTGAACTAATAATTGATCGAATATGGCTAAGAAAAAAGAAAAATTAAACATTGTTTATTCTACCAATCCAGACTTTCAATTTCAATTTGAAGAAGAAGAAACAATTGACACGCTACCTAAAAACCAACAAAAATTATATGTGTCTATTGATCGTAAACAACGGGCAGGTAAAGAAGTTACATTAATTGAAGGCTTTGTTGGGCTGGAAGAGGATTTAAAAGAATTAGGTAAATTTCTTAAAAGTAAATGTGGAGTAGGTGGCTCTGTAAAAGACAATGAAGTAATAATTCAAGGAAATTTCAAGGATAAAATTTTTGATTTATTAGTGAAAGATGGTTATTCAGTGAAGAAAAAAGGAGGATAAAAAAAAACGAACTTGAACGATTTTTATGAATCTCTCAAGTTCGTTTAACCTAAACCAAAAACTAACGATAACAATTGAGAATTGTTTCTCGTTAAACTACTTAAAACTACTACTATGAAACAAAGATAAGTAGTTTAAATAGAACTTTCCTCAACAATTATTTTATCTGCATAAATTATTGATTTATCTGCAAATTTTAACGTAATAACAAAACATTTCCACGTTTAGTATGCGTTTGCGTTCCATCTGTTTTAATCTTAATGACCCAGTTATACGCTCCATTTTGAACAATACTACCGTTGTAACTTCCGTCC
>JAHEIL010000037.1 GCA_024639405.1 Crocinitomicaceae bacterium | reverse complement strand
AGTTTCCAGTTTTGCTATTGATTGGGTCTAATTGGATTGTGAATACTTCCACAACGTCGTTTAATGCAATAGTTGGAACGGAAGTTTTCAATGCAACTTTGGAGGCATCCCACGTTTCTGGCAATCCCCAGTTGCTTGTTTCTGTATAAAAATAAATTTCCCAATTGCTTGCTGATGGTTTTGTAAATAAGGCATATGTTCCAGCACGCAAGGTATCTGTTCCAAAAACAAGTGCATCAGAGCAGGTGAATTTTGTATTTTCATTCGCTCCAGTTCGCCAAATCTCGTTGAAAGGAACAACCTCTCCAAAAACCACGCGGTTATTTTTCATGGGGCGGTAGTATTCCACTTTCACGTCGGTAACGCCAATTTTCTGTTCAATTTTCCCTTGTGGACTCGCTTTCGGAGCAACAATTTGAGCATTTAATCCTGTTCCAAATGCGATCAACGCAGCAACTAATAGGTGTTTTTTCATCGTTTTTTATTTTGTATAAAAGTACGATAAAAGATTTAAAATTTTGATTTCAAAATTTGATTCATTCACTTCACGTCCAACACGTGTTTCAACACATTCCAAAACTCGCTGGAGGAAACAACACACCCGCTTTCTATCAATTCGTGAATGGCGCTTTCTCTGGTTGAATGATAGGGTTTTTCGCTTTTGAAAAAGTTCAAATTAGAAACGTTGTTTTGCAAGGCATCGTGGATGCTTTCAACGCTTGATAAATCGCAGTTTTTATCCGTGCTTTGCAAAGAAATTAATTCAATTTTTTCTGGTAAAAGGTGAAATAGCATGCACGAATCTGGACTTCTAAATTCTAAAAAATTCAATTTTTCGTACACCTTTTGAAGTACCGTATCACTAAAAACTTCCACCAATTGTACCGCTTTTTCGGGCGTTTCTTGGTTCATTGTTGCCCATTCTTCTGCGTGAATGCCATTTACAATGAGAAATTGTTTCAAATCTTCTTCAAGATGCTGTAACTCTTCGTTGGTTAAAATGCGGTATTTCATGCTACAAAATTAGAGGAAAATCGCCAACTTCGAACTATTGACAACAAAATGTAAGAAACTATTTTCAATTTCTTTTTGTAGCTTGAAAGGTTTCCTTAATTTTAGAAAAAAATTACGCTATGGAAGCAACTATTAATGCTAAAATCGCTGAGTTGAAACAACAATTAACAGGAGATTTGTTTCAAGATGGTGAATTAATGCAAGAAATTTACGAGTTAAAAAAACAATTAAATCCTGCAATTGTAGACAATCCAGCGGAAGATGACGACGATGGGTGTTTGTATTGTGGCAGCTAATTAACGCTACCAATCTCACCTTATTTGTAACAACAACACATGACAGAAAAAAAAGGAATTGCCATTTTAGGATCTACCGGATCTATTGGAACACAAGCGTTGGAAGTAATTGAAGCCTACCCAGAATATTTTGAGTTGGAAGTAATTACGGCAGGTAAAAATGCTGATTTATTGATCGAACAAGCGCTAAAATTTCAACCAAATTCTGTTGTGATTGTTGACGAAAGTCAGTACTTAAAAGTGAAAGAAGCACTGGCACACGAACCCATTCATGTTTATGCTGGTGAAGAAGCATTGTGTCAAGTAGTTGAATCTTCGCACGTACATACTGTGCTAACTGCTTTAGTCGGTTATGCAGGTTTGAAACCTACTTTGCGTGCAATTGAAGCAAAAAAAACCATCGCATTAGCCAACAAAGAAACCTTGGTTGTTGCCGGAGAATTGGTTACGAAAATGGCCCGTGAAAACGGAGTCAATATCTACCCCGTAGATTCAGAACATTCAGCTATTTTTCAATGTTTGGTTGGAGAATTCATGAATCCGATCGAAAAAATATATTTAACAGCATCTGGCGGACCTTTCAGAGGTTGGTCAACGAAACAATTGGAACAAGTAACCTTGGCCCAAGCGTTGAAACATCCCAATTGGTCGATGGGTGCAAAAATTACCATTGATTCAGCATCGTTGATGAACAAAGGCTTGGAAGTAATTGAAGCCAAATGGTTGTTTCATTTGCGACCAGATCAAATCGATGTGATTGTGCATCCGCAATCCATTGTTCATTCGTTGGTGCAATTTGAAGATGGCAGCATGAAAGCTCAAATGGGCTTGCCAGACATGAAATTACCGATTCAATTCGCCTTAACATTTCCCGCGCGCTTTAAAACAGATTTTCCACGTTTTAATTTTATGGATTACCCACAATTGACGTTTGAACAACCCGATCGTTCGGTTTTTAAAAACTTAGATTTGGCCTATAAAGCAATGGAACTAGAAGGAACAGCAGCTTGTATTTTAAACGCTGCAAATGAAGTAGCCGTTGATGCATTTCTCCATGAAAAAATTCAGTTTTTAGACATCGCTCGTATCAACGAAGCAACGATGTTGGGTGTTGCTATGATTCAACAGCCAGGCTATTCAGATTATGTTGAAAGCGATGCCTTGGCGCGTGTTTTTGCAGAAGGGTTGATTAAATAATTCTATTTTATCAGCGCGATTAGATCATTCTTTACCCCATCAAAATAATTGTCTATCAAATGTTTTAATAGGTATTGGCGATAAGATTCTCTCGAAATTTTTGGAGAATATAAATATCCTCTTCCGATGGATTGGTGTTTGATGAATTTTTTACGTTCCAAAATACGAACAATGGTAGAAGTGGTGTTGTAAGCAGGTTTAGGATTTTCAAATAATTCTTGAATGTCTTTTACAGCAGCTTTCTCAAGCTTCCACAATTTTAGCATAACAAGCTCTTCAGCTGGCGTCAATCGTTCCATTAGTAGTAGTTTTAAGTTCCAAAAATAACATTTTTTTGGAACTTAAAACTTTAAACCCTAAAATTCAATGAATTATAAATTTATTTTCTTTTTCAACGAAGGCATTACACCGTCTTTGTGCAAATAAATATTGATGGTTTTGTACTTGAAATAGTTTTCAGAAACATACAAGAATCCTTTTGGATAATTCCCTGTTCCCCAAGAGTTTTTCACTAAGAAATAACGTGTTCCTTTTTGGTCTTTGTACAAACCAACAATGTGCATTCCATGGTCATCAGTGGTTGTTTTTTGGTCGTAACCTTTTTGGCGCAATTCCGGAGTAATCGTTAATTCTTTAACTGGAGTTTGGAAGGCATTTGATGTGCGATCAGCTCCACCATTTGAGAAGTTTTTGTTGTCTTTTCCAGACATTTCAATCGTAGATGGATCTTCTGGAACAATTCCTAAACCATTTCTAAAGCTGAATCCTTTTTCAGAAACATCTGCTCCCCAAGCAACAGAATATCCATTTTTAACAGCGTATTCACAAGCATCAAACAAATCGTTCAATCCAACATTGTAACTTTCACCCCATGCCCAGTTGTCTGGAATAGCCAAAGAACATTTTTCATACATTCCATGATTGGTAAACGATGTCAACGAAACATAATCGTCCATGTTTAAACCAATTGCTTTCGCATACGATTTTGGCGTGTATTTTTTTCCTTTGTATTCAAATTCTTTGATGTCTTTTCCTAAGTAAGCATCTAAAATACCATTCAAAGCAGCCATCCATGAAGTTGTCAATGTTTTTCCGTTTTTAGTTGTTGTCAAAACACCTTGTAATCCTCCATTTAATACTTCAAATAGTTCACTATGGTCGTGAGAAGTTGTTCCATAATTCAATCCTGAATACACATCTAATGGAACAATTCCATAATTTCTAATCACATAAGGAATGTCATGAAATGCACCACCTTCTGAAAAGTTGATTTTTCCATCCATGCGGATGAATTTCTCTGCTTTACTTTCGTACGCTTTTCTAACGACGAACATTTCAGCTAATAAATCTGGGTTTTTAGTTCCCATTCGAATCAATTCAGATTCAAAAAATGACAAAGCTGAAAAACTCCAACACGTTCCTGTATGTCCTTGTTCTTGAACAGGAGTGGCGTCTAATAAAGCTAATTTAGTAAATTGGTATTCACTTCCTTCTGCATTTTTTACAGGTTCAGTATAGCCAAATTGTGCAGAAGCGACTGCTGTTACTCCTAAAAGTAGGAATGAAAGATAGATTTTTTTCATGAGAAAGTAATTCGTTTTTGTATTATCATTTAAGCTTCCGTAAAGATAGAAGTATTCTGAAAAAAAACGAAATAATAATGAAAAAGGGGAGCTTATTTCAAAATCCAGCCTTCGAATCCAGCTGCTTTTGCTTTTGCGATAATGGGGTCTAAATCACTTACTGAATTTCCTGATCCTGCGCTGATGCGGTGTAAACCATTTGTAACATCTAATTGAAAAGCGTTCATGCCTTGCGCTTTTAATAAAGAAACTACTTTTTTGGCATTGCTTTCACTGCTAAAACAACCAACAATGTAATTGAAATTTGCTGCAACTACTGTTGTATTGACAGAATTTTCGTTCGTTGAAACGGTCTCAACAACAGATTTTTCTTTTACAACAATTGGAAAACTAAACGATGCATCGTATTGATAGTTTAAAATTGTTGCATCTTCAGGTAAGTTCGCAAGTTGCTCTTCTAAGGTATTTTGTTCACTTGGAAGTTGCTCCAAATGAAGAGATTGCTGTTGATAATTAGCTTGGTATTTCCCTTGGAAAGGGTTGAAATCTCGAACAGATAAAATTCCTGATTGCAATGCCGGCGTTTTCATAGGTAACCAATACGAATAGAATCCAATTGGTAATATACACGCTGCAGCAGCCACATATTTCCATGCTTTAGAATGTTCTTTTAAAGCTGGATGCTCAATTACTTTTGTAGTATTCGGTTCAATTTTTAATTCTTCCGCAACAATTGCTTGTTCAGGGGCATTGATTGTACTTGTTATTTCAATCGCTGTTTGAGCAACAATTTGAACATCTTCTTCAGTTAAGAAATGAACTTTACCAAGTCCATACGATTCTAACAATAAATTGAAGAAACGATCTTGTTCAAAGCAAATATTTTTTTCTTGGTCAAAAAACAAAAAGCCTACTTTATCGATTTCGATGCGTTCACCTTGGCGCAATTGCTCATTCCATTGGGCAACTTTCTCTGCAACGATTTCCGAAGATTCATTGTAAGAAATGTGATTGCTTAGGGCTAATTCAGATTGCAACAAACCGTCGTTGTTCATCAATTGGCGGTTAAATAAAAGCGCTTTTTTAGGAGGCGACATAAAACCATTGACATAATCAATGGTAGCAGAAGTTTGTTTGGCTACAAATCCACCAAAAGAAGGAATAATCACGCAATTGTGGCGTAATAAAAGTTCTCCAATAAGTTGTTCAATTGTAACCATAGAATGCAAATGTAATAAAAATGCTCAATGTCTGCAAGTTACGAAACATTGAAGAGAAATGTTACAAAAAGGGCAGTACTTTTTCAAGATCTTCTGGAACATCAATATTGGGTGTTTCTATTGAAGTTTCAACGACACGTATCGCATAGCCATAATACAACCAACGTAATTGCTCTAATGACTCAACTTTTTCTAGGGCTGTAGGAGCTAATTGTGTTAATTCTTGAAGGGTTTTTGAACGGTAAGCATACAATCCAATGTGGCGAAAATAGGGGTAATTCTCCAACGGATTTCCAGAGAAATTAGCTGAATTTGGGATTGCACTTCGACTAAAATAAAGTGCATCATTTTGGTGGTTCACCACTATTTTAATACGGTTTGAATTTTGAATGTCTTCTACGGTAACAGCATGATTTCCTAGCGTAGCGATGTTGATGTTTTCATCTTCGAATGCAGCGATCAAGGCATCTAATTGGCGGTAATCTACCAAAGGTTCGTCGCCTTGTATGTTCACCACGACATCATAATCGTTGAAATGTGTGGCAACTTCTGCACAGCGATCTGTTCCGCTCGGATGGTGCTCAGCTGTTAACTGTACTTTTCCACCAAATGCTAGAACGGCATCAACAATGCGTTGGTCATCTGTTGCAACAATCACATCTGTAATTTTAGTAGATTTTAATGCACCTTCATACACGCGTTGAATCATTGTTTTACCTTTCAAGCCGATCAAAGGCTTCCCAGGAAACCGACTGGAAGCAAAACGAGCAGGAATAATGCCTAATACTTTCATTTATAATTTATATTGCAATTGAACCATAAAATTTCTCGGAGCCTGAACATCTCCAGGACGTGTCACATATTCTGCGTTCATGACATTATTCACCATGAATCCCAAACGTATGGAAGGAGTTATTTTCCATCCAACGCGCGCATCTAATACCAACGCGCCTTTATTATTTGTTTCACGGTATTTTTTAAGTCCTGGTAAAATCTGCGTTCCAGCTACTCCGTCTTCAAAAATAGCGTCAATATTTGACATAAAGCTTGCATAACGCATCGAAAATCCTAAACTTATTTTTTTCCAGGTTGCTTCAATATCTGCTTTTGCCAAATGATTGAAACGGTATTTTAAGATTTGACTGTTTTCATCTGAGAAACTCAAACGGTAAATGGAATCGTTGTTTAAGCTGATTGGATTCATATACGTGTAACCAATTAATGTGACCAATTCAACTTCTTTTATTTTTCCTTGGCTATTCATGGAGAATTCAATACCAGAAATTCGAGCTTTTTCTGCGTTTTCCGCTCTAAAACCCAGCCATTTCATAATGTAATAAGGGTTGTTTGGATCTGTACTCGGTGTTGCTCCAGCTGGTAAATAGTTCCCAAACGTAAATTCCATCATGTTATCATATTCGTTGATGAAAGCAGCCACATCTACCATTGCTTTCCACGTTCCAATTGGGAATAGTTGTTTGATTCCAATTTCAGCGGCCCAGCCAGTTTCGCGTTTTAAAGTTGGATTTGGAAAAACATTCAACGCACCGACAGATGTGTAGGTAAAACGTTCCGCTACGGAAGGGTAACGCACACCTTGACCAATAGAAGCACGTAAATGCGTCCATTTTTTCAACGCGTAATGTGCCCCAATTCTAAAAATGGGATAAACAGGTAATGTGGTTTTATTTCTAATTTTAAAATCAGAATCTCCTCGTTTGCCATCCATTTCAAAGTACTCAACCCGCACACCTGCTGTAAGATCCAGTTTTTTTATTTTTCGGTCGTATTGCGCATAAAAAGAACCATTTTTTGACACATGATCTCCAAATAAATTCGATAATACATCCGATTGAATGTAACTAATACCTGTCGTTAATACTCCTTTTTCCTGCCACGATTTTTGGAATTGATAATCCGCCATGCTTACAATTGATTGTGTGCTTTGTGAAGCATTGCTCAAATTAGTATTATCGACAGCATATAAGCGAGTTTTAAGCGCATGTTTATTCG
>JAHEIL010000051.1 GCA_024639405.1 Crocinitomicaceae bacterium | reverse complement strand
GATTGGTACGTTGTTCCATTAATACTGTACTCAACACCTGATTGTGTTGTAAAGACGATTGTTCCAGTTGTTGTTGCACACGTTGGCTGAACCGTTACACTTCCTACTGGTGTGCTTGGTGTTGCAGTAATGGTAAGTAGAATACTATCTTTCACAATTACTGAAGAACAAGTTCCAGTTCCAGTATTGGTCAAAAATATTTTAACTGAACCATTTGTTACATCTGTTGCACTTGGTGCATAAGAAGTTGTTAAAGCATTTGCATTATTAAATGTCCCCGTTCCTGAAGAGGTCCAAACCGAGGTTCCATTTGCTGCAGTTCCATTAAGTGATAAATTATTTCCAGAGCAAACAGCTGCAGAGGTATTACCTGCATCAACAGTTGGAAGAGGAGTAATTGTAACAATGATACTGTCAACAGCAGAAGAAGAAGTTCCTGTTACTGTTAATTTTAATTTTACAGTTCCTGCAGTTTTATCAGAAGCACTTGGCGTATAAATTGGATTACTGATTGTATCATTACTAAATGTTCCAGAACCCGAAGTTGACCATAATAATGTTCCATTAGAAGCTGTTCCATTTAAGCTTAAAGTTGAATTAGCACAAATAGTTGTTGTAGCTAAACCTGCATCTGAAGATGGAGAAACAACAAAAACAGTTATATAGAAATTCGCAGGTGTAGCATCTTCTGCCCCATCATCATCTATTGCTGAATATGTAAACACATCGCTTCCGCCAAAATTTGCGGAAGGTTGATATTTCAAAACAGCAAAATCAGCCGCTACAATTGCTTCATTTGTTGAAAGTGGTATCAAACTTAAACCTACCTGTTTATAAAGTGTTCCATTCGTTGGTAAGGTATTTATTCTGTAGGCTACTACAATTCCATCTGCATCTGAAGAAGAAGCATCATCAATATCAGTTGCTGGAGCATTTAATGCAAGAACTCCTGCATTCGTTACGTTGTTTGTAATCGGAAACTGGTTTGGATTAGGATTTGAAGTTGTAACAAACAAAGAATAATCTTCAATTTCACCATCCATCAACAAACCAATTGATCTCTCATCAACATTCGTAGTTCCTGCAACATCTGTTCGAGCGTAAGTACTTAATCTAACTCTTACATACCTTCTACCATCTGTTAGTCCTGATAAACCAGTATAAGAAATTGTTTTTGTTTGTGGAGAAGCACTTGTTGAAGCTGTAGTCGATTTAAACTCAGAAGCTTCAAACTTTCCATTGTTGTTCCAGTCGACCCAAACATATAAATTCGCTGTTAAACCAGAATTATTCAACATTGAAACATCAAATGAATAAGACGTTGCTGTATTTAAAATTGTCGGAAAAGTAGTTATCCCATTTTCTTCTGTTCCATCACCATTGGTACCATTGTTATCTGTTGCAATAATTACACTATGTGGATTATCATCATTTGCAATAGGAGCAGATGAACCTAAATATAAAAGTGTGCTGTTCTCAATATAAAAATGTTGTGCATAATTACTACCGCCTCCATTTTCATACACTATAGGAGCGTCGCCTAAATCCCACCCAGTAGAACCACATATGTTCATAACAGGAGTTGCATCACAATTAAACGTAAACGGATTAGAACTTGTTGTAATTCCATCCCCCATACTTCCTTGAGTTTTATGTCCAACATAGCAAAATTTAGCACTGTTTTCTTTTAAATAAACAGTTGTGTGACCACCAACCTCAAGAACTTTTGCAATATCAACACCTGAAGTAAATCCACTTGGAAAAAAGGGATCAAATGAAGCGTCAGTATTACTACTACCTAACATATTACCGCCATTCTGACCCCATAAATATAAATCTCCAGTATTGGTTATTACACCAACAGCAGGATGCCTCGAATCGTGCTCTTGTGCACTTAAATATTTAACATCCGTTAAAAACGTTGTTGCATTTAACTTTGGCTGCACCCAAGTTTTACGCTCAGTAGTTGTTAAATCCCCTAATTGCTTTACATCATTTGCCCCTAATCCATAAACATTTCCATTTGTAGCTACTAAATAATAAGAATTATTTCGCTGTAAAGGGGTGTTTGTATTTGCTGCATCATAGAAACCTCCTGTTATTGCAATCATTCTGGGGGTTACTCCACTTGGTAGTGTCATTTCTGTTGCATATCCTAATGCAGAAGCACTTGTATTGTCTCCTTTATAAGCACTCATTCCCCATGTGTAAGCTTTATAACCTGAAGCACTGTACGTTAAAGCAACAAATGCACCTTTTGTATCACTTGCAACTTGACCTCTCAACGCAATAATATTACCGAGTGGAGTAGTTGCATTTATTTTTACTTGATGCCAATTATTATTGATACTTGTACTTCCGTCACCATATAAATTTGCAGTAGTAACTCCTGAGGTATTACAACTCAAAATATAAGCATTTCCAGCTAATGTTCTTACAATTAAATTTTTATTGATTGCAACCAATGAAACAACATCAGATGGAGAAACTCCTATTGGTAAACCATCTGTTTTACCATTGACTGTTAATTTCTGAAATGTCGTACTTGATGTGACTGCATTTGGAATCGCAACTCCTTCTACTCCCCATGCAAATAATCCTGTGGTAGTTAATAACACCGATTGTTCATCAAGTATATTACTAGCAGTTGTTGTAATTAATGGGGTTCCGGTTAAACCTGGATAATTTGCTACAATAATATCTTGTGGGGTTGTAGCAGGTGTTGAGCCATCAGAATTCATGTGCTGTCCCCATCCTGACCATGAACCATCATTTTTTTGTGCCACCGATTGATGAAATGCACTTACAATTAAATCATATAATGACTCAGGGTCACAAGTTCCAGCTGCAACTGCTGGAGAAGGAGGTATTATGTATGTATTAACTGTTAATATTACAGGGGTTGATATACAACCTGACGTATTATTTTTTACTGTTACAGAATAACTTCCAGGAGCTAAACTTGAAAATGTTAACCCTGATTGATAATTTGATCCATTGACACTGTATAAATAATTTGCACCTGTAGGTGTAACAACAGTAATTGTCCCTGTTGAAATTGAACTTGAAGGTTGTGTAGTAACAGACGCACTTATGTTTGAAGGAACTGCATTAATTGTTAATACAACATTGTCAGAAACAGTCAAGCCATTTCCAGTAACTGTCATAGTTAATGTTACTGCACCAGCTGCTATATCTGCTGCACTCGGCGTATATAAAGTTGCGCCTAAGCTTGCGTTTGCAAATGTTCCTGTTCCTGAACTTGTCCAAGCAATCGTTCCATTTGTTGCAGTTCCAGTTGTTGTATAGTTCCCATTTGAACAGATTACCCCCGTCGCTGGCCCTGCATCTGCTGTTGGAATAGGGTCGTTATCTGTAATCGTAACAATTCCTAAACCATCGGTTATCGACGCATTAGTTGGATCAGACAAAATAACTTTGAAATATTCAGTCGGCTCATTGATGGCATCATTTACTATTGGAATAGTAATATTCTTAGTAAGTAAGGTAGGTTGAGATGCTAAAAATGTAAAATATCCAGCTGCTGGAATTGTTGGTGTCAAGAAATCTGATGTTAAAACTGCTGAACTATCGCTCACAGAAAAATAAACTTTAACATCAGCTGTTGGCGCAGCACTTAATGTTACTGGAACTGTTATTGTTGCTGTACCTTCCGCCACAGTTGCATTTCCAATCGTTAATTTTGGAAACGTAGCTAAATAGTTATTTAAAACATCTAATAAACCTGATGTTGCTGCATTTCCAGAAACTGTTCCTGGGACTCCAGTAATGGATAATGTTTGTCCATTAAAAGTTAATCCAATGTATTTTGTATCTGTAATTGTGTAGGTTGAAGCACCGTTGGTACCATTCGTAGCTAAAGTTATATTTGTACCTGTTGTTGGCTGAAAACACATAGTAGTTACAGTTCCACTTGGGGCACGCCATTTGATAAAGCCATTAATTATTTTTTCACTACCACTTGCATCTGTAACAACTACGCTACCAACGATATCGTTCCCTTGTAGTGTAAAAATGGATGCAGTTGAATTTTGAGCAAATTGCATATTTGACCAACCTAATCCAACGCCTGCAACACCTGATGTGTAATATGCACTTGTTGATTGATTATTGGCTACGTTATCTCCAACAAATCCATTTGTAAACGGAACAGTTATATAAAATTGAGAATGAAGGTTGCTAAATGAAACTAAAAATACACCAAAAACTAAAAGGCTTTTTAAGGAGTAATATTTTTTGGAAATAGTAAAAAATCTAACCATAGTTGTAAATTTTGACTCAGTTGTATAAGAACTTGCAAAATAACAACATTATCTATTAAAAAATGATGATTTTTGTCATATTAGGGTAAAATATTCCATTTTGTCAAGTGAAACAAACCTTATAAGTACACTTATTAACTCAATTAAATAATATATATAATTGACTTTTAATTAGTTATATATATATATTAAAATTGATAAATTCATTTGTGAGATGGGTAACATACATCTTTTTAGGGTTGATTATTGGTTAAAAGTAATCCTAGATCGTCTTTTTTATGGAAAAATGTACGTTATTATTTGAGTATTTTACCGCTTTTGAAAAAAGAAATAAGAAAGTATGTCTCAATAAAAAAATGACACAACACGGAGCATTCCATATTGCATCATTTCGGGTTAGTTGTTTTGGATAGGTTAAAAAAGTAGGGGGTTTAATTATTCTGTAATAACCCAACTATATGCCGAGGTAATATTTCTAATGCCAAATTCAATGCCACTCATCATAGTAGAAGTGGTAACGTATAAAGTTTGACTAGACTCCATTCTATGAAATTGTAGATTTATTAAGTTTGTATTTGAGCATGACCAAGTAGAAGAGTTTTTTAAACTAAATGCTTCTGAAGGAGCAGAATCAACTATTCTATAAAAGTGCCCTGGAAAAAGTTTGTAATTGTGAGTTAGGTAAGGTGCATTATAAGATGTGTTTGGATAATTTTGATTTACTCTGAAACCAATTCCATTATTGATATCAGAATCATCAACATATAAGTCAGGACTGCTCCAAGTTCCAAAACTATTTCTATTAAATGAAATATCTAAAGTATCACTAACCATAAATGAAATAACATACTTAGTATTATATAATGATGGTGTTGAACCAATGGTAGTGGTTTGTGATGACGATAATAACGCATATGAAGACGCATCTGTTTTAGGTGTTTTTGTATAAAACTTATTATTATTTATACACAAAATAGTGCTGAACATTGGTGCATTTGATTGTTGTATTTCATACATTGTCATTCCAATGGTTGAATTAGTGTTGGTAGAATTATTTGTAGTATTAGACCCCAACCCAACCCAAGCTGTTCCATCGAAAGAATAATAGCCTGCTGTATTATCAGTTTGAAAAATTAACAAACCTGTTGCTGGAGTTGCAATCAAATCACGTTGCGCAGAAGTCATTCTTGGAGGTAAAAATCCTTTTTCTGTACTTGTAACATCTAGTTGTGCAGAGGGCGCTGGTGAATTCGTTCCTATTCCAACTTGCGCCATTGAAATAGAAGTGAATAAGCTAAAAACTAAAACAGTTAAATAGATCCTTGTTACTTTCATTGGTTTATTTTTGATATTGATAGGTGATAAAAACTACTTCAAAAGTAAAACTTCCAACGAGTTAAATTTGATACACTCTTGATACATTAATTTTAAACGTTATTGGAAGCTCATAGAATAGTTATATTTGTTATGGTTTCTTTTTGTAAATGTTAGGTATACTATTATATGAAACAATATTCAGCTTTACAGACTAAGAGTAAACGTTAAATTAGATTACCGATAGATTTACAGCATGATAGATGAGCTGAAAAGCGAGATTGAGAAAACGTTTAATAAAAAAATTATTAACCGAGGCGACTGCGAAGATCTTGCACAAGCAATCTACGAACAAAATGGTATAATGTTGTCTTACAATACTTTGAGAAGGTTGTTCGGGCTGGCAGAAAACCGAAAAATTAGAGAAAGTTCCCTTGATTTACTAGCTCGCTATTGCGGATACCAATCATACGAAATGTTCTGTCGCCGCTTTGCAGAAAAAGATTCATTACCAACTTGGGAACACTTATTTATGCTTATTTCACAAGGTAATACACCGCTACTTATTAAATTTTTAATAACAAAAAAAAAACAACGTGATAATTTCACCATTTCACTTGCCATTTGTTTACGTGAATTGATAAGAAAACGTGATTTGAAAAGTTTAATAACTTTTTTTCAAGAACCTGCATTTCAGTTCTCAAATTTAACCTATGATGACGTACTTCAAATTGGCGTTATTGTTGGTGTGGGATTCAGAGAATTCTCAGATGATGAATTAGAATCTAATCTTTTATTAGAGCCTAATTTCAGAAATTTGGTCGTTAAAATATTTGTTGATTATGGGCGTCTTTTTGGTAAATATGGCAAATGGATTGACTTTTTATCTAAGCAAAAAAACATAGATGTTGAAACAGTTACTTTTATTGCGTGCATAAAAACTTGGCAGTTATTACTTGCGAACGAACAAGTAGAATCAGCAACATTAGAACACGTTCCAAACTTAGCTATAAATCAGCATCCCATTTTATTTGGTAGAATATTTGGAATAAAAATGCTAACTACAAATTCAACAATTGAAAGAAGAAAACTGATTAACAGCATGCGTATTCGTATAAAAAAAGAACCTCATTTAATAACAGAATTACTTTATGAACCGAGGTTTCAATGCATTGTTTTTCCCAATACAATTCTTAGCGAAAGTATAGAAGAATTCGAAGAACTAAAAAGTACCATTAAATTAAAATATCATTTTTCTCACGCTGCAATTTACCAATTACTTCAAGTGAGTTTGTTAATTAAAAAGAAGCAATACTTGAAAGCGAATAACCAACTTTTAAACATAGATCAATTTACAATTACACATAGTTATCAAGAAATTATTGAAGTATACTCCTCTTTCTTTCAACTAGTTCTTGCTAAAAAGTTAGAACAAAAAAACGTGAAAAAATTAGAAATACAATTCAACGAAAAAAGACAAATTGTTACGTATCCACTATTTACAGATGCCTATTTTGAAAACTATTTTGATGAATGAGTTAGAGATAAATCACTTCCCGATACAAAACTTACTAAAGATATTTCCCAACAAATCATCCGTAGAAATATCACCTGTAATTGTGCCTAAATCATACATGGCCTGACGAATATCCATCGCCACAAAATCAGCTGTTATGCCAGTTGCTAAATTATCTTTCGCCTTTTGTAAGGAATAAGCTGTTTTTATTAAGGCATCATAATGACGAATATTCGATACAATTGTTTCATCGGATAAACTAAAATCACCGATAACAATTTCAACTAATTTTTCTTTCAATTCTTCAATTCCAACACCTTCTTTCGCGCTAATAAATAGTGCTTTTTCGCTAAATTCAATTGAATTAACTGAAATATCTTGTTTATTGGCAACAATCACTACTTTTTTATCCTGGTGCGTTTCTTGGATTTCTTTTGCCCATTGCAAGACTTCTTCAATGCTGTTTGGAACAGAACTATCTGCCATGCACAAAACAATGTTGGCTTGAATGATCTTTTCTCTTGAACGCTCAATTCCCATCGCTTCAATTTCTTCAGCGTTCTCTCTGATTCCAGCTGTATCAATTAATCGATACAAAATTCCATCGATGTTCAAGGTTTCTTCAATCACATCGCGGGTCGTTCCAGCAATATTACTTACAATCGCTCTATCTTCTCCTAACAATTGATTCAACAACGTACTTTTACCTGTATTTGGGGCGCCTACAATCGCAACTGGAACACCGTTCTTAATTGCGTTTCCTAATTCAAATGAGGCTGCTAATCGTTGAATGTAAGCCAGAACTTCATTTACCAATGTTTTTAATTCGCTGCGATCCGCAAATTCAACATCTTCTTCTGCAAAATCCAACTCTAACTCTACTAAAGAAGCAAAATGAATTAACTTTTCGCGTAAATCTTTTAATTCTGACGAAAAATTACCCCTTAATTGCTTCAATGCTATGCTGTGTGCGTTTTTAGTTTGTGCAGCAATTAAATCTGCAATGGCTTCTGCTTGCGATAAATCAACTTTACCATTCGCAAAAGCACGCATTGAAAATTCTCCTGGATTGGCCAAACGACAACCAACTTCAATCAAAGCTAGAATAATTTGCTGTTGAATATAGGGCGATGCATGACAAGCAATCTCAACACTTTCTTCGCCTGTAAAACTCTTCCCTTCTTGGAAAACAGTCACCAATACCTCATCTATGAAAACACCAACAGGAGATTTAAAGATGCCAAAATGAACCGTATGCGAAGTTTTATCCGCTAAATCTTTAGAAAAGCAAGCCGAAACTTTTTGATAAGCTTCTTTTCCTGAAACACGAATAATCGCAATTGCCCCTACTCCATTAGGTGTTGCAATCGCACAAATGGTATCTGAAAATGTTGAATTCATGCAACAAAGTTACAATTTATTCTATGGTTATTTATTCGAAAAAAAGCAGAATTCACAACATCTTCTTACACCAAACTAACTGCTTGATTTAGAAAACAAATAAAGGGCTGTTTTATCAGCCCTTATTTGATTGTTTTTTAATTTTTTAAGGTTTTTACCTTACTATGTGCTTGCTTGCGTGAAGCTCTAATTGGTTCTCAGCTAGTGCAAAAGTATAAACGCCTGGTGCTAATTGCACATCGTTTAATACCAATTGTGTCGTGCCGCGTTCAATTGTACGTGTTGCTTCATAAACTAAGCGCCCTAATTGGTCTTTTAATACGATTGTAGCCTTATCAATGGCTTTGTCGCTTTCTATCATCACGTTCACGTAATCTGAACTTGGGTTTGGATATGTAATTACTCTCAAGCCTTCAAATTCGCAGTTAGCACTGATTGGTCCATATAATTTTTGTTGTCCGTCTTGGTCTTGTTGGATTAGTCGGTAATACACCAAATCTGCAGCTTCTGTGTCCAAAAATGAATAATTTAACACCGTATTGCTATTGCCAGCAGCAACTTGAGAAGTTACCATTTCCCAGGTGTTACCGTCGCGGGATTTTTCTACATCAAAGTGTCCAGTGTTGTGCTCTGAGGCTGTTTGCCACGCTACTTCAACTCCAGCTTCGTTACACACTGCTGAAAATGCAGTTAATTCAACGGGTAAAGCTGAACCGCTTTCTCCAATTGCAAAAGGTGAAAATGTACCAGTGTAGCCTGTATGTGTGATGGTTTTTGTAGTTGTTCCACTTGGTGTACCTGAAGTACCTGCGGCTAATTCCCAACTTGCTGGAGCAATGCTATTATAATGATTTAAACCAAACGTTGTAAGAAAGCCTTGTTCTTGTGAGCTTTCCCAACCAAATGTAAAATCAACACCAGAACCTGTGTTCGCCATTGTTTTAGAGATATTCCAGGTTGCTTTTACGTGTGGCGTAGTAATCAGCGTTCCGCTTGAACCACCGTTTAAATAAACCAAATCTGCCAATCTAGCAGAAAACAAATCACTCGCTGCGTTTTTATTGGTAATGGTTAATGGGTTATAAGCTGCGTTTCCTATTGGAAATAACAAAGCAACATTGTTTGCTATCGTTCGCTTTACAGTTCCAGTGCTATTTGTTTGGAAGTAGTTGGCTGGTGAACCAACATTTATTGTCGTGATACCAGTTCCTAGTGTTAGGTGATTGCTTCCCAATACCGGTTTTCCTCCAAGCGTTAAAGCGCCACTTGTTAAAAAAGTCATGTTGTCACGAAGCGTAAAAGTATTTGTCGCAATTGCTCCTGTTTGATCAGTACTTCCAATTTGGATGTTCGAAAAACCATCCGTGAAATTGGTACTAAAATAAGATGATGGTATAGAAAGTGTTCCTAGTGCTCCTGCTAATCCAATGGTTGTCGCAGCTGTCTGTGGTGCTATAATTAGTTGGCCACTTGAAGTTATTGTTTTGTTTACACCAACGCTGAGAGAATTGCCATACAATGCGATTGTGCTGCCATTGCTAGAGGAAAGGTTTTCGTTTACAGCAATTGTTCCACCGTAAACTGTGATAGGGCCAGCGATTGTTGTCGCAGAACCTATGGTAATATTTGAAGTGTTTGTGGTTTTCCCTAACCTGAAACTCGAGGGCGACATTTGTTGACTGATGGAGAAAAAATTGAACGATGTCAAATCACTTTGAAAAATGTTTCCAATAGATTCAATGACTACGTCTCCTGTGGTTTTTATGACCGAATTGAGCGCATCAAAAGTAATTTTGTCAGATCGAAGAGTAACGGAACTACTGCTAGTAGCGCCAGCGGTTTCACTAGCACCAAAAATGATAGCATTGGCTACATTTGGCCTTAAATACATACCGTTGTAGGCCGTCGAACCAGTAGGCATCAAGTCGGAAATAGTGATTGCACCCGACTGCGACAAGACTCTAAAACTAGTTGTGTTGGCTTCAACACCACGGTTTGCTGCATTCAGACCAGCCGTTCCAGTGACGTTTATAGCCCCGTTGACACTTTCAAGGGTCACATTGGTGATTTGTATACCACGCACTGAAGCATTGGTGATATTATTAGTTGCGTCACCCAGAATATTGATGGTACCTGTACCTGTGGTTGTAATGTCAGCGTGCTGCAACCTTATCGCTCGGTCTCCCGCAACACCTGGTGCAGCGGCAAACGATGCACTGAGAGTGATGTTGCCACCCCCTGCTGATATCGACCCACGTGAATTTGAAAAGGCTGTGAAGTCAATACCAAAATTATTGTTGCTATCGTGAGTTGTACCTGTGACCGTGTAAACTATGTTAGCACCAGAAGTGGTAATCGCTTGATTGGTTTGCTGTATTCTTTTAGCATTGAGGCTAATGCCTAAGCCATTCGTAGCTAAGCTGGTAATATTCGCAGTAATGTTTATAAAGCCTGCATTTGCTACACTGATAGGACCGTTAATAGTTGTAGTACTCCCAAGTGTGACATCACTTGTATTGGTACTTTTACCAATTGTTAATGCACTAAGCGTAGTCCCAAAATTCCAACCCAATGTTGAAAAAGCACTTGTAAAAGCTGTACCACTCGACTCAATAACCAACGCACCAGTACCCGTAAATGTTTTACTTGTTGGATTCGGAGCATTATGTTGCAATATTAAAGTACCAGCATCAATTGTAGTGACATCATTGTAAGTGTTATTTGCTGTAAGTGTTAGGGTATTGGTGCCTAACTTGGTCAATAGTCCTGTACCCGAAATGGTATTGGATATAGTTACATCGTCAGAACGGTTGAAACTAAGGGTACCGTTGTTGACCACTGAGGCTGTACCGAGACTTCCGTTAGTACCGCCAGCCCCTATTTGGAGTGTTCCCGCGCTGATAGTGGTGATGCCGTTGTAGCTGTTGGACCCTGTCAAAGTAAGGGTGGAAGCACCCAGCTTAGTTATCGTACCAGTGCCGCTAATATCGCTACCAACCGTCAAGTCATTAGAACGGTTAAAATTCAAAGACACGTTGTTGAAGATATTCCCAGTGCCCAAGGTACCTGTTGTACCGCCATCACCAACCTGCAAAATACCTGTAGTGATGTTGGTGGCGCCAGTGTAGCTATTAGCCCCTGTCAGTGTGAGGGTTCCAGCACCCAGCTTGGTCAAGCTGCTGCCTGTTCCAGAAATAATGCCGCTGTAGGTGCTGTTGGCCGACTGGGTCACGCTCAATGAACGACTACTAGCTAGAGTAATGTTGCCGGTGCCAGTGACGGTTGCCGCATTAAAAGTAACATCACCTGTAGTGGTATTGGTAGTGTTGAGATCTGCAGAGATAAATATAGCATTAGCAAAAACGTTGACAGGACCAGCAATACTTGTGTTGGCCCCAATTCCGATGTCGCTAGTGTTACTCGGCTTGCCAAGGGTCAAACCACTGAGTGTGTTGCCAAAAGTAATACGAGTTAAATCCAGTGTGTTTGAAAAACTGGCGCCACTAGACGTTATACTGCCAGTACCAGAGGATACAACTGACAACAAAGTATTAGGGTCAGAGGCATCAATCCGGTCAGCAACCACGCTGATGTTACTGCTACTAGTATTCACTTGACCAGTTTTCTGACCGATCACGGACGTTCCGCTGGACGACATAACAATTCCAGCAGCACCGCCATTAATCGTGATGGCGCCAGAGCTCGATAAAACATCTGCAAAGAGATAAATACCCGGGATCGAACCGCTAGAAGGGTTTACGCTGGTGCCATTAATTATAATAGCGCCCCCGCCAGTGCTTTTGATCGTAGACACCGTAGATGCAACTGAATTAAAAAGGACACCATAACTTGAATTGGCAGTACCTGTCAGGGAAATTGCAGTCCCTGAATTTTTTGTTGATGTGATATTGACTGGACCGGAAAAAAAGAGCCCTACATGTGTACCTATTTGTTGTGCATCAAAGGTAATACTTCCAGAGCCAGCGTTGAAATCTCCACTGCCGAAATATGAGCTAGTATAGACAGAGCCCGAAATGCTTTTGAGCAGGATGTTTCCACCGTTTGAGCTGGCCGTGAAATGGCCAGTTGCATAGATTTGCGACGTATAACCGGCAGGACTTCCTCCAGAATCGGCACCTCCTGCCAAGGTGATGTTGCCACCATTAGTGGATACGCTAGCTGCTCCCGAGAAAAATATATTACCAGAGCCATTATTGTCGGAGTCGGTCCAATAAGTCACACTGCCGCCGTTCGTGCTGATCGTGACACCAGCTGCTTGAACAATATGAAAATTCGCTTTAAAG
Organism: Crocinitomicaceae bacterium; assembly: GCA_024639405.1. Taxonomy (GTDB): domain Bacteria; phylum Bacteroidota; class Bacteroidia; order Flavobacteriales_D; family Crocinitomicaceae; genus M0103. Next base: position 21,385 of record JAHEIL010000051.1, on the reverse strand, counting down.
GTCAAGCTACTGCTATTAGCACTCGTCGACACTATATTATTATCTATTTGTATATTTGAATTGCTGTTAATTATTACACTTTTACCAGCATTCAAATATCCCACAACTACTGAAGCATTAATATTTGCATCACCTGTTGCGGTAATTGTGACTGGGTTTATACCAGAAGAACTCCAGTTAGTGCCTGAAGTACCCGTTTGACCTGTAGATGAAATCGTTATGGTCTGTCCATTAACAAAACCAATTGAAAAAAACAAACCAATGAATAGTATTGGTTTCAGTCGTGTAAAAGTTGTTGCAATCATTTTTATGATTTTTAAAGCACAAAATTAATGAAAATGTTAGAAATAGATAATTTAATAATGAAAATTGATACAAACAAACGTGAACAAACAAATAAGGGCCATTTTATCAGCCCTTATTTGTTTGTTTTTTAATTTTTTAAGGTTTTTACCTTACTATGTGCTTGCTTACGTGAAGCTCTAATTGGTTCTCAGCTAGTGCAAAAGTATAAACGCCTGGTGCTAATTGCACATCGTTTAATACCAATTGTGTCGTGCCGCGTTCAATTGTACGTGTTGCTTCATAAACTAAGTGCCCTAATTGGTCTTTTAATACGATTGTAGCCTTATCAATGGCTTTGTCGCTTTCTATCATCACGTTCACGTAATCTGAACTTGGGTTTGGATATGTAAGTACGCTCAAGCCTCCAAATTCGCAGTTAGCACTGATTGGACCATACATTTTTTGATTGCCATCTTGGTCAATTTGCTGTAATCGGTAATAACTCAAACCATTCTTTTCGTTATCTGTGTAACTGTAATTTTGTAACGATGTACTTGTTCCTGCTGCTGTTTGTGTGGATAATTGTTGCCAATTCTCACCATCACGTGATTTTTCTAAAGTAAAGAGCTCACTGTTATATTCAGAAGCGGTTTGCCAGTTGATATCAACTCCTGATTCCTTACATTCACTTGAAAAAGAAGTTAATTCTACTGGTAAGGCTTGGTCGTTCCATGTTCCAATATTAAACCAACTAAAGCCGGTACAATTCGTGCTTGAAATCTCTGCAACTGTTGCATTGGTTGTTGTATTCGGTGTGTGAGTTCCTGCTCCTTGCCAAGAAACGTGGTGATTCGCTAAGGTATTTGATCCTGCCGCTTTGATAATTCTTACCGTACTTGGATTATTGAAGTTGGTTAAATTATTTGCATTCAACGTCAAGTTGTATGGTGTTGTACAAATCGTTGATGCATAGTTGTTATCAGTTGGATCTATTTGCCAGTAACCATCGGCTGAATACACTTGTACAAGTTGTCCCGCTATGGTTGTTGGTAAGCCTGCATACAATGGTGCGTTTGAAGCATCTAACGGAGCACCTGTTTTGTATTCAACTGTTAAAAACTGATTCGTTCCTGGTGAACTTGTAAAATTCACTTTGGCTGAACGATTGTATGCTGCTGTTCCTACTGGAAACAAACCACCTGTTGTTGTAGTTGCTGACGCACTGAAATAACGCTTAAGCTTTCCTGTAATTGTTCCACTTGTATATGTTAATGAACCTGGTGATGCTGAACTTTCACCTAACGACAGTTGACCAGAAGTTGAAGTTATTGAAATATTATCAAAATTTACGGCTGTAGAACTTGTACTCATATTATTATTGACAAATCCAATATAAGTCCCATTACCAATAGCAAAACTACCACTATTCCCTACTAAAACATCATTAACATACCATTTTGTGCCTCCAACTGTTCCGTTGTCTGTAACAATTTTGATAGTGTACCATGTGCCAGCAACAAATGTGTATGTATTATTGCTCGCATTTTGATATAAAAAGTTTTGTGTACTATTAAATCCTAATGTAGTTTGAGTTCCAACACCAAGATTTAATCCTAAACCACTACTCCCTGTTGAAAGTGCGCCAATAGTGACACCAGCAAATCCTGTAGTTCCAGTTGGTCGGTAATCAAACTGAATAATTTTATTTTTAAAATTATCACCTAAATCCATTTTCATTGACATATTATTCAAACCTGTACCTCCAATTTTATAACTTGAGCCTAAATTTCCAATTGAAGGATCAATTTTTGCACCAACTCCTCCAGCTCCTGAAACTGTCCAACCATTCAAACTTGCTCCATCGTGACTCATCCAAACTGATGGGTTTGATGCGTTTATTGTTCCTGCAATTAAAGTAAGATTATTTATTACTTTTACTGGACTATTTAAAACTAATCCTGATGAGTTGTTAAGTGTTAAATTATAAAAATTTGTTTTACCATAGAGATTTTGAATTGACGAACCATTAAATTCAAGCGTTCCTGTTCCAGGAATAAAATAACCATTATTAATAAAATCACCTGTTAAACTCAAAGTAGCAGAACCTAATGTTAAATATGCTCCTGGTTCAATAATTATTTTAGACAAAGCTATATTTCCTGAAGTTAACGTTGGTTGGTTGGTTACACAAAAACCTGTCAGTGGAATAGTTATTGAATCAGTATTCGCAGGAAACTGTGTTGCCAAGTTAAAATTAATTCCATCATATATACGCCAATTACTTAAAGTTGCCCAATCTGTAGATGATGATCCAAACCATATGTAATCTCCTGAATTAAACGGTGTATTAAATGTTGGAGTAATTACTGAAACATTTTTAGTTACTGCTCCTGAACAAGCCCCTGAATTAATCGTGTAATAAATTATTACAGAACCAGCACTTATAGGTGAAACAACACCTAGTGAATCTACAGTTGCAATCGCTGTATTAGAACTCGACCAAGTACCACCAATCGTTGAATTTGATAAAAATAATTTGTTACTTAAACACACCGTTGAGGAACCTGTAATTGACGAAATAATTGTTGTTAAATTATTAGATTCTGTATAACCCGCAACTCCATTAATTGTTGTTGTGTTTCCAACAAAACAATTATTTCTAACAGTTGCTATGTAATTTGGAGATGTAGACATTGTAGCAGTCCAAGTATTTGCTAATTCAACAGCTATTGAATTAGCTTCAAACGTATTATACTCAATTAATTGATTTAATGAAGTTAATGTCCAAGTAGTCGGCATTCCACAACTTGTTCTTATGCCTTTGACATTATTTGAAAAAATTGAATTTATTACCGTTTGACGATTCAATCCTTGAAGAGATGCCGCACATACAGTATTATTTAAAAAAGTACAATTGTCAATTTTTGTAAATCTTTCTGTTTGTATACCATATACATTATTTGAAAAAGTACAGTTATTCACATACACACGGTTTTGATAATCCGCATCATTTGAGCTAGTCGGATTTGGTGTGCTTCCATGATTCGCATTAATACCTGCATTTAAATTGTTGAAAATACAATTATTAAAAGTTGTAACACCAGCCTGTTTTTGACAAAAAGCTGCAGATTGTGTTACATTAAGTGTCATTGTTGTAAACTTTACATTCGTTATAGTCAATGTTCCATTTTGATTCCAAATTAAACCACCACCTTGGTCAATTGTTCCTGTATAACCTTTAGTTAACGTCATATCAGAAATAGAAATAGCAATGGATGAGGTATTGTAAATTACTCTGTATAAATTATTACCATCTATCGTCAAGTTGTTCTGACCTGGCCCAGTTATGGTTACTGATTGCGTTATCGTTGGTAAATGAGATGTTAATACGATTGTACCTGTTACATTAAAGGTTATCGCATCGTAAATTCCACCAGCTGTAGCATTTGCTTGACCAATCGCCCAACGCAAAGTTCCAGCATTCGTATTATCAGCTAAACTAGTTACAACGATAGACGTTTGTGCATTCGAGATGTTAAATGCAAAAAGAAATATGATTGCAAAAATTAATTTTTGTAATAAACCAGTTTTTTGAAGTTCTTTTTTCATAAATTATGTTGTAAAATTTATGATTTTCGAAAAATGGTTTCTCCTATGTGATAAAATTTTCACAAAAAAAATAAAAAAATATTATATACCAAAAAAAGGGCAAATTTATTTGCCCTTTTTTTAATTTATTTTGTTGTAAAATTTAGAGTATCACTTGTTTTACCGTTTTAATCGCTGTTCCATTTTCTTCCAATGTAACAGAATATATTCCGTTTTCAATATCTGCTCCTGACAATTCAACCTGAGTTTCACCTGCAACTATTGAAACTGGTTTTGTTGCTATAACGCGACCAAATACATCTTTTAATGTGATATGTGCTGAAACAATTGCTCGCTCACTTTCTATTGTTAGAGTGAAGTGGTTAGTACTTGGATTTGGGAATGTTTTCAAACTGATTCCGTTGTTATTGCAGTTTGAACTGATAGGACCATATGTTTTTTCTGTTCCATCCTGATCAACTTGCTGTAATCGGTAATAAGCAACTCCACTTTTCTCAGCATCAACATAACTGTAGTTGATAAGATTTGAGCTATTTCCAGCCGCTTCAAGTGAAGCCAAATGCTTCCAATTCAAGCCATCACGTGATTTTTCTACTGTAAAGTGCGAACTGTTATGTTCAGAAGCGGTTTGCCAGTTGATATCAACTCCTGTTTCCTTACATTCACTTGTAAAAGAAGTTAATTCTACTGGTAAGGCTTGATCGTTCCACGTTCCAATATTAAACCAACTAAAGCCTGTACAATTCGTGCTTGAAATCTCTGCAACTGTTGAATTGGTTGTTGCATTCGGTGTGTGAGTTCCTGCTCCTTGCCAAGAAACGTGGTGATTCGCTAAGGTATTTGATCCTGCAGCTTTGATGATTCTTACCGTACTTGGGTTATTGAAGTTGGTTAAATTATTTGCATTCAACGTCAAGTTGTATGGTGTTGTACAAATCGTTGATGCATAGTTGTTATCAGTTGGATCTATTTGCCAGTAACCATCGGCTGAATACACTTGTACAAGTTGTCCCGCTATGGTTGTTGGTAAGCCTGCATACAATGGTGTATTAGATGCGTTTAACGGAGCACCTGTTTTGTATTCAACTGTTAAAAACTGATTCGTTCCTGGTGAACTTGTAAAATTCACTTTTGCAAAACGATTGTATGTTGCTGTTCCTACTGGAAACAATCCGCCTGTTGTTGTAGTTGCTGCCGCACTGAAATAACGCTTAAGCTTTCCTTTGATTGTTCCGCCTGTATATGTTAATGAACCTGGTGATGCTGAACTTGATCCTAATGTAACACTTCCAGCAGTTGAAGTTATTGAAATATTATCAAAATTAACACCTGTAGAAGCTGTACTCATGTTATTATTAACAAATCCAATATACGTGCCGCTTCCTATTGCGTTAACACCACTATTACCAACTAATACATTGTTTACATACCATTTTGTTCCGCCTACAGTTCCATTATCTGTTACAATTTTAATGGTATACCAAGTTCCTGCAACAAACGTGTAGGTATTGTTACTCGCATTTTGATATAAGAAATTCTGTGTATCACCTAAACCATTGGTTGTTTGTGTTCCAACACCCAAATTTAAACCAATACCACCACTTCCACTGATGGGTGCTCCAAAAGTAACTCCCGCGAAACCAGAACTTCCTGTTGGACGGTAATCAAATTGAATAATTTTGTTTTTAAAATCTTCACCAATATCTTTAATCATGGACATATTGTTCCAACCTATACCGCCAATTTTAAAACTAGAACCTGTATTTCCTTGCGAAGGATCAACTATTACATGACCTGTAGCTGAGATTGTCCAACCTGCCAAACTTGTTCCGTCCGCATTGACATGAGTAGTTGGGTTTGAAGCATTGATTACACCTGAAGTTAGTGTTAAGTTATTACTAACCTTAATTGGACTATTCAACGATAAACCCGCTGAATTATTCATGGTCAAATTGTAAAAAGAAGTTGAACCTGTTAAGGTTTGTAGAGCTGATCCATTGAACTCAACTGTTCCGGTTCCAGCAGTGAATGTTCCTTTATTCGTAAAATCACCTGCTACATTTAATGTTCCAGATCCCAATGTTAACGTCGCTCCAGATTCAATAATGATAGATGATGTACTTACTGTTCCAGACGCTAATGTTGGTTGATTCAAAACACATGTTCCGTTCAATGGTACTATGGTAATTGCTGATGTTGTCGGGATTGCTGTGGCTGGCACTAAAGCTGTTCCATTATAAGAAGCCCAATTACTGACTGTAGACCAATCAGTTGAAGTTGTTCCTAACCAAACAAAGTTTCCTGATGCTAACGTTGTATTAAATGATGGCGCATTGACAGTAATAGTTTTTGTTACAGCTGCATTTGCACATGCTCCAGTCATAGAATAAGATATAACAACTGTTCCTGCTGCAATAGGTGTAACAACACCCGATGAATTTACGGTGGCAATGGCAGTATTAGAACTTGACCAAATTCCTCCTGAAGTTGAATTAGCTAAAGTAATTGTTGAACCTGAACAAACGGATGAAGATCCAGTGATCGCAGCCAACGTTACAATGGTATTTCCTGTAGAGGTATAACCAGCAACACCAGAAATATCTGTTCCATTACCTGCAAAACAATTCGTTCTTACAGTTGCAATTGAATTACTAGATACACCATTGTAAACAGTCGTTCCATTGTTCCAAGAATTCCCCAAACTAATTGCTATAGTGTTATTTACAAATACATTGTTTTCAATTAATTGATTTTCCGCACCCATTGACCAATTTGTTGGAATCCAAGCGCCAGTAACAACAGCTGTTCCATTTCCAGTAAAGTTTGAAGTGTATACTTGGTAACGGTGAACCCCCTGAATCAAAGCCGCGTAAGCAGTATTGTTTGTAAATGTACAATTTGTGATTTTTGCAAATCGGTAATTATAAATACCAGATGAATTACTTGTAAATGAGCATGTATTAAAATACATACGGTTCGGATAATCTAAATCATTGGTACTCATAGCAGCAGGTGTACCACTATGGTCAGACTCTGTTCCTTTGCTTAAACCAGTAAACAAACAGTCGGTAAACGTCATAACCCCAGCTTGCTTTTGAAATATCGCAGAACCAGCTGTCATTTCACAAAATTTCACGTTCGAATATGTAAACGTTCCATTTTCGTTGTAAATAATTCCACCTGAAATCCCATTCCCTTTTTTTAATGTAATATTTGAAAAGTTAACTGTTATTGCAGACAAATTATAAACTGTTCGGTATAAATTATTTCCATCAATGGATAAATTATTTTGCCCAGGACCAGTAATCGTTAAACTTTGCGTAATTGTTGGCAATTGAGATGTTAAAACAATTGTTCCCGTTACACTGAAGGTAATTTCATCGTAAATTCCACCAGCTGTAGCATTTGCTTGACCAATTGCCCAACGTAAGGTACCTGCACTACCGTCATCTGCTAAACTGTTAACTACAATAGAAGTTTGACTTTTTAACCCATTTTGAAATGAAAACAACACTAAGAGAATTGTGAAAAGCTGTTTAATTTTTTTTGAATTGTGTACTTTTTTTTCCATAAAATATATTAATCGTTAAGATTAAAATAGCTTGGAATAACATGATAATTTTTTTAGGTAGTTTGAAAGTACACTTAATTAATATTGATAATTCCTATGAACTAAAAATTCAATTGAATTAGTAAATCATTTCTGCATATTAATAAAAAAGAAATAAAAAAAGGGCAGATTAATCTGCCCTTTCAATAATAAATTGCTATCAATTAAAAATTAATTTGCGCTTGTAATCGAAGTAAATTTCCTTTTTGAAAATTATCTTTTACAGTATAATCTTCAAATCTTCTTTGTGACATAGTATACATTGCAACTAATTCAAAATATTTTGAAGGTTGCCACTCTATACCTAATTCCAATTCATTAACCTCATAACTTCTTGCGTCTAACTCATGTTTTTTACCACCTTTATAATATTGCAAGCGTGCAAAAGGAATAAAAACTTGATCTTTTGCTTTAAATAAGTATGATAATGTAATGTAACCACCTTGTAAATTTCTTACCTCAATTGAATCAGTCAATTTATTAAATTCTGGGCCTCTACCTACATTGTATTCAGCTTGAATACCGAAAGGCTTAGGATAAAGAATAAAGCTTGCTGCCACTCGTTGGTCTAAATACTCTAAATTAGCAACCTTTTTAACATCTTTACTTGTTGAAAGCAAAACGTATTTTCCTGTATAAGCTTGGATTCCTGGTTCAATAATTTGATTTTTTATCTTTATTGGATAAGACAATCTTGAAACAATATGTAAATTATCATTTTTCTCTGTTTGGTTTGCTGTTTGACCATTATAAACACCAAATGCAAAAACACCATAATCTCCAGAACCTTTTAATCCCTCTTTTACTAAATCTGCATACAATGTTCTTGTTGCTTTTGGCGCCCAATAAAAGAAAGCTCCCATGTCTCGCTCATTAGAAACAGAACTATTTAAAGCATCATTACGATCTAAAGGAAGTCTGTTTTGACTCGATTGCATGTTTTCAAAACCATAAGGAACTTTACTTTGTCCTAATCGAATTCGAAATTCATTATTAGGATCTAAACCTAAATCCATATATGCGTCTCTCAATTGAGCAATATTTCCAGTTGTACCAGCTGAAGAAGCAAAATCTGGTTGAATGTAGAAATAAACTCTTTTTGAAATTTGGCCTGAAAATATTATACGCATACGGCGGATAAATAAACCACCATTTTCTCCCATTGATTTATCACATTGCTCACATTTTAAATCTGGATTGGTTTCCAACAAACGATTGTATCGTGCTTGCAAATAACCTCTAATGGCAATTTTATCATACCATTTTGAATCTTTTTTAATCTCACTTTTTAAAGTAGTGTCTAACTTTACTTGGCTGTAAGATAAACTTATACTTACAAACATTAATAAAAAAGTAATCGTTCTCATTTTGTCATTTTTAATTTTTGATGAGGCAAAACTAAGGGATTAATACTGGCTTAATACTGGCTTATTCATAACTTAAGGTTTTAATAATTTTCGTAACGTTTTCGTAACATTCATAAACTGAATAAATTTTCACATATCTATTTGATTTACATTGTTTTAAACTAGTTTTTTTGAAAATAAGTTGGTTTTTTAGTTAATAATGAATTAACATTCGATTGTAATGGTTTTTATAAACCATTGATTTTCATTAAATTAAATCTGTTAATGGTTTCTTAACATTCTGCTAGGTTATCTTTACGTTAACAAATTACTTCAAAGAGTTTTCGTCTTGAAATATAAAATACATTTGCCAAAAAAATAATTGATTTAAAACAAGACTATTATGGCATCAGGTATTTTAAAATTCTTTTTACCAAAAGACAGAGTGTTTTACACACTTTTTGAAAACGCAAGCGCTAACCTTGAAACTTTAGCAAATAAATTAGTGCAACTTGTGAACGAAGCAGACTTCAATAAAAGAGCCGCTTTAATTAAAGAAATGGAAGATTTAGAGCATCAAAATGATTTATTGACGCACAACATTTTCCTAGAATTAGGTCGTAATTTTATTACTCCTTTTGACCGTGAAGACATCCATAGCTTAGCTTCTGCCTTAGATGACATCGCAGATTATATTTATGCATGTGGTAAAAAAATCAATTTCTATAAAATTGATCCAACAACAGATTCTGGTATTCAGAAATCAGCAGACGCGATTCATCAAGCAGTCTTAGCTGTAAATAGTGCAGTTGTTGAATTAAGAAATTTGAAAAACACACAAAAAATTGTAGAATGCATCATCAAAATCAACAGCGCAGAAAACAATGCGGATGATTTATTCGATTTAAGCATCGAAAAATTATTTGAATCAGATGTAGACGCGAAAGAGTTGATTAAAAAACGTGAATTATACATGGTGTTAGAAACTGTAACAGATAAATGCGAAGACGCAGGAAATGTTATTGAATCAATCGTAGTAAAATACGCATAAGTTATTTACTTAATCGAATAAAGATATGTTTACTTTATTAATAGTTGTTATTGTCATTGCGTTGTTGTTCGACTTAGTCAATGGTTTTCACGATGCAGCAAATTCTATTGCAACAGTGGTTTCAACAAAAGTTTTAACACCTTTCCAAGCAGTAGTTTGGGCGGCAGCCTTTAACATTCTGGCTTTTTGGGTGTTTGACATGAGTGTTGGAAATACAGTCGCTAAAACAGTTGATAGTAGCGCAATTAACTTATGGGTTATTTTAGCTGGTTTATTGGCTGCAACGTTCTGGAATTTATTAACGTGGTGGTTAGGAATTCCTTCTTCATCTTCACATACACTAATTGGTGGTTTTGCTGGAGCTGCTGTAGCACATGCAGGATTTGATGTGATTGAAACAGGTGAAATTTTAAAAGTAGTATTGTTTATTTTCTTAGCGCCATTTATTGGTGGAATCATTGCATTTATTATTGCGCTGGTCACCATAAGTCGCTCATTCTTAAAGAAAATGACAGTCATTTTAATTCTTTCAGGTATTACATTCTACTTCATGAACTACATGATTGAATTTATGGATATGAAACCAATTATGTTATACATCGTTGTTGGAATGGTTGCTGTTTTCATCTTAGTTTACATTTGGTTCGAAATAGTTTACGGCAAAAAACCGTCTGCAATGAAAGAATCAAACATGCACAAACGCTTACAATTGCTTTCTTCAGCAGCCTTTTCATTAGGACATGGTGGTGCAGATTCTCAAAAAGTAATGGGTATTATTTGCGCTGCATTGATGGTATACGGAAACTATGCCCGTCAAAATGACATTTCAGTTCACAAAGATCTTCAAGTTACTGAATTAATTCAAATTGAATATAAAAACGAAGAAGGGAAGAAAGAAAAATTCAAACCAGAATATGAAAACGAAGAGAAATTATTTGTCTACACAAACGGTAAAAAAATCTACGATCAAGCTTCTAATGAATTAATCTTTGACGATAAAAAAATCAACCCAAAATATTCACACGCAGGTATCTTTAAAGACTTCGTAAGCGAAGAAGGTGAATTATTGAAAGATCATAAAATCAAAGCGAAAGTTCACTCAGATACAATGCCTTTCTGGATTTCTTTTGGCTGTTATTTCATGATTGGTATCGGAACTTTAATGGGCGGTTGGAAAATCGTTAAAACGATGGGTACTAAAATCACGAAAGTAACACCATTAGAAGGTGTTTGTGCTGAAACAGCAGGTGCTTTAACTTTGTTCACTGTTTCTCAAATGGGTATTCCTGTTTCTACAACACATACCATAACTGGTTCAATTATCGGTGTTGGAGCAACAAAACGTTTAAGCGCTGTACGATGGGGCGTAACCATCAACTTATTGTGGGCATGGATTCTTACCATTCCTGTAAGTGCTGGTTTAGCAGCATTGTTCTACTACATCATTTTGATGTTGAAATAAAAATAAAAGTTCTTACAAAAGGCTGTCTGATATAGGCAGCCTTTTTTTATTGACCTATGTCAAGGAATCTTTGCGAATCTTCCATTATTTTTACACACAAATTAGTATTTTTTAGTCCATGAAAAATAATGTGCCCAGAAGAAATTTTCTTCAAAAGTTTACACTTGGAATTTCATCACTCCTTTCATTGCCACTACTTGGTAATGAAGACTATTCAACGAAAAAAAATATGGAACCAAAAAAAAGTATCTTGAAAATTATAGCACTAGGATTTCAATGGGAAACGAATGACCCGTTCTTGTTTTGCGTGCACCATGAAGATAAATTCCCTGCAGGAAATGAAAAAATGGGGCCAATTTCAAACTTAGAAGGTCGTTATTTAGGACAAGATTTTATTGTGAAAGATGGTTTTAGAATGTACCACGGCATGGAAGTGCCCGGATTTCCGGGTCATCCACACAGAGGCTTTGAAACAATTACGGTTGTAAGAGAAGGACTCGTAGATCATGCTGATTCTACTGGTGCCGCTGGACGCTATGGGAATGGTGATGTGCAATGGATGACAGCTGGAAAAGGCGTGCAACATTCTGAAATGTTCCCACTGATTCATACAGATAAAAACAATCCACTAGAATTATTCCAAATTTGGCTCAACCTTCCAGCGAAAAGTAAAATGGTAGAACCTCATTTTAAAATGATTTGGAACGACCAAGTTCCTCGTTTTTCCGAAAATGATGTTGCTGGAAATAAAACAGAAATTGAAGTTTTAGTTGGAAAACTTGGAAAATACCACGCCTCTACTCCTCCTCCAAATTCATGGGCCGCGGATGCCAATAATGAAGTGGCAATTTACAACATTCAATTAGAACCAAACGCAACTTGGATTCTACCTGCTACACAAGCTGGAATCAACAGAACAATCTATTTTTACGAAGGAAATGAAATCTTTCTAAATGATCAAATGATTCCTCATTACCACGCTGCAGATGTGGATGCGACTCAAGATATTCGCATTAAAAATGGCGGAGATCTAGGTAAAATATTAGTGCTTCAAGGTAGACCAATCCAAGAACCAGTTGTGCAACACGGTCCATTTGTTATGAATACAAAAGCTGAAATTTACCAAGCATTTGAAGATTATCAGAAAACTCAATTTGGTGGTTGGCCTTGGCCGAAAAATGATCAAGTACACGCTCGTGAACGTGGGCGCTTCGCCAAGCATTCAGACGGTAGAGAAGAAATTAAAGGATAAAAATTAGTTAAGAATGTTCTTGTTTTGATTTAAAAAGAACAAACGATCCAATTGCTGCTATAAACAAAAATACACTTGAGAATATTATTGCGTTATTTGGATTATTATTTAAAATTAATTTATAAATCGGGCCAAATGATAACGTCTGAATAATCATTGGAATAACAATCATCATATTTATAATTCCCATATAAACACCATATTGTTTTGGTGGAATATCTTTCACAACCATTAAATATGGCACACCCATTATACTGGCCCAAGCAATTCCTAACCCTACAACACAAACAATTAAAAGCGCTTTGTTTTCAATAAAAGAAAAAGAAAACAAACCAAATGCAGCTAAAATAAGACAAATAGCATGTACATTTTTAGGTGAGTTTTTTGCTAATATACGCATCAAAAATATAGCGAATACAAAAGTTATAATGTTATAAATTCCATTCAGAAGTCCAGTAAAACCGACTGCTAATCCATATTCTTTAGATTGTAAATCTACTGTATGAAATACGTTTTTGGCGACAGATAATGAAGAATACTGCCAATAACAGAATAATCCATACCATTGAAAAAAGTAAATAACAGCTAGTTTCCACAACGTTTTAGGCATGGTGCTTAATGCATTGTAAATTGAAAGGAAAGGGGTTAAAAAAGTAGTTTTTTCTGATTTTAGTTCTTCCAATTCCTCATCAGAAGGTGGGATTTCTTTGGTTTTTATCATCGACCAAACAATGGAAGAAATAGAAGCAAAAGCTCCAACAAAAAAAGCGGTAAAAACCCAATAAGGCAAACCGTTAAAGGCTTTTTTTGAAAGCCAACTATTCTGTTGCAATAAATAAATACAAACATTAGCAAGCGTGATTCCAAGCCCCGTAAAGAAACTTTGAATCATAAAGCCTCTTCTCTGTTCTTTAACGGGTAATACATCTGCCACAAAGGCTCTATATGGCTCCATTGCAGTATTATTGCCAGCATCTAATATCCAAAGTAAACCTGCTGCCATCCATAAAGAAGAACTAAATGGAAAAAGGAAGAGCGCCAAACTACATAAGATGGCTCCAACTAAAAAATAAGGCTTTCTTCTGCCAAAGCGTTTGCTCCATGTACGATCACTCAATGCGCCAATAATAGGCTGTATTAATAAACCTGTCATAGGCCCTGCTAAGTTCAATAAAGGCAAAGAATCAGGATCCGCACCCAACATAACATAAATTGGGCTAATTGCTGTTTGTTGTAATCCAAAACTATATTGAATTCCTAAAAAACCGAAATTCATGTTCCATAATTGCCAAAAAGTTAACTTAGGTAAATTCATAAGACAAGTTGTTTAACAGAAAAATCTGAGCAAATAAGTAAATCCGCTTGATGAATAAAAGGGGCAATTAATTGGTGTTCTTTCTCAAGTACCTTCTCAACAAAAGGATCATTTGCTTCATCGCCTCGATTACGAGCTATTCTAGATGATCTTGTTTGATTAAAATCCCTTTCCATAAATATTTTCAAATCTACATTTTCAGTTAAAAAGGAATAAGTTCCTTCTACAATAAGTACCTCTACATCTTTAAAATGCATGATTTCTGTTGTAATATAATTTTCAATGTAGTTAACTAATGGCTTCTCAATAGATTGAATGTTTGACTTAAATTGGCACACTAGATCTGACAGTTTTTCAATAGCAACTTCCTTAAAACCAACATTGTCAAATGAAGCAATGCGATTCATGTGATTTGTATGAGGTGGTAAATGAAAATAATCATCCATGTGAACTGTTTTCGTTAAAATATCATGATTTGAAAGCACACGCTCAAAACATTTGGCTGTTACAGATTTACCACTACCTGATTCGCCAGCAATCGCTACAACTAATTTAGTTGGTGCAGGAAATTTTTTTATAAATTGCTGATACAATGCCAATGACGTTGCATAATATTCTGAAGCTATATTTAATTGATCGCCAATCATTTTAAAGTATTTGTTTTATTGCAAGAGGATTTTTTACAGCTGTTTCCAAAAATAAATAACCAGCTATAGAAAAACATAAATCGTTCATTCCTCCAAATTGATTTGTAATAGGATTGATGTATTCAGAAAAATTAATTTCTTCATTTTCAGTGATCTTAATTAGATATTCATTATAAATTAAAGTTGTCAAACTTTGCTCATTAATAAAAGCAAAACCCATACCCAATAACCCAAACATAACCGGCCAACTTCCTCCATTATGAAAGTGGTTTGGGTAATTTTTAAACGAATAGTTATAATTTTCTTTTAAAAGCGGCCAATTTTTATCAGATTCGTTGATTACAGGATAAAAAGCGGGAACTAGATGATGTCCATAATTTTTTGCAATAGTTTCATACGCTTCAATCGTTTTTTCAGCTGGAAATCCAAGTAATAATAATAAGGCATTTGCTGCTGTATCCCACGTGCATTGATAGCCAGAGGGATCAAATGACATTGGCCAAAAAGCGGAACTATTCGATCGAAAATCGTGATGTATACGAGGATGAATAGTAAGATTATTTGCAGATGATTCTGGATTAAAATTAGCTAAAATAGTTGCCTTAACTAATTCAGATTTTTCTGCTGTTTTTTCGTCTTCATAAACTTCTGCTACTAGCTTTAATGACCAATACCTTAATAAATTATCATACAGTGTATATCCTGAGATTACATATTCATCAGCCCAATTTCCTCCCATCGGAGTGTAGATTAAGTTTCTATTATTAAATTCCCAACATTCTAAAACTTTTAGTGCATTAAAAACAGCTTGCTCCATTTCATTTTTTAATGCTGTGTCGGAGGTTTTTTTAATGAAGTTCATCGCCATTATCAACCACCAAGTAGTTGCATCAACTCGACCCACCAATGACCCGAAACTTGGTTTCTGACTTATTGATTCATTTTCAGGTATATTTGATGGTATTGCACCTGTTTCAGATTGGTATTTTTGAAGACTTGTAATTGATTTTTTGATCTGTTCAAAATAATTTGATTGATCAGAAACGATTAAGGCAATCGACAAAATAGCACTATCTCTCGCCCATACACGACGGTAATTATCGCTTGAATGTGCTGTCGCCAAGAAACCATTTGGAACAGATACTTGATCAAGTATTGATGCTATTTTTGACGAGATACTCATGATTAATTCAAAAAAAAGTGAGGCGCATAAGCACCTCACTAAATAATACATATTACAAAGATATTAGAATTTGTATTTCAAAGTAATAGAAGTTGAACGTCCAGCAATTGATCTTGCACGTACAACATTAGTTGCATTGTTCGTAATCGATCCTTCTTCAGATTCAGTCACTCCAATTGCATTCAAGACATTATTAGCTTGAATTGAAATAAAGAAGTTTTCTGCTGGAGAATAGCTAATGTATGGGTTTAAATAAACATATCCATTCATTACTAAATCATTGTTATCTTGAGCGTATGATTGAGTCGTTCCAATAATACTTACACCAACAGATAATTTTTTATTGAAGTTGTAACTAGGTGTGATTGTGTAAATTAAACCTGCTTGACGGCGAGGTGTTTTACCAACATTAGCAGGAGTAATAACATCTTTTGAAATTGTTGCTTTCGTCAATGTTAATCCTCCAAATAAAGCAAATTTATTGATCGTGTAACGACCTTCTAATTCCAAACCAAACGCTTGGTAAGTTCTATCTAAGAAAACTTGATTTGTTGCTTCATAGTTTTTTTCATCTGTTTGTGCAAAAAATGCTGTCGCATTCAAAGTTAACTTTGTTGAACGGTATTTATAACCTAATTCTGCTTGTGATGTAAAATCAACTACGTTATTATCACTCGTTAAACCACCTTTGTTGTTTAAATAATTACTAAATAAAACACGATCTGCTCCTGCGCGTCCACCTTTTGAGTAACGAGCAAAAAGTGCAGAATTTTCTTTCAAACGGTAATTTGCTCCAACTGAATATGATAAATAATTCCAAGAATAATTTACGAGTGATGGATGATTATTGTTAATTGTTGCAACATTACTTTCAATTGGTGAGATTGTTCCATTATTGTCTACATCAACTGGTGTAACAACAGCTCCACTGTATGTACCTTTAGCTCTTCCCATGTCATAACGAGCTCCTAAAGAGAATGTAATGTTGTCATTTACTTCAATATCAATATTTGTATTAGGCGCTAATATTGAATAGTTAACATCGTAATTACGTTGACAACAATTACCCCATGCAGGTACACCATATGCAAGTAATCCGTTTTCAGATAAATTTGTTGTGTCATTTGTTGAATTAACACTTGCAATGTTCACTAATTGATTATGTGATTTACCATCATTGTTAACATCCATTAAATATGAATTCCACAACCATGACATGTTGATGTTTTGTGTTGATTGATAAACCCCTACATTTACTTTAACACGTTTGAAGTTTTTATTCAAACTAAAATCATTTGTCATATTATTGAAGTTATTCAATTTTGTGTTGAATAAATGCATAACCATTAATAGGTCATTTCCAGATTGACCTGTATTAAAAGCAGTACCATCAGCATAAGTTAATAAAGCTGTATTTCCTGCGCCAACTAATCCTGAGGCAATTGCTGAAGATGTTCCAACATTTGCTGGGAATGGTGCTAAGAAACGACCATTTATTGTAGAAAATCTACTTTTCCCTAAAATTGACCAATTGTTAGCCAAATTCACTTTGAATTCTGAACCAATTGAATTAAGATTAGATGTTACACCTTCGCGTACATTTACCAATTCTGGCTGATTTGCTTGGTTTAAAGCTGTTAATGAAGAAATTAATGGCGTTTGTAACGCTCCATAACTTGCGTCATAACCATTTACTGATCCCCATGTAGGAGAGTCATTTGTTCCTGTAACTGACATCGGCATTGGCATATATCCAGCTGTATGGTCACGCAAAGATTTTACATAAAATTTAATATAACCACTCGAAAAGTCTTTTGTTACATTTAACTTGATTTGACCTCCATCATTTCCTAAATAACCGATGTTTCTTGGCCCTTCACCTTGACGGTAAAAACCTCCAACATGCATGTATAAACCATTTCCAATTTTTGTACCATATTCAACGTCAGTTCGTAAATTACGATAATCTAAACCTACAGAACTAGTAATAGAGCCTCCTTCTTTGCGACCGTCTTTGCTGATAAAATTAATTATACCAGCTGGAGAATTGGAAGCCAATATAGAAGCTGACCCACCTTTTACTGCTTCAATTCTACTTAATGTAGCATCTGCACGAATAAATTGATCCTGTGTAGCAAATGCAATATCACCAAATTGTAAAACTGGCAATCCATCTTCTTGTAATAATAAATACTTCGAACCTCCTGTGGCTAAAGGTACACCACGTACTGAAATATTTGTGTTTCCTTCACCTGCAGAAGATTCTGTTCGAATTCCAGGTATTTGCTTGAAAATTTCAGCGGTCGTTCTTGGTGCTGTTGCTTCTATTTGTTCCAATCGTAAAGTTGAAACGGAAATAGATGATGAAACAGATGCTTTTGGATTACTTACTCCTGTAATAATAATTTCATCAATTTTTTTCGCTGTAGAATCTTCCTTTTGAGTAGGAGTTAAATTTTGTGAAAAAGCTTGTGAAACAATTGCTAACTGACTGAAAGCCAATAACGCAATAAATTTTTTGTTTTTTTGTCTTTTCATAATTCATAGTTTTAGTTGGGCTAATTTATGTAAAAGCAGCGTTGGTTTTTACATATTAATATGCATAAATGGCAATTTGACTTTCGCAAACGATTTCGCAAACGTTTGCGGTTAACATCTTTTTTGACTTTAACAGAAATAATAATGATATTTGCTTTACTAGTTCAACCTTGACACTTATGAAAGTTATTACAATTAAAGATATTGCACAATTGGCAAATGTTAGTCCTTCAACGGTGTCACGCGCCCTAAAAGACCATCCAGACATAAGTTCAGACTTGAAAATTAAAATTAAAGGTATTGCCGATGCATTAAACTTTAAACCAAACAGCTTTGCTTCCAACTTTAGAAAACAGAAAAGTCAATTAATTGGTGTAATCATCCCTAAATTTTGTAATAGTTTCGTTCCGGATGTTATTTTTGGTATTACTTCTGTAGTAAACGAAAGGAACTTTCAAGTAATTATTCTTCCAACAAATGATGACATTCTAAAAGAAAATGAAGCGATTCAAAAATGTTGTGACTACCGAGTTGACGGTATTTTAATGTCGCTTAGTGTTGAAACTTCAAATGTTGAACACCTTAAAACAGCTGATGCATACAATATCCCAGTAGTAATATTTGATAAAGCTGCAAATACGTCAAATTACCATCAAGTTGTAATCAATGACAGATTAATGGCTGAAAAGTGTGCACAACAATTAATCAATGAAAATAGAAAAAACATAATCGGCTTTTTTGGTCACGAAAATTTAGCAATTACAAAAAATAGAAAAATTGGCTTTTCGTCCATTCTTAGTCAAAATAATTTACCCTATTCAATAGAATATGCTTCAAGTTCAATTGAAGCATATGAAAAAACAATTTCGCTCATTGATTCGAATAATATAGATGCCGTTTTCGGAATAAGTGATGAATTATTAATTGGAATCATCGCTGCAGTAAGAGAAAAACATAAATTAAATGAAATTTCAGTTATCGGATTTAGTGATGGGTCAACAATACCACTTTTATTTCCAGAAGTTTCTTACGTTTCCCACGATGGAAAAAAACTTGGTTATGAAGCTGCAAACACATTGTTCAAATTAATAGATGACAATACTTTTCATCCCAAAACAAATGCAATAAATGTTGAGCTAAAAATTGGAAGAAAATGATAATTCAACTGAGTATTAACGTCTTTTGGATTGAAAAAATTGCTGCATCAATTCAGCACATTCTGCTTCCATGACACCATTTACTACTAACGTTTTCGGATGATACAATTCATTTTGAAAGCGACCCGCACCTCTTTTCTCATCGCGCGCTCCAAAGACAATTTTGTCTATTTGTGACCAATACAATGCGCCCGCACACATCACACATGGTTCTATTGTCACATACAAGGTACAACCTGTTAAATATTTGGCCCCCAAATATTCAGATGCAGCAGTAATTGCCTGAATTTCCGCATGGGCTGTTACATCTTGTAAATGCTCAGTGAAATTATGTGAACGGGCAATAATTTGGTTGTTTGCCACAATAACAGCACCAACAGGAACCTCATCTAGTGCAGCAGCTTTCTGCGCTTCTTGCAATGCTTGCTTCATGAAATAAGCATCGTTATAGGGAGTAATCATTCGTTTTTTTTATAAAACTACGAAATATAATTTTTGAAAGGTTCGAAGCAAACACTGAATATTTTTTACATTTGCTTCATGACAACAATTCCTTATCTTCAACCAGGTGATTTAATTTACATCACAGCTCCTGCGAAAGCAATCGAACATGAACATGTTTTTTTCGCAAAAGATCTACTTGAAAAAAAGGGGTTTAAGGTTAAAATAAGTGCACATTGTTTGGGACAATTCAACTATTTTTCTGGAACAGATGAAAAACGTACTTCAGATTTTCAAGCTGGAATAGATGATCCTGAGGTAAAAGCAATTTTATGTGCAAGAGGTGGATACGGTTGCGTGCGAATTGTTGATCAATTAAACTGGGCAGGAATGCTAAGACAACCAAAATGGATTATTGGATTTAGCGATATTACAGTATTTCATCACCGCATGCAAAAATTCAACCTGCCAAGTATTCATGGTTCTGTTGTGCTAAACTTTAAAGACAACTCGCAAGAAGCATTGACAACGATGGTAGATGCTTTAACAGGAACACTAACTGAAATAACAGCAACTCCTCACACAAATAATAAATTTGGAAGCGCTACAGGTAAATTAATAGGAGGCAATTTAAGCATTGTTTACAGTTTATTAGGAACAAACGATGCCTTAGATTTTACGGATTCAATTCTCTTCATTGAAGACTTAGCCGAACATTTATACCACATCGATCGCATGATTTTTGCCCTTGAAAAAGCTGGTGCTTTAAGCAAGATAAAAGGCTTAATTGTAGGCGGAATGACGGATTTAGAAGATACTACCATTCCTTTTGGAAGTTCAATTGAAGAAATCATCTTGCGACCATTTGAATTCCGAAAAATTCCAATTGCTTTTGATTTTCCTGCTGGGCACATTAATGATAATAGAGCACTTGTTTTAGGCGCAAATTATCAATTGGATGTATCAGAAAATGGTACAGTTTTAACTAAAATGAAAGCATAATTTGCACTGATTTCTCTTTAAATTTTCGATCTCTAATCTAAAATGAGTCTAAATAAGAACTAAACCATTTTTCAATTGTTCTATCTATTAAATTTGCACTAAATTTTTCAACTAGAAATTAAGTAAGTATGAGTAAGTCTGCTATTTTATCATCATCAATCGCCAAAAAATATTGGATGGCATTGACGGGTCTGTTTTTATGCCTTTTCTTGGTAGGTCACCTATTAGGAAACCTCCAATTAATCCTAAAAGCGGGCGAAGAAGGAAAACGTGCCTTCAACGAGTATGCGTATTTTATGACACATAATCCTTTAATCAAGGTGATGTCGTATTTAACGTACTTATCAATTTTATTCCACGCTATTGATGGAATTTTATTGACAATCCAAAACAAAAAAGCGCGTCCGATTGGATATGCTTACAACAAGCCAAACGCAAATTCAAAATCATTTGCACGTCAAATGGCTGTTTTAGGAAGTATCATTTT
>JAHEIL010000019.1 GCA_024639405.1 Crocinitomicaceae bacterium | reverse complement strand
TTAACCGCTTTCTTTTATTTGTAATGAAAAAAAGTGTACATTCGGTATAACTAATATTAATTATTGTGACAAAAGAAACCAACCACTCTACTGCGTTTTTGTTGTGCAGCATAACATAAAAAGCAAGCCACCTGCATTTGGCTTCGTTGAATGCATTGAAAGAACAAATTATTAACAAATCTTATGGATGTTAAAACCCGTTTTTTATAGTGTTTGTGTGTTTTTCTTCTGTGTGTTCTCGTCTTTGAACGCGCAACAAAACTTGGTACCTAATGGTGGGTTTGAAGAATATTACCATTGCCCAAGTACTGCTCAAGGTTATTTAATCGATGCCTGTAAATACTGGACAATGCCCACACAAGGCACTTCAGATTATTTTAATGCATGCAGCACCGAGTTTGATTCTTTTTTAAATTTATATTTTGCAAGTGTTCCTGAAAATAGATACGGCAACCAAGCCGCAAAAGAAGGTAATGCGTATGCGGGTTTTATCTTTGGTGGTCAAATACAGGAAGACTCCTCTATGAGTTATTACTCAGAATATATCCAAGTACAATTAAATCAAGTCCTTCTTGCTGGAAAGAAATACCAATTGACATTTTATGCGCATAACGCAAAGACAGTGTGTCCGAATAGATTGGGAGTTTTGTTCAGTCAAAATCAGTTAAATTATTCCATTGATTCAATTCTGCCCATTGCACCAGATTACGAAACAGATCAGAGCCTTTATTTTTGTGATACCAACAAATGGTACAAAGTAGAGTATTCGTTTCTCGCAAACGGTACAGAAAATTTCCTCACTATTGGTTTTTTCTCAGGAATTGGTCAATTCAATATTATCAATTATGATAATAATCCTATTTATGGTGCTGATAAGCAAAAATTTGGTATTTATTTTTTAGTAGACGATGTAGCTCTCATCGAACAAGAAGACAACCAGACAAATGTGTTTACACCCAATGGTGATGGTATTAACGATTCTTTTTCTTTGAATTATGACAACATTTCTAAGTTGACTGTCCTCAATCGTTGGGGAGAAGTTGTTTATACTTCAGAAAACCATTTTTTATGGGATGGGAATAGTCAGGGTGAAAAATGCTCAGACGGTGTATATTTTTACAAAGTTGAACTTAAAAGCGAAATAACAAAACGCGGCTTTTTAACATTGGTAAGGTGAAAATTTTATCAAAATGAAAACAATATTCTTTATTTTAATGTGTATTAGCTTGAATAGCTTTTCACAATCTTCCTCCGCATTGAACGCCTATGTTACAGGAAGATACCTAGGTTGGGATGCTAATAGCAGTACCAACCCGCTTCTTTTCAAAACAGTTGGCACAAACCGCATGAAGCTCAATGGCAACTACACCAGCGGAACCAACCAATACGCCATTGATGGTTTTACGTATGGAGCAGCAGCGACTAACATCAACACCTCAGGGTATTTACTCCTTGGGCAGGAAGTGCAAAACGGTACTTTTTTTAACACAAAAGGTGCTTATTCAATGTTGCATTTGAATGGCGATAAAGGCACGTTTGTGCAAGAATTAGGTTATCGCCCATGGATGCGCACGGGGGTTACCTTTACAGATAACCAAGATTTGAGCTATTTTGGCTTGCGTCAGGTGGGAACAGGAAACGATATTACGGAAACAACAATGACTTGGTCTGATAATTCTAGTTCCGCAAACGGACCAGATGATTTTGTGTTTCGTTTTACAGGCGGTAACTGGTTAGGAAGCGCCAATACAACCAGTAGTGATTTAAGAACAATTTCAGATTTTGACGGGATGCACATTGGCCGTTTTACAGGTGATGGTTTGTTTGGTCTAGGTAATACTTTTGGTATTCAAAATACAAGTGTCCCAGCTAATTTGTATGTTCGCCCACAGTCAATTTTTCACCTCAGCTATGACCGACAAGCAAATTCAGTAAATGAAAAGTTTGGGTTTATGCAAGTTACGTTGCGAGATGCTTCAGTTGCACGAGGCACAGGTGAAACTGAATTTGATGGTTTGCGATTAGGTATTGATAATGATGTGCTTTCAATTGCAGGGGCTACTCATTTAAACAGTTATTTGCGTTGGCAAGAAAACACGCCATTTATCGTGCAAACAGATTGGGACAATGCAGCTGGTGATGTAGAAGCAGGAGAACGCATCAGGGTTTCAACAACTGCATCACCAGGTGTTCCGGCAACTTTGTTAAATGCAGTAAACACAACGCGGGTTGCAATTCCGTATAATGGCAATGTGCCTATAACAACACCAAATGCTCTGTTCAATCTTGGAACCAATCCTGTTTCTAATTTTTCACGCTACATGGATGATGGTGTTTTAACAAGCTTATTGTCAACCAATCTATTTACAGGGATTTCACCAGTTAACTATGTGAAATCGCCAGCTTCAGCGATCGTAGGTTTTGGAGGAAGTGATCTTGTCTTTATGAACTCCTATACAAGCTCAAATTTAGTAAATAATGATAAAGTTTGTATGCGTGTCAATCGCGAAACAAATAATGTAGGTATTGGAAATTTTGGACCTTCAGGTTCAATAAACAATGCCCCTTCAGAAAGAATAGATGTAGAAGGAAACGGCAGATTTAGAGATATTCCTGCACAAGGTGGGCAATCACTTATTTTAGGTTTACAAATTTCCACAACAAATCCAAATGATGTTGAATTATCAAGGTTAAGTTTCCCTAACAACCCTAATGTTGCATTATTAGGGAATGGTACGTTCGGTCCGATATCAAATTTAAGTGCTAATAATGGAAATTCAGTGAGTGGGAATAATGTTGTTTTAGGTCAAAATGTAAATCAAATAGGTTCGCCTGCAATTTTACTAAGCAATCGCCAAATACCATTAAATAATTTCAATATATTGTATACAGGATCAGGAAGAATTGGAATAGGTAATAACTTTACTTCTATTTCTCCTATTGCAAAAATGGATATAAGAGCTTCTTCAATCGACCCAACTGGACTTTATATTAACAATACGAATAATATGGCAAGTATTCCTTTGTATGATTTAAATAAAATTGAAAACGCAGCAACTGGAACACTCATTAATCAATCATTAGTTGTATTAACTTCTGGAAATCCAACCAAAAGAGCTGTTGGTATTAACACATCTGCTAACACTAATTTATCACCAATAAATGTAGGTATTGAAGGTTGGGGAATTGATGCTATAAATTCAAGTATTGGCGGGCAATTTTCTGGAAGTAGAACAGCTAATAATACGAACAATACATTAAGTATTGGAGCTTTATGTGGTGCAAATAATAGTTTAACTAATTACGGAATATCAACTAGAGGAGGAAATCCAGGAGATATAACAAGTCAAAATAACTATGGCATTTATTCACAAGCAATTGGAGGGGCTATTTCTTATGGTATTTATGCAGAAGGAATAAATGGATCATCTATCAACAGAGCAGGCTATTTTAATGGAATTGTAGAATCTGTTACTTATACTTTCATATCAGATCAACAATTTAAAGATAGTGTACAACCATTAAATGGAAGTTTAAATGCGTTAGCACAATTGAATCCAGTTGAATATGTTTTTGATGTAGCTAATTACCCACAATTTAATTTTACATCTGAAAAACAATTTGGATTTATAGCGCAAGAAGTTGAACAAGAATTTCCAAACCTTGTTTATAAAAGTGTAATGCCAGCAAAAATAGATTCAGTGGGCAATGTTATTTCACCTGAAACACCTTACAAATCTCTTAATTACATAGGGTTAATCCCAATAAACACGCAGGCTATCAAAGAATTAAATACAATTGTTACTGCTCAAGCAACTGTGATAGATTCATTGTCTCAAAAATTAGACGAGGTAAATAAGCGATTATCAAAATTAGAAAATTGTTTATCTAATCTATTGCCATCTTTGTGTGAAGCGAATGCATCTTATCTTCCAGAGAATCAAACTAATCTACAATACAAACAAGTAGACAACGTTAAATTATCTTCATTAAGCTCAATTGTATTGTACCAAAACAATCCAAATCCGTTCAATGAAACAACAGATATTATGGTTACAATTCCTGCGGAGGTTAAAAATGCACAACTCAAATTCTATAGTATCAACGGAACGTTAATAAAAGAATATACGATTGAAGAACGTGGTACTAGTAAATTAAAAATTGATGGAAACGAATTGATCAACGGAATTTATACGTACTCATTAATCATTGATGGTAAAGAATTTGCTACCAAAAAAATGATCAAACAATAAGAAAAAAAGTATTAAAAAGATGGACTATTTTTTATAGTTCATCTTTTAATCATTCAATTTCAATACCGCCATAAACGCTTCTTGAGGTACTTCCACACGTCCTACTTGGCGCATGCGTTTTTTACCTTCTTTTTGTTTTTCTAACAATTTACGTTTACGTGAAATATCACCACCATAACATTTCGCGGTAACATCTTTTCGCAACGCTTTGATCGTTTCTCGGGCAATGATTTTTGCCCCAATTGCTGCTTGAATTGGAATCTCGAATTGTTGACGAGGAATTAATTCTTTCAACTTAGAACAGATTTTTTTCCCTAAATCAAAGGCATTGCTTCGGTGAACCAAGGCTGATAAGGCATCCAATTGTTCGCCGTTCAACAATAAATCCATTTTAATTAAATCCGATTGTTTGTAACCAATTGGGTGGTAATCAAACGATGCATACCCACGAGAAACAGATTTCAACCGATCGTAGAAATCAAATACAATCTCCGCTAACGGCATTTCAAAGGTTAATTCCACACGGTCTTGAGTCAAATAAACTTGGTTGCGCAATTCGCCACGTTTCTCAATACACAAGTTCATGATTTGACCAATGTATTCAGATTTTGTAATAACTTGTGCTTTGATATACGGCTCTTCAATTCTATCAACACCAGAAGGATCAGGTAATTCTGAAGGATTATTTACTGTAAATGCTTTTTCCTTGTCTTTGTTCATGTAACAGAAGTACGACACGTTAGGAACAGTTGTAATCACCGTCATGTTGAATTCACGCTCCAAACGTTCTTGGATAATCTCCATGTGCAACATTCCCAAGAATCCACATCGGAATCCAAAGCCTAAAGCTGCAGAAGATTCTGGTTCAAATACTAGAGAAGAATCATTCAATTGCAATTTTTCCATCGAATAGCGCAATTCTTCGTAATCGTCTGTTTCAACAGGATAAATTCCAGCAAATACCATTGGTTTTACGTCCTCAAATCCTTTGATTGGCACATCACACGGGTCAGCAGCTAAGGTAATGGTATCACCAACTTTTACTTCTTTCGCCGTTTTAATCCCTGAAATAATGTAACCAACATCTCCAGCACGAACTTCTGTTCTTGGATTTAGATCCATTTTCAAAATCCCTATTTCTTCCGCATTGTAATCTTTTCCTGTATTTAAAAAGCGAACTTTATCTCCTTTTCGGATAACACCATTTTTCACACGGTAGTATGCTATAATCCCTCTAAATGGATTGAATACAGAATCAAAAATCATGGCTTGTAACTGCGCATTTTCATCTCCTTTTGGCGCAGGAATGCGATTAATAACCGCTTCTAGTATTTTATCGACGCCCAATCCTGTTTTACCAGATGCAGGAATGATTTCTTCCATATCGCAACCAATCAATTCTATGATTTGATCTGAAACTTCTTCAGGCATTGCCCCAGGAAGGTCCATTTTATTTAAAATAGGAATGATTTCTAAATCGTGTTCTAAGGCTAAATATAAGTTGGAAATTGTTTGCGCTTCAATTCCTTGGGATGCATCTACAATCAATAATGCACCCTCGCAGGCGGCGATTGAACGCGACACTTCGTATGAAAAATCAACGTGTCCGGGAGTGTCAATTAAATTTAATATGTAATCTTCGCCTTCAAAGGTATATTTCATTTGAATTGCGTGACTTTTAATTGTAATTCCACGTTCCCGCTCAAGGTCCATATCATCTAAGGCTTGCGCTTTCATATCACGATCTGAAATCGTCCCAGTCGTTTGTAATAAGCGATCGGCAAGTGTACTTTTCCCGTGATCAATGTGTGCGATGATACAAAAATTGCGTATATTTTTCATGTAAAAATGCTTCGTATGGTTGTTTTTTATTTTCCCAAAGGAATACAAAAGTACGTCAAAAAATCAAAAAAATCATCAACTTTAGGGGAAGCTTGTCGGAAAGGAATTGAAAATAAAAAAGGAAGCAACGTGTGCCTCCTTTTTTTTACCTAAAACTACTACTACTTATGAAACTAACTAACTACTTTATTTTGGTTGACAGGTTAAGTGCCAAATTCAAAATGCGTGTTATAGAACTATGACGTTGGAAACTCAAAAAAAGTATACGCAGGTATGTTTTTTAACTTAATTTAAGAAATCATTACTAAATAAATAGTATTCAACTAATTGAAAAACAACTAATTGAACTTATTAACAATGTAGCTGTTTAATTTTATTTTCATTCGATTTAAATGCATTGTTATTATTTTTAACTTCGCTTCGATGAGTACAACTGCAGAAAAATATAGTAAGAAAGGAGTTCGAACAAGTTACATTTCAACTGTTATTGGAATTTCTTTGGTTTTGTTCATGATCGGCTTGGTATTAGCGGCCGTTTTTGGATTAGAAAATGTGCAACGTCAAGCAAAAGAAAGCTTGCAAGGGGATTTATTTTTTAAGCCAGAAGTCAACAATGCTGACATCAAGCAAATTGAACAAGAATTAAAAACGTGGAGCCAATTTAGTACTGTTTATTTTGTTTCACCAGATCGAGCAATCGAAGAATTTTCTGGTACGGATCAAAATGCAGGACAAATATTAGGTATTTTTGAAGGTGATAATCCATTGCCAGCAACAATAAGTTTTCGTCCAAAAGCTGAACATGCGACCAAAGCTGGAATGGAGAAAATTAAAGTTGCCTTGTTAAAAGCCTATGCAGATCAATTGGATGAGGTGAATTATGACAAAGCAAGTGTTGAATCAGTTAACATAGGTTTTAAGCAATTTGTTTTACTGTTTTTAGTCGTCGCACTTTTATTAATCACTGTTGCTGTAGCTATGATTAATAATACCATTCGCTTGGCATTGTATTCGAAACGTTTTACCATCAAAACGATGCAATTGGTTGGTGCAACGGCTGGCTTTATTCGCAAACCCTTTATTTTTCAGTCCATCTATCAAGGTGTCATTTCTGCTTTAATTGGTCTCGGTTTATTGTTAACCTTGTTTTATGCGTTGAACAATGTTTTGAGTACACTTGAAATTAGTTTCTCTTTGGAAAGCTTTTTATTCCTGTCGATTGCGCTTATTGTTATCGGCATTGTCATCACTGTAATTTCAACTTGGTTAGCGCTTAACAAATATTTGCGTATGAAATTGGATGATTTGTATTAAATTTGTTTTATGGAAACTAAAAAATCAAACTTCGGGTTTCATCCTGAAAACTATAAATTATTGATCATTGGATTAGTAATCAATGTCATTGGCTTTCTTTTAATGATTGGTGGTGCTGCAAAAAACCCAAACGAATTCAATAAGTCAGAGATCTTCAGTTCTGTTAGAATTACGATCGCACCTCTTTTCATTGTTGCAGGATATGCCGTTATTTTCCTCGCGATTATGCGTAAGCCTAAGGCAAAAAAAGATTAATTTTTCTTTATGGATTTTATTCAAGCACTTGTGTTGGCTTTCATTGAAGGCTTAACAGAGTTTTTACCTATTTCTTCTACAGCGCACATGATTTTTGCGAGTTCTATTTTTGGAACTGCCAATGATGAATTTGTGAAAATGTTTCAAGTTTCGATTCAATTTGGGGCAATATTGTCTGTAGTTGCGCTTTATTGGAAAAAGTTTTTTGATTTTAAATCAATTTCATTTTACTTAAAGTTAGC
Organism: Crocinitomicaceae bacterium; assembly: GCA_024639405.1. Lineage (GTDB taxonomy): Bacteria > Bacteroidota > Bacteroidia > Flavobacteriales_D > Crocinitomicaceae > M0103. Next base: position 26,572 of record JAHEIL010000019.1, on the reverse strand, counting down.
ATTGGCGGTTATTCCAGCGTTGGTTTTAGGCAAATTATTTGATGACAAAATAGAAGCTGTACTCGAGAGTCCAATTCCAATCGCCATTGTATTGATTTTGGGAGGCATCGTTTTATTGTTTATCGACCGTTTTTTTCAACAAGCTAAAATTCAAAAAGAAGAAAATATCAGCATTCAAAAAGCTGTGATTATTGGATTTTGGCAATGTTTAGCTATGATGCCAGGAACAAGTCGTTCTGCTGCTTCTATTATTGGCGGAATGCAACAAGGCTTATCACGAAAAGTAGCAGCAGAGTTTAGTTTCTTTTTAGCTGTACCTACGATGTTGGCCGTTACGTGTTATTCGATCTTTTTAAAAGATTGGAAATACAAGGGCATAGAACAAAAAGGGTATGAAATGATTACTTCGTCTAGTCAAAACATTGGCTTATTTGTCATTGGTAACGTAGTAGCATTCATTGTTGCAGCTTTAGCAATTAAATTTTTCATCCAGTTCATTGAGAAACATGGTTTTCGAATTTGGGGTTGGTATAGAATTGTCGCAGGGATTCTTTTGTTACTTCTTTTTACAGTAGTTTTCAAATGAATTTTTTAGAAGGAGAAACCTTATTGGTCGACAAGCCATTGAATTGGACGTCTTTTGATGTTGTCAATAAATTACGTTGGAACATCAAACAAGTGTTGAAACTAAAAAAGGTAAAAGTGGGACATGCAGGTACACTTGATCCCTTAGCAACAGGTTTATTGGTAATTTGTACAGGGAAACATACCAAAAACATCGATGCATTGATGGCGGGAATGAAAACGTACACAGGTACTATTTTACTTGGAAAGACAACCCCATCTTACGATTTAGAATCGGAATACGACCAAGAATTTTCAACAGCTCATATTACACCAGAAATGTTGGAAGAGGTAAGACAATCCTTTGTAGGGTTATTGCAACAAACTCCTCCGATTTTTTCCGCCAAACAAGTAGATGGAAAAAGAGCCTATGACCTTGCTAGAGCAGGTAAAGAAGTTGTGTTAAAGTCCAACCAAATAGAAGTTACAGAATTTACAATTAATTCAGAACGTTTTCCAGCAATCGATTTTGAAATTACATGTTCAAAAGGAACGTATATTCGTTCTATTGCGCATGATTTTGGGAAAGCATTGAGTTCAGGCGGTACATTAATTGCACTGCGTCGCACAAAATCGGGTGAACAGGCAATAACAGATGCTAAAACAGTTGATGAATGGATTGAAATTATCCAAGGAAGCCAACAATAACACCTGATTTCATTCGCAGAAATTGATTAAGTCGCTCAAACACTTGACAAGCCCTCTATTATTTTGTATCTTTGCACTCCTTTTTAGATAAAAGGTTAAAATTTGCATGTATGAGTAAAATGAAACTTTCCGATTTTAGTTTTGACCTACCAGAAGAACTAGTTGCGGAGTACCCAAGTGATAATCGTGATGAAGCGAAATTAATGGTTTTGCACCGTGAAACAGGAAAAATCGAACACAAATTATTCAAAGACATCATTAATTATTTCACAGAAGGTGATGTGATGATCATGAATAACACACGCGTTTTCCCTGCTAGAATGTATGGTAACAAAGAAAAAACGGGTGCTAAAATCGAAGTGTTTTTATTGCGCGAATTGAACCGTGAGAGTTTATTGTGGGATGTATTAGTTGATCCAGCACGTAAAATCAGAATAGGAAACAAGTTATACTTCGGTGACGATGATTCATTAGTTGCAGAAGTAATTGACAACACGACTTCTCGTGGGAGAACATTGCGTTTCTTATTTGATGGACCATACGAAGAATTCAAAGCAAAAATCACTGAATTAGGTGAAACACCGCTTCCAAAATACATTAAACGAGCAGTTGAGCCTGAAGATGAAGATCGTTACCAAACAATTTTCGCGAAAGAAGAAGGAGCAGTAGCAGCACCAACAGCTGGTTTGCACTTTTCGCGTGAATTGATGAAACGATTAGAGTTAAAAGGCATTCAATTTGCGGAAGTAACGTTACACGTTGGATTAGGTACGTTCCGTCAAGTAGAGGTGGAAGACTTAACAAAGCACAAAATGGATTCAGAACAAGTTATTATTTCTGAAAAATGTGCGAATATTGTTAACGAAGGAAAAAAGAATAAAAAACGTATTTGTGCTATTGGAACAACATCTATGCGTTCGATTGAAACATCTGTTTCTACAGAGGGGACATTGAAACCATTTGACGGTTGGACAAATAAATTTATTTTTCCTCCATATGATTTCAGTATTGCTGATTGCATGGTGACGAATTTCCACACACCACTTTCTACATTATTAATGATGATTTCTGCATTTTGTGGTCACGAATTAATGGTAGAAGCATACAAACAAGCAGTAGAGAATAAATACAAATTCTATTCGTATGGTGATGCCATGTTGATTTTGTAATTCCTTATTTCATAGAAGATACGAGGGAGGCAATTGTCTCCCTTTTTTTTGTTCTGCTTTTTTAATAATTCCTTCGTGTTTATTCGTGCCTTCGTGGCAAGAAAAACAATGCCACTAATACACTAATTTTCACGAATATCTTCGTCTTCATTCCTACTTCGAGTCAAGGTTTTACATAAATCATTCGTCCTTAATCATTACTTCATGACTTTATATCTACTAAATATCCAACTCACTTTTACATGTTGTATAATTTAATGCTTATTTTTGCACATCATTAATAGTTAGGCGTGGGACAAAAAGATACACCAATAGGAAAAAAAGTAAAAGCATACATTGTTTTCACAAAGTTTAGATTGGCCTTTTCGGTTGTATTATCTGCTTTAGCGGGTTATCTTTTTGCTGATACTGCTCCCACAACAAATTACGTACATCTATTTTATTTATTAGTTGGTGGTATGTTGGTGACAGCTGCTTCAAATGGTTCGAATCAAATTTGGGAGCGCGACCTTGATAAATTAATGAAGCGCACAGAAAAACGACCGATTCCAATGGGATTAATGTCCTTAAAAGAAGCTTATATCGTAGTTGTTTCTGCATTGATTTTAGGAACTTATTTATTGTATTTAATCAATGTTTATTCAGCAATTTTGGGCTTTTTAGCCTATATTTCATATGTATTTATTTACACCCCTTTAAAACGCGTTACTCCATGGGCTGTTTTTGTTGGAGCTGTTCCTGGAGCGATTCCACCAATGTTAGGCGCTGTTGCCGCTACGAATGATTTTGGATTGTTGCCAGGTGTATTATTCTTTGTTCAATTTATGTGGCAATTCCCTCATTTTTGGGCTATTGCATGGGTGTTATACGATGATTACAAGGCAGGAGGATTTAGTTTGTTACCATCTAAAAGCGGTCGTTCAAAAGCATCTGCATTTCAAATTGTAATCTATTCTTTGGCTTTAGTTCCCTTTAGCTTATTGCCTTGGTTTTTAGGCTGGACAGGGACTGTTAGTTTAATAGTTGCGTCGATTTTCAGCTTAGCCTTTTTTATGTATGCATACAAATTATTGCAAAGCTGCGAAACAAAAGATGCGCGTAAACTTATGTTCGCTTCGTTTGTTTATTTACCAATCATACAATTTTTATACGTTTTTGACCGAATTGAAAGTGCTTTACCAAATTAGTGAATTATGAAAACAGATGTTTACAAAGACTTATCACCAGAAGTAAAAGAAAAAGCTAAAAAGAATTTAGTTTACGTAAGTATTTTCAGTATTATCATGTTGTTTGCTGGTTTTACATCGGCTTACATCGTTTCTATGGGGGATTCATTTTGGTTGAAATATCCATTACCAACTTCTTTTTGGATCAGCACAGCGTTTATTCTATTGAGTAGTATCTTTTTACAATTAGCGATTGTTTCAGTTAAAAAAGGAGCTATTGGACAATTAAAATTGCATATTTCATTGACCTTACTTACAGGAATTGCGTTTGCATATTTCCAATTTGAAGGGTATAAAGACTTAACAAAAATGGGTGCTCATGCAGTGAACAATCACATCATCGTTACCGATGGTAGATATGGTGATTATTACGAAGTGAAGTACAAGGGCGTATTTTTAGAAGTAGATGGCAATCATTATGTATATGCTGGAAAATCGATGAACGAACAACAAATGAAAGCGTATCAAGATTTCATGGGACAATTTGTTAACTTGAAACAAAACACGTCATTTAACGTGACAAATTATGGTAAAACATTCATTTTGTATTACAACAATCAACCTTTGGGCTTAATCAATGGAAAATTGTGTAAACCTGATGGAACAGAAATTCAATACGTAGATCAGCTTCGTTTGAAAGATTTAGCAATCAACGTGAGAGATGGTCGTGTAGATTTCTTCAACAAAGGAGAATTAGGCAAAGATTTTCAAATTTATTTTAAAGGAAAAGCATTGACATATCAAGAAAGAAGTTTGTACTTTGAAGGTAAAAGATTGTCGAAATACCTTCAAATAAAAGCAATGGAAACAGCAGATTCTGCAACTTCTTATTTTTACATTATAACTTTTTTACATTTATTACATATTTTAGGAACACTAATTTATTTGATAAAAATGGTAATTGGTTCATTTTCAGGAAGATTTAACAAAGAAGAGCATTTGAGTTTAAGACTAGGTGCAATTTTTTGGCACTTTTTAGGTCTATTATGGGTCTATTTATTGCTATTTTTGATTTTTATTCACTAAACTTGCATAAAATTTTTTATTATGTCAGGACACGCTTCTAAACAAATTGATACGAGTACGCTTTGGGGAGGGAAAATTTCTCCGTTCAGTACGAGTTATGGAAAGTTAATGATGTGGTTCTTCTTAGTGTCGGATGCGCTGACATTTGGAGGCTTACTAATTGCTTATGGTTTCACACGTCACGATGCACAAGATGCTTGGCCGATCGGTGAGGAAACATTTAATTCAATGCCATTTTTAGGTCACGGTTTCCCATTATTGTATGTGGCTTTGATGACGTTTATTTTGATCGTTTCATCTGTAACGATGGTATTAGCAGTTGAAGCTGGTCATCGTATGGATAAAAAAGGTGTTATCAAATGGATGGTTGCAACTATCATTGGTGGATTTTTCTTCGTTGGTTCACAAGCGTGGGAGTGGAGTCACTTTATTCACGGTTCTGAATTTGGAAAAGTTGAATTAGTTGATGGGTCACAAGCAATTGTTAGAGGTCATTTTGGAGAAATTAAAAACTTCACAGTGATTGAAGCAGGATCTCACCATGCAAAAGGAGCGGTTATCAAAGATGATTTGATGCACCAATTCCAACATGCAGTTGAAGCTGGTAAAATTAACGATGGTGTAATTACTTTACACGATGGTTCAAAAGCTAAAATCACGAAAGAAGCTGATCAACACATGGAATTAATCATCAAAAAAGATGGTAAAACGAATAAAGTTGGTACAAAAATTCACGGTAAAAATGCTGAGAAAATGTACTACGAAGCAATTTATAGTGGTACGCCTCACAAAGTAATTTACGGAGCTAATTTAGAGCAAAACGAATATGGTCCTCAACAATACGGACAATTCTTTTTCTTTATTACTGGATTCCATGGTTTCCACGTATTCTCAGGAGTAATTATCAACATCATTATTTTGTTAGGTGTTATTGCTGGAACATACCACAAAAGAGGACATTATGAGATGGTTGAAAAAACTGGATTATACTGGCACTTTGTGGATTTGGTATGGGTATTTGTATTTACCTTCTTCTATTTAGTTTAATTCTCGTAAAAATATAGATATGGAAAGAGACGACGTTATTGAATATTCTTTGGATGCACACCACAGTGAAGAAGAAGGAAAAGTTCTAAGAAAAAAGATTTGGAAAGTAACCGCTTTATTGACAATCATCACTGTTGTAGAAGTATTGTTAGGTGCGTTTATAAAACAAGGAACTACAATTTGGCCAATCGTTAAATGGTCATTTATTGCATTGACATTAGTAAAAGCTGCATACATTGTTTTATCATTTATGCACTTAGGTGACGAACGTAAAGTGATGCGCTATGTTATTTTGATTCCATACTTTATTTTCATTGCATACTTAATCTTCATTTTATTAACTGAAGGTATTTATGTAGACGATGTGTTAAAATCTCACGGAGTATAAAGAACGATGCATAAGAAAAGCACTGCCGGTCGATTGAAAGTAATCTTCGCATTTTTACTTACATTCGGACCGGCTTTTTTATTGGTTTTTATTTCTCAGCAAAGCTGTGAGCATAAGTTTAAAACATTAGATGATTACGGTAAAGCAATCGAATACTCCTTTACAGACGCATCTGGAAATCAACGTTCAGCTAAAGAATTTAAAGATCAAATTGTTGTAATTACAACGATTCAACAAAATTGCCCTGATAGCTGTGCGATTTCATTATGGCATTTAGATCAGGCAATTTACCAGCACATTCGTAAAAACAAGCACAAGAAAATGAAAAAAGTGAAAATCATTTCTTTTGCTACAGACGGACAGGGTAAACCTTTAAAAGACTTATCGACTGTTCAAGCAGCTTTAAAAGATCAAGTAGAAGAATATGATTCATCTTTATGGATTTTGGCCTCAGGTGATGTGCGCTCTCTTTATAATTTCAAGCACAATGGTAAAACATTGTTGCAGGAAGATAAAAAGTATTTTGGAGGTCAAGCATTTCAAGAATTGATGTTGTTATTAGATAAACAAAATCATTTACGCATGGTCCTTTCAGGAAGAACAGAAGGAATGGTTCGCCGCATGAAAGAACACATTGCGTTGTTGCAAAAACAATACGATAAAGCCCGTAAAAAGTCACTTCAAAAATAACGTGTATGAAACAATTCGTTGTTTTTTTCTCTTGTTTATTAGTAATTTTTTCATGTCAATCAACGGATAAGAAAAAAAAGGTTCTTCCTTTCATTGGTAATTTTGATGTTGAATATAAATTAGTGGATGGAAAAGAAGTAACAGATACACTTTATCCAAAGGTTCCATTTTTTTATTTTAGAAACCAAGATTCATTGCTGAAGAAGTCAACAGACTTTAAAGGCAAAGTTTGGATTGCAGATTTCTTTTTCACAAGTTGCCCGACTATTTGTCCGAAGATGACAAAAAATCTACGCTTATTAAACGCTAATTTGAAGGACTTATCTAATGACATTCAATTCATGTCGTTTTCAATTAATCCTGATTTTGACACACCTTCGCAATTGAAACGTTACAAAGAACATTATCAGATCACTGCTAAAAATTGGGATTTTTTAACTGGAAATGAATCAGAAACACATCGGTTAGGCATTGAAAATTTTCAAATCTTTGCAGGAAGAGACGATGAAGCTGAAGGTGGATTTGCCCACTCAGGAGCATTTACTTTAGTCGATAAAGAAGGATTTGTGAGAGGTGTATATTTAGGAACAGATATAAAACAAGTTAAACAATTAGAACACGACGTTCGTTTATTATTAAAAGAAGAATATGGAATTGTTAGATCAAAGTAAATTACCCAAAGTGCGCATGGCGATTATCGCTTTGTCGATTGTAGTACCAGTTGTTGTTGCTGCATTGTTTAAAATCAAAATTGAAGGCTTCGACGCATCGTTTTTACCGCCTGTATACGCTGGAATCAACGCGTTGACAGCATTAGTATTAATTCGTGCTTTACTAGCCATTAAATCAAAGAATATTACCTTACACCGTTCGTTGATTCGATTTGCCTTATTATTATCTATTTTATTCTTGGTATTGTATGTTGCATATCACGTTTTTTCAGACTCTACTTTTTATGGTGATACCAATCATGATGGGAAAGTAGATATTTTAGAAAAAATGAATGCTGGTTGGATGGCTTACGTTTACTATTTTTTATTGGTAACACACATACTTTTGAGTATGGCAGTTATTCCATTGGTTTTGTTTACGTATTTAGCTGCTTGGCAAGGTAATTATGAAAAGCACAAACGTATGACGCGCTTTACATTCCCAATTTGGTTGTATGTCGCTGTAACAGGTGTAATTGTTTATATCATGGTTGCTCCTTTTTATGCGTAACTAAAAATTCTACTTCATAAAAAAAGCCTCATGTTAGAGGCTTTTTTGTTTTTGTAAAGGCAGGACATTACATCCATTTTGCAGAAAAGCGATTGTATTCTTCTCTCAAGTCATTAAATGTTTTTTCAAAAGATTCCATCTGTTCCTTTTCTTCTGTATGTGCTTTAACTTTTCGATGATCAACGGCAATAGGATTTGAGTTGATTTCTGCTATGATTGCATTTTCATTTTGCTTGATTAAATGCATGATTTCATCAATGTTATTGCGTTGAATAATAAATTGATTTTGAAAATGTTCCACTTCTGCTAAAATTTCTTTGTTGGTATTTTTAACAGCGATTTCAGACAAACGTTCTCTTAAAATTACAATTTCATCTTTGTAAAATTGTAAACTGTTTGCCCATGTTGTGTTTTCTTCGTGTTGCTGATAAATTGGTGCAGTTGCATTCATTTTTTTAGTTTTTAATTAGCATCATTAAAGAATGGCGATCATTCTCTAACAAAGGTCATTTAAAAAAAAAGAAAAAAACAGAAGAAGAAATTTTAAATAAACTGATTGTTATCAGGTTTAATTGGATGGTAATTCTGATTTGTCAGAATATGCAAAACTCTTTTTAAGTAGAATAGGTGTTGACAAGGTTGTAACTACACCCATAATAACTAATATAGAGAAGATCTCAACATCAATTAAACCATTTTTAAACGCAATGTTAGCAATTACCAATTCCATAATTCCACGCGCATTGAGTCCAATTCCCATGGTTAAAGAAATTTTGGAGTTGTATCCTGCAAAACGTCCACCCAAATATCCGCCAATTATTTTAGACAAATAGGAAACGCCTAAAACAGCAAACAGTAAACCGTAATTATGGATAGCGCCAAAATTAAATTCTAAGCCAATACCGGCAAAAAAAATGGGTGCTAAAAACCCCATTGCTAATCCATTGGTAGTTTTATGGAAAGCATGTAAATGGGTTTTACCCACTAAATTTTCACTAATTAGCATCGCTGCAAAGAAAGATCCAATAATAAAATGAAAACCTAATGATTCGGTTGTAGTTGCAAAAATTAAAACAAATACAAAGAATAAAGCAAACAACGATTCTTTTCCTTTTAATACTTTCAGTAATTCGTTCAATTTGTTTTCAAGGTAATTTTCTTTTTTACTTAACAATTTGATTCCTCTGTATGCTAATACAAGTAAAAGAATGAAAATAATCAATTTGACAAACGAAAATGCAGCAACAGAAAGTATTGTTGACATTGTCATATCGGTATCTTTAATATTCAAGATTACTCCTAAAATTGAAAGAGCCAATACATCATCAAAGATGGCAACAGAGATTATTTTTTGACCGATTTCTGAATTTATTTTACCCAAATCCATTAATATTCGGATACTAACAGGCAAGGCTGTAATCGCAACGCAAAGTCCAATAAATACAGTTGTCATTGCTTCCATTCCGAAAAAATAGCCCACAGCAAATCCACTAGAAAGCGGCAAGAAGAATGCCATTATAGAAATTACAATGTTACGGCCTTTGAGTGAGCGTAAAATATCGTCAAAATTGATTTCTAAACCAGCGATAATAACTAATAAAAAGACGCCTAATTCTGAAATTGTTTTAATTTCATCCGTTCTGTGAATTAAATTTAAGGTTGTTGGGCCTAAGATGATTCCTGCAATAATTTCACCAATCATAGAGGGCTGTTTGAAACGCTCGAAGATCTCTCCCAATACACGTGCTACAACCAAAAGAATCAATAAATTCGTAAAGAATGGTAAGTCAAAATGAGGCAAGGCCATCTCCATAATTGAAGTATTAAATTAGTTCAACAAAAGTATAAAAAATTGAATTGAAAGAATAAATGTCGTCATTAATTTTACTTTAATTTTTTAATATTAAAACAGGAATGATTTTAATGCTTTAATTCAATTTTTAAAAAATAGTTTGGTTTTCGAACATCACCTGATGCAGTGTAAAATTCAGTGGTTTTATTAACAGCAGCGTAGAAATTACCATCTTTTGCCCAAAATCCTTCTTCTGCTAACATCCACTTGCAAAAATTGGCAAAAAAGACGGGTTCAATAGAATTCTTTTTTACTGTAAACAAACTAATTTCAGTTGTCATTGAATACACATTTTCAGTGAGTTCTATAAGGTGTTTTTTGGAAGGAGAAAGCAGCGGTATTCCTGTAAAATAATTGGTAGTATCGCCGGTTGTTTTATCTATAAATTTAAAATCATATTCTTCCCAATACATTGTTTGAACGATGAATTTATTAAGCGCTTTTAATTGTCCGACATATGTATGAATAGCAATGGATTCTACTTCAACGGGATTGTCTTTAAACGTTGCAAGAGCATTTTTACACGGCAACGATATCAATCCATCTATCTTCCGAATGACTGAAGTGTCCCGTGTAATAAAATCGATTTTTGCTTTTTTCTTCGCTGCGTAAGTCAGACTATCAATCAATTCGATTCTAATAAAATCCGTCAATTCAACCGTTTCATTTTCTTCAAAGAAATAGGCTGAATCACCAATGACCAAATCATTGATTAAATTTAATTCTTCCGCTAATAACCGCGTTCTATCTTCTTGAGAAAAGCTGCAATTCCCATTTAATAGAAAAATCAAAACAAAGTTCAATTTCAACAAGTTATTCATGGAATAAAGGTAGAAATAAATACAACAAAAAAGCCTCAGATTTTTCTGAGGCTTTTAAAGTAATTTATTAATGTGTTAAAATTTTCACTTCAATAGATAGCCGTTTAAAGAGATTGCGATGAGCATCCAAATCAAATAGGGCAAAATGAGTAAAATTAAAATTGGTTTTTGTTTCAGTGCAATTCGAGCAAAAAGCAGCAGCACAAAAAACAGCGCAAGTAAAACTACTACACCCAAAGCTATCCAATGATGCACAAAGAATAATGGATTCCAGCAAACATTCAACAAAACAGAAACACCATAAAGCCATTTTACTTTTTTGGTATTTATCGAACTTATTTTAAACAGTTGCTGTAGGAAAATTGAATAAAAAAGCATGATGGAAAACCAAGCAGCACCAAACACCCAACCAGGCGGTGTCCAAGGTGCTTTGTCTTGCAGTTGATACCATTCATTCGTTGCAGGATTCCCCATCAAAAATGAACCTAGTGCCAAGCCACCATAATTGATGACTAAAAATAAGAGAAGGTGTTTCATTTGAAAACTGAATTTATGTAAAACTGCAAATAAATATGCATCTTTCAAAGTTAACAAATTATCGAACTTCAAAAATTAACCTACACTTTTCTGTAATTCCTTATTTGACGGGGTTTTCAAAAAGAAAAAAAGCCCTACATCTCTGTAAGGCTTTGATTTTACTTGTGGTCCCACCTGGGCTCGAACCAGGGACCACCTGATTATGAGTCAGGTGCTCTAACCAACTGAGCTATAGGACCAGAGCAAGCGTAGCTTGCGATTATTCAAGCGTTAGCGCAGAATCTCTTCTTAACTTAGCTTGCGATTATTCAAGCGTTAGCGCAGAATCTCTTCATAACTTAGCTTGCGATTATTCAAGCGTTAGCGCAGAATCTCTTCATAACTTAGCTTGCGATTATTCAAGCATTAGCGCAGAAATCATTGCTAAAACTTGAACCGATGAATGGAATACCAAAATGCATTTCAATCTTTTCGGGATGCAAATATAAGTGAATCAATTCAAATTTCAAACAGTGTCTTAAAATTAGTTGACAACAATTTTATGAAAAGAGGTAGCGTTGATGTTGACCAAATATATACCTTTCGGTAAATCATTTATTTCTAAAGTTTTTTTAGAAGTGTTATCAAAAGCAAGATCTTGGATGACATGACCGTCAATTGTAGCTATCTGAACGGTATGTATCGATTCATTGGTTGATTGAATACTAAAATTTCCAAAAGACGGATTTGGATAAACCTTGAAATCAGAAGCTAATAACTCTTTTACGTTTAATGGATTTGCGCGTATAAACGATGCGCCTACACAATTTGTGTTGTTTCGAAAAAGAATAAATTGATCGCCATCTTCGTAATTATCTACGCAAGAACTTTCAACCAAACCGGTTGTTAAAGAAACGCCGATGTATTTAATAGCATCATTAAAATAGTAAGCCATTGTAGCTGGGTCAATTGCGCCACCTGAATTCATGATATACGAATTTGAACAAAGAATCGGATTTGTACCAACACTTGAAACTTGACCGGTAGTTGGGTCAATTGTTCCTAAAAAAAGGTTGGTAGAATCTACTTGTGTTATGAATGTTCCTGGATCAAATGGATTTGGAACTGTAGAAGTGTATTCTTTTGTCAATAAACCATAGATTGTATTGTTGGCGCAACTGTAGGCAAAGTTTCCAAACTGATTAAATGTTGGAGGAAAAACGACCGTTGAATTACTATAAATCGATCCATTGTACAAATCAATACCTACCATTCCTATTCCGTCAGAAAAATAATAAATCATTTGATAGGGATCAATTGTAGCTCCTGCCATTAAAATTGATTGGCCAACGGAAGTAGTAGAAATTTCAGTTATAACACCTGTAATTGGATTTACTTTTGCCAAATAATTTCCAAAAACACATCCGTTTTGACGCGTAGCTAAACCATAAATGGTAGTATCGGATTGATTGAAAATAAAATTGTTAAAATAGTTTTGTTCGGCAGGATTCGCCAATGGATTGAATAAATCTACTGATGAAAGAATTGCACCATCTGATAATCTTAAGCGATGCATTTTAGATTCCCCGATAAAAATAAATGTGCTATCAACCGTATTAATGGTTGAGCCTGTCATGTTGATGACCTCATCTTTTAGGTACAAATTTCCAACATTTTCAACAAAGCATGTAGTTGGGTTTGTTTTGGCCAAACGAATAACAGTGGAATCGTGTATTTGGTAAAAAATATTTGAATCTAATGGATTGTAAACAGTTGTAAAGTAAGCTTTACTGACCATTCCATAGTTCGCTGTTTGGGCTGAACTTAAAAATACAAATGATAATGCGCAAACAATTATTCCTATTTTCATAAAGTTTAATTTACTATCTAACAATTAATTGCATGAAAAGTTTAGTTTTGGTCTGATGCGCTTTTGAGTCGAAACACCAACATTGTTAATATACCAAACAACACTGCGGCAAAAACCAAATGACTCGTTTGAATCAATCCCGGCATATTCGCATAAGCCAATAAAACACCTGAGGTCAATTCAATTCCCAAAACGATAAATGCAGAACGAACAATCCAATACTTTTTCATTTTTTCATTTTTCCAAACGAGAATGACCATTAAGACCAATACTAACCATGAAAACGTGCGGTGAATATAGAACGCCCAGCCCAATTTTTCGGTCCATGATTCTCTTCCAAATCCTTGTTTTGTCAAAGCATCGATGTATTCTCTTACTTGTGTTCCTAAAAACAATTGGTAAAATGTGATAGCTAACACAACAATTGCCAACCACTTCAAAGTAGAAGTGAATTCTATTGTGCCTTTTTGACGTACACTCACTAGTTTTACGATATACAATTGAACAGCAATGATGATTAATGCCAACAACATGTGAACTGTGATGGTCCAAGGCACTAAGTTAGAAGCAACAACAATAGATCCAAACCATCCTTCAATTCCCATCAATACGATGTTTAATACAATTAATCCAATGATCTTTCGCTGACGGTATTTTATGATGGCCCAAATTAACCCGATTAACAATAAATTTCCTGCAAGAAAACCAACCAAGCGGTTTCCATACTCTGTCCAAGTTTTACTCACGTTGAACGGTTCTTCTTGGCGCAAAGTTGGGTCTGCTTGAATTTTAGCAGCCGTTTCTTTTAATCCAATTGAACTTAAAAAGCGGCAAAATTTATCGATTTTCTTCCCGCGTTTTTCAGCAAATTTTTCTCTGTAATCAGCAGGTAATTCACTTTTATGTGTTGGCGGAACCCACTGTCCAAAGCACTTCGGCCAATCAGGACAGCCCATTCCACTTCCTGTTATGCGAACCAAACTACCTGCAACTACAATCAAATAAATGGAGATTAAGATTGTCCATTGAAACCGAATAAATCCTTTTGAATATGCCATAGGTACAAAATTACGGATTAGTTATTCGTTTGAAAAGTAATTTTTGAATAAAAAACGAACGAATTATTTTTGTTTTATTGCAAAAATACTATATTTATGCAAAATTAGAATAGCTACTACTATGCGCATAGAAAATTGTCCGAAATGCCACAGCCCAAAAATTATTAAAAGTGGCATTGTAAATGAGCGTCAACGCTACACGTGTAAATCGTGTAATTACAACTTCACCGTTGATAAAATCGGTAAAAAAATTGATGATTATTACATTACAAAAGCTTTGCAATTGTACTTAGAAGGCTTGAGTTACAGAGAAATTGAACGTATTCTAGGTGTTTCTCATGTTACAGTTTCCAACTGGGTACGTCACTATAAGATCAAGCGATTGAATGATAATTACCACCATCCAACGTATCGTATCATAACACATAATGAGTTACTTGAGTTCTTAAAGGACAAGCAAAAATTGGCTGGCGCAGGTATGATTATTACTGAGTTAGGAGATAAATTTATGTTAATAAAATGGGAACGATTCAAAGATTAACTATAGTAATTAACAAAATTGTATAGTCGTTTTTTTTCTTTGCTTACAATTCTAGAATATTGGTGTCGTAGATCTGAAAATCGAATACAGGAGATCTACTAAAAACTATAATTAACTATTAACTATTACAGAACATGAGTAAAGAATCAACGAAAGGAATCTGGAAAGTCATCTCTGCCTCATCAGTTGGAACACTGATTGAGTGGTATGATTTTTACATTTTTGGTAGTTTGGCGGTCGTCATTTCAACCAAGTTTTTCCCTGCCGATAATCCGGTAGCGGCATTTTTATCTACGCTTGCAACATTTGCTGCGGGCTTTGTGGTGCGACCATTTGGCGCATTGTTTTTTGGACGATTGGGTGATTTAATTGGACGTAAGTACACGTTTATGGTAACCTTATTGTTGATGGGTGGAGCCACTTTTTTAATTGGTTGTATTCCAAGTTATGAATCCATTGGATTTTTAGCGCCTTTATTGGTGTTAGTTTTGCGTTTATTGCAAGGATTAGCGTTGGGTGGTGAATATGGTGGTGCTGCAACATATGTAGCGGAACACGCTCCGTCACACCAACGTGGGTATTGGACTTCATGGATTCAAACAACAGCAACTGTTGGTTTATTTGTTTCTCTGATGGTTATTTTAATTACAAAATCTAGCTTATCGAAAGAAGCATTTGAAAATTGGGGATGGCGTGTGCCGTTTTGGGTTTCAATCTTAATGGTGGCTGTTTCTTATTTGATTCGTAAAAAAATGCACGAATCTCCTGTATTCCAAAAAGCGAAAGATGAAGGAAAAGTTTCTAAAAATCCTTTAAAAGAAAGTTTTGGAAACCGTTACAATTTCAAATTTGTCTTATTAGCATTATTTGGAGTAGCAATGGGTCAAGGAGTTGTTTGGTATACGGGTCAATTCTACGCCATGAGTTTCTTAAAAACTGTAATGAGTATTGATTCCAACCAAGTAGATACTCTTTTAGGGATTTCGTTATTGATCGGTACACCTTTCTTTGTGTTTTTCGGTTGGTTAAGTGATAAAATTGGCCGTAAGAAAATCATGTTAGCAGGAATGTTGTTTGCGATAATTTTGTACCGTCCAATTTACAAAGCAATGTATGAACGTACAAATGTGAAGAATAAAACGGAAGTTTCATCTGTTTTAACAGTTAGCGAAGCACCTGGTAAAAAAGGAGGAATTGATTCTGTGTACGTTACGAATTATGTGTATGCAGATAACACGAAATTTACAGAGGAAAAAACGGTTCACTTAACAGATGCAAAAGAGCGCATTGTGGGTGAAGATGGAAAAGAAAAAATCGACACGAAGAAAACAGTACTTGCGAATGGTTCAGATCGTCTGTTTTTGGGATTAATGGTATTAATTCAAGTGTTGTTTGTAACGATGGTTTATGGACCAATTGCAGCATTCTTGGTTGAATTATTCCCAGTTCAAATTCGTTACACTTCAATGTCGTTGCCATACCACATTGGAAATGGGATCTTTGGTGGTTTATTACCAGCAATTGCAACGTATTTAGTAACACAAGCAAAAGATGCAGGGCAAGCAGAATTCTATTTGAATGGTTTGTGGTATCCAATTATCATCGCTTCCGTGAGTTTCATCATTGGTTTGATATACATCAACGAGAAGAAAACACGTCACCAAGATTAATTATTTAAAAGAAGAGAGATATGAAAAGTGTAAGACGCATTTTAGGCATTATTTGGCTAGCATTGGCTGCCTTAGCCGCATACTTTTGTGTTGTTGAATTTGGTTTACCAAAGTTTGCAACAGGAAAACAAGACGATTTAGTGTTTGGGATTATTATCTTATTTATCCTTACGCCATTGATTGTTTTAGGATTGGCTGTTTTTGGTTATTACGCCTTAGTTGGTGAATACGACGAGTGATAGCTCCATAGTTTATAGTAAAAACGCCCGGCAATTGTCGGGCGTTTTGCATGTTAAAAATA
This sequence comes from Crocinitomicaceae bacterium, assembly GCA_024639405.1. Taxonomy (GTDB): domain Bacteria; phylum Bacteroidota; class Bacteroidia; order Flavobacteriales_D; family Crocinitomicaceae; genus M0103. Next base: position 9,904 of record JAHEIL010000019.1, on the reverse strand, counting down.
TTTATTCATCAACATGTAATCGATGTTGTTTTCTTGTGAATGGCAGCTAACACATGATTTACCTTTAAGAGATGCGGGAGCAGCAGTGGTGTTATTTGAGTTAATGTATCCCCAAACCCAACCTTTTGCATCTGCATCGGGACTTGTTGCATTTTTGTACAAAATAGCATAACGTTCCAACTTTTTGTTTGCATCGTATAACTCTTTCACAATTAAAGATCCTTCTGGGAAATTAATACCTTCAATAATCCGACCGTTTCCATCCAACATAGTCGCTGCAATTGCATTGTAACGAGTTCTCAGCAATGGATTTGAATGACCAGTTCCAGAACTTTTATCTAGATATTCTTCACTGTTTTTATACCAAACAAATCCCTCTTTTTTTTCTGCCATTTTAAACAGCTCATAATCTGTTTTTGAAAATGTTTTATCATTTTTAAAACAAGAAGATAAGACAATAACTGATGCTATCGCAAGCAAATAAACGTGTGGTTTCATAATCTTTTATTTATACTGGTTCATAATATTATAAAAGATTCCAATGCTACTATACACTGGAAATAGTTCATACGTTGTTTTATTGAATGTTATAAAGCTGGAAAGATCAGCCGTTGATTTAATTCCAAATTTGTGGCCGCGTCCTCTGCTGTCTAATGCAGAAAAGGCAATTTCAGAGATAAAACCGAAACGCAAATAGTAACCCGTCATTTTTGCTGCTTTTGCATCGACATTGTCTGGATGATCTAACTTTTGAAAGTATGGAATAGCTGCGTAGAAACCAAAATTTAAATCAACTGCTCGGAACAAATTGTTTTTCATTGGATTGTAATTCAACGGCAAACGAAATCCAAATTGAAGGGGAATTTGAAGATAGCCAGTAGAAAAGCGTAGATTATTCCCTAAACTATCGGATAAATTTGCCGCTCTAGTGATCATATTCAACCCAGTCTTTAAAGTCCAAATAGCACTAGAATTTTTTTCTTTAAACAGCCATCCGTAATTAATACTTCCGTCAAGCGTTGGCAAATAATCATTCTTTTTGAAATTATATGTTCCAGCTGAAGTAGTAAAATTAACTTGGTTGGTATTTACACGCACGGCAGTTGCACTTAATCCAATTTCTAAAAAGTTCTTGAATTTCAGTAAAGGATCTTGTGGTTTTTTAATTGGGTAGTCTTTGCTTTCAGTTGTAGCAGTTGTCACTTGAGCATAACTTGTAAATGCTCCTGCACACAAGATAGAAAAGAATAAAATGTGTTTTTTCATAGGATAAATTTTAGTAAGATTAATTTGAATGGTTGTATCAAATATAGTTTTTTTTTGAATATAAAAAAAGCGCCTAATTTTAGACGCTTTTCCTGTTTTTAAGAATTGATTACAAGGCATTTGCTACAATTTCATCCACTACCAATGGATCCAATAGTGTAGAAGTATCACCTAAGTTACTGGTATCGCCTTCTGCAACTTTTCGCAAGATACGACGCATGATTTTTCCAGAGCGTGTTTTTGGTAATCCTGTTACAAACTGTATTTTTTCAGGTAACGCAATTTTACCAATTTCAGCAACTACCGTTTCAACGATTTCACCTTTTGCCATGGCTTCGTCCTCCACAGCTCCATCCATTACAACAAAGGCATAAATTGATTGTCCTTTGACTGGGTGAGGATAGCCAACAACTGCAGATTCAATGACATGACTGTTGGTATTGATGGCATTTTCAATTTCTGCAGTTCCAAAGCGGTGTCCTGAAACATTGATAACATCGTCAATACGTCCAATGATTCGGTACATGCCATCTTCGTCTCTTTTCGCACCATCTCCAGTGAAATAATAACCTTTATAGTGCGAGAAATAATTGATTCTACAACGTTCGTGATCACCATAAGTAGTTCGAAGCATAGATGGCCAAGGCGCTTTGATGCATAAGTAACCTTCCACATTTGCTTCTTGAATTTCTTTGCCTTCTTGATCTAATAAAACGGGGTGAATTCCTGGCATTGGATAACCAGCAAACGTTGGTTTTAAAGGGGATAAATTCCCAATTCCAGAAATCATAATTCCTCCTGTTTCTGTTTGCCACCAGCTATCTGCTACTGGGCAACGTTCTTTCCCAACATGTAAATAATACCATTTCCAAGCTTCTTCATTGATTGGTTCACCAACAGTTCCTAACACTTTCAATGAATCTAAGCTGTAAGACAAAACGTGATCTTCACCATAAGCCATTAATGAACGAATGGCAGTTGGCGCCGTTAAAAACTGCGTTACACTATGTTTGTCAATTACTTGCCAGAATCTTCCTGCGTCTGGATACGTTGGAATTCCTTCAAACATTACCGTTGTTGCACCAGAAATTAATGGTCCGTAAACAATGTAAGAATGTCCAGTAATCCAACCAATATCTGCAGTACACCAGTAAATATCAGATTCTTGGTATTGGTAAACATTTTGGAACGTATAAGCTGTGTAGACCATGTATCCACCGCAGGTATGCACAACTCCTTTTGGTTTACCTGTTGAACCAGAAGTGTACAAAATAAAGAGCATGTCTTCTGCATCCATTGGTTCGGCAGGACAAACTTTGGATTGACCTTTCACGGCATCGTGCCACCAACAATCACGGCCTTCTACCATCGTTGGCATCCAACCTAAGCAATCATGAACAATGACAGTTTCAACAGAAGTACACAAATCTAATGCTTCATCGATGACGCGTTTCAATGGAATTTGTTTCGCACCACGGTTCAATCCATCTGCAGTAATTATCATTTTTGCTTGTGCATCATTAACACGGTCTGCCACCGCTGTTGCAGAAAACCCTGCAAATATTACAGAATGAATTGCCCCAATGCGCGCACAAGCTAAAACAGCGATCATTAACTCAGGAATCATCGGCATGTATATGCATACGCGATCACCCTTTTGAATTCCTTTTGCTTTTAAACCGTTAGCAAATTGACACACGTGGTCGTGTAATTCTCTGTAAGTGTAACGTACAAATCGCTCTTTTGGGTCATTTGGTTCCCAAATTAAGGCTAATTTGTTTCCTCTTTTTTCTAAATGTCTGTCAAGTGCATTTTCAGTAATGTTCAATTTAGCACCTTTGAACCATTCAATTTTTGGCTCATCGAAATTCCATTCAACAACGGTGTCCCATTTTTTTTGCCAGACAAATTCTTCTGCAATTTCTCCCCAAAATCCTGCTGGATCTTCGATGCTTTTTGCATATTTTTCTTTGTATTCTTCGAATGATTTGATTTGTAAGTTTGCGTTCATTTTTGATAATTTTTAATTATAAATTCACAAGAGTGATGATTTCTTGCATAATTTGTTTCGTACTAAATGGTTTGGTGACGTATTTATCAGCCCCCAAAGCCAATCCTTTATCGATGTCTTCTTGCCTAGATTTTGCCGATAAAAAGATAATTTTTGTTGCGCTTAACGCGGGATTTGCTTTTATAATTTTACAGACTTCGTAACCATCCATATCTGGCATCATAATATCCAATACTATTAAGTTAGGACATTCTTTTTCAGCTATGGAAAGCGCTTCAGCTCCATTACGTGCGATAAAAGGAACAAATCCTTTTTTTCTAACGAGGTAATCTAATGACAAAACGATGTTGGGTTCGTCATCCACAATAAGTATTTTTGTTTGTTCCATCTTAGTGTAAATTCTGTTGTTTTGGTAAGCTAAATGTAAATATTGATCCATTGGGTTGTCGTGTATTAACACCAATTTTTCCTTCGTGTAATTGTATTATTTTTTTTGAAATCGCCAATCCTAAACCGCTTCCTTTTGGTTTACGCATTGTTTGATTTTTGGCTTGGAAGAATTTTTCAAAAATAATTTGTTGCATGTCTTCTTTGACACCAGGCCCATTGTCCGCAATTTCAATACTCACATACTCTGATGTTTGTGTGGCGGTAATCCATACTTTACCATTTCCTTTTTCACAATACTTTGCAGCATTTGATAAAATATTTAAAAACACTTGAACAATGCGATCGTAATCAATTTCTAAACTTGGGATGTTTTCATCAATGATTAGTTCTACTTCAATTTGTTCTTGTTGAAACACACCATCCAACGATTTAACGCAGTCTATTATCAGTGCTTTTAAATCAACAGATTCAATAACCAATTGATGTTTTCCAGATTCAAAATTCTCTAAGTCCAACACTTGAGATATCAGACGAGTCATGCGGTTGGTTTCTTTTAAAATCGTTTGTAAAAACTCTTTTTTTGTTTCCTCAGGCATTTCATCGTCATCGTCTAAAATTTCACTTAATGCTTTGATACTTGTTAATGGAGTGCGCATTTCGTGCGTTACCGTATACAAGAATTCATCTTTCAACAAATCCGTTTCTTTCATTTTTTCATTGGCGAATTTGAGGGCATCTGTCACGCGTTTTAACTCCGCCGTTTTTTGCTGTAATTGTTTGTTTAAAAGAATTAATTTTTGTGATTCTTCTAAAATATTGACAATATCTTGCATGCTCAATTTCTCTTCTTTCACCACGGATGAAACTAAAATTTTTGCTGAGGACGCACCAACAATTCCACTTAATAAGCGTTCAGAAAAATTCACAATGCGTGGATCTAATTCTTGAGTATCATCCAATTCGATGTTTTGTTTTTTGGCAAAGTTTACCAATTCACCATGCGTTCGGTTTTCACCTAAAAAACGCACTAAAAGTGAACGAATATCAGGAAAAAAGGCTTTTCCTTTCCAAACGACCGTAGAATCAATTTGTTCCGAATAATTAAAAATATCTACATAAATTACTGCTTGATTGCGTTCTAAAATGGATTGTTTCGTAAACAAAGAAACCAATACATAGGTTAATGTGTTGAATCCTAAGCTCCAAAATAGAATGGAAGTAATTAACGAACCTTCTTCGCGTGTAGAATGATCAATTCCTAAACTTTGGTAAACATGTTTTAAATCGTGTGAAAATAATGAAGGGATAATAAGCAATACCAACCAAATAAAGAAACCAACAGAAATTCCAGCTATGGCTCCTTTTTTATTTCCTAATTTCCAATAAACACCACCAACAATTGCAGGAGCAAATTGAGCCACAGCAACAAATGAAATCAATCCGATGGAAATCAACGAAAAGTCGGCTACTACAAATTTGTAATACAAATAGGCTGAAAGTAAAACAACATAAATACTGATTCGTCTAAAGAATACGGGTATTTTATGATTTCTGTCTTTGAATTGCTTTAAAATAAATGAACGATTGATAAAAACGGGCATTAATATTGAGTTGGACACCATTTTACTCAATGCATGTGTCGAAACAATAATCATCCCACTTGCTGCTGAAAAACCACCCAATAATACCAATGCTGCCATCCAATTATTTTTAAATAACAATGGAATGGCTAACATATAGGTATCGCCATTGATTCCTTTACCAGCAAATAATTGATTTCCAGCAATAGCAATTGGAATCACAAATAAATTGATGAGGATAAGGTACAAGGGAAACACCCATATTGCCCGCTTCAGTTGACGTTCATGATTTATCTCAACTATACCCATTTCAAATTGACGTGGGAGAAACAAAAAGGCCATCATGGATAAAATAATCATCCCAAACCACTGTCCGAAATCATTGTTTTTATTGATTTTGAATGATTCAGCAGGAACACTATTATAGATTTCACTTTGCCCATTAAAAATGTAATAACTTACATAAATTCCAAAAATTAAGAAGACAACTAATTTCACAATAGATTCAACGGCAACAGCGCCAATTAAACCTGTGTTTTGCTCTTTATTTTGAAACTTTCGAGTTGTAAAAATCACAATAAATGCTCCTAAACCAAGCGTAATGATAAATGCAATATCTACATAATTAACCCACGAATTTTGCACATCATTATTCCAGGAAAGAATGGTTTCTATCGCCCGTTCAATCCCTGTAATTTGCAAAGCGATGTATGGAACAATCCCAACAAATAAGAGCGAAGAAACTAAGCGGTTAACTGTTATACTCTTATCATATCGATTGGAAATAAAATCGGCCATTGAGGAAATTCCTTGGGCTTTAGCAATACGGATAAATTTTCGGTAAATCACCCATAAAAATGGCGCTACAATAATTGGACCGATGTATATTGCTAGAAATTCTAAATTATAGGTTGATGCCGCTCCAACGCTTCCAAAAAAGGTCCAAGCTGTACAATAAACAGCTAAAGAAAGCGCATAAACAGTTGGGCTATTCGTTAATTTTAAGCGCAAACGAGTTGAGTTGTCAATGCGGTAAGCCACAAAAAACAACATTGCTAAATACGCAATTAAAACTATAGCAATTATCCCAATCGACATCTTATTCTTCTTTAAATCGGGTAATTAAAAATCCAGCGATCACAATAAAAACACTTACCAAACAAAAATAGAACAGAATACCAGGTATTCCGTTCCATTTAATTTTTTGAAAAACATGGATGATAGGATAGTTAAATAATAACAATCCTAAGCAAGATAAGACGACATACAATGCACTTATTTTCCGTTTTTCCATGTTTCTAATTCTGAATGCAAGTTACGTAAATTTAAAGATAAACCATAAATTGTAACGTAACTTCACCTCTGTTTTTTACTGCATTAATATCAGAAAAATCTGGTCTAGCTCTATAATTCAACGTCATTTTTGAATGGTGTCCAGCCAAATACACATTTAGTCCGGCATCCAACATATTCACTGCAACATTCGATCCGGCAGAATTTTTCAAGCCATCAAATGTACTGTGTGTGTATGCAGCGTATGGTTGAACACGAAATTTCTCACTGAATTTTGGCAATAAATAGCCCAATTGACCATAAAGAATGCTACCAGTACCGACCATTGGTAATGCGTTTCCTTTGTAAGTTCCACCACCATCAACAGGATTCATAATTCCGATAGAGCGCACATAGTTTTTACCAAAATTATAGTTGTAATATGAACCATAGAATGTAATTGCATCTTTTCGTTCTGCATTTAACGGTAAATCTAAAAACACGTCTGCACCCAACAATAATTGATCTTGTTGAACCGTATCACCTGTTGATGTTTTATGCCACATTGCATTTTTTTGGTGCTCAAATCCAACACCAACGTTGAATACTTTTTTACTTCCTAAGTAAGTTCCAACAAAGTATGGTAACAAGTTACTTTCTTGATCAAAAAATTGCCAATTGAAATAACCAGCTGTTTGCCACCCAGAAGAATACGGGTTGAATTCTGATTTATCGACATTGATTGTTTTTGCTGTATTTGCTTGAAATGCTTGATTTACAGACACACGGTAATCTAATTTATTGATTTTACCTTTTGCAAAAACACCAATTTTTCTTGCGAATTGGTCTGTTTTATCAATGGTTGGCCAGTTAAAGATAGGAGCATCAAACGCTAAGAAATTCAAGGTACTTGTACTTGTCATTCGTGAAATTCCATTGAAATAATGCAATCCAGCCCCCATGTTTAAACTCATATTTTTTGTTTTAAACACTTTGTAATCTACATACGCATCATGGAAAAACAATTGTGGTTTTTTGGCATCAGTTCCATTCACTCCACCACTAAATGCACTTTGATTATTGATTCCAAAGTGCGTTACAATTAAGAATTTATCACTGATTTGAGCGTAATTTAAAAATCGAACACGGCGCAAACCAATGTCAAATTGACCAGCTTGAGGTTTCCCCATTAAAGTACTTCCAGAATTGTTGTCATTGTAACGCAACCATACTTGGTTCCAATTGATAAAGCGAATGTATTTTGTTCCATCTGCATTTAATTTTACTTTCACACCTGACTCGTATTCTGAGTAACCTTGGCTAAAAGATAAATTTGCTGACAAGCCCAAAAAAAGTAGTAGTTTTAGTTTTTTCATTGTTAGTCATTTTAAAATTTAAACGAATTGACTAAAAACAAATTGATAAACAAAAAGAAACATAGTTTATTGTAAAATATATAGTTTTAACTATAATTACTATTATTTTAAACTATATATAATAATTATTCATTTTAAAAATTACATTTTATAAAATTAAAACATTAAAATTCAATAAGTTAAAAAATATACTAAAATTGTAAACATATAGTAAATTAGCAATAAATATTATTTTCATTTCAACATTTACTATTTTTGAATCGCACATGAAAGGAAAAATAACAATAGTTGGTTGTGGTTGGCTAGGAATGCCTTTAGTGAATCAATTGGTTCATAATTTCGAAGTTCATGTACTTACTCGGTCAAAAGCTAAAATCGAAACTCTACGATCGATTGACATTCATGCGATTCCTTTTTTAGATTCTACGGAGCATTTATCTAATAAGATTATTCAAACTGATTGGTTAATTTATATGATACCGCCAAGTGGCATGGATGATTATGTTGCCTTTACCAAGAACATTTTACACCAATTTCCTGTCACAACCAAAATTATTTTCACCAGTTCAATTGGCGTCTATGAACCTAGTTTGGAAGTGATAAATGAACAAAGCAAAGTTATAAAAAATCATCCTCTAGTTTTAGTAGAAACCTACATACAACAAACTTTTGCTCAATCTTATTCACTTCGTTTGGCAGGGTTGATTAATGAACAACGTCATCCAGTTTACTATTTAAGCGGTAAAGAAAATTTGAATCCTATGCAAGTGGTGAATTTGGTGCATCAAATTGATGTAATCACTGCAATACAATCGATATTAGCGGAACAACCATTGGAACATACATTCAACATATGTTACCCTGCTCATCCAAGTCGCCAAGAATATTATACCCAACAAGCACAAAAATTAAACCTGCCACTTCCAATCTTTATCAATCAAAATGAGCTTGGTAAACAGATTGATGGTAACCAAATAGAGCAAATGACCTCCTTTCGTTATAGAACGTCGATTTTTAACAAAAAATAGTAGCTTTATACAAGTCTAACATTATTATTTGTGTAAATTTGTTTGGTAAATCAATATGAAACAAGCACTTATACTCTTATTTTCGTTTTTTATTTTTTGTCAAGCATATGCAACTCATATCGTTGGCGGAGATATTTATTACGACTATTTAGGGAACAATAATTACAAGTTTTATATCAATGTTTACCGTGATTGTAATTCGTCAGGCGCTGCCTATGATGATCCCCTTTATTTAGAAGTATATAATCAATCGAATGTGAGCACACATCACATTGCAATTCCCTTTCCTGGAAGTGTTATTTTACCAGTTATCTTCAACAACCCATGTGTCACCCCACCTTCCACCATTTGTGTTGAAAAAGCTGTTTATACAACCATAATAACATTACCTCCAATCGTTGGAGGCTATACAATTTCTTACCAACGTTGTTGTAGAAACCCTAATATTATTAACTTAATTAGTCCAGATGACACAGGGTTTACTTTAACAACCCATGTTCCTGGTTCTGAAACAGGAATGTCAGCTAACAGTAGTCCACGCTTCACTAATTATCCTCCTTTGTTATTGTGCAACAATGAAGAATTGATTTTTAACCATGCAGCTACTGATCCTGACGGAGATCAATTGGTCTATTCATTAGTAACACCAAATGCTGGTGCTAATTCTGCTGTACCAGCTCCAACAGTAGCACCGCCACCACCTTATCCAGTTGTAAATTGGGCGACTACTTTTAACGCTTCCAATCCATTAGGACCAGGTGCAAGCATTCAAATAAATCCAACAACGGGTTTACTTACTGCTACGCCATTGTTAACAGGACTTTTTGTTGTTGGAATTCGTGTGCAAGAATACAGAAATGGCATTTTGATTGGCGAAACAGTGCGCGATTTCTTGTTTACAGTTTTCAATTGTAATATTTCTATGCAAGCTATTTTGCCCTTGCAAACTGAATTGGCGACCTTTGTTTCTTATTGCCAAGG
>JAHEIL010000002.1 GCA_024639405.1 Crocinitomicaceae bacterium | reverse complement strand
TACATGCAGATCAAATCCAAGGTTTTTTTGAAGTTCCAGTTGATCATTTATTTGCATCAACAATCTTTTTAGATGAATTAGAAAAATTGAACAATGGCAATTTAATCATGGCAGCTCCTGACGCAGGTGGTGCTAAACGTGCTAATTCGTATGCTAAGAAATTAGATGTAGGTTTAGCGATTTGCCATAAACAACGTAAAAAAGCAAATGAAGTCGCTGAAATGACCGTTATTGGTGATGTTGCAGGAAAAGATGTTATTTTAATAGATGACATGTGTGACACAGCAGGAACATTGACAAAAGCAGCTGATTTATTTATGGAAAAAGGAGCGAAAAGTGTGCGTGCATTTTGTACACATGCTGTGCTTTCAGGACCAGCATACGATCGCATTAATGCGTCAAAATTAACGGAGCTAATCGTTACTGATACGATTCCACTTCGTCAACATTCGGATAAAATCCGAGTAGTTACTGTTGCTGATTTATTTGCGGATGTTATTCGTAGAATGATCAACAATGAATCTATCAGTTCACATTTTGTAATATCTTAAATTAAATACATATGAAAACAGCACAATTGAGCGGTTCGCTTAGAGCGAGCGTAGGGAAAAAGGACGCTGCAGCAGTTAGAAATGCTGAGATGGTACCTTGTGTGCTTTACGGTCAAGGTGAGCAAACTCACTTCGCAGTAAAGAGAAATGATATCGAGAAAATCGTTTTTTCTCCAAACGTATACCAAGTTGCCTTGGATATCGATGGTAAAAAAGCAAATGGTATCATTCGTGAGTTGCAACAACACCCAACAAAAGGGACAGTTCAACACGTTGACTTTTATGAATTGAGTGCAGACAAACCAGTTAGAGTTGGTTTACCAGTTCGTTTAACAGGTTCTTCTAAAGGTGTAATGGCCGGAGGTAAATTAATGCAAGTATTCCGTCGTTTAAACGTAATCGGTTTACCAAAAGATTTACCTGAGGAAATCGTTTTAGAAATTTCTAAATTGAAAATTGGAAAATCAATCCGTGTAGGAGCAATTGAAATTCCAGGTGTTAAATTTTTAGATCCTGCTAACGCAGTAGTTGTTTCAGTTAAAATGGCACGTGGTGCTACTAAACCAGCTGATGACGACGATGATGAAGAAGAGGAAACAGAAGCATAAGCTTATCATTCATTTAAAAAACCCCGTTCAAGAAATTGTTCGGGGTTTTTTTGTATTGGGTAGGGTAAAGCACTACTTAGATTAAAGTAAATAATCGACTGTAACCTAAGTTTTCAATTTGTCGGATGGTTTCTTTTGGGCAATTTTTTGGTTCTAAAGCATAATAAAATATACTGTCATATTCCTTGCAAAACGAATCTAATTGTTCGAGTTGAATCTTATCTTTGAGTTGTTTCGCTTTTTCTATTTCGCCTATTTTTGTTAAACAATAGGCTTCTAAAATTTTTAGACGTTCATTAGAACCATTTAAGTAATAACTTTGGTATAATTGCGTTTTACTATTCGCTTCATTAATGTAGTGCAATGCTAAATCATAGCAAGATGAAACAACCAATCCTTCACAAATAAAATGCTCAAAAAATGGATGGATGTTCGTCTTAAAATGATTGAAAACAGTAGTAATTTCTTCTAATAAAGTAGAAGATACATGTCCATTTTCTAGGAATTCAATTACAAGTTTGCAGTTCAAGAATCGTGCTGCGGGAATTGGATGAATCGCTGTTAATGGTATCGTTAAATCACAATTTGACATTTGTTTTTTAGCAGCTTCAATTTGTCCGATCATTAAAAAACGCCATGTTAATAATGCATTTGCAAAAACAATATCTTGTTGTTGGCTAGAATGGTTTAAATAAAATTGGATGCCAATGTAATGTGATTGAACCAATCGACTCATATCTACAAAGAGTTCAAAGTAGTAAAACCGTGCTTTAGAATCTTCGGCCCAACTTTTCCATAATTCTGAAGAAAATTCTGGATGATTTTGAACTTGTACACCGATTGTTTGTATTAAAAAATACAATTGGGAATGTAAATAATCATCACCGTTAAAAATGCGTTGAATGCTAAACACTTGTTTTAAAAATGCAATATCACCTCTGTTGAAAGCAACAACAGTAATGTAATTCATTAAACTGTACAGGTGCTCATTGGTTTCTAATTGATGCAAGCATTTTTCTACTGAATCTAATTGCAATGGATTTTGTTGAAGAATATCCAACTGCAATTTGTACAATTTTCCTAAATTATCAATGGATTCTAATTGCGTACAAAAATCAAAATAAGATTGAAAACCGCAATAAATCGCCAACACATCTAAGGAAGATTTAGACACGGAAGAATTATTTTTTTGACCTGCTAAACCGAAAAAACGGCGCAACGTATTGTAGCTGATCAACAGTTTCGTTTTTTTATAGATAGCTATGCTCAATTCCTCGCAGTCTGGTCGATCCATAATTCGTTTTCCAAACCTTCGTTCTACCACATCTTTTAACTTATCTATATCCATTAGTACGTATACTTTTCAACTCGCTGCAAAGATCGTATTCTTTTAGAAATTTACTTTCATTTGAAATAGTTGTATCAAATTGTATCAAAATGGAAAGAGGATTGGTGGTAGATTTGTAAAAAAAATAATATATGCAAATCATCTATACCTTTTTTAAACTTTTTTTCTTTTGTTTTTTTACTAATGTTCTTTATTCTCAAGTTGGCATTGGTACAAATACACCGGCGCCTTCAGCGCAATTAGATGTTACAAGTACAGTAGGCGGGTTTTTAATGCCAAGAATGTCAATGGTTCAGCGTAATTTAATCGTTTCACCAGCAACAGGTTTAACTATTTATCAAACAGATAATACGGCAGGTTTTTATTTTTTCGATGGTTCCAATTGGGTTGCTTTAGGAGCAACTGGTCTTGACGGAAAAAATACATTGATAAAAACAACTACTGAAGCAGCTGGTTCAAATTGCACTTCTGGTGGAGTAAAACATGAATATGGTTTGGATGCAAATAATAACGGAGTTTTAGATGCGGGTGAGGTTAATAGTGCATTAACAAAGTATGTTTGTAATGGAAGTGCAACTAATACATTTACACCTCCTGTAAGATCAACTTACCAATTGTCACAAGAATTGAATTTATTTCCTACTAATTCTTTAGTGTATAATGTTACAGATAGATCTTTATATATTAAATCTGATAACACAACCAGTTCTATTCCTCTGAATATTGGTGTAGGACCTCTTTCATATGTGGCTACTTCATCAGCACCAGATCATTATTTGTTGTCTTTTAATGTTTCTGACACGCTTGTTTTGAAAAGTGCAGCTGCCTATTTTTTTACTTTTACAGTTTATGTAGATAATGATAATTTATTAACCAATGGTATCGGTTCTCAATTAGGTACTCTCGCATCTATGAATTCTCAAGAAATTGTATTAATTCCGAATGAAAATTACAGAATAAGAATTAATTATTCCGGTAGTAGCTCATCTTACAGTACTATTGGAACAAGTTACTTTTCTCAATCGCCTAATTATTTATTGAATATGCAGTTTCATGTAAATCAAAATGGTAATTACACATCATATTCCTTAACTAGTTCATTCCCATATCCATTATCTAATCCTTCATCAACTGCAATAAATTTTATTAATATATGGGGGACAGGATCAGGTTACAATTGGTTGAAATTATAATTGAATAATTACAATTTACTTATAATCGACGTTGCACTTTGTTTACTGCAATTTCTCATAATTACCACGTGCTTTAATACCCTAACACTTTTTTTAATTTTTTTTAGTTATTTTTGTTAAGACATATTAATAAATATTGTCTACAATAACATACTATGAATCATTTTCCACTCATTTCATTTTTAAAAAATGTTTTAGCATTCTATCAATCGATGCTTCATTTTTGTGTAGTTAGCATTAAAAACTTTTGGTACGTTTCCCTTTTAGGTTTATTCATCACTGCTTCCATTTTTTATTATTTCGCAGCTACAAAAAGTGATCTTTATACTGGAACAGCAAGTTTTACCTTTGGATATTTAAATAAAAAAGTGTACGGTGATCGCCTATTTATGGTGCAACGATTGGTAGAGCAACAGCAAACAGCTGATCTTTCAAAATTACTTCAAATCCCAATAAAATCTGCTAAAAGCATCGTTTCTTTTCACGCAAAAAATGTAGCAGGAAGTCCATTACAAGAAGATTATACCGAACAAAAATATCCGTTTTACACCGAAGTGGTTTCTACCAACAAAGCTGGGTTTTACAGGTTAGAAAATGCTTTAGTTAATTTCTTGAATACTTCTAAATTTGACAAAGACCATATTCGATATGAACATATAAAATTGCGAAAAAAACAACTAATTTTCCAAGCTGATTTAAAGCGCATGGATTCGTTAAAAAATACTATTTCAGTGAATGATGTATCTAAATACACAGAGGTCATTACTTTGGTTGAAAATATATCGAATCAATTGTTGGCCATTGAGCAGCAATTAAACAAAACAGTTTCCATCGATTTATTGACTGGTTTTGTTCCTATTAAAACCGATAAAGCAACCATTTTGAAGGGAATTGCAATAAAAACAAGTTTGATATACTTGTTGTGTGTCGTTGTAATGAGTATTTTTTTGCAGTTAAATTTCAAGGATAAAAAATGATCAAACGCATCCTGAAATCTAAAAACAGTCAAAATTCTTTCTGGAATATTGTTGAAGTTTTAGTTTCTCCGCTTATTTTATTCGTTTCCATCCCATTTTTCTTGCAACAATTGGGTACTGAAGAATATGGTATTTGGATGTTTGTTAATACAATCGTGGTTTTATTACAATCGTTGAATTTAGGGCTCAATACTTCAACGTATAAGCATGTGTCAAGTGCCATCGCAAGCAATGAAAACAAGCAAATCACCCAAACATTAACGACTAATTTAAGTCTTACTATTTTAATTTCAGTGGTGGGTTTTATTAGTATTGGAATCTTAGCGGGTTTGATTCATTGGTTTGATTTATTCATTGATTTCCCATCTCAGAAACCAACGATTATTGCTTGTTTATTCTTAGGAGGTTTTGTGTTGTTTTCAAAATTAACTGAACAAATTTTATACACGGTTTACAGAGCATTTGAAGATTTTAAATACGTTACGTTGCTTACGCTTGGCTCCAAATTGGTCATTGTACTTGGAAGCATCATTATTGCCTTTTTCACTAAAAGCATTGTTTTAATTTTGTTCTACAATGCCATTATTAGTTTGTTGTTTTTAAGTATCAATTATCGTTTGATGAAACGATTTATCCCATTTTATCGTTTTCATTTTCAATTATCAAAAGCAGCCATACAATTCGAAGTAAGCTATTCATTTTTCGTTTGGGTGCAATCTAGTGCAGTCGTGTTAACGTACCAAGGCGATCGTATTTTGGTATCGAGTGGTTTTGGTTTAGAAACATTGTCGTATTACACTATTGTAGCAACGATTTTCAACCACATTCACATGGCTTTTGCCGCTATGACAGGTTGGGTTTTTCCGCAAATTGCAAAAAATCAACATGACTCATCGTATTTAACACAATTGTATCGCAATACGCGAAACGTGTCGGCTTTTATTGCCATTTCACTTTTGGCGATTTTTACATTTATTGCAGAACCGCTTTTTAATGGATGGTTAGGTTCCACCAACTTTCAACAAATCGCCACGTACTTGAATTTATTTGCCATGTTTGAATTCATATTTATCTTTACGATTATGCCTAATTTTTTCTTGAACGGTTCCGGTTATGAAAAGTTGAATTTAAAAATTACATTAGTTTATACGGTATTAAACTTTGTTGGAATGCTAGTAGGGTATTTTGTATTGAATTCTGTTACTGGAATTTTGTTGGGATTATTTGTAACTACAATCATTGGGATGTTCATTTTACATTATAAAATGGATCAACTTTTTCAACTTTCACAAAAAGCAGTTTATGCAACAATTACATTATTTGTACCTTCATTATTAGGTTGCGGTATTGCGTATTTCGATCTTTGGGTCGTTAAAACACTTTTTTTAGTAGCAACAATCGTTTCGGCATATGTTTTATTTATTAAAAAGCCCAAGACTTCATTTAATGCTTTTATTCAATGACCTTACCTAAGAATTTTATCATTGGATTGTTTGTGTTTCTCTTTTTCTTCAATCGGGTAGGTTTACCCTTTGGAATTAGTTTTGATATGTTGCTTACGCCTTTTTTACTTTTTTATATTTTCACAGAAAAAGCGCTAAAATACGTGTATAAAGCAATGGGTGTTTTGTTTGTTTTTGGAGTAATTCATTTTTTTAGCGGGGTTTATTTTAAGGAATTTGTTGTTTCGAATTTGGTGTTTATCACACTTGTAATTGGAGTTGTGAGTTTTTATCTACGTGCTAAGCGCATCGATTTTTTTGATGAAATCATACATAGGATAACGCAATTAAACGGATTTTTTACAATCATAGCTTTATTAATGCTATTCTTTCTAAAGTCGACTTATTTGTGGTACTTGGTTCCTTATACATCTAATGCTGAAGCGTTGCCTCGTCTGAAATTATTCACAGAAGAAGCATCCCATTATTCGTTTTTACTGCTTCCACTTTTTTATTATTGGTTGTATCAATGCATGCAAAACTTTAGTTGGAGAACGTTTGGGTACTTCGTTTCAATTGTGCTTAGTTTACTGCTTTCTTTTTCGTTGGGAGTACTAAGTGTTATTGCATTCACCTTAATAGTAGTTTTGCTTTTATATAGTAGGTCAATTCTTCAAAATAAACGTTACCGAAGACTCGTTTTTTTCAGTTTCATTGTTATACTTACACTAGGTTTATTGGTTTATTTCTTTTTTCCAATAAATCCATTAAGTATTCGTATTCATAATTTAATGAACGGTTTAGATACATCTGGACGCGGAAGAACGTATGAATCATTTGAAATTGCTTGGCGTGTGTTGCAATTAAATTATCCATTGACTGGTATTGGATTAGGTCAATTCAAGCTAATTGGTAGAGATGTTTTGTTATATTATTACAAATACCATACAATTCCAGCGATTGTTCGTTTACCAAATGCCTTTGCAGAAACATTGGTTGCTTTTGGAATTTTAGGTGCTTTATTCCGTATATTATTTCAAGTTTATTTCGCAATAAAGGGAACAATTTTTAACAACGTATTTCAGACAAGTTTATTTTTATCGTTGTTTATTTACCAGTTTACGGGTGGTTTCTTATTCCATTCTTTTGAATATTATTTTTGGGTATTGGCTGCTACGCCTATCTTTAAGAACTTTGAAAAACAACAATTTTTTAACTAATGCGTGTACTTTTTGTCAATCGATCTAGTTTTTTAAGTTTCAAAGGTGGAGACACTACGCAGCTTTTAATGACGGCAAAAGAATTGCATAAATTAGGAGTTGAAGTCAGCATTTATCAATCTGGAGATTCAATTGATGACACGAAATTCGATTTAATACATTTCTTCAATATTACGCGACCTGCAACTATTTTGGCAATTCTTCAAAAAACAAAATTGCCATTTGTTGTATCTACAATTTATGCGGATTATTCCTTTTATAAAGTCATTCAACCGTGGAATAAAATGGGTATGTTGATTCGCTTGTTTGGTTCTGATGGTGTAGAATATTTTAAGTCGGTAGCTAAACATTTATTGAACAAAGAACGTTTGGATTATCGGCCATTTTTTTGGAAAGGACAGCGCACATGCATTCAAGCAATCTTAAAAAAAGCGAGTTATTTACTTCCAAATTCTGAAAGTGAGTACCAACGTTTAAAAGCCAATTTTCCGATAGCTAAAGATTATGTCGTCATTCCAAATGGCGTTGATACAACTAAATTTGCTCATTCTTCGTCTATAAAACGTCAATCTGGACAGCTGATTTGTGCAGCAATGATAGAACCACGAAAAAACCAATTAAATTTGATCCGCTCTATTAAAAATTCTGATTATTCACTTTTCATTGTTGGAGAACCTGCACCAAATCACCGTGCTTATTACGAACAATGTAAAGCCGAAGCAGGTGATAACGTAACATTTGTAGGAAGATTAAATTACGATGAATTGATCACTTATTATTTGGAGTCAGAAATACATGTTATGCCAAGTTGGTTTGAAACGACAGGTTTAGCATCCTTAGAATCAGCTTTTTTGGGGTGTAAAGTAGTTGTAAGTCCAATGGGTGATACCCGTGACTATTTCGAAGATATGGTGACTTATTGTGAGCCAGGTTCAGTAGAATCCATTCGAAGCGCGATTGATTTAGCACATTCTAAGGCAATTGACGAACGCTTAAAAGATAAAGTAGTTTCAACCTTTAATTGGGAAAATACGGCAAGAATTACAGCCTCTGTTTATGAACGAATTCTAGCCAAAAAATGAAAAAAATTGGTATTATAGGAACTCGTGGAATTCCCAATCAATATGGAGGGTTTGAGCAATTTGCACAATTTTTTTCGGAATATTTAGTTCAAAAAGGATATGAAGTGGTCGTTTATTGTTCGTCCAATCATACCTATCAAGAAAAAACATGGAAAGGTGTCTCGTTGGTTCACATCAAAGATCCTGAAAAACAGATTGGAACAGCTGGACAATTTATCTATGATATACGTTCTATTTTGCATGCGCGGAAGCAAGGTTTTGATGTCATTTTCCAATTGGGTTATACAAGTAGTTCGATTTGGGGATTTTTATTTCCCAAAAAAGCGAAACTCATTACCAACATGGACGGTTTAGAATGGAAACGCTCCAAATATTCACCCTTGGTTCAACACTTTTTACGAAAGGCAGAAAAATGGGCGGTAAAGCAAAGTGATGAATTAATCGCAGATTCTATTGGAATTCATAACTATTTAAAAGAAAAATTTGCTGTTTCTTCCACGTTTATTCCATATGGAAGTGAACTCATCACAAAAAAAGACAGTTCAGTTATTCAAATATTTAATTTATCTGAAGGAAATTATCATTTGGTCATAGCACGTTTTGAACCTGAAAATAACATTGAAACAATCATCAATGGATTTCAAGATCATACCGAAAAAAAGCTTGTCATTATTGGAAATTATTCAACGAAATACGGAAAATACCTTTATGACAACTACCATGAAAAGGTGTTGTTTTTAGGAGCTATTTATGATTTTGATGTATTGAACCAATTGCGTTTACACTGTGACCTTTATTTTCATGGTCATTCAGTTGGTGGAACAAACCCTTCTTTATTGGAAGCGATAGCGTGTTCTTGTTTTATTGTAGCACATAACAATCCATTTAACAAAGGTGTTTTGGGAGATGATGCCCTGTATTTTGATTCAGCAGCAGCTATTTCTACTTTATTAAAAAAGGAGCAATTAACTCAAAACAAGGAAGCATTTATTCAAAGCAATCGACAAAAAATTCAATCCTTGTATTCGTTTGAATCAGTTCATTCCCAATTAATCGCATTAATTGAAAAAAATTGAAAAAGCAGCAGTTCATATCTACTATCACTCCGGTATTTGTTGCATTTTTTTTGCTATCAATTGCTTTTCCCTTGAAATTAAATACCACTTTTATTTATGGTTTGGGATTATTAGCACTTTTCTCCTTTTTTATACTCGCTAAAAAAACCATTCAGCTACCAATATTCTTTTTTATTTCAACCTTATTCGTTGCAACACATGCGCTCCATTATTGGTTGAATCCTTCTAACGAATTACTGAATTTTGAATTGGAAAAGAAAACTCCTTTTCTCCTGATTCCTCTTTTTTTCTCAGTTATTGACGTGAAAACCACCATGCCAAAAATCATGAAAATTGTTGCGTTTGGAGCTTGTTATATAGCGCTTTCATTGCTGATTTTCGCAGGTTATAAGTACTTTCAAACTTCGGATAAAGAGGTTTTTTATTACCATAATTTGGTGAGTGTGATAAATGGTAACGCTATTTATTATTCCCTCTTTTTTAGTAGTGCATTACTATTTGCTTTTGAATTATTAATTAAGGAAAAACAACGCGTTTACTTATTTCCAATTGGATTGTTAACCATCGTTATTTTGTTGTTATCATCTAAAATTTTTACACTAATGTTGGTGATTATTTTCTTGTATTATTCTTTGATACACGTTAAATCAATTTCATTCAAAGCAAGTTTAATTGTACTATTCATCATTGGTTTTGTTTTTTCATTTCAAAAAATCAGTGCGCGTTTCAATGAAATTGATCGTTCTCAACTATTGGAATCACAGCATACAATTAATCCAGCTACAGTATTTGATGGGTTTAGTTTACGTAAGGAATTAATTTTTCTTGGATTAGAATTAAAAGCTGAACATTCGTCGCAGATGTTTATTGGACTTGGACCTGGTATTTGCCAAGAAAAGCTCAATCAAAAATTTATTGACAAGCAATTTTACGTAGGAGAAAACGCACAGGATAAATCAGGATTTTACAATTACAATTTTCACAATCAATATTTACAAACATTGCTGGAAACGGGTTGGATTGGATTATTCTCTATACTTCTTTTGCTAATAACACCCTTTATAATCGTTGAAACAGATTCCAAAAGAATTGTGTTTTTATTGAATGGATTATTTATAATTGGGTTCCTAACAGAAAGCTTTTTAAGCCGACAAATGGGAATTGTTTCTTATTTGTCATTCAACTCTTTATTTATAGCGCAGCAAAACTGCATACTTCGGTTGATCTTTAAGCGCTTATTCGACGTTGTTTTTTCATTGAGCGTCATTGTTTTCGTTTTAAGTTGGTTAGTGCCGTTGTTGTGTGTATTTATCATTGTTGATTTGAAATCTTCCCCATTTTTTGTGCAAAAACGCGTTGGGAAAAATGGAAAAGTATTTCATTGCTTCAAATTACGTTCTATGAAAAAAAATTCATTTCAGCATCAAATTCCGGCTCAGATTGATGATGTTAGAATTACCAAATTCGGAGCATTTATACGAAAATATGCTTTAGATGAATTACCCCAATTTTTTAACGTTTTATTGGGAGACATGAGTGTTGTAGGTCCACGTCCATTGATGTTATCAGATGAAGAAAAATTCAATGAATTAATCCCGAATTTCTCTTCACGCTTAGTGATGAAACCTGGAATTACAGGCTTCGCTCAAGCTTTTGGTTATAAAGGCTATGTAGGTTCTCGCGTGGATATAGCAAATCGTTATCGATTGGATAAAAAATACAGTCAAATTCAAAGTTTGTGGTTGGATATCAAATTGATATTTTTTACAATAAAAACAATCTTATATGCAAAATAATAGGGAGGATAAAACGCAACTTCAACAAGCGATTGTAAATGTTTTGCATTATTTTGATGTTTTTCATTTTCCATTGCGAATAAACGAAATCCACCAATTTATTCAACAAAACTGTGATGAACAACAATTAATTATTGCTTTAAACGAATTAGTAACTCAACAGGAAATTTATCAGCTCAATGATTGTTATTCTTTACATGATAATCAGGAGCTTGTTGCTCGTAAAAATCTAGGTTTTCAATTAGCACAACAAAAAATAAATCGCGCCAAAAAAATCGGGAAATTTATTCAATGTTTTCCCTTTGTGCGTATGGTGGCAATTTCAGGTTCTCTTTCAAAAGGGTATGCCGATCAACATTCTGATATTGATTTTTTCATTGTAACCAATTCCACTAATTTATGGACAAGTCGCACACTTTTACATGTATTTAAAAAATTAACTTTTTTAGTAGGACAGCAGCATAGCTTTTGCATGAATTATTTTATTGCAGAATCGCATTTATCAATTGAAGAGCAAAATTATTTTACGGCTATTGAGTTAGCAACGTTGATCCCTGTTACCCATCCTGAATTGGGTGCAAAATTAGTGGTTACAAATGAATGGATAATAGAATTCTTACCGAATTATAATCGTCCAATTACTCAAAAAACAGAAGATAAAACAAACATTTTCAAACGAATAATTGAATTTGTTCTTGGATCGAAAAAGTTGAATCACTTTTTCATGGAGTTGACCAATAAGAAATGGCGAAAAAAATGGGCACGGAAAAACTTCCCAATGGAAGCGTATGATTTAGCCTTTAAAACGCGTTTGTACGTATCTAAAAATCACGATAAAAATTACCAAGAAAAAATCTTGAAAAAGTATGAAGACAAAACAAACAGCATCTGATAAGCGAACAATTTTAGTGCTTGGGAGTAATGGATTCATCGGTCGTGAATTTGTAAAAGAATTGCTCAGTATCAAACGTGAAAATGATCAATTTTACTTTTTAAATCGAACGTTTCCTGCTCAAAAAATTGAGGGCGTTCATTATTTCAAAGGTGATTTCACCCATTTTGATTGGACTTCTTTACCAAGTTCACCAGATATTGTAATTCATTTCGCACGTAATTCCTCCAAACGCGGCAGAAAATGGGGGCGTTTATTGGCAAGCTTTAAAGGTTATTTTGGTAACAATAGATTACTAAATTATTTGTCCATACAAAACAAAAAATGTCGGGTTTTTTATTTATCAGGAAGTTTAATGTATGGCAATCACACTGAAATTGTAACAGAAAAAACACCTTTACAACCCATCAGTTTTGCAAAAGAATACATTCATGCCGAGCAACCATTTTTGACTAACCAACTAAAAAATATTGATGTGACATTTGTCAGAGTTCCTTGGGTTTTAGGGTTCGGGTCTTGGTTTGATGCGTTTTATTTGAAAAAAATAAAAACTGAACAAACCGTACCAATTTATGGAGATGGTAGAAATACAATGGCTTTTATTTTAAATCAAGACATTGCAAAATGCATGGTTCATTTGCTCGATAATCCTTTTCAACCTGTTGTCAATTTAGCTTACGATTACTATTGTACACAAGCGGAGTTTTCGCAAAAAATTGCAAATAAATTGCACTTGCCTTTAACAACAATTCCAATCCATTCATTTGAACGCGCAATAAAAGAGGCATTTACTTCATCCATTAAATTAGGTTCGGAATTGAAAGAATGTGATTTTATATTAAATAATACATCTGTTGAAGGAAAAATTGATGATTTTTTAGGGGAAATTGGTTGAATTATTTGTTCCGCATCACATACAACGTATATTCACCAAAATTCCAAAACGGTGTTTTTTGCAACATTTTGTCACATTTCCATAAAAAATTGGTCAATTTTGGATATTTTACCGTTATGTGATTTTCATACCATGCAGGATACAATATACTGTAACCACGCTTCTTTTCTATTGAAAATTGATTGAAATGTTTTTTGATTTCGCTCGAAGAATAACATTTACTGGCTAAAAATTTATTAGGCGAATAACCACCCCAAACCTTATTTAAACGGCGTTTACTTTCTTTGAATTTGAATTTTATAAGAGGCTTGATTATTGCCATCATGTACCATTTGTTTACAAATGTCAGTACCATTGTGCCGTTTGGTTTTAAACATTTTTTTAAATAATCCTGCACAATTGA
Source organism: Crocinitomicaceae bacterium (assembly GCA_024639405.1). Taxonomy (GTDB): domain Bacteria; phylum Bacteroidota; class Bacteroidia; order Flavobacteriales_D; family Crocinitomicaceae; genus M0103. The sequence goes on along the minus strand of JAHEIL010000002.1, from coordinate 124,415 downwards.
AATGTCTTCTACTGTATTCAATGCGCCAAAATAGACGTAAATATGATCAAATTGTTGACCAATGAATTTTTCTTCAATATGTTCAACAGAACCAACAGTAAGTTGAACGTTTGTTAATCCTTTTTTCTGAGCTTGTTCACTTGCCCAATCGTGCATTCCTTGTGAAATGTCAATGCCATAAACTGCAATTTCTGGTAAAGTTTCTGCAAAAAAAATCACGTCCAAGCCTGGTCCATAACCTATTTCAAGAACAGATTTAGTTATTAATCCGATACTTTCTTTTCTAAAACTTGAACGAATACGTTGCAATGTTTGATTATCCCAATACCTATTTTCAAAGTTGGTGGAATCTTCATCATAATAATCTTTTACTTCTTTATAGTAGGTTTTTTTCATCTTTTTCTTCGTTTTTCTTCCAACCAATTGGGTGTTTTACGCGCAGCAGGTTTTTCTTGTCCAACCAATTTTTCAATTAAATCTGGGCGGTTTGCTTTCGTAAGGCGCTGACGAATCCAATCTTGATTTTCACGCTTGTACCAGAAGAAATACTTATTTTGATTTTGTTTTTCTTCTCTCGTTTTCACCGTTTTCACTGGTTTAAGTGTGTATGGATGAACGCCTGTGTAGTAAATAACTTCTGCCACTGTCATTGGTGTAGGCATGAAATCTTGCACTTGCTCCAATTGGAAGCCCATGTCTTTTGTTTCGGCTGCTAAGTTGGCCATGTCTTCTTCTTCACATCCAGGGTGCGACGAAATAAAGTATGGAATCAATTGCTGCTTTAAATTATGTTTGGCAGATATTTTGTCGTATTTCTCTTTGAATTTATGGAAGTACTTAAACGATGGCTTTCGCATCATGCGTAAGGTTGCATCTGCAGTATGTTCTGGGGCAACTTTCAATCGGCCACTAACATGACGTGTAATTACTTGTTCAATGTATTCATCGTGGTTACCGTCTTCGTTGTTTTTGTTGAAATCATCCACTAATAAATCGTAACGAATTCCAGATCCTACAAACGCTTTTTTCACTTTTGGATGCGCATCTACCTTGCGGTATAATTCGGTCATTGGTTTGTGAGAAGTATCTAAATTACTGCAAATCACGGGGTGAATGCAACTCGGCGAGGAGCAACGTGCACAGATTGCCTCGTCTTTACCCTTCATTTTGTACATGTTGGCTGAAGGTCCACCTAAATCGGAAATGTAACCTCTAAAATCAGGGTCATTCACCACTTGATCCACTTCTTTTAAAATAGAAGCTTCACTTCTAGAAGCAATGAATTTTCCTTGATGGGCAGAAATAGTACAAAAACTACAACCTCCAAAACAGCCTCGGTGCATATTGACCGAAAACTTAATCATATCGTAGGCTGGTATGGCACCACGTTTCTTATATTTTGGATGAGGTTGACGCGTGTAAGGCAAATCAAATGAACGATCGATTTCTTTTTCCGTCATTGTTTTAAACGGCGGATTAATCACCAAAATCTGTTCGCCCACTTTTTGAATGATGCGATCTGCTTGCCATTTATTGGATTCTACCTCAACTATTTTAAAGTTGGCAGCGTATTTTAATTTATCTTCTAAACAGTCTTCATGCGAAGCTAGTTCAACCGTTTCCCAGTTTTTATTTTTTGGTAATTCTATCGCAGCATCTTGTAAAAATGCAACTTGTTTGATCGTGTGAAGGTTGTTAAAAGGAACCCCTTTTTTCAACAATTGCAACATTTCACGCAAAGGTTGTTCACCCATACCATAAACGAGTATATCCGCTTTAGAATCTACTAAAATAGAAGGCATCAATTCATCTTTCCAATAATCGTAATGGGTTACACGACGCAATGAAGCTTCGATGCCTCCAATCATAACTGGAACATCTGGATATAAATCTTTTAATATTTTGGAGTAAACAGTCGTTGCATAATCTGGACGAAAACCTGCTGCTCCTCCTGGAGTGTATGCATCTGTTGACCGCAAACGTTTGTTGGCCGTGTAATGGTTTACCATGGAATCCATACATCCAGCAGTTACTCCAAAAAAGTATTTAGGCTTCCCTAATTTCTTGAAATCACGTAAATCGTCTTGCCAATTCGGTTGCGCAATGATGCCAATTTTAAAACCTTCATCTTCGATAATGCGCCCAATTACAGCCGTACCAAAGGATGGGTGATCCACGTAGGCATCACCGGAAATCAAGATGACATCTAATTCATCCCAACCTCTTTTTTCAACTTCTTTTTTTGTTATCGGTAACCAGTCCGTTATTGGCCTTTCATCAATCATAGTACAAAAATACGGATAAATAAATTAATTATTTAACGACAGTTTCTGTTCAAACATTTAAAAAGTAACATTGTTTTTACCCCACGTTTAAAAATGGTTAAAAGCTTGTTTACAAATACCTGCATCATTTCTCCAACTATTGCGTTAACTTGCTTATTTTTGTAAAAATTAAAAAGATGATAGCATTCAATTATACGACTGATTCAACGAATTTGTCATTTGTAACACTTGTTCAAAAAACAAGTGTGGCACCTACTACTTTACCAACAGAATTTCACGCTTATTTTCACGCCTTTGTTCAAGGAACAGAAAATTCAGATTTTATTAAAGTAGGGGCAACGTATCATTTTTTCATTAAAGAAGATCAACAAAGTGAAGCATTGCGTGTAGCTGGTTCAACTTTGTTTAGTCAATTGAATAAAACGACAGAAGCGATAGTTCTGGATGGAAACCCATTAGCTGCCTTATTGGTTGCTGAAGGAATTGCTTTGGCTTCGTATCAATTCTTGACCTATTTTACAGACAAGGACAAAAAGAAAAACGGTTTACAAGAAGTGATTCTACCAAGTTCTATAGAAAAGGAAAAAATCGAAGAATTAAGCAATACTGTCAACGCAGTTTGTTGGGCGAGAGATCGCGTGAACGAACCTGTTTCTCATTTAAATGCGGTGCAATTAAGTGAAAAAATGAGTGAATTATGTACTTCTGTTGGTTGCCATGTGCAGGTTTTGGAAAAAACACAAATTGAATCTTTGAAAATGGGTGGTTTATTAGCCGTAAACAAAGGTTCAATCGATCCACCAACATTCACAATTATTGAATACAAACCAAGCAATGCTAAAAACACGCAACCAATTGTGTTAGTTGGTAAAGGCGTTGTTTATGATACAGGTGGTTTAAGTTTAAAACCAACACCTGGCTCAATGGATTGCATGAAAAGTGACATGGGCGGAGCAGCGTGTATGGCAGCAACGATTTATTTGGCAGCAGCACAAAAATTACCAATTCATTTGATTGGATTAATTCCAGCAACAGATAATCGACCAGGATTGAATGCGTATGCACCAGGCGATGTGATTACAATGTATGATGGCACATCTGTTGAAGTGTTAAACACAGATGCAGAAGGAAGAATGATTTTAGCAGATGCCTTAGCGTATTCCAATAAATTCAACCCCGCATTGGTCATTGATGCCGCAACGTTAACTGGCGCAGCGTTAAGAGCTATTGGTACCAAGGCTTCAGTTGTTATGGGGAATGCTTCAGATGACAATTTTTCAAAATTGGAAGCTGCTGGAAACGAAGTTCATGAACGCGTGGTACGTTTTCCTTTTTGGGATGATTATGCCAAAGAAATTAAATCGTCAATTGCAGATTTGAAAAATTTAGGAGGGCCAAATGCAGGAATGATTACAGCAGGTAAATTCTTAGAGCATTTTGTAAAAAGTCCTTACATTCACATGGACATTGCAGGACCAGCATGGTTAGATGCCAAAGAAGATTATAGAACGCAAGGTGGAACAGGTGCAGGTGTTCGTTTGTTGTACACCTTCTTGAAAAATTATTAAGATGGAAAAAGAGAAAGAAAAGGAATATAGCAATCCTAATCCAATTCGTGTTGGTATTTCTATTGGGGATATCAATGGAATAGGTCCTGAAGTGATTATGAAATCATTTTTAGACACACGCATGGTTTTGGATTGTACACCAATCATATATGGTTCTACAAAAGTGTTTTCATATTATAAGAAAGAATTTGAGCTTCCTGAATTTAGTTATTTGTCTTGTAAAGATGCAGGAGAAGCACAACAACGTAAAGTAAACATTATCAATGTTTGGCAAGAAGAAATTGAATTCCAAACAGGTTTAGTGACTGAAAATGGTGGGAAATATGCTTTTTTATCCTTGGAGCGTGCAACACAAGATTTAGCAGAAGGTAAAATTGATGTATTGGTTACGGCGCCAATTTCTAAAGAAGCAATGGCGAAGTCAGGATTTAAATTCCCGGGACACACCGAATATTTAGCAGATTTAGCAGGCGAAGAAGAAGCGTTGATGGTAATGGTTTCTGGTAATTTACGCGTTGCATTAGTAACGAGTCACATTCCATTAAAAGATGTCAATACAGCGTTGACGAAGGAGAAGATTTTTCAAAAAATCAAAACCTTTGAAGCAAGTTTGGTCAAAGATTTCGGCATTATAAAACCAAAAATTGCAGTATTTGGCTTGAATCCACATGCTGGTGAAAACGGCAAAATGGGTTCTGAAGAACAAGAAATTATCGCGCCTGCCATCAATCAAGCACGACAAGAAAACATACTGGCTTTTGGTCCTTATCCAGCAGATGGGTTCTTTGGTTCGGCTGCACGCATGAATTACGATGGCGTATTGGCGATGTACCACGATCAAGGATTAGCAGCATTCAAAGCATTGGCGTTTGACGATGGTGTGAATTATACGGCTGGCTTGCCGATTGTTCGAACTTCTCCAGATCACGGAACAGCGTTTGATATTGCAGGACAAAACAAAGCTTCGGAACATTCATTTAGAAGCGCCTTATTTGTAGCGATGGATGTTTACAAGGCACGTCAATTCAACAAAGAAATCAATCAAAACCCTTTGAAAATATCACCTAAAGAAAAAAGAAGATCTTCAAGTGATATCGAATAATTGAGGCTTTTAAATAAAAAAATGCAAGATATTAACATATATAAGTTAAAATTATTACCTTTGCCCTCCAATTTTTATTCAGTGTGAAGTCAAAAAGAGAATATATTATTCCATTCATAGGCTTGAAACTGGGGTTTCATGAGTTTGAATTTCAAATTCAAGATGCGTTCTTTGAAGATAGAGAATATTCAAGTATCCATAGTGGTACAGCGAATGTTCGACTAGTTCTGGAGAAAAAAGAAACGATGATGATCGGTGAATTCGAAATCAGAGGTTCTGTTTCTACAGATTGTGACAGGTGTAACGATCCTATAGAAGTTCCCATTAAAGGAAGTTTTAGATTGATTTTTACATTTGGTAATGAACCAAGCGATGATGAATCCTTAATTGTGATGCATCCTGATGAATACGAGTTAGATTTAAGAGATCACTTGTATGAATTATTAATCATTTCATTACCAACACGTTTAATTCATCCAAAAGGTGAATGTAACGAAGAAATGATCACATTGTTAAACCAATATTCTGTTCAACAAATTCCTTCAGGATCTGATGAAGATTCAGACGATGAAGACGATTGGGATTTTGACGATGATGAAGACTGGGAAGACGATGAAGATTGGGAAGATGAAGATGATGACGACGATGATGATCCGATTGATCCTCGTTGGAAAAAATTAAAAGAGTTAAAATAACAAATATAAATAAGATAAAATGGCACATCCTAAGCGAAAAATATCGAAAACTCGCCGTGACAAGAGAAGAACTCACAAGAATGCAGTTGCAAAAAACATCGCTACTTGTCCAACAACTGGACAACCGCATTTGTTTCACCACGCGCACTGGCATGAAGGGAAACTTTACTATAAAGGTAGAGTAGTAGCGGAAAAAGAAGTAGCAATTTAAGCTACTTAAATCTTCTACACGTATGAAGATTGGAATTGATATTTTAGGTGGTGATTTTGCTCCTGACGCAAATATTTCAGGGGCAATTCTTGCAAAAAAAGAACTTCCAAACGACGTAAGACTAGTTCTTATAGGCGACAGAGATCAAATCTCGAGTGGCCTTTTGTCGCTTGGTGAAGATGTGTCTGGGTATGACATTGTTCATGCTCCAGATGTTATCACAATGCATGATCATCCAACCCGAGCAATCCCTCAAAAACCGAATAGTAGTATTGCTGTTGGGTTTGATTTATTGGCAGCAAAAGAAATTAATGCTTTTGCAAGTACAGGAAATACAGGTGCAATGTTAGTTGGAGCGATTTTTAAAATCAATTCAATTCCAGGAATTATTCGTCCATGTATCACTTCAACCATCCCTGCAATTGATGGCGGTAAAACAATTTTGTTAGATGTTGGCTCGAATGCCGATTGTAAAGCAGATGTTTTATACCAGTTTGCAGTTTTGGGTTCGTTGTATTCGAAAGAAGTATATGGAATTGAGAAACCACGCGTTGCCTTGTTAAACATCGGTGAAGAAGAAACAAAAGGTAATTTGTTAACGATTGCAACACACCAATTATTGAAAGATTCTGATGAAATTAATTTTATTGGAAACTTAGAAGGTAGAGATGTGTTTAGTGCAAAAGCTGACGTTATCGTTTGTGATGGATTTACTGGTAACATCGTTTTGAAAGAAGCCGAAGGGATTTATACATTAATCAAAAAGCGCGGTATTAAAGACGAGTTTTTTGAACGTTTCAATTATGAAAATTATGGCGGAACACCTATTTTAGGTGTGAAAGGTAATGTTATAATTGGACATGGAATCTCGAACGATATCGCGGTTAAAAACATGCTTTTACATGCATATGAGGTTGCTAAATCTGATTTAGTAAGCAGCGTAAGTAAAGCGTTTAATTAATTATGGAAAAAATTACAGCAGCAATTACGGCTGTTCAAGGATATGTTCCTGACAACGTAATGACAAACGAAGATCTAGCTAAGATTGTAGATACATCAGATGAATGGATCACAACAAGAACTGGAATTAAAGAACGTCGAATCTTAACTGAAGGCGCTTCATCTGACATGGCAGCTGCTGCTGTTGCACAATTATTGGACAAAAAAGGAATTGATCCTTTGGACATCGAATTGGTAATTGTAGCTACAGTGACGCCAGATTATCCTTTTCCAAGTACAGCAAATGTTGTGTGTGATAAAACAGGAATGAAAAATGCATGGGGTTACGACTTAATTGCAGCATGTTCTGGATTTATTTACGCTTTAACAACGGGTGCAAAATTCATTGAAAGTGGTCACCACAAAAAAGTATTGGTAATTGGAGTTGATAAAATGTCATCAATTTTAGATTACGAAGATAGAACTACGTGTGTGATATTTGGAGATGGAGCAGGTGTTGTTTTATTAGAACCAAACACAGAAGGAAATGGGGTCTTAGATTCTATTTTAAAAAGTGATGGAGCTGGAAGACAGTATTTGATTCAACCAGCTGGTGGATCTGCAAACCCTCCAACACACAAGACTGTAGACGAACGCATGCACTTTGTTAAGCAAGAAGGACAACAAGTATTCAAATTTGCTGTAACGAATATGGCAGAAGTTTCTGCTGAAATCATGGAAAAAAACAACCTTTCAAGTGAAGACGTTGATTGGTTAGTTCCTCATCAAGCTAATTTAAGAATTATTGATGCTACTGCTAAACGCATGGGTTTACCAAGTGAAAAAGTAATGATCAATATCCAAAAATATGGAAATACAACAGCTGGAACATTGCCGTTGTGTTTGTGGGATTATGAAAGTCAATTGAAAAAAGGCGACACACTTATTTTATCTGCCTTTGGTGGAGGATTTACTTGGGGTGCGGTTTATTTGAAATGGGCTTATTAATTTAAAACAACTCTAAAACTCTAAAATCTAAATAGTATGAATTTAACTGAAATACAAGATTTAATCAAATTCGTTGCTAAATCAGGCGTAAGCGAAGTAGAAATCGAGCAAAAAGATTTTAAAATTTGTATCAAATCTGAAGTTAAAGGGAAACCAGAACATCAGGTTATCGTTCAAGCTGCTGCTCCAGCTGCTCCAGTTGCTCCAGTTGCTCCTGTTGCCGCTGCTCCAGTTGCACCAGTTGTTGCTGCACCTGCAGAAGATGCAAATTACATTACTGTTAAATCTCCAATGATCGGTACTTTCTACCGTTCTGCAGGACCTGATAAAGCACCTTTCGTTAATGTTGGTGATTCTATTGGTAAAGGAGATACAATTTGTATCATTGAAGCAATGAAATTATTCAACGAAATTGAATCAGAAGTAACAGGAAGAATTGTGAAAGTACTTGTAGATGATGCTTCTCCAGTAGAGTATGATCAACCATTGTTTTTAGTAGATCCTGCATAATTTAATTTGGCCTTTCAAGAAACCAAATTAACATTAAAACGAAAGTATGTTCAAGAAAATATTGATTGCAAATAGAGGTGAAATCGCCTTGCGTATTATTCGTACGTGCAAAGAAATGGGAATTAAAACAGTAGCTGTTTATTCAACTGCTGACAAAGAAAGTTTACCAGTTCGTTTTGCTGATGAAGCTGTTTGTATTGGTCCAGCAGTGAGTTCAAAATCGTATTTGTCAATTGCAAATATCATTGCTGCTGCAGAAATTACCAATGCTGATGCGATTCATCCAGGTTACGGATTCCTTTCTGAGAACGAAAAATTCTCACGTGTTTGTCAAGAGCACGGCATTAAATTTATTGGTGCTTTGCCAGAACAAATTGCTGGCATGGGAGATAAAGCAACAGCAAAAGCAACAATGATTGCAGCTGGAGTTCCTTGTATTCCTGGTTCAAAAGGATTGTTAACAGATTTAGACGATGCATTTGCAACGGCAGAAGTAGTTCGTTACCCAGTTATATTAAAAGCAACTGCTGGAGGTGGGGGAAAAGGAATGCGTATCGTTTGGAATAAAGACGAAATGGAAAACGCATGGGATTCTGCACGCCAAGAAGCGGGTGCTGCCTTTGGTAATGATGGAATCTATATGGAGAAATTCATTGAAGAACCACGTCACATTGAAATTCAAATCGCTGGTGACCAATTCGGAAATGCTTGTCATCTATCAGAAAGAGATTGTTCTATTCAACGTCGTCATCAAAAATTGGTAGAAGAAACTCCTTCTCCATACATGACTGATGAATTGCGAAACAAAATGGGTGAAGCTGCAATAAAAGCTGCTAAAGCTGTTAAATACGAAGGTGTTGGAACTGTTGAGTTTTTAGTTGATAAGAACCGTGATTTCTATTTCATGGAAATGAATACACGTATTCAAGTTGAACACACAATTACGGAAGAAGTAATTAATTTTGATTTAATAAAAGAACAAATCAAATTAGCTGCTGGAGAAAAAATTTCAGGAAAGAATTATTTCCCACAAATGCATGCAATTCAATGTCGTATCAACGCTGAAGATCCATACAATGACTTCAGACCATCACCAGGAAAAATTACTTCTTACCATTCACCAGGCGGACACGGTGTTCGAATTGACACACACGCGTATGCAGGATATGTGATTCCTTCTAATTACGATTCAATGATTGGTAAATTAATTGCTGTTGCACAAACACGTGAAGAAGCGATTTTGAAAATGAAACGAGCATTGGATGAATACATTATTGAAGGAGTGAAAACAACGATTCCTTTCCATCAAAAATTAATGGACGATCCTGATTTTAGATCAGGAAATTTCACAACGAAATTCATGGAAACATTTGAGTTTTAATACAGCAAAAAACCCGACAGAATATGTCGGGTTTTTTTATATTACCTTGTTGCATAAACCTGGTGGGTGACACCTCCTCCAAGTCCTCCCCATTTTAAATAGATATCCAAAGTTGAGGTATTTGAAAAAGATCCACTGCAATAATGCGTTGGTAAATTTTCTAATTTTCCGTTTTCACCTAGTGTTACAATTAGAGGTGTTCCATTATGATAATCAATTGACAATTCGTTTTTTTCATTGCCATATTTGATCGTGCCTTGATAGGTTATTGAATCTTGAAAAAAATAACCTACACTATCTGTATTCAATTCAGTAATTTCTGTAGTGAAGGTCCAATCACCTAAATAATCATTGCGATCATCAAATGGAATTTTTTCACAACCTATTGTGATAAGTAATAGACTAGATATTGCTACGAATAATAAATTTCTATGTTTCATGGATGCAATTTACAACAAAAAATTATTCTACCATTACTTGCGTTCTATTTCTTCTTTTTTGAACTTAATAATTTGTGTGATTAATTCATATGGCGGCTCTTCTGTTAACGGAAATTGAACAGAACCTTTGCCTTGTTTGTATCCAGCTAATTCTTGCTTAAAGTGCGCTTGACCTGAAGGTGTAGCATACAAGCCAATGTGATTTTTATATCCTGCAAAATAAACCAATGGCTTTTTATTGAGTTTGTAAGCAGGCATTCCATATGATATACTTTCTATTGCATCTGGAGCGACAGCTTGCACAATACTTCGGATTTTAGCTAATTTTTCTTGTACGTCTTTAGGAAATTGTAGAAGATAGTTTTGAATTACATCCATACGAATTATTTTAATGCTTTAATTGAATATACCATTGGGATCTTATCGTCTATGTGTTGTATCCGAAATTTAGAATGTTCGAATTCTTTTGTATGCATAAAACAATTATACGGCGAATAATCGTATTCATTAAAAGATGCAATTGATAAATCGATTTTAAGTAGGCTATTGAATACTTCACCTAAACTATGATTCCACCAACAATAGCGCGAAGATATTTCTGCCGAACGGTCTGCATACGTTCCGTTTTCTTCTTCGATGATCACACCTTTGTTGAAATAATTGTACTGTACCTTCGTGAAATCATCGTCAAACATCCAAACAACAGGATGAAATTCCACAAAAATAAATTGCCCATCTTTCTTGAGGAATTGAGAGATAATTTGTGCCCATTTATCCAAATCAGGCAACCAACCTATTGTTCCGTATGAAGTATAGACGATGTCAAATTCTTCGTTTAAAAGTGTTGGAAGATCGTAGATGTTACAGCAAATAAATGTTGCTTCAAGATGTGTTTCTTTCGCTAATTTTCTTGCTGTTTCTATTGAGTTTTCAGAAAAATCTACACCAGTAACTTCAGCACCTAATCGAGCAAGTGATAGTGTATCTTGTCCGAAATGACATTGTAAGTGTAAGATTTTCTTGCCACGCACATTACCTAAGAGCTCCAACTCTATAGAATTAAGGGTTGATTTACCTGCAATAAAACCAGGGACATCGTAAAAAGAAGAATGAAAATGCGTCTCAGTCCTTTTGTTCCAAGATGCTTTATTTAAGTTAAAAAATTCTTCTTCCATTGGGTGAAGTGAATTTACTCAACCAAACCGTTCATCATTAAATCTTCTTCTGTATCAGCAGCATAATCAACTCCATCGAAACCAAATCCAAATAAGTTTAAGAAATCATCTTTATACCCATTTAAATCGCCTAATTCAGGTAATGATTCTGTTGTAGCTTTCAACCATAAAGCGGCAACTTCTTCTTGAACGTCAGTTCTCATTTCCCAATCATCAATTCTGATACGTCCATTTTCATCTAAAGGAGTACTTCCATTTACATACAAACGTTCGTCAAATAATCGATAGATTTGTTCGATACAACCTTCGTGAATACCTTTTGCTTTCATTACTTTGTATAAAAGTGAAATGTAAAGAGGAATCACAGGGATAGCTGAACTAGCTTGTGTTACCAAGGCTTTGTTGACAGAAACAAATGCATTTCCGTTTAAAGAATTTAATTTTTTAGTGATTTCAAAAGCAGTTGCTTCCAAATGATCTTTTGCTTTTCCAATTGTTCCTTTACGGTATACAGGTTCCGTTAATTTTGGTCCAATATACGAATAGGCAATTGTTTTCGCATTTTCAGCTAATACATCAGCTTCTAATAATGCATCTATCCACATTTCCCAATCTTCTCCGCCCATCACAGCAACCGTGTTTTCAATATCTTCATCTGTACAAGGATCGATTGAAACAGTAGAAACAATTCCTGTGTGAAAATCAACTGTTTTATCTGTAAAGTTACTTCCAATTGGTTTTAACGCTGATCGGTGTAATTCTCCTGTACGTGGATTGGTTCGAACTGGAGAAGCTAAACTGTAAACAACTAAATCTATTTTTCCTAAATCGGCTTTAATTAAATCGATAGTTTTCTTTTTTGTTTCAAACGAAAATGCGTCAGCATTGATACTTTTTGCATAAATACCAGCTTTTTCAGCTTGTTCTTGAAAGAAAACACTGTTGTACCAACCTGGAGACGCTGTTCTACCTTTTTGTGGCGGTTTTTCAAAAAACACACCAATAGTAGCTGCGTCAGATCCAAATGCGCTCGTAATACGAGAAGCTAATCCAAATCCAGTTGATGCACCAATTACGAGTACATTTTTTGGGCCTTCAATTTTACCTTTCGTTTTAACATAGTTAATTTGATTTATAATATTTTGTTCACTTCCTTTTGGGTGAGACGTTAAACAAATAAATCCACGCATTCTAGGTTCTATAATCATAATTGTAATTTTTAAACGTTAACAAATATACGAATTCTTCAAGAAACAGAACAAATCATTTCTTTAAAGCCATACCTTTTAGGGCTAGATATTCGTTTATTTTTGGAATAGCACTCGGACCAAGTCCATGAAGAGCTAAAAGTTCTTTCTTCGTTTTCTTAGCTAATAGCTCTGCTGATGTTATACCTTCATTTATTAAAGCACGCTGAGCAGGTTGACTAAGTGTAGTTAAGAAGAATTTTACTTGATTCATACTTCATTTATTTTTCCCAAAGCAAGAAGTACTTCTTTTAGCTCTTCAGTTTTTTGAGTGCCAATTAATAAGCGATCACCATTGATGAAAATCAGTTGTAATCCAATTTTTCCTTTAACATTGTATGCTGTTCCTTTGCCTGAAAATGTTTTTCGAATTCCCCAACCACCGTATTCAATAATTGGGTTGTATGTTCTGATAAAGCAACTTTCTAGTTGATCCCAGTTGAAATGTTTTTTCTTCAGGTGAAAGGGAAAAAAACGAACAGAAATGCCGTTTATATCAATTGAAGTTTCAAGTTTCATTATTCCAAACAAAACGGAGGTTAAGGTGAGTGTCAATGCACTAAAAAATAAAGCATGTTTTTCCTCTGTTGTTCCATTAATAATTTCACGAATTAAATTACTAATTACCAACAACAGAAGTAACCATAACCACCATTGACTGAAGCGTTGTTTTTCGTTGAATTGCATGTTCAATACTAATGAAAAAATCCTGGTAATTTATTTAAAAAATTAATTAAGTAGATAATACCTAAAAGTATTGGTGTAAAACTTAAAATTATACCAAAAATTGTAAACACTTTAGATGTTTTATTATAGCCTCCTTTTGATTTTAATTGTTTCATGCTAATAGTTCCAGTTATAGAAGCAACGATTGAAGAAATAAATGCTAGAATTAATAATTCAGAAGCAACAGCTGAAACAAATATTAAAAGTAAGAGCAATGTAAAACTACCAGAAATAAAAGATATTAAACTCCAACTATTTAATTTTTTCTTTGTTTCAACCGTATCGTTTTTTTTATGGTCTAAATTATCTTGCATTAAATACTTGTTTTCAAGTTTTTTTGACAGTTGAAAAGTTGGTAATTTAATGGTATGATTGGAATACAAGTCATCAATTTTTACAGCTTCATGATTTTTTTCATAAGTTGTATCTAACTGCTCCTGTTTTATATCATTCGTTTCTATTTCTTCAGACGGTATATGCGTCAATTGAAGTGCTTGATTGTTATCTCTCTCCATTTTTGGATTAAAATCACTTGTTAAATCATCATTTGAAAAGTGATGAGATCGTTGGTTCCAATCAATATAGTATCCTGATCTTAAAGTTCTTTTTTCAATTGAACAGCTTTGTAAAAGTAAAATTGAACTTATAATGAAAAATGTTTTATGTATGGTTGTATTCATAGTTGTTTTTTTAGTCAATATTTTGTTTTAGATTCATTGTACAACAATTAATTTAGAAAAACTATAAATAATTATAGGAAAAGATATTAAATTAAAAATCAAGCCCAAAACCGAAAAGGTATTCGACGATTTATTATAATTTTTAGTTTTATGTATTTGCTTTATACTTACAATTCCTGTAATTATTCCAAATGTAGATAAGAATGGTATGAAAAAAGCAAATGTTGGAGATGAAATTATACTTAATAAACTAACTATTAATGCTAAACAACCTAAAATAAATGAGATTAATGCCCAAGTATTTTTTTTGTTTTTAACTATTGAAGTTGTGTTTTGAGGTTGTGTTTGGTTTTCATTGAATATTATTTTTTTTTCTTGTTTCGTGTTTTTAGTTTTTTCTCCAAGCACATAATTAATTATTGGAGCAATAATAAAACCTAAAAATAAAAAACCACCAATAGAACCAAAGTAAATTCCAATTGTTGCCAATTTCTGAGCTCTTTTATTATAAATCCTTTTTTTCTTTTTGAATTGTTGTTTTGTTATAATCCCAAAAATTATAGCCAAAAGCGTTATTACAATTTCAATTAAATAAAATAAAATTGGAAGTGGTTTAGTTCCAAAAGTTAAAGGGTTGAACAAAGCTACTAATAGCATAATCAAAGATATTATACCGAGTATAAAGGAAAAGAGGCCTAAATGATTAGATTTTTCTGTTGGTTTTGATATTTTTTTGTTGCGAATTTTTTTTTGAAAATAAGATCTAGAAACATTTATCCTATTTTCATTTTTTTTTGATTTTGAATGTGTTTTTAAGTTTAAATTTTCTTTTTTTAAAATTATTCCTTTCGAATTCGAGTCATTGATAAAAAAAGAATTTAAATTGTTATTTATTTCCTGAACTACATAATCATTTGTTATTAATTCATCTAAAGTGTCATCATTTTGATTTTCAAAATGTGATTCATATAATTTTTGTGAATTTAATAGGTTTTTTTTAGCATGCCAATCAATGTAATATCCTGGTCTAAAAGCTCTTTTTTCAATTGAACAGCTTTGTAAAAGTAAAATTGAACTTATAATAAAAAATGTTTTAATTATAGTTATTTTCATTGTAGTAGATATAGTTAAATCAAACAATTAGAGTCATTCGACTTTAATTAATTCAGAATAAAAATAAAAAAAAATCAATGAAAAACGACTTATTTTGTCACCTATAATTATTTTTCTAAAAATCTATGTGAACCATCGCACCCTGGCATGCGTTTCGATAAACCACACGTGCAATCGTTAAAGCCTTTTCCTGCCAATATTTTATTTTTGCATTTATCTATTCGTTGTGTTCTGGTTTCAGATTGTTTAGCAGAAGAAAAATACAATAAATATCCACGTTGTCTTCCAGGTGTTAATGCCTCAAATGCTTTTTTAAGTTCTTCAGATTTTTTCAATTCGTCAACAAATTCATCAGGCATTGCATACTCACTCGTTGTTTTCATTTTAACTTTCAATCCAGCACGCTCAACTTCTATGGCCTCAAAGATGTATGCTTTAATGATTTGTTCTAAAGCACTAATTTCATTGACAGATGTAAATCTGATTTGTCTTCCAGCTTGAGAGTTTTCTCCAGGTTGGCTCAATATATTTTCTGAATCTTGTAATAACGAACCTTTAAAAAAACCAATGGCACAATATTCTTTAAAAGCATGGAACAATAAAATGTTTTTATTTTGAAACGTATAACAAGGTACTCCCCATTTTACAACTTCCACCAAATTACAATCTAAAACAATTCTTCTTAATTGATTGACTTCATCCTTCCACTGGGTGATTTTTGCTAAATACGCTTCAACTGATTTTTCCATTTCAATATAATTAAAACGATCAAATATCGCTTAAATATTTTAACATGCAATGGTAAAAATCAACTATGTTAAAGAGTTTTCAAAAATTCTATTAAAGCTACTTTTTCTGTTTTGCTCATTTTAAAAACCACGCCTGTATTTGCATGTGTTCCATTACTTTTTGTTTCACTATCAATAAAACGTTCAATCAGACTGTCATTGTATACTGGTGAATAGATATTAGAATTGGTTAAATCATTGTAGGTAATTGAAAATGTTTCTTTCTCATCACCTCCTCGGTATTTTCCTTTACCGTTTTCACCATGACAATCAGCACATCCATGTACTTTTGAGTTGTAAATTGATGCACTCATATCTTGAAGGATTGTTCCATCTATGTTTTTTCCAGTTCTAAAGATTGTTTCGCCATTAGTTGAATATGTTACTTCTTTTTTTGAACAAGAACTAGCATAAAGAATAATTCCAGTTCCAATAATAAGACCAAATGTTTTTGTGATTTTCATACGTTATTTTTTAATGATTATTTTTTGAATAGCTGTTTCGTTTTGTGTATCCACTCGAATAAAGTATGCCCCATCCGCTAGATTTTTAAGTTGATCTTGTTTGTACGTGTTTGTTCCTTGTGGTTGGTTTTTAAGTTTAACAGTTTCCGTTATTTCTCCTGATAGTTTTGAAAATGTAATGGTAACATCAGATGGAGCAATCAAATTATAGGTTGCTTCAAAACTTCCATTGGAAGGATTAGGAGCTGTAACTAGTTTTAACGTCCCTATACTTTGTTCATTTAGATCATCAATAGCTGCTGCTTCATTTTTAATTAATTTAACTTTAAAAATTTGATTACTAGCGGAACTTTGTGTGCCATTATTCACAAAGAAAATATTTTTTGAACTACTACTTATTCCTCCGAAAATGTAACCGATTAAAGTTGTATCGTCTACTAAATCATCATATTTAATTACTCCATTGGCATATTTTGGCAATGCTTCATTTGGAATTAGTTCTGCGCCAGCTCCCAATAGATTAGGTAATTCAACAGGTAATTTATATTCCGACATTTGTCCATTACTTGTTCTCTCTACGCGGGCAATCGTTTTGACAAATGGTACATTATTGTCTTGAACCAATATCCCCGAGCTGTCATAATATTGTGCGATCCCACCAAAAAATACAGTATTCATCGTGTTGTTTTGGACTGAATAAATAGGAAAATTTGCACAATGGTAATGATTGTAATATTGAGAAAAATTAGTATTTACTGTATAAATTGTGCTATCAATGTTTACACAATTTAGATATGGTAAATCAACGTTAGGTTGAAATACACCTGAAAATGCAGTTAATCCTTCAGAGCCATCTGGATAAATTTGTGGTGTTACATTGTAATCACGTCGATGAAGATTGATTGGGTCTGAGTATGCAGATAAATGTGTGATTTGTAAATTCGTACCATCATCAAAAATGTTAAATTTTCGAATTTGATTCGTATAAGTTTGTGTGTATGTTGGATTATTCATTGGATTGTATCGGCCAATAAATTTGTGTCCTCCTACTAAATAAAACGTGTGATTTATTTTCTCTAAACGTCCCCCAGTTACTTGAAATTGATTATCCGTGATTTGACGAAAATAAGGGGTTAAAGCTGTCGCATTAACAATTGCGTCAATTGTAGAAGAAATCTGAATAGCAATCATTTTATTGAACGTTGTATGATCATTTAATTGACTGCTAAATCCATATCCTCCCGTTATATATAAATAGTCTCCTCTTTGATGAAACTGCATATTGGTTGATTTCAATTGCTCTTGTAATTCAATACTCAATGATGTTAATGGTGCAGTCCATTTTTGAAGTGTAATTGGGTCTACAACAATTAATTGATTGTTATGTCCAGCAAGATCAAAAGAAGCATTGGGTTGTCTTTTGTGTAATCCATCTAAACGCCCACCAATGATTAACCATTTGCCATTCCCTTGTCCAAAAGCAAAAGATTGAATTCCCCCTAATCCATTTATTGAAATTGGTTCTATTTCAATCGTAAATGGTGCAATTTGAGCAAAATTATTCAACCAACTGAATAGGATTAAACTAAAAAAAGCGAAACGTTTCATAAATTTATTTTTTGATAAATCTACATAAACGAATACAAAACGAATGTCATGTATGTTACACTTATTAAAGCAAAAAAAAACCGCTACATTGCTGCAACGGTTTTCAATTCTTTATAGATCGATTATAATCCCAATAAAACAGCGTGTGGATCTTTCGCTCCAAACAACATTCTTTCTGGGTTTTCTAACATTTCTTTCACTTTCACTAAGAACCCAACGGATTCTTTCCCATCAATGATTCTATGATCATACGACAATGCTAAATACATGATTGGACGTATCTCAACTTTACCATTGATTGCAACTGGACGCTCAACAATGTTATGCATTCCTAAAATGGCAGATTGTGGTGGGTTGATAATTGGTGTAGATAACATTGAACCAAAAACACCACCATTTGTAATGGTAAATGTTCCACCTGTCATATCATCAGGTGTAATTTTTCCATCTCTCGCTTTGATTGCTAAACGTTTGATTTCACGTTCGATGTCCGCTAAACTCATTTGCTCTGCATTGCGAACAACAGGTACCATTAATCCTTTTGGTGAAGACACAGCAATTCCGATATCAGCATAGTTATGGTAAACGATTTCATTCCCATCAATTTGTGCATTCACGGCAGGAAATATATTCAAAGCTTCTGTAACTGCTTTTGTGAAAAACGACATAAATCCTAAATTCACTTCATGGTGTTTTGCAAACAAATCTTTGTATTTGTTACGCAAATCCATAATTGGTTTCATGTCAATTTCGTTGAACGTAGTCAACATCGCAGTTTCGCTTTTTACAGCAACTAATCGTTCAGCAATTTTACGACGAAGCATCGACATTTTTTCACGCGATTGATCACGTGTACCACCCCAACCTTGAGCAGCGTCAGCAGAGAAACCACCCGACATTGCAGCAACAACATCTTGTTTGGTGATGCGACCATCTTTTCCTGATCCAGCAACTTTAGCAGCAGGCACATTGTTTTCTGCCATTATTTTTGCAGCAGCAACTGATGGTGTTCCAGCAGCATACGTCTCTTTTTTAATTGGGTCTGGACTTGGTGCAGCTGTCGTTTTTTCAACAACAGGTGCCGCTTGAACTTCCGCAACTTTTTCAGCTACAGGAGCTCCTGCAGGTCGTGCAGCGCTTGTATCTATCAAACAAACTACTTGTCCAACTTTCACAACATCGCCTTCTTCTGCTTTCAACGTAATTATACCACTTTCTTCAGCAGGTAATTCTAAAGTTGCTTTATCTGAATCAACTTCGGCAATTGCTTGGTCTTTTTCAACGTAATCTCCATCAGCTACCAACCATTGTGCAATTTCCACTTCAGAGATTGATTCTCCTGGACTTGGTACTTTCATTTCTAAAACTGACATACTTTCTATTTTTAATACGAATAAGTGTTCGACTTATTATTTCGCAAATTTAAACAAATCAGCAAAAAGCTGTTTTAATCTTTTCTCGTGTAATTTTTTAGAACCCTCAGCAGCTGCAGCAGTAGCATTTCTATGGATTCCAATAATTGGTAAGTGACGCATCGACATCGCAATGTGTGTCCAAGCTCCCATGTTTGAAGGCTCTTCTTGTGCCCACAAAATGTTTGTTGGTTTGTATTTTGCAAGGATTGCTTCAATTTGATTCTGTGGCAAAGGATACAATTGCTCTACACGAACAAACGCCATGTTTTTAACCCCCATTTCAACTGCTTTCTCTTTCATTTCATAGTAAAACTTACCAGAACATAAAACTACAGTATCAACATTTTTCGCATCTACTTGTGTATCGTCAATTACTTCTTGGAATCCACCTTTTGCCATTTCATCTAATGAAGAAACTGCACTTGGGTAGCGTAATAACATTTTAGGTGAAAAAACAACCAATGGTTTTCTGAAATCACGTTTTACTTGGCGACGTAATAAATGGAAATGGTTTGCAGGAGTAGAAGTATTTACAATTTGCATGTTTGTATCTGCACATTGTTGTAAGAAACGTTCCATTCTACCACTAGAATGTTCTGCTCCTTGACCTTCATAACCGTGTGGCAATAACATCACTAAACCGCTTTGTGTCGCCCATTTGTCTTCTCCAGCAGAGATGAATTGGTCAATCATAATTTGTGCTCCGTTGAAGAAATCACCAAATTGCGCTTCCCAAATAGTTAAACCTTTTGGAGTTGCTAAAGAATAACCGTATTCAAATCCTAACACACCATACTCAGATAACAATGAATTGTAAACTGTAAATGGTGCTTGTTTGTCGTTCAATAAATTCAATGTAATGATTTCTTCCTCTGTATCTTCTGTTTTTACTACAGCATGACGGTGAGAAAATGTTCCGCGCTCTACATCTTGACCAGAAATTCTCACAGGGTGTCCTTCAACTAATAAAGTAGCATATGCTAACATTTCTGCAGAACCCCAATCCAATTTATCCGATTGAATTGCATTTAAACGGTCATCAAATATTTTAGCAATTTTACGGAAGTATTTTTTTCCTTCTGGCAATGAAGCTAATTTTAAACCTAACTCTTGTAACGTTTTTTTAGCAACTCCCGTTTCAGGTGATTTTTCAAAATCTTCTAATTTTCCATGTCGGAAACCTTCCCATGTTTGACTTAAAAAGTCGTAAACTAAGGCTTTATCATTTTGACGAGAAATCTCAAATTCTTTTTCTAAGAAATTCGAATAATCCTCTTCAATTTTTTTAGCATCTGCTTGGGATATTACACCTTCACTTTCCAATTGTTTGAAATAAATTTCTCTTGGATTAGGGTGTTTAGCGATGATGTTGTATAAATGAGGTTGCGTGAATTTTGGCTCATCTCCTTCGTTGTGACCATATTTACGGTAGCACAATAAATCAATGAAAATATCACGGTTGAATTGTTGGCGGTATTCCATTGCAATTTCAATGGTTTGAACAACTGCTTCCACATCATCTCCATTCACATGGAAAACAGGGCAAAGTGTAGTTTTTGCAACATCCGTACAATATGTTGAAGAACGACCATCCAAATAATTCGTTGTAAATCCAACTTGATTATTAACAACGATGTGAACCGTTCCTCCAGCTCTGTATCCATCCAATTGCGCCATTTGGATTGTTTCGTACACAATTCCTTGACCTGCAATCGCAGCATCACCATGAATTAATACAGGACAAATTTTCTTTTCGTCGTGTAATAAATGATCTACTTTTGCACGAGCAATTCCTTCAACAACTGTATTAACAGCTTCTAAGTGAGATGGGTTAGGAGAAAGTGTTAATCCAACTTCTTTACCATTTGCTAATTTTACATGTGATGTAAATCCTTGGTGGTATTTTACATCACCATCAAAATAATCAACTGAATCAAATTCTTTTCCTTCAAATTCTGAGAAAATATCTTTCGGACGTTTTTCGAAAATATTTGTCAATGTATTCAAACGGCCTCTATGTGCCATTCCCATAACAAAGTACTCAACACCTAATTCAGAACCTTTAGTAACTAAGGTGTCTAAAGCAGGAATCAAAGCTTCTCCACCTTCAATCGAAAAGCGTTTTTGTCCAACAAATTTCTTACCTAAAAAAGCTTCAAAATTAGAAGCTTGGTTCAATTTGTTGAAAATTGCCATTTTTCGAGTTTTATCGAATTGTGGGCGATTTTTAATTTCTATTTTATTTTTAAACCATTCGATACGTTCTGGATCACGCATGTAAACATATTCAATACCAATTGATTGGCAATATGTTTCTTCCAAATGATGAATGATATCGCGCAAACTAGCTGCCCCGATACCTATTTCTTCACCTGCTTGAAAAACTAACTCTAAATCAGCTGATTCTAAACCAAAGTTTTCAAGTTCAAGGGTAGGAGTGTGTTTACGACGCTCGCGTACCGGATTCGTTTTTGTGAACAGATGTCCACGGTTGCGATATCCATTGATGAGGTTAATTACTTTAAACTCTTTTTGAAAATTTTCTGGAATAGTTCCGTCGTCATCGAAGTTTGTTCGTGCGAAATCAAAGCCTTCAAAGAATTTTTTCCAGCCAATATCAACACTTTCAGGGTCTTGTTGATACATTTTGTACAGGTGATCAATTGCATTCACATCTGCATTCCCTACATATGATACTTTATCCATGGTTTTTTGTACACTTTTATGGAGTGACAAATTTAGACATTTAGTTAGGAACTAAGGCCAAAAACTATAAAAACTTAGCAAAAAGTTAGAAAATAAACAGATTTTTAATTTTTTAAATGTGCTGAACATTTTGAAAGGTAAAAATAGCAAGCATGTTCATCATTTTTCTTCCAAATCAACAACTATACTAAATGTTTAATTCTGTATTAGTTTTTGCTAATTTTCTTCAATATTGAACCTTTTGATGTATTGATTTTTACAAAATAAACCCCTGATGGTAAATTTGCGAAAGAAACTTCAACAAAATTGGAGTTATTCTTTTTTGATAGTATCAACTGGTTGTTGATGGAGTAAATTGAATAATTATCAATTATTTCTTTTGAGGTAATTGTTACTATATCAGACGTTGGATTTGGATAAATGGATACTCCAATTTCTTGTTCCAATTCTTTAGTTCCTAGTGGAAATTCAATGCAATTGTCATAGGAAGGATTATCAATTAATAAATTACCATCTCTTTCATAGCATAATAAAACTGGTGGAGCAGAAAAACAAATTGCACCACAAAAACCGTACATTCCTGCATCAAATAAACCAGCTGAAACAGACCCAATACCTGCTACCCAATAATCTTCTATTGGTTGAATTTCACACAAACTTTTAACCTTTAAACGTTTGTGGTAATTACCCAAAATTGAAATGCTATCAACTGCAAGTACTTGAAATAAAAAAGGTTGGCTCCATCCTAACCATCCAGTATAAATTGATTGAGATTCAACGGTATCACCAACAGTTGCTGAAAAATCGTATAAAATACGTTCAACGCTATCAGTAGGATGAAAAGCAAACACTTTTTGTGTTGTTACATCTTCTCGAAGTGCTGCCAGATAAAATGGATTACTAAAGATGGAATCAGTATTGTAGTATTTTTTATATTGAAAACCATTAATTGTTGTATCTCCATTTACAGTAATCTTTCGATCCCAAATAGACCAAACAGCATTAGAATCTGGAAAATGAGAATAGTTGTTTTGAGCGAAAGAAATATTTATAAAACAAATGGCAATAATAGTAAATAGAGTACGCATGTGGTTGATTTTAAATTATATGCTAATATATTTAAAAATTTAATATTTACAATTAATTACTAAAAATACTTTTCAAATACACTTTATACGCTTCGCGTTCAAGGATTTTATTGGAGATTAAGTTTAGAAAATTTGGAGTTAAAGTTAATGCTAGAAAAGTTTTCTCAGAAAGATCTATCGTGTAAAGCAATTGCAATAAGCGCGTTTCTCCTTCTTCTAATAACTTTGCAATGTTTTCTTCTATAAGTGAAGTGATTTCAGCTTTAGAAAAGGCTTGTGTTGTAAAGTTGTCTGGAAACATTAAATGGAATTGTCCAAAATCTTTGGCTAATTGACATTGTGTTTTGACAACAAATTCTTCCGTTGAAAAAACAAATTGTAGCGCTTCGTTATGCTTAGGAAATTCCTCCACCTGCTGGAAAATCTTTTTCGGGCGACATAAAACTTAAATTCCCTTCAGCATCTTCTGCCATTAAAATCATCCCTTGTGATTCAATACCTCTTATTTTACGTGGCGCTAAGTTCAATAAAACTTGAACTGTTTTTCCAATAATTTCTTCTGGTTTGTAATGAGCAGCAATTCCTGAAACAATGGTTCTTTTATCGATTCCAGTATCGACCAATAATTTCAATAATTTATCCGCTTTTTCCACTTTTTCAGCTTCTAAAATGGTTCCTAAACGAATGTCTAATTTCGTGAAATCATCAAATTCAACGGATGGTTTTTGTGGTTCAAAGGATGTTTCCATAATTTGTGTTGCCGTTAATTTACTCACTTCTGTTTCAACCAAACTATCTTCTATTTTTTGGAAGATAATGCTTGGAGGATTGGTCATTGAACCTGCTTCTAATAAATCTGGTTTTCCAGCTTTTGTCCAATCTGTTGTTTTAAAATTCAAGAATTGGGATAGTTTCTCTGCTGTTGCAGGCAAGAATGGTTGTAAAACGATGCTTAAGTTTGCCGTAATTTGCAACGCAATATTCATAATCGTTTCAACGCGTTTCTCATCCGTTTTAATCAACTTCCATGGTTCTAATTCAGCCAAATATTTGTTCCCTAAACGGGCTAAATTCATAGCTTCAGCTTGAGCGTCACGCAATTTGTATGCATAAACCAATTTACTGATTCGTTCTGGAATGGCTTGCATTTCTGCTAAAACTTCTTTGTCGAAAGCTGTTAATTCGCCTTGCTGTGGTACTTTTCCTTCGTAATATTTTTGTGTTAATACCAAAGCACGATTGACAAAATTCCCCAGGATGTCTGCTAATTCACTATTGACACGTGTTTGGTATTCTTTCCACGTAAATTCAGCGTCTTTTGTTTCAGGAGCGATTGCTGTTAGTACGTATTTCAATTCATCCATTTTATCTGGATAAGCTGTAGTATATTCATGCAGCCAAACAGCCCAGTTGCGGGAAGTAGAGAATTTATCGCCCTCTAAATTTAAGAATTCATAGGCTGGAACATTATCTGGTAAAATTAAACCACCATGATTTTTAAGAAGAATTGGGAAAATAACCGCATGAAAAACGATGTTATCTTTACCAATAAAATGAACTAATTTACGATCTCCAGTCCAATAATCTTCCCAGTTTTTATTGTTGTCTAATGCCCATTGTTTGGTCGCAGAAATGTAACCTATTGGTGCATCTAACCAAACATACAATACTTTTCCTTCTGCATTTGGTAATGGTACTTTTACTCCCCAATCCAAATCACGGGTCATTGCGCGTGAATGTAATCCGCCATCAATCCAAGACATACATTGGCCAATCACTTGATTTCTCCAAGGTTTTGGGTCGTGTTGTTGCACACCATCCAACTTACCTTCTTTGATCCAATCGCGCAACCAATCTTCGTGACGATTCATTGGTAAATACCAGTGAGATGTTGTTTTTAACACAGGTGTTTTTCCACTTAGCGTAGAAATTGGATTTTTCAATTCCGTTGGACTCAAATCAGAACCACATTTTTCACATTGATCGCCATAGGCATTTGGATTTTGGCACTTAGGACATTCTCCTGTTATATAGCGATCTGCTAAAAATTGTTGGTATTCTTCGTCAAAATATTGTTCAGATGTTTCTTCTGTAAAATGACCGTTTTCGTATAATTTTAAAAAGAAATCCTGCGAAGTTTTGTGATGAATTTCAGCAGAAGTTCGGTGAAATATATCAAATGAAATATCAAAATCTTTGAATGCTTTGCCGATAATTTGGTTGTATTTATCGACAATTTCTTGTGGAGTAATTCCTTCTTTCTTAGCACGTAATGTAATTGCGGCACCGTGTTCATCGCTACCACAAATAAACGCAACGTCGTGTTGGTTCATTCGTAAAAACCGAACAAAAATATCTGCTGGAAGGTAAACGCCTGCAACGTGTCCTAAATGAAGAGGCCCGTTTGCATAAGGCAAAGCAGCTGTTATCGTATATTTTGTTTTTGACATGCTAAGATTGAATTTTGAAACACAAAGATAGCTTTTTAGTTGAAAAAAGGGTGAATCATTTTAAGTTAAGCTCTTAGATTTTACAATCTAATTGTACTTCTTTTTCAATAAATTGAATGTTGTATTCTGCTAATTCTTCTAAAATTGGCGTGTAAACTTCTGGTTGAATCGGTAACTGAACACCTTTTAATATTAAACTGCCATTTACGATCATTTTTGCGGCAATTGCTACCGGTAAACCAACTGTATTTGACATTGATGTATACACATGATTTTCACCGATATTAACCATTGAAGAGGTGATTTGATAATTTTGGCCGTTAAAAGAATATTCAAATTCATGGTGCATTACCAACATGTCTTTGTCTTCTTCAGATAACACAAGTTTACCAACTAATATTTTTTCTAATAATTGAGCAGGACTCGCATTTTCAATTCCAAGAGGAGTTGTACCATCAAATAAACCAAGCCATTCGAAACGTTCGAAAAGAGAAATACGTTCATCACGTAAAAAGTCTTTTAATTTATTTTCAACTGAACGGTTAACATGGTAAGGTAAAAATGCGTTTAAGAAAGAACGTGGGGTTAAATGCTCTGAATTTTCCATTTTGTAGGAATCATCTGTCATTCCCAATTCTATAAATACATTCCATGCCTGACAAAATCCAGGCCTTCTCAATGTTCCTCTAAATATGGTTGGGATGTTTTCAATACCATATGTTTTTCTGTAAGATAAAGAATCACGGTTGGCGTAACCATCGAAGTCACCATAGCCATCAATTGATAAACGCATTAATCGTCCAAACAAGCGGTTATATGGAATGTATTTGTATTCATTGTGATCAATGAAACACGATGCGCCACCTTGACCTGCAACAACAACATTTCGTGGGTTCCATGTGAATTTATAATTCCATGGATTGTTATCGTATTCAGGCGCAATTAACCCTCCACAATACGACTTAAAGGAATGTAAATCACCCCCTTTTTTTTTGATTTCATGAATGATTTTCATAGCACTCATGTGATCAATTCCTGGATCAACACCAATTTCGTTCATAATAACAATGCCAGCAGATTTTGCTGCGGCATCCAGGTTTTTCATTTCTGGAGAAATGTATGAAGGTGTAATTAAGTTAGTTTTTAACGCGATACAATCCAATGCAACTTCTACATGAAAACGAGCGGGCAACATTGAAATGACAATGTCAGCTTTTTCAATTTCAGGCATTCTTTCTTCAGAACTTAAAGCATTAAATGAAAGTGCAACTCCATTAGGATGTTGATTTATTTTACGCTTGGCCAAGTTGATATCTTGATCTACGACTCTTACTTGCCATTTGTTTTCAATGGAATTCTCCAATAAATAACGGATCAAAGTTGAAGAAGATAAACCAGCACCTAGAATTAAAATTATTTTCATTTTATACGTTATGTTCGTTGGCAAATGTAAACAAAGATTCTAAATGAAATAGCGATTTTTTAGTTTTAAAAATCAGAAATCTTTGACCAATATCTCAAACATTGCTTTGATTCCAATAGAAAAAAATTATTTTTGTGCTAAATAAAAAATTACAAAATGGGAAGAGCGTTTGAATACCGAAGAGCTGCGAAAGAAAAACGATGGGACAAAATGTCTAAGTTGTTTCCGAAATTAGGTAAAGCCATCACAATGGCTGCAAAAGAAGGCGGTGAAGATCCTGCAACCAATGCAAAATTAAGAACAGCAATCCAAAATGCGAAAGCTGAAAACATGCCGAAAGATAACATCGAAGCGGCTGTAAAAAGAGCAACACAAAAAGACATTAGTTCTTTTTCAGAAATAATATACGAAGGCAAAGGTCCACATGGAGTTTTAGTGATGGTTGAATGTGCAACTGATAATTCAACGCGAACAGTTGCTAACGTAAAATCATATTTTAATAAAGCAGGTGGAAGTGTTGTTCCAAATGGTTCTTTAGAATTTATGTTCAACCGTAAATCAGTCTTTGAAATTATCAAAACACCTGAATTAGATCCAGAAGAATTAGAATTGGAATTAATCGATGCTGGATGTGATGAAATTGAAGTAATCGAAGATAAAATATTTGTTTACGGAGATTATACAGCATTTGGAACCATTGCCAAAGCATTGGAAGATATGAACATCGAAGTGCAAAAATCTAATTTACAACGCATCCCAACATCTCCAATTGATTTAACTGAAGAGCAAATGAATGATGTTGAAAAATTATTGGATAAAATCGAAGACGATGACGATATCCAGCAAGTATTCACCAACATTTCTTAAGCGTTTAACGCAATAAAAATCAACTTTTCAAGTTATAGCTTGGATTTTAAACTTTATCGAGTGCTAAAAAAATTAATTTTACTTCAACTTGTACTCCTTCTTTTGAATGCTTGTTCAACGGAAAAGAATACTTTTTTGAGTAGAAATTACCATGGAATGACTGCCCGTTACAATGGATTGTTCAATGCCAATGAACTATTAAAAGCATCGATGTTAACCTACCGATCTTCTTTGAAAGAGGATTATTACGGAACACTTCCAATTGAGCCAATTCCACTTGAAAATGAAGCAAAATCAATGTATGCTGCAATAGATACAGCCATTGTTAAATGTACGAAAGTGATTCAAAATCACAGCATGCCTAGTAATGATCGTCCATCTAAGAAAAAAGTGGAACACAACGCATGGATTGATGAAAACTGGATTACAATTGGGAAAGCTAATTTTTACCGCAGAGATTATGAGGCTTCGTTAAAAAGTTTTGATTTTGTGCGCAAATTTTACAGCAATGATCCTTCTATTTATGTCGCAGATTTGTGGATGGCTAAAACAAATCTTCAATTGGGTAATTTAACAGATGCAGGATTTAACTTAGCAAAAATAGAAAAAGCATTAGAAGCTGAAAAAGAGGCAAAAGAAGCAAAAAAAGAGGCGAAATCTTCTTCAAAATCTAAGAAAAAGTTAAGTTTAAAAGAACGACTTAAATTAAAAAAAGATAAACCAGCAATCGTACCAAAATCCATTCGTTTGGAGTATGAAAAAACATATGCTGATTTAGAATTGCGTCGAAAAAATCCTGAAGAAGGATTAAAACATTTATTGGCAGCTTTAAAATTAGCGCGCAAACAATTAGATAAATCTCGCTTAAACTTCAACATTGCACAATTTTACGAAATTGCCGGTAATCGTTCTTCTGCTAAAGAATATTATGGTAAATGTTTAAAATACAACGCGCCTTATGAAATGCATTTCAATGCAAAAATGAAAAGAGCATTTATGGGTGGCGACGAAAAAATTAAAAAAGACCTGCAAAAGATGTTGAAAGATGGTAAAAACGCCCCTTTCAAAGATCAAATTTATTATGCGCTAGCATCAACTGAATTACAAGAAAACAATGTTCCGTTGGCTAAAAATTACTTAACAGAATCTGCTTTTTATGCGATTTCTAATAAGCGTCAAAAGGGCTTAGCATTTGAAAAGTTAGCCGACTTAGCATTTGCTGAAAAAAAATACATTGTTGCTCAAAAGTATTATGATTCGTGTGCTGTATCAATGGATACACTTTATCCGAATGGTGAAGCTATTAAAAATAAAGCCAAAAAATTAGCAGATTTAGTTGCAGCTGTTGAAATTGCTGAATATGAAGACAGTTTGCAGCGAATTGCAAAATTACCAGAAGGTGAAAGAGAAAAGTTTTTAGAAAAAGTAATCAAACAGCAAAAAGAAGAAGAAATTGCGCGTAAAAAGAAAGAAGCTGAACGCTTAAGAGAATTGCAACAATTACAAGCTCCTGTAGCACAAACAAATAGTGGCAAATGGTATTTCAATAATTCAAAAACCCGCGATGAAGGTTTTAATGAATTCCGTAAGTTATGGGGTTCCAGAGAAAACGAAGACAATTGGAGGAGAAGTGAAAAAACACCAGTACTGAATTTAAGTGCACTAGGAACAGATACAACGGCAATTGATAGTTTGTTACAACAACCAAGAGACTCTGCAAGTGTAGAGAATTACATGGCTAAACTTCCATTAACAGATTCTAGCTTAACTTCTTCAATGAATCGAATGTTTGATGCTTTGTATACTTCTGGAATGATTTACAAAGAGCAATTAAACGAACCAGGTTTAGCAAAACAACAATTTGGTAAGATTATCAGTAAAGAAAAAGAAAATTCAGTTGATTTGGCCGCATCTTATCAGTTGTTTAAGTTCAACGATGCAACAAGTAATGAGCATAAAAATCATATTTTAAACGTTTATCCAAATTCTGATTATGCAAATTACATTCGTGATCCAGAATATTTTATCAAACGTAAAGAAATAGAAGCATTATCAGAAAAAGAGTATTTAGTAGTACTTGATCGTTACAACAGAGCATTGTATGCACCTGTAATTGCGCGAGCTGACATTGTTATAGAACAAGAAAAAGACAATAAATTTAGGGCAAAATACATGTTATTGAAGGCGCTTTCAATTGGGCAAACTTCATCGGATAAAAAAGAAATATTGCCAATTTTAAATCTTATCATTAAGGAATATCCCAAATCTGAGGAGGAAGCAAAAGCACAAGAAATGATTAACATTATTAATAAAGGTTATTCTAAAAATGAACCTGCTGATTTTACTTCTAAATCTGTTTACTCTTACAATGAAGATGCTGAACATTGGGCAATTATTGTTTTAGATGCGAAAGACAATTCTAATATGGCTAAAAATAAAATATCAGATTTTAATCATGAATATTTTAGTCGTGACAAATTAAAGGTTTCTTCCAAAATTTTCGGAAATGACACAAGTGTTGTTTTAGTACAAAAGTTCTCAAATGACACGAAAGGTCAGGCTTACCTGAGAATTTACAAAAGCACTAAAAAACATTTACTAGATTTAAAAGATGCTAAAATCTTGTTGATTTCTCAAGATAATATGAAAATTCTTTTTGAACGAAAGGATTTCAAAGAATACGAATTATTTTACGACGAATTTTATTGATAAATAAGCTTTCGTTAAAAATTGTGCGTTTAAATTTGCTTACCTTTAGCAAATGGAAAAAAAATCAAGTTCCTCCATCTCAAAGTTTGCGCGTTTCTCATCTGTCGGTATTCAGATGGGAGTTATCATTGCGTTGTTTACTTGGTTAGGGAATTATCTTGATACAAAAACCATGAATAATACACCTTGGTGGACATTGTTTTTTTCTTTATTTGGTGTTACAGCAGGTTTGGTATTGGTTATAAAGGAGGTAATTAAAATGAGTAAAGAAGATGAAAAAAAATAAGCAATACGTATTCATGTTTTTAGTCGTATTAAGTTTAACCTTGGTTGCGTTTTACGGAATCGTTCATGCCGAATTTATTTTATTGTCTCCTAAAGGGCTTCAGTTGGTATTACTATCAGAAGGCATCGTGTTTGTTGGTGGAACATTTATTATAGCACCAGGTTTGGTGAAGAGTGAGGAGAATTTTGTAGGTCGTTTTTTAATTTTAACAACTGTTCAGATGTTGGCAGTTCTTTCAATCATTCTAGCTTTGGTATATCTTAAATATCCTCAGGCAAAAGCAATTGGATTCCAACTGCTTTTTGTGTTTTTATTCTTAATGAGTGTTCAATCTTTTTTGCTGGTTAAGTTGAAAAATAAGAAGATAATCGAGGAAGATTTAGATTGAATTTTTATTACAATTATCGCATCATAAAAATAGCTTGAAATTTCTTGACTTTTTACCTTGTTTCTTCCGAAAATTTATCTACTTTTGCACCAAAATTTGAAAGCTTTTTTAAATAAATACAAGTTCAATGGCATTAACAAAAGTAATTAAGTCGGTATTTATCACGCTATTAGCAGTTTTTAGTTTAACGCTTGTTCGCGCAAATAATGCTGAGCACACGTCTAAAAAACCGCATGCTGAAAAAGAATTCAATGTAGGTGAAATGATTATGCACCACATTAAAGATGCTCACGAATGGCATTTATGGGGTGGACATCACAATTCAACATCTATTTATTTACCTATTATTTTGTTGGATGGTGGATTGAAAACTTTTTCATCAGAATTATTTTACCACGGAAAATCGGTTGAGGTTATTGATCCTATTACGAATGAAACAACTGATTATGTTGTTGGAAAGGGTGCTGCAAGTAATTATGCCATGTTCCATGAAAAAATCTATAAATTACACAATGGAGAATTGAAATTTGTAGATGGACATCCGCACAACGTTAAACCATTGGATTTTTCGATCACTAAAAATGTTTTATCGTTGTTTATAGGTGCTGTTTTAATTTTGATATTAATGGGTATTGTTGCTCGTTTCTACAAAAAAAACGGTCCTGTTGCTCCAAAAGGTTTGGCAAAATACTTAGAAGTATTGATTGTTATGGTGCGTGATGATGTTGCTAAAGCAAACATTGGACACAAATACAAAAAATATGTACCTTATTTATTGACAATATTTTTCTTTATTTTTATCAATAACTTATTAGGTTTGATTCCATTTCTTCCAGGTGGAGCAAATTTAACGGGAAACATTTCTGTAACGTTATTTTTAGCGGTTGCAACTTTGGTTGTTACATTGGCTTCTTCTAACAAAAACTATTGGTCACATATTTTTGCTACACCAGGAGTTCCTTGGCCAGTATTAATCATTTTGATTCCAATTGAATTAGTTGGGATATTTACAAAACCATTTGCTTTGATGGTTCGTTTGTTTGCGAACATGACCGCTGGTCACATTATTGTCTTAGCATTGATTTCAATAATTTTTATCAATCAAAATATAGCATGGGGAGGATTGTCAGTGCCAATGGCATTGTTTATTTCTGTGTTGGAGTTGTTGGTAGCATTTTTACAAGGTTTCTTGTTTGCGATGTTATCAGCATTGTTTATCGGAGCGGCTGTTGAAGAGGCGCACCATTAATTAATTAGTAACTTTATAATACAAATAGTTATGTACGGAAGTATAGCAGCAATCGGAGCAGGTCTTGCAGTTTTAGGCGCAGGATTAGGTATTGGTAGAATCGGTGGTTCAGCAATGGACGCAATCGCTCGTCAACCAGAAGCTTCAGGAAAAATTCAAACAGCTATGATTATCGCTGCGGCGTTGATCGAAGGTGTTGCACTTTTCGGAGTAGTAGTAGGATTACTAGGAAACGCGAAGTAATTAAAGTATTCTTGTCACAACGGTTGGTTGTGACAAGATCTTTACATTGATTTAAAAAACATTAAATACAAAAGATAATGGATTTGATTACACCAGACTTAGGTCTTTTATTTTGGACAGGATTAGTTTTCTGCATCTTACTTTTTATTTTAACAAAATTCATTTGGAAACCGATTTTAACTGCTGTTAATACACGTGAACAAAAAATCACAGAAGCACTAGAATTGGCTGAAAAAACGAAAGCTGAAATGAAAACAATGCAAGCAGAAAATCAAAACTTGTTGAAAGAAGCAAGAGCTGAACGTGATGCTATTGTTAAAGATGCAAAGGAAACAGCTACTAAAATGGTTGAAGATGCAAAAAAATCAGCTAAGTTAGAGGCTGAAAAAATTGCTGAAGCTGCTCGTATGACTGTTGCTGCTGAAAGAAATGCTGCAATTGCTGATTTGAAAAATCAAGTTGCTACATTTTCAATTGAAATTGCCGAGAAAATCGTTCGTGCTGATTTAGCATCTGACGAAAAACAAAAAGCATTGGCTGAAAAAATGGCTGGTGATATTAATTTGAATTAATCTCAACCATGAAAAGTACAAAAGGCGCTACGCGATACGCAAAAGCTTTATTGGAATTAGCGATTGAGCAAAACAAATTAGATACTGTTGAAGCGAACATGTCTTACTTGATTCAAGTAAATAATGATGTGAAAGAATTTCACACGTTGATCAATTCACCAGTAATTAATGCAGATAAAAAAATTACTGCATTTGCTGCTATATTTCCTGTTTTTGATGGGATGACAATTTTGTTTTTGAATTTAATTATTAAAAACAAAAGAGAAAGTATGTTGCCAGAAATTGCTAAATCTTTTATAAAGCAATTAAAAGCACACAAAGGAATTACTCCTATTACAATTGTTTCGGCTGTTTCATTAAATGAAGCGACTAAAACTGCTATTTTAGCAAAGGTACAAACAAGTGTAAGTGGAACATTAGAAGTAACTGAACAAATAGACCCTTCTTTAGTTGGAGGTTTTATTATTCAATTAGATGATAAACAAATTGACACAAGCATTGCAAGTCAATTTAATAATTTAAAACAACGTTTAACAAGATAAGAGAAAACTAAGGCTTCGAATCAAATCAGCTAAATGCTGGTTATCATGAATCGAAAGCAATAAAGTAATCTCATTTTAAATAAAAAGCAAAATGGCAGATGTAAAACCAGCAGAAGTTTCTGCAATTTTAAGAGAGCAGTTATCAGGATTTCGTTCTGAAACTGAACTTCAAGAAGTAGGTACCGTTCTACAAGTTGGTGATGGTATTGCACGTATTTATGGATTAAATGGCGTACAGTACGGTGAATTAATTGAATTCGATGGTGGATTGCAAGGAATTGCATTGAACTTAGAAGAAGACAATGTAGGAGCTGTAATGTTAGGTCGTTCTTCAGGTGTAAAAGAAGGTGATACTGTAAAACGTTTAGGACGTATTGCTTCTGTGAAAATTGGAGATGGAATGGTAGGTCGTGTTGTGGATACTTTAGGTAACCCAATCGATGGTAAAGGTCCAATTCAAGGTGAAACGTATGAAATGCCAATCGAGCGAAAAGCACCAGGAGTTATTTTCCGTCAACCAGTAACTGAGCCTCTTCAAACAGGTATCAAAGCGGTAGATGCAATGATTCCAATTGGTCGTGGACAACGTGAGTTAATTATTGGTGACCGTCAAACAGGTAAAACTACAGTTGCAATCGATACAATTATCAACCAACGTGAATTTTACGATCGTGGCGAGCCTGTATTTTGTATCTATGTTGCTATTGGACAAAAAGGTTCAACAGTAGCTGGAATTGTTAAGAAATTAGAAGATGCAGGCGCGATGGCGTATACGGTTATCGTTGCTGCAAATGCATCTGATCCTGCTACAATGCAGTTTTATGCGCCGATGACTGGAGCAGCAATTGGAGAATTTTTCCGTGACTCAGGTCGTCCAGCATTAATTATTTATGATGATTTATCAAAACAAGCGGTTGCTTACCGTGAAGTTTCTTTGTTATTACGTCGTCCTCCAGGTCGTGAGGCTTACCCAGGTGACGTATTTTACTTACACTCACGTTTATTAGAAAGAGCTGCAAAAATCATTGCTGATGATAAAATTGCTGCTCAAATGAATGATTTACCAGAATCAATCAAACATTTAGTAAAAGGTGGTGGTTCGTTAACAGCTTTACCAATTATTGAAACACAAGCGGGTGACGTTTCTGCATACATTCCAACAAACGTGATTTCAATTACAGATGGTCAAATCTTCTTGGAAGGTGATTTATTTAACGCAGGTGTTCGTCCAGCAATCAACGTAGGTATTTCTGTATCGCGTGTTGGAGGTAATGCTCAGATTAAATCAATGAAAAAAGTTGCTGGTACATTAAAATTAGATCAAGCACAATATAGAGAATTAGAAGCATTTGCTAAATTCGGTTCGGATTTAGATGCTGCTACAAAATCTGTTTTGGATAAAGGAGCACGTAACGTTGAAATTTTAAAACAACGTGAAGGAGATCCAATGTCTGTAGAGAAACAAATTGCAATTATCTATGTTGGTACAAAAGGTTTAATGCAAAATGTTCCTGTGAATAAAGTGAAAGAATTCGAAAAAGAATACTTGAATTTCTTAGAAGCTAAACATGCTGATGTTTTAGTAGCATTGAAAGCTGGTAAATACACAGATGAAATTACAGATACGCTTTCAAAAGTAGCGAAAGAAATAGCTGATAAATATTAATTACAAATTCTAACTTACAGGTTGACAAGTTTAAGCTGTAAGTTGGAATCTGATATTTGCAATTAAAATGCCAAGTTTAAAAGAAATACGTAATAGAATTACATCCGTTGGGTCAACGATGCAGATCACTTCAGCAATGAAAATGGTTTCTGCAGCGAAGTTGAAACGCGCACAAGATGCAATTACTCAGATGCGTCCTTATTCTGTTAAATTACAAGAGATTTTAAGTAATTTGAGCGCAACATTGGATTTGTCTGAAAATGCATATTCTGATAATCGTGAAGTTAAAAACGTTTTAATCGTTGGTGTTACTTCAAATAGAGGTTTGTGTGGCGGATTTAATAACAACATCATTAAACGTGTTAATCAATTGGTTAATAACGATTTTAAAGATGCAAATCCTCGTGTATTGTGCTTGGGTAAAAAAATCAAAGATGCATACAAACGCTCAGATTTTTATTACATCAACGATGCTTTAGCTCCTGTTGAAGACATTTTCAATCAATTGACGTTTGAAAACAATGCAACAATTGCAACAGAATTAATGCATTTGTTTGTAACGAAAGAATTTGATAAAATTGTTATTGTTTACAATCAATTTGTAAATGCAGCAACTCAAGATGTTAAAACAGAAGAATATTTACCAATTATTCCAACTGTTTCTGATGATTCTAAAGCTGCTGGCGATTATATTTTTGAACCATCTAAAGAAGAAATTGTATCGGATTTGATCCCTAAATCATTGAAAATACAATTATTCAAAAGTTTGTTAGATTCAAACGCTTCTGAACATGGCGCTCGAATGACTGCAATGCACAAAGCAACAGACAATGCTAGTGAATTACAGAAAAGTTTGAAATTATCATACAATAAAGCACGTCAAGCAGCCATTACAAACGAAATCCTTGAGATCGTTGGTGGTGCAGAGGCGTTGAATGGATAATTAATTCGATATTTTTAGAAAAGACTGTCAGTAATGGCAGTCTTTTTTTTTGTCCACTAATTAGCGCAGACAAAAGCCTAAAACGGTATCTACAAATAATTCTGGATTTTCAGCATGTACCCAATGTCCAGCATTAGGTATCGTAATTAATTCTGCATCATGAAACGTTGATTCAATTTCTTCAAAGTCCTCATCTAAAATGTAATTAGATAATTCTCCTCGTATAAAGAGCGTAGGAGTGAACACATCAATTGAAGGCAATGGACTTAGAATTTCATTCATTTCGCGCTCTAATACCTCAACATTCATTCGCCAGGCCAATTTCCCCTTTTCTTTCCAATAAAGATTTTTTAAAAGGAATTGACGCACACCTTCTGATTCAATGTATTCTTTCAATATTTTTTCAGCTTCACTTCTAACGGTAACTTTTGTTAAATCTAAGGCATGAATTCCCGCTAAAATGTGCTGATGATGTGGCGGGTAGGCTTTTATACCCATATCAACAATAATGAGTTTTTCAAGTGATTTCGGATACTTTTGTGCAAAGGTCATAGCTACTTTTCCACCCATTGAGTGACCTATTATAAGTGGGTTTAAAAAGTTATTTTCGGCAATTAATTCGTTCAAATCTTCTGCCATTCGTTCATAAGAAAAGTCGTCAGACCAAGAAGAATGACCATGATTGCGCAAATCGACAAGAATAACTTTATAATAGTCTGCAAATTTCTTAGCGTGCGTTTGCCAATTATCTGAAAAGCCAAAAAGTCCATGAAGGATAATTAATGGCTGGCCTTCTCCTAATTCACGAAAATGCAATTTCATTTTTTTAGTGTAAAATTAATAAAAGCTTTTAAACAGTATCATTTGAATATTTACAACTTGACTAATTATTTACATATATTATGATAACTTTGTTTAAATGCAATTTATATTTCATGGAACCAGCACAGACGATATTCTTTATCAGTTTACTACTTATCATTCTCATTGGCATTACAATATTGGTAATTAGGAAAAATCGTTATTTGTCTAAAAAAGTAGTAGAGATAAATTTGGATCAAACAATTAATTCTTCTTCAAGAGATGGTTATTTGTATTTGGACCAAAATTTAACCATCTTAAATTACAATTGTTATGTTTTGAAATATTTCAGGTTAACAGAAGAAGAACTAAACAAGCGCTGTCTTTCAGATTTGTTTGATGAATTTAACACAACAGATTTTCATTTAATTGTTGAATTTGTAGCAACCCAACAACAAGAATATGAGTTTGATTTATTCATACAAGCAAAAGCATCTTGGTATAATTTAAAATTAATAACCGTAAAGAACAATGGATTTATTTTGTATTTATATGAGAATACTTTAGAGAAGATCGAAGTAATTATGAGTGAAACAGAACGTGATGTGTTAGCAGATTTTTCAAAACGAACCATTTCATTCTATGAGATTTTCGCAAAAGCGATGGATCGATTTCAAGATTTATTTAAAGGTTCTTTCCTATCGGTTTACTTATTAAATGACACCAACGATGAACTTTATTTTTTTTCTTCAGGATATTACCCGCCAATAGCGACGGTTCCAAAACCAATCAAAAATGACTTTTTAGGATTTCAATATTTAATCACAAATGAAGTTCTCATTGAAGAGAACAATATCTATTTCAACTACCTCAGTGAGTTATTTACATTAAATGATTTCTCAGTCATTTTTAGCAGTCCCTTTAAAAGTGATCTTAACAATAAAGGCGTCTTTTTTCTTCATACAATTCAAGAAAAAAATGAATTACAAAACATCAAACTATTGAATTCAAAACTTCAATTATTCGTTAAAAAAATATTTGATTATTATGCAATTTTTAGGGAAATAGAAAAATTATCAATCGTCTCAGAGAACGCAATTAAAGCATTTGCAACCCTCAATTTGAATGGAGAAATCACATGGAACAACCAAGCGTTCAATCAACTTTTTAATTTAACTAAAGAGGAACTATTTTTAAAACATATACAATCTTTATTTAATGAACAACATCTAAAAGGAGAAGATTTGGACATGATTAATAGTGGATTAATAGATTTTAATCAAGTAGATGAAAAAGTTGAATATCGAATTTCCAGCGAACATGTCAAGTATTTACACCTTGTCACAAAAAAAATATTCACAGGCGATCATATACAACTCTTAATTGAAATTGATGATTTAACAGAATCTACGTTGTTTGAAAAACAAAAAAAAGAACTTATTAACGAAACGCAGGCATTTGAGCGCAATCAATTTTCAATGGAGTTACATGATGGTTTAGCACAACAATTGGTAGCGCTTAATTTGTATTTAATTCAATTAGAACCAGCAATTGACGAAGTGAACAAAGACCGTTATACAATATGTAAACAATTGGTTTCAGAGAGTCTGCAGCAAACACGAATGTTGTGTTATACCGTTTCACCTCCAGAATTGGATGATGGATTAATAATCGCAATAAAAGCTTTATATGAACGGTTGAATCGTTTAAAAGGAATAACATTTAACGTGATTGAAGACCCTTTGTTAAAACATATAAAATTAGACACGATTGATAATTATAATGTTTTCAGAATTATTCAAGAATTTTCCAATAATTCGATTAAACATGCCAATTGTTCGAATATTACGTGCAAATTAAAAGTGAATCTCAACAATAAAACTCTGATTATTGAACTTATTGATAATGGAATCGGGTTTGATTTTGAACAAGTAAAATATGGTTTTGGTATTCAAAATATGAAAAAAAGAGCCAATCTAATGAATGCGAAAATTTCTATTACAAGTAAAGTTGGAAGTGGAAGTAAACTGAAATTATACTTAGGACTTTAATAAATAGTTGTATTGGGACGCTTCTTGACATAGGTATTTTTCTCCATCCAATATTTTTTGAATTGCTACTTTTATTTCTTTCAAGCCTGAATTTTTTGTAACAAATCCTCTTGCGCCTGCATCAAAAGCTCTTTTTATTATTGTAGGATCATTGTGAATGGTCAATATAATTATTTTCATTCTTTTGTCCTGATCAATTAACCAACTCGTCATGTCGATGCCATTTTTTGATGTTGGTAAATTTAAATCCATGAGAATTATTTCTGGTGATGTAGTTTTAATATAATTTTCAACTTCATCAAAACAATAGGTCACGAAAATATCTGTGAAACCAACTTCTAAGAGTAAGGATTCCCACATGTCTGAAATGAGTTTAAAATCTTCAACAATAAGTGCTTTGCTCATGGTTTATTATGTTGTAAATATGAATATAAAGATCCTGATTTTTAACTTATAACGGCTAGTTAAAAGGTCTTAATATTTAATTTTAAGTAGTTATTCGTAGCAAAAATTAGTATTCTTTGAAGTTTAACTAAAAAAGTGTATATTTGATATAGCAACGAATATTTCTTGGAAAATGAATACTGTTATCACTGTGCTAATAGTGGATGACCATCAGCTTATTTCAGAAGCTTGGTCATCATTATTAGAGAATGCTCCAGGCATTCAAGTTATTGGAACCGCTCAATCTGCAAAATCGGCATTTGAATTTGCTCTTGAACACAAACCATCTATTGTTTTAATGGATATAAATCTCAAAGACAGCAATGGATTTGAAGCAACAGATTTGATCTACAATAGCTTGGCTAAAACAAAAATTATTGGTTTGTCTTTACACGACGATATTACATTGGTAAAACGATTTTTGTCGTTGGGTGCAAAAGGTTATTTAACTAAAAACACTACAAAATCAGAATTAATAGAGGCAATTTTAAAAGTTAGTGCTGGTGAAATTTACATTGCCAATGAAATTAAAGACCGCTACTTTCATTCCATTATGCAATTAGAACAAAAAACTCCTTCAAAAGAATTGACCGCTAAAGAGATTGAAATTATTAAATTAATTGCAGAAGGATTAACATCCAAAGAGATTGCAGAGCAATTATTCATCTCGCACCGAACGGTAGAAACACACCGTCATAATATTTTGAAGAAATTAGGTTTACCCAATGCTGCATTACTAAGTAGTTGGGCAAAACAAAAAGGATATTTTTAAATACAAAAGAGGTAGTTACAATGAACTACCTCATTTTGGATTTTGGTTTAGTTGAGTATTAATTTTTTTCGAATAATCTTTCCATTTTTCAAAGTAATTTTCATGGAGTAAATACCACTTGTGAAATGATTCAATTCAATAGCTTTTTGATTTTTTTCTATACCATAATTTTCTAGTAATTTCCCTTTCATATCATAACATTCGATCCTTGCAATTTCTGATGTATTCCAATGAATCGTTTTGTCTTCATTTGTTGGATTGGGATAAATACTAAAATCTTTTTCAGTTGTTTCGATAATTCCTATTGTTCCACCGACACTAACAATTGGACTAATTTGAATTGAATCGACTGCAGTACAATTATTGTAATCTTTAATCTGAACGAAGTAAAAACCATCTTCTACATGTTGAAGATCTTCCATTGTGCTTCCATTATTCCAATTAAACGTATATGGAAAAGTGCCTCCACCAACTGTTAAATCAACCGAAAATTGATTTGAATTTGCCTCGTTTTGGACAAATAAATCAGATGATAATTTTTCTGGTTCGTTGAGACTGAAAGGAATGTACAAAGAACAACCTAATTGATCAACTACATTTACATGGTATTCGCCAGCTGCTAGTTGAGTTAAGCTGTCAGATGTTGCACCATTTGACCAATAATAACTGTAATTTTCTTTTCCGCCACTTATTGCCAATGCAATTGTACCGTCTTTCGAGCCGTTGCACGTCAAGTGTTGAATATCAGATTCGTATGATAATGGTAAAATTGTATCAGGAATTGCGCTAATGTGTCCGATGCAACCATTGGAGTCAATAACAGTTGCTGTATATTCAATCCCAGCTTGTACAGTTGACAGAAATGCTGTTGAATCTCCGGTGTTCCACGAGATTGAAAAAGGGATTGTTGAACCTATTATTGAAACTGAAATTTGTTGCGATCCGTCATTACATTTGTAACTTTGAATGGCACTTAATTTTAGATTTAACGAGTCGGCGAGTTGTACAGCAGCACCTGCATCTAATCTTCCAGCACCTAATTTTCCGCTGTAGGATGGGTTTAATGAATCTAATGGGAACGCAGATGCTTTCAAAATTTGTTCAATTTGTTCTAAAGTTAAACACGGGTTGACTGCTAACATTAAGGCAACTGTACCAGATACATACGGCGCTGAAAAAGATGTTCCATTTCCTGTTAAATAATTCCCACTTGCAATACTTAATAGTACATTATATCCAGGCGCACACAAATCAACTGAATCGTTGTGTTGAAATGTTGTCGCAGCATTCCCAGGTGTTGCTTCATGATTGTTCGTTGGTCCAACACTACTTACCGCAAAAACATGATTTAACGCAGCAGGATAGACTAAATTTGAAGCGCCTCCACACGTACCACCATTACCAGCAGCAGCAACTATAAACGTTCCGTTTTCATATATTTCATCGATGATTGTTTGAGCATAGGAACTAAAACTACAACCAGAATTCCAACTTGCATTGACAACTTTTACACCTGCATAACTTGCATTCAACAATTCATTGAACCCCATTTTTCTTAAATGAAGTCGGCTATTGAATCCAATTGAGCTTTTACCAATTCCATTATCAGTATTTCCTGCAGCTGTTAGTGCTACAGCAGTTCCATGCGCAATATTTGTATTGTAATTGATAGTAGTTGATGGTAAAACATACTTTCCGATCATCTCCTCATGCGTGAGGTCATAATTTGAATCTGAAATGCCAATGTAAATGGAAGTATCACCTTTGGTAATGTCCCAAGCTGCTTGCGCATTTATTAAATTTAATGCATAATCGTTGGAAGTTACTAATGAATAATCATTTGGAGTGTAAAGTAGTTCATATTTTGGACCAATTTCTGGATTTTCAAAAATAGACTTCATTTTTTTTAGCTCAGCTAACAACTGTTGGTCATTGCAATCACAAGTGATTTCATACAACGATTGAAGAGATAATTTCCGGGAAGATGGAACTGCTTTTTCAATCGTTTGAATGTTAAAATCATGAATAATCGATTGTAGCATTGGTTGATTTGATTGAGTTCCACTTTCAATCGAACGAACAATTGCAGGATCACTAATTGTCACCCAGATTTTACCTTCTTGCGTAAAAGAAGATTGAGCAAGTAAACAGCATAAAATGATTTGTGTAAAAGTCTTTGTTTTCATGGCGAAGTTTTTTAATTTCTTGAAACAAAGTAAGTGAGCAATTTCCAGCTAATTTGTGATTTTTATGTAGTAGAAATTAATATACAAACAGCTGTGTAGAAGTGACTACGTAGTTATGCGGATAGTGTCATTTTGACCTATTTACAGCTATTTATTGTACTTTTTAAATATGGTAGGTTGATAAACTTTAAACTTCCATTTTTTTAGAATATATAATAAAACTAAATTTACATTGTTAAATTTAAAGATTGAATTTTTGTTTTTAAATTTTCAATATTTAGTATAAATCAAGAAGCAAATTATCATGATTTTCGAAACTATACAAAACCAATTAGCAGCGCATTCTTTTGAAATTGTTGCACACGATCACAACCGTCCTTGGGGTGGATTTTTTGTTATTGCTGAAGCACAAGCACAAGCTTTCGCTGATGTGTATTTTGAAGGCTTGGACGTTTCAACTTTGAAAATCGGTGGGCAATTGAGTCCTAAGATTTTAGTCGTTGCTCCACAAAAACGTTTATCGTGGCAATACCACCACCGCAGAGCGGAAATATGGCGTGTTATTCAAGGTCAGGCTGGAGTAGTTACCAGTCATACAGACGAAGAAGGCGCATTGCAGGTACTCAATGTCGGCGACACAATTACCCTGCAACAAGGCGAACGCCATCGTTTGATCGGCTTGGATGATTATGCGGTAATAGCTGAAATTTGGCAACATACCGACGCGCAGAACCCTTCTGATGAAGCAGATATTGTTCGTGTTCAAGATGATTTTGGACGATAAGGAAACGGAGTTAGATTTAGAAAGAAAGAGACATACACAATGGCATTAAAAGCAATCAATCCAACAGAAACGGAAGCATGGAAAAAACTTGCAGCGCATTTTGAACAGGTCAAAAATGTGCACATGCACGAGTTGTTTAAGGCTGATCCGTTGCGGACTGAAAAAATGCACATCGAATGGAATAACTTTTTAGTAGATTATTCCAAAAATAGAGTTTCAGATGAAACGATTTCTTTATTGCTTTCATTGGCAAAAGAAGTCGATTTAGCGGATGCAATCCAAAAATATTTCGATGGAGATTGTATCAATCAAACAGAAAATAGAGCGGTTTTGCATACAGCTTTACGTGCGAATGGGAAAGAAGCAATTTTTGTGGACAGTGTGAATGTAATGCCTGAAATTACTGCAGTAAAAAACAAAATAAAGCAGTTTTCAGATGAAATAATAACTGCAAAACGTGTAGGATTTACAGGCAAGCCCTTTACAGATGTTGTAAACATTGGTATCGGTGGCTCTGATTTGGGTCCAGCGATGATTGTTGAAGGCTTACAATTTTACAAAAATCACTTGAACGTGCATTTCGTATCGAATGTAGATGGTGATCATGTTCAGGAAGTATTAAAACAATTAAATCCAGAGACAACACTTTTTGTGATTGTTTCTAAAACTTTTACCACACAAGAAACGTTGACGAATGCTCAAACGATTCGTAAGTGGTTTTTACAAACAGGTAAACAAGAAGCTGTAGCACAACATTTTGTTGCAGTTTCGACCAATATTCAAAAAGTTACAGAATTCGGTATCAATCCAGACTCAATTTTCCCTATGTGGGATTGGGTTGGAGGTCGCTTTTCTTTGTGGAGTGCAGTTGGATTGTCCATAAGTCTTGCAGTTGGCTACAAGTATTTTGAAGAAATGTTAGCTGGAGCAAATGAAATGGATCAGCATTTTAAAAATGAGTCATTTGACAATAACATTCCTGTAATATTAGCTTTGTTGAGTGTTTGGTACAATAATTTTTACGGAGTAGAAAGTGAAGCTTTGATTCCTTATACACAGTATTTACAAAAATTAGCACCTTATCTTCAACAAGGTATTATGGAAAGTAATGGTAAATGTGTTGGAAGAGATGGAAAGCCCGTAAATTACCAAACAGGAACAATCATT
This sequence comes from Crocinitomicaceae bacterium, assembly GCA_024639405.1. Lineage (GTDB taxonomy): Bacteria > Bacteroidota > Bacteroidia > Flavobacteriales_D > Crocinitomicaceae > M0103. Next base: position 79,723 of record JAHEIL010000002.1, on the reverse strand, counting down.
TGGGGAGAACCTGGAACCAATTCACAACATGCATTTTTTCAGTTAATTCATCAGGGTACAAAAATAATTCCTACTGATTTTATTGGTTTCAAGCAATCTTTGCATGGGGACAAAGACCATCATGACAAATTGATGTCGAACTTTTTTGCACAAACAGAAGCCTTATTAAAGGGTAAAACAGCAGATCAAGTTGCAGACGAATTCAAAGCTCAAAATACATTGCCTGAAAAAGCTGAATTTTTAATACCATTCAAAGTGTTTCAAGGAAATAAACCAACCAATACCTTGTTGATTGATAAATTAACTCCAGCAAGTTTGGGCGCATTAGTTGCTATGTACGAGCACAAATTGTTTGTTCAAGGAGTTATTTGGAACATTTTCAGTTATGATCAATGGGGAGTAGAGCTTGGAAAACAATTAGCTACGAGTATTTTGAGTGAAATTGATACTGAAAACATTGCACAGCACGATGCTTCAACCACTTTTTTATTGAGAAAGTATTTGAACTAATTTATTGAGTTAGGATTCGATTTGATAATAGTATTTCAAATTGTAGATTAAAAAAGAATTGGCATAAAAAAAGGGAAGATGTAATCTTCCCTTTTGTGGTGATGGAGGGAATCGAACCCCCGACACAAGGATTTTCAGTCCTTTGCTCTACCGACTGAGCTACATCACCTTACCATTATTGTGGGGGCAAAGATAGTAACTTATTTTAATCTTCAAAGAAGAAATAGTATTTTTTTTATCAATTCTTCCCTTATCTTTGTTGTTATGAAGGACAACCAACATGTATTAGTTTTTGATTTAGGAAATACACGCATTAAATCTGCTTGTTTTTTGAATGACGAACTAATTGAAGTTGAGTATTTTAATCCGGATGATGAGTCATCAATCATTGCTTATTGCAACCAATTCAAGGATGCAAAAAAAATTGTTGCATCAGTTCGAAGTGATGCCTACAATCAAAACTTTCAATTAGCATTAAACGGTTGCCAGTTTATTGATACTGCAACACCAAATGGCTTGATTTCCAATTATCAATCTCCCACACTTGGAATAGATCGCTTGTGCAATGCCGTATTTTTAAAAAATACAAAAGGAGGAACACGTGTTTGCATCGATATTGGCACGTGTGTAAAATTCGATTGCGTTGATGAAAATGGTGTTTATTTGGGTGGATCTATTTCTCCTGGGATTAATCTTCGATATCGAGCGTTAAACGATTATACCGCAAAATTGCCATTACTGAATGAAAAGAGCCCACAAATACTGATTGGAAATTCAACTTCTAAAAGTATTTCATCTGGTGTTATAAATGGTGTTTTGGCTGAAATCATAGGTTTTATGGACTTTTACAGGGCTAATTTTTCAGACTTAACTTTTTTTGTGACTGGTGGAGATGCCGAAAACTTTGATTTCCCTTTAAAAAGTGACATCTTTGTAGATAAAAATTTAACCTTAAAAGGAGTGTACTTAATTTATAAATTCAATGCAGTATAAACTATTATTTTTCTTCCTATTAATGTGTGTTTTGAAAACACAAGCTCAAGGAACTATTTATTCACCATATTCAACTGTTGGTTTAGGTGAAGTAAATAATTCAGAACATCCAACTTCATTTGGAATGGGAAATACTGCAATTACATTGGCAGATTCAACGATGCTAAATTTTTTAAATCCAGCTTCATATAGTACCTTAGGTGATGGACAGCCGTTGTTTTCATTGGGTTTAAATGCAAGAATATCAACATTTACACAAACAAATGCTTCGCAAGATTTTACAAGTGCATCAGTAAATCATTTCGCACTTGGGTTTACATTGAAGCAACGTTATGGTTTAGCTTTTGGATTAAGACCTTTTTCGAGTAAGGGATATTCTATAACTGAAGGAGTAAAAGCAGGAACAGATTCTATTATTAACACGTATTTAGGTACTGGTGGAACCAACCAATTTTTTGTTGGATTAAGTGCTTATTTGTTTAAAAATGAATCAACAGCTATTTCTTTGGGGACAAATTTGAGTTACTTATTTGGAGCAACAAACAACGAAAGACGTTCGCAATTGTATAATTCTAATTCTACATATGGTGGTGTAGATTGGAACCGCTATGTTGTTAGTTCATTTCATTTTGATTTAGGACTTTTCATGAAGAAGACATTCAATGAGCGTCACACATTTGTGATTGCATCAACGATTGATCCTTCTCAAAAAATTACTGCAGATAGAGAAAAAGCACTATTTTTTGGTGTCTTAGGAAATCCAACAAAATATGATACAATTTCGCTTTCGCCAACTGTTTCAGGAAGTTTTAAAATGCCAACAACTTTTACAATTGGTGGTAGTTACACGTATTGGTTTACTTCTGGATTATCAAGAAAATACATAAGAAATTCAGAAATAGCATTGCATGTGAATTATTCGTCAACAGATTGGAATAATTACTCCACAGAATTTGAAAGTACTGCATTATCGCTTCAAAATAGTGCTAACTTATCAATTGGTTTACAGTTTATACCAGAAAGAAAATTCACTGAAAACACGGTGAATACATCTTTTATTTCACGCATTAGGTATCGCGCAGGTTTCTATCAGAACTCTTTACCATATTCTTTAAATGGTGAACAATTCTTGGAAAGAGGTTATACTTTAGGATTTGGAATACCAATTATCGCACAACAATCTTTGTCCAATTTGAATTTTGGTTTTTCATACGGTACACGTTCTACACAGCAAACTGGTTCGTTCAACCAAGCTTATTATGGGATTCAATTTGGTATAACGATTGCCCCTTCGATTTTTGAACGATGGTTTAGAAAAAGAAGATTGGATTAATTATCAAGGAATGAATGCTAAATTTATCTTTCTTTCTTTACTTGTAGGCTTTCTTTTTTCAGCTTGTGTAAATGATTTGGAAACGATCGAAAAAGTAACTTTTAATCCTAAATCACCTGATGATGTAACAAAGAATTTACACATTTTTTTTACAGATTCAGGCTATGCAAAAGTTGAGTTATCTGCTGCACTTGCTGAAACATTTTCAAAGCCAAATTCTCTTACGAAGTTTAAAGATGGGTTAACGGTCAATTTTTACAATAAAAAAGGAATCGTTGCTTCTACCTTAACAGCTTTGTATGGTGAGATCAATTATACGGATGGAACAATGTTAGTAAGAGATTCAGTACAATTGTACAACCATGCTAAAAAACAGCGGATGCTAACTGAAAATCTCTATTGGAATCAACGCGACAGTTCCATTTATACACGTTCAAATGTCGTAGTGAAATCGCCTCAAGGAGTTTTATATGGCGAAGGAATAAAAACAAAACAGGATTTTTCCTCGTATGTTTTCTTGAAGCCGTATGGAAAAATAAATTTTGATAAAAATTAAAAAAATATGCAGTTATACAATAAAATAATGCTCTACTTTTGGCTGATTGCAGCCAATGTAATTCTTTTCTTTGTTTCGATTATGTGTATCGTTGAAGACCCAAGAAAATGGTGGGTTTATTATATCTTCAGTGGACTTGCATTCATGATGTACTTTTTCAAGAAATGGATGGTTAATCGCATGAAGAAGCACCTTCAATACTTGGAAGAACAACAACAAAAAAAGTAACAGAATAGAACTATTTATGGTTTAAATTGTTTCTATTTCGTAATTCTTTCTATGAAAAAAATAATCTTTCAGCTCCTTTTTTCATGTTTATTAATTAATCATGTACAAAGTCAATTATTGGTTAGTGGAAACGTGACGGATGAAAAAAAGTTAAGCATTCCATACGCAACAATTTATGCCAAAAACAATGCTGATTTACGAACAATAACCGACATAAATGGTTATTATGAAATGCGTTTATTTCCTGGAGAATATTTTTTAATTTTTTCGGCTGAAGGGTATGAAGATCGTGAGTCTTATGTGATGATTTCGGAAAAACCGATACAACGCAACATTCAACTTTTTCCTCAGAAAATCAATGAAATTCAAGAAATTAAGGTCACAACTAAAAAATCAAATCCTGGAAGAGATATTTTATTAAAAGTTATTGAAAAAAGAGAAAAAATTAGTCCTTGGAGCATTCCACACAAAGTAGATGTTTACATAAAAGCGAGTGAACAAGTTACATATAAAGATAAGAACAAAGAAAAGTCCAAAGACGTATCAGGCATTGATGATCCCTTTGAATTAGAAAAGAAAAAATTAGATTCTATTGACAATCGAAATTTTGTAGAGGTTCAAATTAACCGTTCTTTTGCGCCACCAAATAATGTGAAAGAAGAAAGAACTGGATACAATAAAAGAGGAAATGACCGCAATTTATATTACTTGTCAACTGTAAAGTCCAATTTTAACTTTTTCCAAAATTTAATTCATATGGATGATTTACACCAAACACCCATAACTTCACCGATTTCTGTCCCTGGTATTTTATCTTACCGCTATCGTTTGGAAGCAAAATATGAGGAAAATGGCCAAACAATTTCACGTATTAAAATTATTCCTCGCAACTCATCTACTTCTACTTTAGAAGGATACATTTGGGTCATTGATTCTCTTTGGATGATTCAAAAAATTGAATTGTCTTTGAATAAAGGCAATCTCTTGGTTTTTGATTACTTTAAAATAAAACAAACGTATACCAATCAAGGTGATTCGCTGTGTGTATTGAGTCAACAAGATTTAGATTACGGCGTAAAATTCAAAGACCAATCCTCAAAATGTTACACAAAAGCAAATTTTTCTTCGTATCAATTTAATTCATCTTTTACTAAAAAATACTTTGGAAACGAACTAGCAGTAACTACACAAGAAGCCTATGAAAAGGACAGTTCTTTTTGGAATGCGAGTAGAAAAATTGAATTTACACCAGAAGAAAAAGCCTTTGTTTTGGCAAAAGACAGTATTCGTGATGCACACAATCGTACAGAATATTTAGATTCGGTAGATCGTGTTTTTAATAAACTAACTTTTTGGAAAGTTGTTTGGTTTGGAATTGATCATCGTAATCGTGCAAAGAAAACGCAGTGGACAATTAGTTCATTAGCAGGCGTTTCAAGACCATTATACATTGCTGGTCCTAGAATTGCGCCAAGTTTTTTCTATTTTAAAAAGTGGAAAGATGAACGGGCCTTAGATTCATACACTGAATTGTCTATGGGGTTTTTAAATGCAGATTTGAAAGGTAAAACTTGGTGGAGGTATCGATTTGACCCCTTTCATTTTGGAACTGTAAATTTCTCATTAGAGAACGATTTTGATGTAATTCGACCATATGATGCCATTACTCAAATCTACCAACGCGATAATTTCATAGAAAAAACAGCTTTAAAAGTTGGTGGAATTTATGAACTATTTAATGGATTTTACACAGAATTGCAAACAGAATTTTCCAATAGAAGAAGTATAAACGGTTATAAGTTTTTTACAGAATTAGACAATACTTTTCCTAACAAAGAACCATTAGTGTTCAATCCCTACAATGCATTTTTGGCAGAATTGACGTTAAGTTATACACCGAAACAAAAATACTTGAGAGAGCCATATCGAAAAGTACTTTTAGGTTCAAAATTCCCAACGTTTTACGCAAAATATGAACGTGGAATTCCTTATTTTTTAGGAAGTGTAATTGATCATGAATATGCTCGAATTGGTATGATTCAAACATTGAAAATAGGCACATTGGGAACCACTTCATATCATTTAACTGCATCTAAATTTTTAAGCTCAAGGAATTTACAATGGGCAGACTTTAAATTTCAACGAAGAAGTGATCCTATTTGGTTTTCAAATCCCTTGTATTCATTTCAAGGCTTAGATACCTTGTTGCCTTCCAAAGATTTGTTTGCTGAGTTTCATTTTATCCACCATGACAATGGCGCATTAATGAATAAAATCCCCTTTATGAAAAAAACAGGTATCAGCATTGCAATTGGAGGTGGCGCAATGTTTGTAAAAGAATTTCAATGGCAACATTATGAGTTATTTGGTGGCCTAGAGCGAAACTTTAAATTTTCAAAACGTAGATTAAGAATAGGTTTGTATGCAACAATTGCTGATGGAAATAAAATAGATCCATCGATTAGCTATAAGTTTTCATTTGCAATTCTTGATGATCGCGATATGAAATGGAATTTTTAAACTTAAAAATTTCGTATCTTTGGTTCAAATAAATAAATTATGTACGGTAAAATAAAAACATTTCTTCAAGAAGAACTTCAAGCCATTAAAGAAGGTGGTATTTTTAAACGTGAACGCATTATAACTACTCCTCAAGGAGCAAACGTTCATGTTAGTACAGGAGAAGATGTTGTTATCATGTGTGCAAATAATTATTTGGGACTTTCATCCCATCCAGATGTTATTCAAGCAGCAAAAGACGCATTGGATACACATGGCTTTGGTATGTCATCAGTACGATTTATTTGTGGAACTCAAGATATTCATAAGGAATTAGAACAACGTATTGCAACGTTTTATGGAACTGAAGACACGATTTTATATGCTGCAGCTTTTGATGCAAATGGGGGTGTTTTTGAGCCACTTTTTTCGGAGGAAGATGCAATTATTTCTGATGAATTAAACCATGCTTCAATAATTGATGGGATTCGTTTGTGCAAAGCGCAACGTTATCGTTACAAGCATTCTGACATGGCTGATTTGGAAGCACAATTAATTAAAGCACAAGACCAACGTTTTAGAATTATAGTAACTGATGGTGTATTCTCCATGGATGGAGATATCGCTAAATTGGACAAAATTTGTGATTTAGCGGATAAATACGATGCTTTAGTGATGACAGATGAATGTCATTCTGCAGGATTTATTGGTAAAACGGGCAGAGGAGTTCCAGAATATTGCAATGTTATGGATCGCGTTGATATAATTACAGGTACTTTAGGCAAAGCGTTAGGCGGAGCAATGGGTGGTTATACAACCGGTAAAAAAGAAATCATTGAAATGTTACGTCAACGTTCTCGACCATATTTATTTTCAAATTCTTTAGCTCCTTCTATAGTTGGCGCTGGAAACAAAGTGTTCGAAATATTAAGCGCAACAACTTCTTTAAGAGATAAATTAGAAGCAAATACGAGCTATTTTAAAGAAAAAATCATTGCAGCAGGGTTTGATATTAAACCAGGTGATTCACCAATCGTACCGATTATGTTGTATGATGCTGCTTTGTCGCAAAAATTTGCAGATGCTTTGTTAAAAGAGGGAGTTTATGCCATCGGATTTTTCTATCCAGTTGTAGCAAAAGGGCAAGCACGCATTAGAACGCAAATTTCAGCTGCACATTCAATAAAAGATTTAGACAAAGCGATTGCTGCATTTATCAAAGTTGGTAAAGATTTAAACGTAATTCAATAAGTATTTTGAAAAACAATCAACGTTCATCTTATCTATTATTGTTCCTTTTTATTGGACAATTGATGTTGTCGTTGACAGGTTTTTCTATGACACAGTCAATTCAAGTTGAAAAAAAACTTACTCAAAAACTTACTCAAAATAATTCAAAACTAATTGGTGGAATAGGTAAAGAAAACCCAATAGACTCTTCATCAAATGAAGATGATACTGAAGATACAGAAGAAGATTCTCTTGATGAAAGAGATTTCTTTGAAGAATATATTGCTACTTTCAACGAAGAACACCTTGTTTTTTTAGAATTGAAAGAAAATAAAAGCTTGTTTCACCAACAAAATTCATTGTTAAAACCAATTATTATTGTTCCTTATTCTCCTCCAGAATTGATTGCTTTTTAATAGAAAGTAATTAATTTAAAAGTAGTATATGAATAAAAATAAAAGTACTTGGCAACATGATTTGCCAGCAAGTTTGGTTGTCTTTTTGGTTGCTTTACCCTTATGTTTAGGTGTTGGTTTGGCTTCTACTAATGTACCAACAATTACAGGTTTACCTTCCGTTTTTTCTGGTTTAATTGCAGGTGTTATTGGAGGAGTCGTCGTTGGTTTTTTAAGTAAAAGTAAAATTGGTGTTTCTGGTCCAGCAGCAGGTTTAATAACCATTGTAATAGCTGCGATTACAACATTGGGAAGTTTCGAAGGATTTTTAGTTGCGGTTATTTTTGCAGGTATTTTGCAAATTGCAGCAGGGTTTTTAAAACTGGGTATTTTAGCAAATTACTTCCCGTCATCTGTAATAAAAGGTATGTTAGCAGCCATAGGTATTACATTGTTGTTAAAAGAATTCCCTCATGCGATTGGCTATGACAAAGATTTCTTTGGTGATGAATCTTTTTTTCAAAATGATGGTCACAATACGTTTAGTGAATTACTGTATGCACTGAATGCACTTCATCCTGGATCGATCATTATAAGTATAATTTCAATTGCTATACTTCTACTTTTCGAACGCCCTTTTTTTAAAAAAATTGGTTTCTTTAAGTTTTTACCAAGTGCATTGTTTGTTGTTGTGATTGGTGTTTTATTGAATATGTTTTTTGCACAGTTCAGTGAGCGATTTGCAATACAACTTGAACATTTAGTACAAATTCCAGTTGTAGCTTCAATTTCAGATGTTTCAAATTTGATTGTTTTTCCAGACTTCTCATTTTTAAGAAATCCGAATGTGTACATCATCGGCGCAACAATTGCCTTAGTAGGAAGTTTAGAAACGTTGTTAAGTGTTGAGGCAACAGATAAACTAGATCCTATGAAAAATCATACACCAACGAATAGGGAATTAAAAGCTCAAGGTATTGGTAATATTGTGTCAGGTTTACTAGGTGGCTTGCCAATTACACAAGTTGTAGTAAGAAGTTCCGCGAATATCAATGCTGGAGGGAAATCAAAAAAATCAACAATATTTCATGGTTTACTTTTAATGATTGCTGTTTTATTTTTAGCGCCATTGATCAATAAAATTCCATTAGCATCCTTGGCAGCTATTTTAATCATGGTTGGATATAAATTAGCAAAAGTACAATTGTTTAAACAGGTTTATCAACAAGGTTTGGACCAGTTTATACCATTTGTTGTAACAATTGTTGCAGTGTTAATGACGGATTTATTAAAAGGAATTTTGGCAGGAATAGTAGTTTCTATTTTTTATATCTTAAAACGAAATTATAAAAATAATTTTAAGATTGAACAGACACAAAATGAAGTAATTATTAAACTTTCTGAAGAAGTTACTTTTTTAAATAAAAGTGGTATTTTCGAATCATTAAATTCAGTTCAACCAAATACGAAGGTTGTAATAGACGGAACAAAATCATCAAGTATAGATTTTGATGTTCTTGAAATCATTCAAGAATTTAAAAATTATACAACAAAAGAAAAAAACATTGATTTAACACTTTTGAACATTCCAGAAGTTGTTATTTCTTCAAATCATTAAGAATTTATGGAAGCATTTTACAATAAATTAATAGAAAATAACAAAGAATGGGTCAATAGAAATTTGGCGAAAGATCCTGAGTTTTTCACGCGTTTAGCAGATGGTCAAGAACCGCCTCTTTTGTGGATTGGTTGCTCAGATAGCCGTGTTCCTGCTAATGAAATCATTGGTGCTGCTCCAGGAGAAGTATTTGTTCACCGCAACATCGCTAACATGGTAATTCATACGGATATTAGTATGTTAAGTGTTTTAGACTATGCTGTTAATGTCTTAAAAGTAAAGCATGTGATCGTTTGTGGACATTACGGTTGTGGAGGTGTAAAAGCAGCAATGGGGAATTCACACATTGGATTAATTGACAATTGGATTCGCCATATTAAAGATGTATATCGTTTTCATTACGAGGAATTAGATAAGATTGAAAATGAAAAAGAACGCTTCAATCGCTTTGTAGAGTTAAACGTGAGTGAACAAGTGTTAGATTTAGCTAAAACATCTATCATTCAAAATGCGTGGAAAAAAGAACAACAAATACATATTCATGGATGGGTATATGACATTCATGATGGTTTAATTAATGATTTAAATGTTACATTAAAAGATAACAAAAGTTTAAATGAAGTGTATCAATTATCAATTTAATACCTAATAAATCCTTACTTTTGAAGTCAACAGAAATAGTATGGAGACATTCAATAGTTCAGCATTCATAAGTTTTTTATCCGCTGAATTTTTAAAATATCGAAACGAACAGAACGGTCTTTCCATGTCAAAATACATGAAAGATCGTTTTTTGTTTTATGGTATAAAAGCAGAAGATAGAAAACGAATTCAAAAAGTATGGGTATCTCAGTTGCCAAAAGATTTATCCTTTGAACAGCGTTGGGAAATACTAATGGAATTATGGGAAAAAGACCAACGTGAATACCAATATGTTGCTATAGATTGGTTGAACTCATGGAAAAAAGAATGGATTCATCCAGAAGATATTAAACAATTAAGATGGCTCATTGAGAACAAAACTTGGTGGGATTCCGTCGATGCAATAGCTTCCAATTATTTAGGGAAATTTGCTAAGAAATTTCCTGAAATGGTAAAAGAATTTGTTGAAGATTGGAGGAACGAATCAAATTTCTGGATCAATCGTTCATGTTTAATTTTTCAATTAAAATATAAAAAAGAAGTTGATTTTGAGTTGCTTAAAAGTTTAATCGTTCAATTTCAACCCAACAAAGAGTTTTTTATTCAAAAGGCTATTGGTTGGTCATTAAGACAATACAGTAAATTTGCTCCTGATGAGGTTAGAGATTTTGTTAAAGAGATAAAATTGTCAGGATTAGCCTATCGAGAAGCAACGAAATACATTTAAAAATATACAAATGGCTTTATTATTAGAATGCAGAGGAAAAGAACCTAAAATGGGAAACGATTGTTGGTTGGCACCCAATGCAACGATCGTTGGAGATGTTGAAATGGGAGATCAATGTTCCGTTTGGTTCAATGCAGTTATAAGAGGTGATGTGAATTCCATTAAATTGGGTAACAAAGTAAATATTCAAGACGGTGCAGTTTTACATTGTACCTATGAAAAAACAACGGTTGAATTGGGGAATAATGTTTCTGTTGGACACAATGCATTGGTTCATGGTTGTACTGTTGAGGACAACGTATTAATTGGAATGGGTGCAATTGTAATGGATAATTGCTACATTGAATCTAATTGTATTATTGCAGCAGGTGCTGTTTTGTTAGAGGGTACACGAATAGAATCTTGGAGTATATACGCTGGAATTCCTGCTAAAAAAGTAAAAACACTTTCTCCTGAACTGTTTAAAGGAGAAGTGCAACGCATTGCAGATAATTATTTAATGTATTCAAGTTGGTTTAAAAAATAATCCATGTTGAAAGATATTCAAACACAATCAGATGTTGCTTTACTTGTCAATACGTTTTATGATAAAGTATTAGGTGACGCGTTATTAGCACCATTTTTTCAACGGTTAAATTTCGAAGCTCATTTGCCTAAGATGATTCATTTTTGGTCGTTTGCATTGTTAGATGAACCAGGTTACACTACAAATGTGACGGATAAACATCTTAAAATGCCCTTAGAAAAAATTCATTTTGACCAGTGGTTGAGCTTATTTAATGAAACAGTTGATGCGTTATTTAGTGGTGAAAAGGCAACAATGGCAAAACAGCGGGCGGCAGTAATTGGTTGGACAATTAACAGTAAAGTATCCTCCTAAATAGTTATGATGTATTCAAATTTTGTTTTATTTTTTAAATTTTAACGTATATTTGAATCAATAAAGCAAGATTTTACAAAGTATACCAAAATATAACCAGAAACAAACTTAGTTGATTAATAAGATGGCTTTAAAGCAATATCTTTCTCAAAAATTAGAGCAACGACTCTCTCCTCAGCAAATTCAATTGATGAAATTGTTGCAGGTTCCTACGATGGAATTAGATCAACGAATTAAGCAAGAAATTGAAGAAAATCCAGCATTAGAAGAGGGTCTTGAAAAGAACGAGGATGATTTTGAAGAGCAGGATGATTTTGAAGATGATTTCGATAACAACGATTCCGAAGATTTTGATATTTCAGAATACATTGATGAAGAAGGATCTGATTATAAAACGAAAGCCAATAATTCTTCTAAAGATGATGAAGAACGCGTTATACCGTTATCAGGCGAAGCATCTTTTCAAGAAAAGTTAGAAGAACAATTGCATTTATTGTATTTGGATGAGCATGAATTTATGATTGCTACGACTCTTATAGGAAATTTAGATGAATCGGGTTATTTAAATAGAGAATTGGAATCAATCGTTGATGATTTAGCCTTTTCAGCAAATGTTTTTACTGATAAAGAAGAAGTTAGTAGTTTATTGCACGTTATACAAGAATTAGATCCAGCTGGAGTTGGCGCTAGAAATTTGCAAGAATGTTTGTTGCTTCAAATAAATCGCAAACAAGATGGTGATATTACAAAATTTACTGCAAAAATAATCTTAGAACAGTTTTTTGAAGAGTTTACCAAAAAGCACTACGATAAAATTGCAAAGAAATTAGAAATCGAAGACAATGATTTAAAAGAGGCCATCGAAGAAATACTTAAATTGAATCCAAAGCCAGGTGGTTCAATGATAGAATCTTCAAAAAACCATCAACAAATCATTCCTGATTTTATGATTGTTGATTACGAAGGTAAATTGGAGTTGACATTAAATGGTAGAAATGCTCCTGATTTAAAAGTCAGCCGCGAATACGAGCAAATGCTTCGAACCTATTCTGAAGGAACAAAAAAATCAAAATCTGAGCGTGAAGCAGTTCAATTTGTAAAGCAAAAATTAGATGGTGCTAAATGGTTTATAGACGCCATAAAACAACGCCAAAATACTTTATTGTTAACGATGAATGCAATCATGAATTATCAACGCAGCTATTTTTTAACAGGCGATGAAACCAATTTAAAACCAATGATTTTAAAAGACATTGCTGAATTAATTGGTTTAGATATTTCTACAGTTTCTCGCGTAGCTAATAGTAAATACGTTCAAACAAGTTTTGGTATTTTTTCACTCAAATATTTTTTCTCTGAGTCCTTATCAACTGATTCTGGCGAAGAAGTTTCAACTAGAGAAGTAAAGAAAATTTTATCAGAAGCAATCGAGGGCGAAAAGAAAAAACGTCCCTTAACTGATGAGAAATTAGCTGAATTATTAAATGAAAAAGGGTATAACATTGCCCGAAGAACAGTCGCAAAATACAGAGAACAATTGAACATTCCAGTTGCTCGTTTAAGAAAAGAATTATGAATTACATCGCCCATTTTTTTTCGTGGATTTTCCTTCCATTATTAATGCCAATTTATGGTTTAATTTTAGCATTGTATATGCCTTCAAGTAATGGAGAATTGTACAACAATGATTCATTATATTACTTAAATGATGAAGCAAAAAGTATTGTGTTATACATGTTTGTTGTTTTTAGTGCCATTGCTCCAGCAGCATCTTTTTTGTTATTGCGCATGCGAAATGTGATTTCAACCATTGACATGGAAAATAGGAGGGAACGTAGTATTCCAATGTACATCATGCTATCTTTTTGTTTGTTGTTGTATGTTCTATTTTTATTGCGTGTTCCAGCAGGTAATCCTAAATTTATTTTCTCCCTGCCTTTGTCGGGTGTATTAGTGACTTTTTTCTACACCATTATCAATCGTTGGATAAAAATTAGTTTACATGGTGGTGGTGCTGGAATCTTAACTGGTTTTATTTTTGCGTATTATTTGAACCAAGAGCAATTTCAATTTTGGGTGTTCTTTGCAGTTATTCTAGCTTCTGCTTTGACAATATCGTCACGCTTGTATCTTAAAAAACATACAGAAACAGAAGTGTATTCGGGATGGGCATTGGCTCTAGTTATTACGTTTGTAGCCAATTATTATTACCCACATATCTAATTTTTATTTAATCCTTATTCTATGAAACCAAAATTCAAACTATTTATCTCTATTATTGTTAGTGGATTGATTGTTCAATCGTGTAGTCTTTTAGATCCCAAAAGTAAAGGGAAAGGAGTCAATGTGTTCACCCTACAACAAGACATTGAGTTAGGAGCAAAAGTAGCAGCTGAAATAGATCAAAACACGAAAGAATATCCATTATTGGATTCAGTAAAGTACAAAGATGTGTACACTTATTTATACAAAGTTCGAGATAACATTTTAAATTCTGGTAAAGTAGATTACAAAGATGAATTCAAATGGCGTTTAAGAGTCATTAAAAACGATAGCGTCATGAATGCTTTTTGTACGCCAGGTGGTTACATCTATATTTATACAGGTATTTTAAAATTTTTAGATTCTGAAGATCAATTTGCAGGAGTTTTGGGTCACGAAATTGGCCATGCAGACATGAGACATTCTACCAGACAAATGACAACACAATACGGATTACAGTTTTTAATGGATGCATTGGCTGGTGATCTAGCTGCTCTTAAACAAATTACAGGTTCATTAATTGGACTTAAATTTTCTCGCTCTCACGAATCAGAAGCGGATAAGCGCTCTGTACTTTATTTATGTTCATTAGAATATAACGCGGATGCAGGCGCTGGTTTTTTTGAAAAAATTCAAGCATTAGGCGGAGCTAAACAACCCGAATTTTTAAGTACTCATCCAGATCCAGGAAATCGTATTACTGATTTTAAAAACACAAAAACAACGATGGGTTGCCAAGGAACAAAAGATTTCAAAAAAGAATACAAATTGATGGTAGCAAGGTTGCCGAAATAATTATTTTTGTGTCTCAACAAAGCTTTTTTTCGCTCAAAATTCTATTGATTTTAACATTATTTTATTAAAATGCTATTTTGAAATTGCAAAATAATCTAAAATTGTAATCTATACATTACAAATATTACATAAAATGTTATCTTAAGATTGCAAAAAACAGAAATAATGTTGTGTATATAATGCAATTTTGTACATTTGTGGAAATGTAGAGAACAATGAATTCATTAATTGATAGTCACAACAGAACAATAGAAGAGCTTGATTGGCAATTTGATAGAGATTTATCGATTGATTGGAACGATCGATTAATTGGTGTTACCGGTGCGCGAGGTGTTGGAAAGACAACGTATCTTCTTCACCATATAAAAAATAAATTGCCGAACGATTCAAAAGCGTTGTATGTAAGTGTAGATGATATTTATTTCACAACGAATACACTTGTTGATTTTGCAGATGATTGGATTAAACGTGGAGGCACACACCTGTTTTTAGACGAAATTCATAAATATGAAAATTGGTCGCAAGAATTAAAAAACATTTACGATCGTTACCGAAAATTAAACGTTGTTTTCACAGGCTCTTCTTTGTTACACATCTATAAAGGTAAAGCAGATTTAAGCAGAAGAGCGGTTTTATACACGATGAATGGCTTATCGTTTAGAGAATATTTACAAATTGAAACAAAACAAGCATTAGATAAATATTCTTTAGAAGAAATAATTTCAAATCATGAATCACTGTCGAAAGAGCTAGTAAAAAAAGTAAAACCTTTTGTTCATTTTGAAGCCTATTTAAAAAATGGGTATTATCCGTTTTATTTGGAAAGCACGAATTCGTATCACCGAAAATTAATGAATACCATTACATTGATGTTAGAAGTTGATTTACCTTATTTACGGCATGTTGATGTGCAGTACATTCATAAATTAAAAAAACTTTTATACCTTGTTGCTACCGCTGTTCCGTTTCAACCAAATGTTTCGAAACTTGCTGCTGATATTGGTGTTTCCCGTAATACGGTTATGTTGTACCTTACTTATTTAGAGGAATCGCGTATTTTGAATTTATTGCGAAGTAATTCATCTTCGGATGCAGTATTGGCAAAACCAGAAAAAGTATTCTTGCATCATCCCAACACAATTTATGCATTGACGCGCACAAATTTTCAAGAAGGCACCTTGCGAGAATGTTTTTTTTACAATCAAGTAGCAAATGTATATGATGTAACGAGTAGTGTAGCAAGTGATTTTTTAGTTGACAATAAATATACATTTGAGATTGGTGGAAAATCAAAAACCCGAAAACAACTCAAAAATATAAAAGAAAGTTACATTGCTGCAGACAACATCGAATATGGAGATGGAAAGACCATTCCACTTTGGTTGTTTGGTTTTTTGTATTGAATCATTTATGAAAAATACTTCAAAAAAAAGGCTGTTCAATAATTTCTTGAACAGCCTTTTATAAATTAATAAAGTAGTATTACAGAATTTCTATTAATAATTCTTCGTCAATTTTAGTCACTTTAACTAAGCCTTGTTTCGTAAGATTTTTAACACTTACATCCCACGCTTTGTTACTTAAATTAACCAATTCTTTCAAGCGTAAAAGTGCCATCTTTTGTTCTTTTTGTAAACTATCAAAGATGAATTTTTCATTGTCACTTAGTTCCACTTTTTGTTGGTGAACTTCTGGACGCATTTGTGGGAAGAACAATACTTCTTGAATCGAAGGATTGTTGGTTAAATACATAATTAATCGGTCCATACCAATGCCTAAGCCAGATGTTGGCGGCATTCCGTATTCCAGGGAGCGCAAGAAATCATAATCGATGAATTGTCCCGCTTCATCGTCTCCTTTTTCAGATAAACGTACTTGTTCTTCAAAGCGTTCACGTTGATCGATTGGATCGTTTAATTCAGAATAAGCATTGGCAACTTCTTTTCCACAAACCATTAATTCAAAGCGTTCTGTTAGCTCAGGATTATCGCGGTGTTCTTTACACAATGGCGACATTTCTTTTGGATAATCAGTGATAAAAGTTGGTTGAATGTAGTTTCCTTCACATTTCTCCCCAAAAATTTCATCGATTAATTTTCCTTTACCCATTGTTGAATCAACAGCAATTCCCATACTTTTTGCAGCTTCAAACAATTCTTCTTCCGTTTTCCCAGCAATATCAAATCCTGTGAAATCAATAATTGATTGACGCATCGTTACACGTTTGTATGGTGCTTTAAAGTTTATTGTATGTTCTCCAAATGTTGTTTCAGAAGAACCGTTCACTTCAATTGCACAATGTTCTAAAAGTCGTTCCGTGAAATCCATCATCCAATTGTAATCTTTGTACGAAACATAGATTTCCATTGCTGTAAATTCAGGGTTATGCGTGCGATCCATCCCTTCATTTCTAAAGTTTTTAGAAAATTCGTACACACCATCAAATCCACCAACAATTAATCGTTTCAAGTACAATTCATTCGCAATACGCATGTACAAAGGAATGTCTAAAGCGTTGTGGTGTGTCACAAACGGACGAGCAGCTGCGCCACCAGGAATGGATTGCAAAACAGGAGTTTCAACTTCCATATATCCAGCGTCATTGAAAAATTGACGCATTGCAGAGAACAATTTTGTTCGTTTGATGAAAATATCTTTTACCTGAGGATTTACGACTAAATCAGCATAACGTTGTCTGTAACGCATTTCAGGATCAGTAAACGCATCGTGTATTTTGCCTTCTGCATCTATTTTTGGAAGTGGCAACGGTTTTAATGATTTACTTAAAAGTGTAAATTCTTGCACATGAATAGATGTTTCACCTACTTGTGTTTTGAAAACATATCCTTTAACACCGATGAAATCACCTAAGTCCAATAATTTTTTAAATACGTCATTGTACAAGGTTTTATCTTCACCTGGACAAATTTCATCGCGGTTGAAATACACTTGAATTCTGCCAGAAGAATCTTGTAATTCTGCGAATGAAGCTTTACCCATTACACGTTGACTCATCATTCTTCCAGCAATGCAAACCTGCTTTCCATCTACGAATTGCTTCTTTAATTCAGCAGCGTAATCGCTCACTGGGTATAAATCAGCAGGATAGGGATTGATTCCCATTTCACGTAGTTTATTCAACGATTCTCTACGCTGAATTTCTTGTTCGGAAAGTTCAAATGCACTCATGTTATATTTTTTAAGGCAACAAAGATACGAAAGAACAATGAAAGCAAGGATTTTAGCACTTAGTTTTCTTTCTAGTGTTAAAATTTCAACCAATTTTTGCGTCACTAATTTTTATCGTATCTTTATCGCATGGATATTAATACAGTAAAAGCACTTCATATAATTTTTGTAGTTAGTTGGTTTGCGGGACTTTTTTACATTGTCCGCTTGTTTATTTACCATACAGAAGCGCAAGAAAAGGAAGCGGTTACGCGTAAAATATTATCAGAGCAGTTTGAGGTGATGGAAAAAAAATTATGGTGGATTATTACTACTCCAGCAATGGTTTTAACCTTAATTTTTGGAATTTGGATGCTTTTTTTAAATTCAACGTATTATTTATCTGCTCCGTGGATGCATTTAAAGTTAGCTTTTGTCGGAATGTTGTTAATCTATCATTTTGTGTGTCAAAAGATCATGAACGATTTGAAAAAAGGTATCTTTAATTGGAAATCAAATGGATTAAGAATTTGGAATGAAGTAGCCACATTAGCGCTCGTAGCTATCGTGTTTTTAGTTGTAATGAAAGATAGTTTTAATTGGATAAAAGGAACAATAGGCTTTTTTGCCGTTGCAATTGGATTAATGCTTGGAATAAAAATGTATAAAAGACTAAGAAAATAAAGATGTATACAACACTATTAACAGAACAAAAAGGGCAGATATTAACAATTACGATTAATCGTCCTGCTCAATTAAATGCTTTAAATAAACTTACTATTGAAGAATTACATCTTGCATTGAAATCAGCAAATGAAACACCTGAAATAGGGGTGGTTATTTTAACTGGTTCTGGTGAGAAATCATTTGTTGCAGGTGCAGATATCAAAGAATTTGCTGATTTCACGATCGCTCAAGGTGGCGAATTAGCTCAAAAAGGTCAAGAAACATTGTTTTCGTTTATTGAAAATATGAATAAACCAGTTATTGCGGCAATCAATGGATTTGCACTTGGTGGGGGATTGGAATTGGCAATGGCAGCGCACATTCGCGTGGCATCATCCAATGCAAAAATGGGATTACCAGAAGTTTCATTAGGTGTTATCCCTGGATATGGCGGAACACAACGATTGACTCAATTGGTTGGTCGAGGAAAAGCAAATGAGTTGGTTTTTACAGCTGCAATGATCAAAGCAGATGAAGCGTTGACATGGGGATTGGTGAACCATGTTGTTGAACAGGAAGAATTATTAGCAAAAGCAGAAGAAATCGCATCGAAAATTCTTGGTAATTCTGCAACTGCAATCGCTGCAGCGATCCGTTCAATTAACGCTAATTTCGTGGATGGAAAGGATGGTTTTGCTGTCGAAATTGAAGAGTTTGGCTTGTCTTTTGGAACAGCTGATTTCAAAGAAGGAACAACTGCATTTTTAGAAAAAAGAAAACCAAATTTTAGAGCTTAATGGCGAACCCAATCAAGCAATTATTGGGTCAAACGGCCGTCTATGGATTATCAAGTATTGTTGGTCGATTGTTGAACTATTTACTAGTTCCGCTTTACACTGCCGTATTTGCCAATCCGTCAGATTATGGTGTAGTATCTGAATTGTACGCTTGGGTAGCTTTTTTGGTTGTTTTGTTGACATTTGGCATGGAAACTTCTTTTTTCAGATTCTTGCAAGATAAAGAAGATAAGGAAAAAGTATTTGTCAATAGTTTTCTGACCGTAATAGGAATTAACGTGTTGTTTTTTGCAGTTTTATTGTTCTTCAATCAAAATATTGCAGATTTAATGCTGTATTCCGACCACAATGAATACATTATTTTATTGGGGGCAATAGTTTGTGTTGACGCAGTTACTGCTTTGCCATTAGCAAAACTTAGAGCTGAAAATAAAGCGTTTAAATTTGCTGGAATTCAAATGAGTTCGATTGCCGTTAACATCCTATTGAATTTGGTGTTTATGCTCGGTTTATTTGATCCTGCTCGACCTGAAGAAGGTGTGTTGTTTATCTTGTTTGCGAATTTATTTGCTTCGTTGGTTAAACCAATTCTTTTGTACAAACACTTTCTTCACCTTCGTTTTAATTTTGATAGTACCTTGGCAAAAGAAATGTTGAAGTACGCATTCCCATTAGTTATTGCAGGGTTTGCAGGAATCATAAATGAAACATTGGATCGAATATTATTGAAACATATTTTATACGATGGCTCAACGCAGGTTTCACTAAAAATAGCAGAAGCACAAGTTGGTATTTACAGTGCTTGCTATAAATTAGCGATGTTGGTGACAATTTTATTACAAGCATACCGTTATGCTGCCGAACCTTTTTTCTTTGCACAACTTAAAAACCAAGATAAAAACAAGGTTTATGCCAAGGTTATGAATGTTTTTATTGCAATGGTTTGTATGGTGTTTCTAGTCGTAAGTTTAAACATTGATTTTTTCAAGTTATTTATTCGAAATGAAGCCTATTATGTAGGTTTAAAAGTTGTGCCAATATTATTGTTAGCCAATGTTTTCTTGGGAATTTATTACAACCAAAGTATTTGGTACAAATTAAGTGGACAAACCAAGTTTGGAGCCTATATAGCGATTGGTGGTGCTATTTTAACAGTTGTATTAAATGTTGTATTTATTCCACTTTACGGCTATATGGCGAGCGCATGGGCAACTTTAATCGTTTACGCTTCGCAAATGGTCGCATCGTATTTACTGGGACAAAAACACTATCCAATTGCGTATAATTTACGGAAATTTATGTTGTATTTAGTAGGTGCTTTGTGCTTGTATTTTATTTCAACAGTTGAATTGTTTTCTTCATTTTTAGTCAAAACAATCTTTAACAATGGTTTGATTTTAATCTATCTATTGATGGTCTACAAATTAGAAAAATCACTCTTTAGAAAAACAGCATAGTTTGTTAAAAATCAATTGTTCATTACTAACAAAAATGGGCGATTAATCCATTTCTCTTTTTCGTATTTTTGAAGTCAATTCAAGAATTATGCAGGTTAAAATTATTAATCAGTCCAAACATGCAATTCCAGCATATGAAACATTGGCTTCAGCTGGAATGGATGTAAGGGCAAACATATCAGAATCCATCACTTTAGCTCCATTTGAACGGGCGTTGGTTAAAACAGGATTATTTATTGAACTACCCGTTGGATATGAATGTCAAGTTCGTCCAAGAAGTGGTTTAGCATTTAAAAACGGAATTACGGTTTTGAATTCACCTGGTACAATCGATGCAGATTATCGTGGTGAAATTGGCGTGATTTTAGTTAATTTATCCAATACATCCTTTACAATTGAAGACGGTGAGCGCATTGCACAATTGGTTTTCGCGAAAGTTGAACAAGCTGAATGGTCAAAAGTAGAAGTATTAACAGAAACTGATCGAGGAGCTGGAGGCTTTGGAAGTACTGGCATTAAATAATTAGTAAATGACGATCAAAGTCATCCAATAAAAAAATTAAAAATGAAAATAATAGTTCCAATGGCGGGACGCGGTAGTCGCCTTCGCCCACATACTTTAGTTACACCAAAACCATTAGTTCCAGTTGGTGGAAAACCAATTGTTCATCGTTTGGTGGAAGATATCGCAGCTGTTTGTGCGGATAAAATAGATGAAATTGCTTTTGTTATTGGTGATTTTGGAATTGAAGTTGAAAAAGAATTAATTGCTGTTGCAGAAAAATTAGGCGCAAAAGGATCCATTCATTACCAATTAGAACCATTGGGAACAGGGCATGCTGTTTTGTGTGCGAAAGAAAAATTGGAAGGTCCTGTTGTTGTTGCGTTTGCGGATACTTTATTCAAAGCAGATTTCAAAATTAATCCGAATGATGATGGAATTTTGTGGGTGAAACAAATCGAAGATCCGAGTGCTTTTGGTGTAATTAAAATGAATGAAAATCGTGAGATTATTGATTTCGTTGAAAAACCACAAGAATTTGTGTCTGATTTGGCAATGATTGGTATTTATTATTTCAAGGATGGAGCTAAATTACGCACCGAATTGGAATACTTGATTGACAACAACATTATGAATAGTAATGAGTATCAATTACCAGATGCCTTGCGTCGATTAACAAATGCAGGATACAAATTTAAACCAGGAGAAGTGTCTGAATGGTTGGATTGTGGAAATAAAGCGGTGACTGTTCAAACCAATCAACGCGTATTAGAATACGATTTTGAGAAAAATTTACCGATGGTAGCCCCTACGGCAGAAATCATTGATTCTGTTATCATTCCTCCATGTTTTATTGGCGAAGGTGTAGTGATTGAAAATTCTGTAGTTGGACCACATGTTTCTCTAGGAAAAAACACACGTGTTGTACATTCAATTATTTCAAATTCAAATATTCAACAAAATTCTGAACTGGTTCAAGTTATCTTAAAAGATTCAATGATCGGTTCTCATGCTGCATTTATTGGCACTTCAAAAGACTTAAGTTTAGGAGATTATTCAACTATAGAAGAATGAAATTAAAGTATACGTTTGTTGTTGTTTGTTCACTTTTATTAGTGAGTTGTAATGTTGTGAAAAAAACTCAAACAGCAACAGCCGTTATTTCAATTGCAGATTATGCTTACATTCAACATTTTCATGAAGGCATTCGTTTCAAGACAACCGGTCAATACGATGAAGCAATTCGTGCTTTTGAACAGTGTTTAGCAGTTAAACAAACAGACGATGCCGTTTATTATGCTTTGTCTCAAATTTATTTAGGCAAAAAAGATTTAGCAAAATCCGCAGATTGTATTCAAAAAGCAGCAACTATCGATCCAAATAACATTTGGTATGCAGAAGAGTTGGCATACATGTATGTAGATCAAAAAAAATATGCTCAAGCCAACGTTCAATTTGAAAAATTGATAAAAAATGAACCGAGAAATGTTGAATGGATGTATAGTTATGCAGAAAGTTTAGCAAAGGATGGAAAATGGAACGAGGCCATCAAAGCATTAAGTAAAACAGAAGATTTAGTAGGCTCACAACCTGAATTAACGATTGAAAAATTCCGTTTATATATCCAAGCAAAACAAACGGATAAAGCATTGGCTGAATTAGTGAATGCACGTAAAAAACTTCCAAACGATCCTCAATTATTGGGAACTTTAGTGGAATTTTATTTTCAAACTGGAAATGAAGAAAAAGGGATTACGCTTTTAGAAGATTTAGTTAAAGTTTCTCCCGAAAATGGTCGAGCACATTTAGCATTGGCAGATGTTTACCGCCAAAAAAATGAACGTTCCAAATCGATGGAACAATTAAAATTGGCATTTTCCTGTGAAGATGTTGATTTTGAGACAAGAATGAAAATTCTAATTTCATTGCTAGAAACCAATAAATCTTTGGATGAGTCTGTGCTTAATTTAGTGAATCAATTGGTGAGTGATAATCCGAAAGAAGCAAAAGCACATTCCATTCAAGGCGATTTCTATTTGCGTTTAAATAAAGAAAATGACGCATTGAATTCGTACAGAAAGGCCTTGGAATTTGACCAAAATCAATACCCAATTTGGAACCAAGTTTTATTGATGGAATACCAATCTGGAAATTTTGAAACATTATATCAAGACAGTAAAAAAGCTTTGATGTTGTTTCCAACGATTCCAACCATTTACTTGCTGAATGGAGTAAGTGCCGTTCAATTAAAAAAATACCAAGAAGCTATCGAGATTTTAAAAAATGGAAAAGAACTTATTGTGAATGATCCTTCTATTGAGGCTGAATTATTAGGGCAAATTGGGGAAGCTTATTTTTGTTTAAATCAACTTGAATTAGGAAAAGAAAATTACAAAGCAGCAATTGCTAAAGACCCTCAAAGTTTATTGTTGCGTAACAATTATGCTTACCGATTAGCTTTAGCTAAAATTGATTTAGAATATGCTTTTAAATTAGCGAAAGAAATCAGTGAATTGAATCCTAAAAGTGTTCATTTTATTGATACAAAAGGCTTTGTTTGTTTTCAGATGGGAAACTATGGTCAAGCTTTGAATTATTTTGAGCTTGCTTATACTGAAGATGCAAGTGATAAGTTGATTATTGAGCATTTGGGAGATGCTTACTTTTTTACAAATGAAATTCCAAAAGCACTTGAATTATGGGAACGCGCTTTAAAAATGGGCGCAACCAATAAAAATTTACAAAAGAAAATCACCAACAAAAAATACTATGATCCGATTTTTTAGGTTGTTACTTTTCGTGGTTGTATTACTTGTATTACAAGCCTGTGGCGGGTCAAAGGAACTTTTCAAACTAGATCGTTTGGAACGGGTGAAAACAGCTGTTTTAATTCACACAATGGATAGTTTAGCAACAGTTAAACCACATTATTTTTACGCGAAATTAGCGACAAGTTATTCGGACACAAATCGTAATTTGAATTTTAAAACATCTATCAGAATCGTTCGTGACAGCGCTATCAATGCTTTGATCACCTACGCGGCAATACCAATTGCTAATTCATTGGTCACCAAAGATTCAATTGTATTGATGAATAAACGCGAAAAATGTTATTCCAAACAAAGTTTAGATTATTTTAAAAACAATTTTGGCATTGATTTTTCGTTTTCTAATTTGGAAGAAATACTGATGGGATTGCCTTTTGATTACGATACAACTCAAAAATATTTTCAAATTCATGGCCAGGATTTTTACACATTATCAACACACAGAAAGCGTCAAGCGAAACGTTTTGATCGCTTTGTGCGTGTCCGACAAAAAGAAGACATCTTAATTAAGTATTTTATTGACACCAATTTAAGAGATTTGAAAGGGATGTACATTGAAAGTCCTTCTGACAGTGCTTCTGTCACCATCAATTATCTGTCACGTCAATTAGTGGATGGAATAAATTTCCCCAATGAAGTTGAGATTGCTGTTCTGTTGCCTAATAATAAGTTAAATATCACTTTAAATTATGATAAGGTGGACAGCAAAGAAATCCAACAATTAGAACTTATAATACCAGAGAGTTATGAAGAATGTGAGTAAACTAAGTGTTTTATTTTTCTTGTTTCTAACACTAAATTTGTTTGGTCAAACTTCCAGTGAAAAATTGCGAAACGAAGAAAATCGTTTGGCAAAAAAAATTGCAACGACTAAAAAATTATTAGATAAAACAAAATCTATCACTTCAGCATCGTATAACGAATTGTTATTGATTGACAAACAAATTCAATATAGACAAGAATTGGTTTCAAATTTCGACAACCAAGTGCGTGGTGCAGAAATAAAAGTGGCTGAAAAGACCAACGAAGTTGTTGAGTTACAGCAAAAATTGATTCGTTTAAAAGCGCAATATAAAAAATTACTTTTGTACAGTTACAAACATAGAAATCGCTTTGGTAAAATGATGTTTGTGTTTTCAGCAAACTCCTACAATGAAGCTGTAAAAAGAGGGGCTTATTTAAAATACATCGCTGATATTCAAAAGAAACAATTTCTAATTATTCGTCAACATGAAGGATTAATTAAAAAGGAAATTGTTACCATAGAAGAAGAACGATTGTACAAATTGAAATTATTAGAAGAGAAAAAACAAGAAAAATTTGCCATAGAAAAAGACAAGCAAAAGCAAGAAAAGGTTTATAGTAAATTAAAACAGGAAGAGCAACAATTGGTGGCTCAATTGCGCAATGATGAGAACAAAAAAGCTGTCTTAAAAGATAAAATTAATGCAGCGATTAAACGTGAAATTGCATTAGCTGAAGAGAAACAACGTAAAGCAGAGGAAAAGAGAAGAAAGGCTGAAGAAGCAGATCGTAAAAAAGAATTGGCACGTACTCAAACGGCAAAAGAGAATATTAAAAATGCTGTTTCTGAACCGAAATCAGGAGGTTCTAATACCAAACCAATTAAGGAAACGCCAAAGGAAACGCCAAAAATTACGTATACTGAATCTAAAGAATCGATGGCTTTGAGTCATTCGTTTGAAGGAAACAAAGGTAGATTACCTTGGCCAGTTGCCAGTGGTTCAATTTCTGAAGGTTTTGGAAAAAACGCCCATGCAACGTTGAACAATGTTTATACCAATAACAATGGAATTGACATCAGTACATCACGCAATGCTCAAGTGAGATGTGTTTTCGAAGGCGAAGTAACGAGTGTTTTTAGCATACCTGGCGCAGGAAAAGTGGTCATTATTAAACATGGAAATTACAGAACAGTATACAGTAATTTACAAGAAGTTTTTGTTAGCACGGGTTCTAAAGTATCAACCAAACAAGGGATTGGAACGCTAATTGTTCCTCAAGGTTCATCTTTGTCCATTGCACATTTTGAAATTCATACGGTTGCTGGAGGATCTGTTAAATGTTTGAATCCTTCATTGTGGGTTTCGCGTTGAGTTGGTTATTCAACGCAATCTCTAATGCAATAATTGCTGCACACATTCCCCAAACTGGAACAGCTGCTTTGTCAGTATCTAAGAAGTTGTTTAATACGGCGTGAACGAAATAGGTGACTAATGATAAAATCATGGCTAGCAATAATCTTTTCGTTTCTTTATCCTCTTCTGGCCATCTGTTGTAGAGCGTGATGGCTTTATAAAAAATTGCGATAACAATACAAATAAAAGCACTTAAACCCAATACACCCATTTCTGAAAGCGCACCTAAATATTCACTGTGTGCATTTCCAAGATCGCCA
This sequence comes from Crocinitomicaceae bacterium, assembly GCA_024639405.1. Taxonomy (GTDB): domain Bacteria; phylum Bacteroidota; class Bacteroidia; order Flavobacteriales_D; family Crocinitomicaceae; genus M0103. The sequence continues at coordinate 53,218 of JAHEIL010000002.1, read as the reverse complement.
AAATTTGTTGAGATGATTGTTAAATTCTCTGGATCTTGAAAACGCGCATATTCAAATGCATACGTTCCAGGTCCAAATCCAAAAAATGGACGTTCTCTAAACATTTCAATGGCACAGGTCCAACGGTTGATGCGCTCTAAATTTGATGCATCCGTTGAAACATTTGCTGCTGATTGTAATTTCTTTCCAAAATCTTCTGTGGTGTGCTCATTCTTATTTCTAGCTAAATCCATTTGAATCGCATCCCAAGAAAAGAAAATCACTCCGCCAATGAATGCGGCGATTGTCACCAATAAACTTAGTTTAATTTTGAAGTGAATCAATGCCCAGACACCCAGTGCAGCAATTAAACTTAACCAAGCTGCTCGTGTGTATGAAAAGAACATTCCAAGTAGAACGATGGCAATGAAACTTAATAAGATTACTTGCACTAACGGACTGTGTTTTTTGTGTAAATACAAGCCAAAAACAAGTGGAACTGTTAATGCAACTGTTGCACCGTAGATGGTATGATCTTTAAAAAATGGCCACATTACCCAATGGCCTTCTTTCTCACCAAAACTATAACTTGCATGCACAATTAATGTGTAACAAATAACGATGAACATGCCAATCACAAGCAACCAAATAAAACGTGTAATGTTAAGTTGTTTTCTAAAAAAATACGTTCCAAAAATTAAAACAGGAACAATGAACCAAAGTCGTGCTAAACCAAATTTTAACGAAACAATTGGATGTGTGCTCATTATGGATGCAATAAAAAGCCAACCAATGTAAAACCCAACACTCCATATGATTGGATTTTTCCAGAGTTCTTTCGGTAATATGTTTTTACGAATTTGTAGAAAAAGAAAGAACAATAAAAAACCAAATAGCAAAGGTTCAGTGGGGATAAACAAGCCAAAACTATCTGTATATTCTTCAATATTAATTGACAAGGGCGTAAGAAAAGCAATGCTTAAGAACGTATACTCTGTATAAAATATGGCAAAATAAATCGCTAATAATCCAATTGGGAACAATGTCAAGTACGCTTGATCAACCCAAATAAAATAAAGGGACAATAAGATGTATAAAACACCTAATAGAATTAAAAAAGCATTTTTTTTAGCAAACGACACCTTAAGCGATTTTTTTCAAATCACGAATTCGATCATTGATTAACAATGCAAATACCATAAAGATAAATGCTCCAACTGAAGCTAAAAGTACAATTATGATACGTTTTGGTTTGTCTTTTTTATCGGCAACCACAGCGCGTTCAACAATGAATTTGTGACTAAAAATTGTATTTGCATCAGATTCAGCCTGTTCATATGCAACTTTAAATTGTTCTAATTGCATGATTTTTTCATCACGAATGTCTTCTAATCCATCAAAACGAGCACCAAATCGCATGTTGATATCAATTGTTTTCTTAATTTCTTGTTTTTCAGCTTGACTTTTTGAATCGACATAGGCTTGAAACAAACTTGAACGTCCATCAATCGAAAGTACGCCCATTTTTGCTAAACTATCCAATTGATCTAATACCGCATCGCGATCACTTTCTAATTGTTGTTTTTTACGTTTGTTGATTTCAAATGCTGGAATCGTTCGTTCAGCTACCATGCTATTTTTAACCGTATCAATTAAATCAACAATTTTATTTGCCATGTCAGCTGCTAAAACGGCATCTCTGTCTAATACGTCAATTTGAATTGAACCATAGCGTGTTCTTGTATAGGAAAACATGTTTTCATATTTTTCCATCAACTTAAAGTATTTATTCGGATCTGATTCGTCAATATCGTAATGTTTCATCAATTGAAACTGGTCAACAATACGATTTCTAATTTGTGATGATTGTAAAATTTGAACCAATTGTTCTGCTTGTTCTTCTTCTCCAAAATCCATTGAAGACGCTTTTGCATTGCGTTGTTCAGAGAAAGAAACAGTGCTTGTTGCAGCAGGAAAAACTATTGCAGTAGATTTATAAAGTGGAGTCAATAAAAAGGAAACAACAAGAGAAATCAACATTGCAATTCCTGTTACGATTGAAATAAGTTTTCTGTTGCGCCAAATAAACACTAATAAATTTTGGCGTTCTTTATCTAATTCATTGATTTGATCTGTCATGTATTTCAATTTTTGAAGTGCGAATTTAGCATTTAATTGCTTAATTCGAGCTAATTTAGACTAGTTTTCGTACTGCAAGTAATATAAGTTGAATGGATAACTCAAAAAAAGCACGTTTAGTATATTTATACTTTATTTTTCCTTCAGAAAACGTAAAATTTCTTTTACATCAATCAGTTTAAATAGGAAGAGCCCAATGATCCCGGTACTTACTTGCACGTAAAGCTGAATAATGCTGTCTTTCAAAATAATTGGTGTAATTAACAAAACAGCAATAAAGAGACTGTAGTTTAATATTTCTTTCCAGTTGATTGCGAATGAATATTTTATGTGGCAATAGATCATTTGTGCCAAAGCAGTAATGGATTGTGTAAACAAAACTGCAATTGCAGCTCCAGCAGCACCATATTTTGGAATTAAAACAATATTAACACTTAAATTGATTAGGATCCCAATTACTGAAATCCAGTTTAGGACTTTTAATTGCCCATTTGCAGTTAATAGGGTTCCGTATATCAAACTAATACACATCCCAATGAAGCCCCAAATTAAATACTGAAAACTAGGAATTGAAGCGCTTATGTTTTGATCGTAAATGAATTGTAAAATTATTTTAGCATTAAAAGAACAACATGTTGCGACTAAAAGCGCACCTCCTAACAATAAATTACGAGCGGTTTTAAGTAAAGGAGCAATTGCTGCCTTATCATGAACTAATAAGCGTGAAAACAAGGGGAGCAATAAGTTGGCAAACAACATTCCAAACATAAAGAATGCATCTAACAAACGAAATCCTTGAGCATAAACACCTGCCTCAAATTTCCCATTTGGATGAATGCGTTCTAAAAAAACAGAATCAATTCTTGAATAAAACATCATCAATAAAATTAATAGCGCATATGGATAACTTTTCTTTAAAATGGCAAAGGAAAAGACGAGGTTAAATTTCAATTTGGGCAAGCCAATTTTACGGGTTAAAAGGATGAATGAAATGATAAATGTACAGGCGTAAGCGATGGTTTGTGACCATAAAAACCATTCAATTTTAAACTGATTTTTAGACGTTAACAACAAAGCGCCGCAAATTAAAATTAACAACAAACGATCTAAAACAGAGATCAATGCATCCGTTTTAAAAAGGTGCAAGCCTCCAAAATGACTTCTGAAATATGAAGTTAATGTGATTAAAAATTGATTGAAGATGAAAACACTTAATAACGTGATTTCATACTGGGTGTAATTCATTATGTAGCTTAATGCTAGTGTTATTAAAGCGTAAACTCCAAATAATAAAAAACGGAAACTAAATAATTTGTGAATGTATTGACTTGCAATTTTCGGAAAACGGGCAACTTGCGTAGTCGTAAAGTTATTGATGCCGATGTCCATAAAAATATTAAACAACAATGACAAGTTCAATAAGGAGAAATACATCCCATAATTTTCAGCATCAACACGATTTTGAACTGCAACATCAATACCAAATATCGCAATTGGTTTTACTAATAAATTAAGTAAAATTAAAAGCGTTAAATTGGTAAAAAATTTCTTTTGCATTGATACTTATTGATTTCTTTTCTTTTTACGCAGTTTGTACAAAGTGGCATTTGGTTGAGGAAACAAGCCGTCTCTACTGATTTTTTTTCCTCGTTTGTACACCATAATGCGTTCGTTTGCTATGCGGTCATCCATCTTACATTCTAAAATAAAATAAGTAGATGTTTCCAATAATATGGTATATTCTCCTTCAAATTCCAATTTTCCAAGGGTAAATTGAAGGTGATTGTTGGATAACTCAATGGTAAGCGCAACTGAATCTACTTGAATATTTGATGAAACGGTTTTATAACTTGGAATAAATCCAGTGTAGGTTCCTAAAAAACGTTTTTTTAATTGACCAGAAGTTTGCGCAGCTGATAAGAAGCCTACAAATAAGGTCAATAAAAAGAAGAGTTTTCTCATAAAATCAAACGTTTAAAAAGTATAAATTTCGTTGGTTGAACAAATATAGCCAATTTTTTAGCTTTTGGAAGTTGTTAACTGAAACAGAAAAAGGCTGAATGGTTCATAAGTTCTTTTATTTTTTGAAAACTTCTTGCGAGAAGCAACGCCCTTTTTTGTAAATTCGAAGTCGATTAAATCAATATCAAATGGAACAATATCACGACTTATTAAAACATATTTTAGCAACTGGCACGAAGAAAGAAGACCGTACTGGAACGGGAACAATTTCTACTTTTGGTTACCAAATGCGCTTTGATTTGTCGAAAGGTTTTCCATGTGTGACGACTAAAAAATTGCATTTACGCTCGATCATTGTTGAGTTATTGTGGTTTTTACAAGGAAATACAAATATTAAGTTCTTAAAAGATAATAACGTTTCTATTTGGGATGAATGGGCCGACGAAAATGGTGATTTAGGACCTGTTTATGGGCATCAATGGAGAAGTTGGCCAGCAAAAGATGGTGGCACAATCGATCAAATTTCAAATTTAATTCAACAAATTAAACGGAACCCAGATTCGCGTCGCTTAATCGTTTCTGCTTGGAATGTTGCCGATGTAGATCACATGGCATTGCCTCCTTGTCATACCTTATTTCAATTTTATGTTGCCAATGGTAAGTTAAGTTGTCAATTGTACCAACGTTCGGCTGACACATTTTTAGGTGTTCCATTTAACATCGCTTCGTATGCCTTGTTAACAATGATGATTGCTCAAGTGTGTGATTTAGAACCAGGTGATTTTGTTCATACTTTTGGAGATGCACATATTTACAGCAATCATTTAGAACAAGTTGAATTACAATTGTCACGCGCTTGTAAAACTTTACCAACGATGAAAATAAATCCAGACGTAAAAGATATTTTTGGATTTAAGTTAGAAGATTTTGAATTACAGAATTACGATCCACATCCACACATTAAAGGCGCAGTTGCTGTATAATTTTAGGGTACAAAAATGAAAGTTGCTTTAATTGTTGCGGTAGATCGTGCAAATGGAATTGGTAAGAACAATGATTTGATGTGGCATTTGCCCGCAGACATGAAGTTTTTCAAAGAAACAACAGCTGGACAAATTGTGATTACCGGCCGAAAAAATTACGAATCTATTCCCGAGCGTTTTCGTCCTTTGCCCAACCGTGAAAATGTAGTACTATCGAGAGATCAAGCACTGCAATTCGAAGGTTGTAAACAATTTAATTCATTGGAGGCTTCGTTGGAGCATTTTAAAAATGAAACAGAGCGAACCGTATTCATCATTGGTGGTGGAGAGATTTACAGACAAGCATTGGCGTTGGATTGCATTGATGAAATGTATATTTCGCACGTTGACCATGAATTTGGGGCGGATACTTTTTTCCCTTCAATTGATCAAGAACAATGGGATAAAAAAATACTATTTCAACAAACAGTGGATGAGAAACACCTTTATGCTTTCGAAACCATCCATTATACTAAAAAGAAGAACGCAACAAAATGATTCTTTGTGTAGCTGAAAAACCTTCTGTAGCAAAAGACATTGCTGAAATCCTTGGTGCTCGTTCTCGAAAAGACGGCTATTGGGAAGGAAATGGCTATTGGGTGAGTTGGACTTTTGGTCACTTGTGTACATTGAAAGAGCCACATGATTATAAAGAAAATTGGAAGTATTGGAAATTAGAAGATTTACCCATTATTCCTGATAATTTTGGAATTAAAGTGGTGGATGATCCAGGCATTCAAAAACAATTCAAATGCATCGAGAATTTAGTAGCTAATTGCGATTCGGTCATCAATTGTGGTGATGCTGGGCAAGAAGGAGAATTGATTCAACGCTGGGTTTTATTGAAGGCAAAATGCACGAAGCCCATTCAACGCTTGTGGATTTCATCCTTAACGGAAGAAGCCATCAAAGAAGGTTTTCAAAAATTAAAAGACGGCAAACAATACGATAATTTATACGCAGCTGGTTCTGCCCGTGCGATTGGTGATTGGTTGTTAGGTATTAATGCCACGCGCGCGTTTACAAAGAAATTTGGACAAGGGAAAGCGACCTTATCCATTGGACGTGTGCAAACACCAACCTTGGCAATGATTGTTCAGCGTCAAAAAGAAATCAATGCGTTTACTTCAGCTGAATATTGGGAATTGAAAACAACGTACCGCGACACTGAATTTTTATGTCAAATTGATCGTTTGACCAGCGAAGAAAAAGCAGTAAAAGGCCTCGATTATTTGAAGCAACATGAATTTGAGGTAACATCCTTTGAACAAAAAGAAGGGAAAGAAGGAAATCCAAGGCTGTTTGATTTAACGGGTTTACAAGTTGAAGCCAATAAGAAATATGGTTTTTCAGCTGATGACACCTTGAAAAATATACAAAGTTTATACGAAAAGAAAATTGTGACGTATCCGCGTGTCGATACAACCTATCTTTCGGAAGACATTTATCCAAAGGTCGAAGGAATTTTAAAAGGAATGTCCTACTATTCGCGATACACTGCGCCCTTGTTGCAACAACCCATTCCAAAATCAAAAGCGGTTTTCGACGATAAAAAAGTAACGGATCACCATGCGATTATTCCAACAGGTGTGAATCCAAGTGGTATTTCGCCTACAGAAAATCAGATTTATGATTTAATTGCCAAGCGTTTTATAGCTGTTTTTTATCCTGAATGTAAAATCTCCACAACAACCGTTTTAGGGAAAGTTGGTCAATTGGAATTTAAAGCAACGGGAAAACAAATTATCTCTCTAGGTTGGCGCGTTGTTTACCAAGACGAAAAGCAAGTTGCTGAAAAAAATGATGAAGAACGCATTATGCCTGTTTTTGTAGAAGGAGAAAAAGGTCCACACACACCTATCGTTCACAAAGGCAAAACCGCTCCTCCTAAACCCTACACAGAAGCTACGTTGTTGCGTGCCATGGAAACGGCTGGAAAGCAAATAGAAGACGAAGAAATGCGTGATTTGATGAAGGACAATGGTATCGGTCGACCATCCACACGTGCGAACATTATTGAAACGCTTTTCCGAAGAAAATACATTGAGAAAAACCGTAAAAATATTTTAGCCACAGCCACAGGCATGGATTTAATTGATACGATCCAAAACGAATTGTTGAAGAGTCCAGAATTGACAGGAAATTGGGAGCGCAAAATACGATTAATTGAAAAAGGGGAGTATCAATTGGCTGTTTTTAAAGAAGAGTTGTATAAAATGGTCCGTGAATTAACGGATGAGGTCATTTTTAATTCGTACAGAAAAATTGAAATTCAAGATCCGAATGCTGTTGTTGAAAAGCCAAAAGTGACCCGTGCGCCACGCCAAGTAAAAGAAAAAATTACCATCGAACAATTGGATTGTCCAAAATGTAAAAGCGCCCAATTGATGAAAGGTAAAGCTGCAGTTGGTTGCTCCAATTACAAAGAGTGTGGTTTTAAAATTCCGTTTGAATTATTGGGTAAGAAATTAACCGAAAGTCAATTAATTGATTTAATTCAAAAAGGAAAAACAGGAAGCATTAAAGGATTGTCAATTCCTGGAAAATCTGAATCAATTTCAGGTAAAATTGTGTTGGATGCAGAGTTTAATATTGGGTTGGAGTAGGGCGATTCAATACAAACCATTCACACTGGCATAAGTAATCTACTGTTTCTAAATGGCGTTTCGCTTCAAACAAAGATGTTCCCCACGCATAAACGCCGTGCTTGCGCATGATGAATGCAGCGTTCATTAAACTTGATTTGTGTTGGATAAGAACTTCTTTAAAACGAGCCATGTCTTGGTCATTGTCAAAGATTGGAAGCGTAACACGTGCTTCGTGGGTTGATTGTCCGGCAAAGCCTTTTTGAATTTCGTAGCCTTCAAAACTCACTTCATGTTCACAAACCGTTGAGAGTAAAACAGGATAAATGCCATGGCTGTGTAAAATCACTTTTGTAGCTGGAAATAGTTCATACAAGACACAATGAATCAAGGTTTCTGCAGATGGTTGAATGCCTTCAAATTCTCCTGTTGCAGTTCCATTGCTGTCTACCGTAATAAAGTCTGAAGCTTGAAAATTCGCTTTGTCAACACCAGAACGGGACACCCAAATCGTATCGTGTTCATCTTTAAAAGAATAATTCGTTGAAGTTGCTGGCGACCAGCCCTTCGCGTTATAAGCACGAATTGTTTCTGCGATTGCTTCTTTGAACTGTAATGTATTCATATAAAAAAATGGGATTCAATTTGAACCCCATTGTATTAATTAGTTAGCTAATGTTTCTTTGACGAGATTGGCAATGACTTTTCCATCCGCTTTCCCAGCGAGTTTGCCTGATAAAACGCCCATTACTTTTCCCATGTCCTGTGGTCCTGATGCCCCAACTTGTGCAATTGCTGCAACAACCTCGGCTCTCACTTCCTCTTCTGAAAGCATTTTAGGCAAATATTCTTCTAAAACTTTTGCTTGGAATAATTCATCTGCAGCTAAATCTTCGCGACCTTGAGTAACATATATTTCATATGTTTCCATGCGTTGCTTGTGCAATTTAACAATGATTTTCAAGGCTGTTTCGTCAGAAGCTTCTCCATTTCCAGAAGTTGCTTCTAATAATAACTTAGATTTGATGTCGCGTAAAACAGCTAATTTATCTTTGTCTTTTGCTAACATTGCCGTTTTAATGGCTGCATTAATTTGCTCTGTAAAACTCATTAGTCTACGTTATCGTGTAAAAAATTATTGCTTCTTAATACGGCTTCTCCGTTTTCATTCATTGCAACACCAAAACGACTTACAGGTTCTTCTGTACTTCTCATTGATTGATCTAAATTGATGTTTCTTCTAACAAATGCAGGCTCATTTTCGTATTCAGCAATGCCATCCGCTTTTTTCAATTTAGCTGTGAATTCTTGGATTTTAGACAAACGCTCTTGCGTTCTTCTTTGTTGGTCTTCAGGAGATAATATTGTTTTTGTAACAACATTTTCTAAACTTACAACCTCTTCCACTTTATCTTCCAATAAGTGACGAACGATTTCTTCTCTTGGTTCTGAAACTTGAACTTGTTCAGCTTTAATTTCCCATTCCAATTCAGTTTTCACTTCGTTTACAATGCGCTCGTTCATTACTGGAGCAGGTGTTGCTTCTACTTCTGTTTTCAAAAAAGGTTCGTTAACAGGAGCTGTATTTACAACAGCTTTAGTTACTTCAGCTTGTTCAAATGGATTAGATAAAGGCGCTTTTATTTCATTTTTAGGTTCAACTTCTAAGGTGCGCACCGTTCTTTCCGGTGCTTTCTCAAAACCCGTGATTGGATTTGAATTGAAACCTGTTGCGATGATAGTAATACTTAATTTATCTCCTAAAGTTGCATCGTGTCCATGACCCCAGATTACGTCAGCTGTAGACCCTGCTTCATCTTGAATAAAGTCAGTAATTTCAGTGATTTCATCCATCAATACTTCTTTGTCTCCGTAAGTAATGTTCAATAAGACATATTGTGCTCCGCTGATGTCGTTGTCATTTAACAATGGAGAATTTAAAGCTTGAGAAACAGCAGTTAATGCTCTGTTTTCACCTTCAGCTGCTGCGCTACCCATAATTGCAACTCCACTATCTTTCATTACCGTTTTCACGTCGTTGAAATCCACATTGATTGCACCTGTTACAGCAATTACTTCAGCAATTCCTTTAGCAGCTGTTGTCAATACATCATCCGCTTGTGAAAACGCATTTCCGATTGTTAAGTTACCCGTCATTTCACGTAAACGCTCATTGTTGATGATCAACAAGGTATCTACATTTTGACGCATTTTTTCCAAACCATCTTCCGCTTGTTGTCTTCTTTTTCTTCCTTCAAAATTGAAAGGAACAGTAACGATTCCAACAGTTAAAATGCCCATTTCTTTTGCTACTTGAGCAATAACAGGAGCAGCTCCAGTTCCTGTACCACCACCTAATCCGGCAGTAACAAAAACCATTTTCGTGTTTTTACTTAAAACATCACGAATTTCGTCGATGTTTTCAATGGCTGCGTTCATACCAATTTCAGGCAAAGCTCCAGCTCCACGACCTTCAGTCAAAGAAGGCCCAAGTTGAATCTTAAAAGGAACGGGAGAAATATCCAATGCTTGACGATCTGTATTACATACAATAAAGTCAACACCAATAATTCCTTGCCCATACATGTGGTTAACTGCATTGCTACCACCGCCTCCAACACCAATAACTTTGATGATTGAACTTGTGTCTTTTGGTAAATCGAATTCCATTTTAATCTATTTTAGTTTGTTGTTGTTTGTTCTTATTTCTTAATATTCGTCTTTTTCTTTGAAGAAATCTGTTCCAATTTTTAAGATGGAATCAAAAAACTTCCCTTTTGTTTTGTCTGGATTAGAAGCAACACTTCCTTCTGTTGAAACAGCTTCAACCGGTTTGTTTTCACTTCTTTTTTCCAATGCTTCAAAACCTTTTAACACCAATCCTATTCCAGTTGAATAAATTGGACTTGTTAAGTTTTCAATAGTGTTGGTGTTTGCTAAATGTTCTGTTGGATAACCAATACGAGTATTCATTCCCGTAATGTATTCAAACAATTGAGTAACATGTTTTAGGTTTGCACCTCCACCAGTCACAACAATTCCACCAATTAATTTTTTGCTTAAGCCTGAATTTAAAATTTCATAATGAACCAAATCGATGATTTCTTCCATTCTTGCTTGAATAATGCTAGCTAAATTACGCAAGGTAATTTCTTTTGCATCGTGTCCTCTCAATCCTGGGATACAAACGACTTCATTTTCTTGACTTTCAGAGGCCAATGCTGAACCAAATTTCACTTTCAATGCTTCTGCTTGACGTTTCATGATGGTGCAACCTTCTTTAATATCTTCTGTCACTACATTTCCTCCAAAAGGAATCACTGCAGTATGACGAATAATTCCTTCGTGGAAAATTGCAACGTCTGTTGTACCGCCACCGATATCAACTAACACAACACCAGCTTCTTTTTCTTCTTCAGATAAAACAGCTTCAGCAGATGCAATCGGTTCCAAAATGATTTGATCAACAGCAATATTTGCGCGTTCAACACATTTACGAATGTTCATTCCTGCTGCAACATCGCCAGTGATGATATGGAAATTCGCTTCCAATCTTCTACCTGACATTCCTATTGGATCTTTAATCCCTTGCTCGTTGTCAATGATATATTCTTGTGGAATAACTGTCACAATTTCTTCGCCTGGTCGCATCACCAAACGGTGCATATCGTCCAACAAGGCATCAATATCTACTTGAGAAATTTCATTTTCAATGTCTGCACGTGTATGAATTCCACGGTGCTGAATGCTTTTGATGTGTTGGCCAGCGATTCCAACATTCACAACTTTGATGTTCAATGAACCACCGCCTTCTATGTTATTTTCCGCTTGTTCAACAGCTGTCTGAATAGATTGAACTGTTCGTTGAATATTCGAAACAACTCCACGCATCACGCCAAGAGATTCACTTGTTCCCATGGATAAAATCTCAATTTTATCATGTTCGTTTTTTCTCCCTACGAAACAAGCAATTTTTGTAGTTCCAATATCAAGTCCAACTATTATTTTTGACATACTCATTGTTTATTTTCTTCTGTGTAACCATCAACTGTTTTACACACAATTTGATTTTTATACTTTAATCCAATCTCTTTGTATTTATTCCACCCTTCAAAAGGAATGGCTTCTTTGTAAAAGATCTTTAATTTCTCAAATTTCTCTTGCACATCTTCAGTTGTTTTTGCTGAACCAAAAATGATCTTTTGCCCACCAACAATAGGAATCAGAACAAAATCACCTTTCTTATCAAAGTGAATTTGCCCGATGAGTGCCCGCATTAATGGATCATTGCAAACATAATACGAAATTCGATAGATTTCATCTAGTTTTTGAATACTTTTCAAAAATTTGTTGTTAATAATTTCTTTCACATTTTTTGACGTAATTCGATCTTTTATGTTTCCAGTTACAACAACAACACGTGCCGTATGTAAGTTGGAAGCTTTCATGATTACACCTTCTTCGTCTAAATAATATGTTTCACCATAGCGATTAAAAATTCGTGCTATTGGTTTTCTAACTTTTACGTCTATTTTCCAGGTATCTCCAATGTTGGTAAATACTTTCGTTTCTTTCACTTCAGACATTGAATGGATGTATTTCTCAATGGCTGCAACATTTAACTGTTTCTTTGTTTGTCCATCAAAAATTAATCGTTTGCGTTTCAAACGAACGAATAATTCATCTTCTGTTAAAAATGCATTTTCTCCTTCAACATGAATTATGATAGCAGGTTTTGATACAGGTTTTTTTTCTTGTGCATTGCGCGCTAAGAATAACAAAGCAATGATAATTCCTACAAAAATTACCCATGCAATTCTAATGAGCCATTTTTTCATATTAAGGAATTTTTTAAAGGTTCAACAATGCGGTCTATATCACCAGCGCCAATCGTTAATACAACACCTTCCTGAATAGTTGATAGGTATTGATACGCTGCAGGTGCATCTAATAGTTGTTTGTTTTGAATGCTAATTTTATCTAATAATTTATCACTTGTTACACCTTCAATTGGCAATTCACGCGCAGGATAAATTGGCAACAAAATCAATTCATCTAATTGATTTAATTCTGCAGCAAATGCATCAAAGAAATCTCTTGTTCTACTGAATAAGTGCGGTTGAAATGCCCCAATGATTTTTTTGTTTGGGTACAACATTCTGATTGAAGATATCAAGGCGTTTAATTCTGTAGGATGATGCGCATAGTCATCAATGTATATCAAATCGTTCTTTTTAACATGGTATTCGAAGCGTCTTTTCACGCCTTTAAAACTTGCTAATCCTGCACGAATTTCTTGTTCGCTTACCCCTAAAAATGAAAGTAGAGCAATACAAGCAACGGCATTTTCAGCGTTATGAATTCCAGGAATATTCATTTCTACAGCTTCCCATGTAGCTGATTTGGTTACGACATCCATCAAGAATTGCCCCTTATCAAAACGAAGGTTTATTCCGTTGAAATCTGCTGTTTCTGATGCTATTCCGTACGTTATTTTTTTAGCTTTTGTTGGTAAATTCAAGCCTACTTTTTCCACTAAACAGCCAGCAGGATGAATTAATGCTGAATATTTTTCAAACCCTTCTAAAAAATGATTTTTATCGCCGTAAATATCTAAATGATCAGGATCAGTAGATGTAATTATAGATGCAAACGGACTCAATTGTAAAAAGGAACGATCAAATTCATCTGCTTCTATTACGGTGTATTGACTGCTTGGATTGAGCAATAAATTGGACTCAAAATTTGTGGCAATTCCCCCTAAAAATGCATTGCATTTCTCAGTAGATTGGTTCATAATATGTGCCAACATAGAACTTGTGGTAGTTTTTCCATGCGTACCAGCAACACCTAATCCCAAAGATTGTCGTGTTAATAAGCCTAAAACTTGAGAGCGTTTTAACAGGATGGATTTATTTTCTTGGAAAAAGCACAGTTCACCCATATTACTTGGTATAGCTGGCGTGTAAACTACTAAAGTTGTTTCTATTTCATGAAATTCAGTAGGAACTTGGTTTCCGTTATCTTCAAAATGTATGGTGATTCCTTCGGTAATTAATTTTGAGGTTAATTCAGAAGGAGTTTTATCGTAACCACTTACTTTTAATCCAATTGACATAAAATAACGCGCCAATGCTGACATACCAATCCCACCAATTCCAATGAAATAGACACGTTTAAATTGACTTATTTTCAATTGATCAAGCTGGTTCATGTTAAGCGATTAATTTTTCAATTACGTTTACAATATCTTCTGTGGCATTTGGTTTCCCCATTACTTTTATTGCTTTTGAAAGTTCGAGTTGTTTTGTATCATTTTCAAACAGTGTAATTACAGTCGGAATTAATTCGTCAATTGCTGCGGTATCTTTTACTAAAATTGCAGCATTTTCTTGCACCAATGCCATTGCATTTTTAGTTTGATGATCTTCTGCTACATTTGGTGAAGGCACTAAAACGATTGGTTTTTCAATTAAGCACAGTTCTGAAACAGAAATTGCTCCAGCTCTTGAAATGATACAATCTGCTGCTGCGTAGGCTAGATCCATTCGATCGATAAATTGTAACACTTTGATACCATTCATGTCTATTGCTTGGCAAGCAGTTGTAATTTGTTCAAAATAGAACTTTCCAGTTTGCCAAATCACTTGAATTCCTTTTTCTTGCAACAAGTGTAGGTCTTTTAATAAAGCGTTATTGAGTGTGCGTGCACCCAAACTTCCTCCAATAATTAACACTGTTTTTTTAGTGTTTTCTAATCCATAATAAGCAAGTGCCTCTTCTTTTTTTCCTTCAATTTCAACCATTTCTTTTCGAACAGGATTTCCTGTAAGTGTAATTTTATCTTTTGGAAAAAATTGTTCTAATCCATTGTATGCAGTACAAATTGCTGATACTTTCTTTGCTAATAATTTGTTTGTTTTTCCAGGAAATGAGTTTTGTTCTTGAATAACAGTAGGAATATTCAATAAAGTTGCAATTTTTAAGGTTGGTCCACTTGCATAACCTCCAACTCCTATTACAACTTGAGGTTTGAATCGTTTGATGACCAAATAGGCTTTTAACAAGCTGTTGATTAATTTAAAAGGTAAAAGAAAGTTGGAAAGTGTTAATTTCCGTTGGAATCCTACAATAGGTAATCCTACAATGTTGTATCCGGCTGCTGGAACTTTATCCATTTCCATTTTACCGATTGCACCAACAAATAAGATGGAAACAGCTGGGTTTTTACGTTTGATTTCATCCGCAATAGCAATTGCAGGAAAAATATGACCTCCTGTTCCTCCACCAGATATAATTACGCGTTCTAATTTCATGCGATTTCTTCCTTATTATTATCATTCAGCGCTCGTTCTTGTCGGTATGCAAAACTTTGAACAACACCTAAGCCAACACAGGTCATAATCAATGCCGAACCACCCATTGCTAAAAGCGGCATATTTTGACCTGTAACGGGAAATACACCTGTACAAACCAACATGTTGACAGATGCTTGTGTTAACAATAAGATTCCAATTCCAATACTTGCATACGTTTCAAATAAACGATCGGATTTAACACCTATTTTAAAAATTCTAAACAACAAAATCAAATAACCTAAAACAAGAACAATTGCAAAAATTGACCCGAATTCTTCTACAAAACTTGCATAATAGAAATCGGCGTATGCTTCCGGTAAATATTCTTTTAATTTCCCATCTCCAACACCTTCTCCAAAAATAGAACCATTGTATATGGCAAGTTCAGCATTCAAAGCTTGCGCATTTGATAACACATCTACTTGATCATTCATCTTATTGTTTATTCGATTTTCCCATGTTTCATAACGCGGGAAGATGTTCGCTTCTGGAAATGTTTTATGCGCAACAATGATAATTCCAAATAATGCAAGTACTGCTGCAATGCTCAACGTTGTTTTCACAAAGGATACTTTTCCAATAAAAAATAAGGACAAACAAATTAAGAACAGTAAAGCTGCTGTTGAAAAGTTATCTTTTACAATCAATCCACAGATTATAACAACAGGCATCATTACTGGCCCAAACCCTCGAATCCAATCTTGGTATTGTCCTTTTTTCTTTACCATCATGCGTGCTAAATAAACAATCAATGCATATTTTGCAAAATCGGAAGATTGGAAGGTTAAACCTACAAATGGAATACGAATCCATCTTCCTGCATCGTTCACTTTAGCCCCAAAAAACAAGGTAAATATTAATAATCCAATGGCGATTACAAATGCAAACCGTGAAAATTGGTAAATATTTTTTGCTTCTCGTTTATGGATCCAATACATCAAAGCAAATCCAATCACTACATACAATAAATGTTTTGACAAATATTTAACAGGCGTACCACCTTCAATTTTCACTAAAATCGGCACAAAACTATAGACACTCACAAGCGAAAATGCGAGCATTAACAAACTTATTATCCAAATAACTTTGTCGCCTTTGAGGTATGTTAAATATTTTCTCATATTTATTGAAGGGAAACTTATAGCGCTTTTACAGCTGCTTTAAATTGATTTCCACGATCTTCGTAGTTTTCAAATAAGTCGAAACTTGCACATGCTGGAGAAAGTAAAACTGATTCATCTTTTTTCGCGATGCGGTAACCGTAAGCAACAGCTTCCATTGCAGAACGAGCTTCAACGATTGTATCTACAACTCCTGTAAATGACTCGATTAATTTTTGGTTGTCAACACCTAAGCAAATGATCGCTTTTACTTTTTCACGAACAAGATCGTGTAATTCGCTGTAATCATTTCCTTTATCAACTCCACCAACGATCCAAACAGTTGGTTTGTCCATGCTTTCTAATGCAAACCATGTTGAGTTGACATTCGTTGCTTTTGAATCGTTAATGAATTCAATGCCATGTACTTTCGCTACAAATTCTAAGCGATGTTCTACATTGACAAAATCTTCTAAACTTTCACGTACAACATCTTTTCTAATTTCTAGAATTCGTGACGCGATACCCGACGCCAATGAATTTTGGGTGTTGTGTTTCCCTTTTAATGCTAAATCGTGGATTGACATAGTTAATTGTTTTTTTATGTTTATTGTTATTTGTTGTTTGCTTGCGAATCCTCCCAATTCAACTTCTTTTAAAAGCGAAAATGGAGCGTGTTGTGCTAAAATTGGTTGTTTGTCAATTTCAGCTGCAATAATCGGATCGTCTAAATTGTAGATGAACCAATCTTTTGCGGTTTGATTGTTTGTTATTCTAAATTTTGAGTTAGTATAATTTTGCATACTATACTCGTAGCGATCCAAGTGATCGGGTGTGATGTTCATTAAAATAGCGATGTCTGCTTTAAAATCATACATGTCATCCAATTGAAATGAACTCAATTCTAATACATACCATTCAAAATCATTTTCTGCAACTTGTTTTGCAAAACTCTGACCAATATTTCCTGCTAATCCAACATTTATTCCTGCTTTTTTTAAAATGTGGTAGGTTAATAATGTTGTTGTTGTTTTACCATTACTTCCTGTAATACAAATTGTTTTTGCTGTTGAGAAATAGCCAGCAAATTCAATTTCAGAGATGATTTTGGTATTTTGTGCGCGTAATTTTTTTATTAATGGCGCTTTTTCTGGAATTCCTGGTGACTTGATAATTAAGTCGGCGTTTAATATTCTTTCTTCAGAATGTTTACCTTCTTCCCATTCAAACCCACGTTCATTCAATTCTTTTTTAAATGAATCTTTAATTTGGCCAAAATCTGATACAAATACATTCGCCCCCATTTTAGTTGCTAAAATAGCTGCGCCGATACCGCTTTCGCCAGCACCCAGAATAATGATATTTTGACCTTTTATTTGCACGAATTATCTCATTTTTAAGGTTACGATTGTTATAACAGCCAATAAAACTCCGATAATCCAAAAACGGGCAACGATTTTAGCTTCGTGAATTCCTTTCTTTTGGTAGTGGTGATGCAAAGGAGCCATTAAGAATATTCTTCGGCCTTCACCAAAACGTTTTTTAGTCAATTTGAAATAACCCACTTGAAGGATTACGGATAAATTTTCAACCAAGAAAACACCACATAAAACAGGAATTAATAATTCTTTACGAATAGAAATTGCAAATACAGCGATGATACCTCCTAAAGCCAAACTTCCTGTGTCGCCCATGAAAACTTGAGCAGGGTAGGAGTTGAACCACAAAAACCCGATACATGCTCCAACAAATGCTGCGATGAAAATCACCATTTCTTCTGCCAATGGAATGTACATGACATCTAAGTAATCTGCAAATTTTGCATTGGAGCTAACATAGGCCAAAACAGCTAAAGCTAAACCAATAATTGCTGATGATCCAGTTGCTAATCCATCTAAACCATCTGTCATATTCGCTCCATTAGAAACTGCTATAACTATGAAAATCACAATTGGTATGAAAAATAACCACCCATAAGATTTATTGGTATCGCCCATCAACCAGTTGTAATTGAACTCATTTCCTTTGATGAAAGGAATCGTAGTTGTCATGTCATCAGTTTTGATCCATTTATAGGTTTCATCAGAAGCGTTCGTATGTTCATGCGTAACAAATTGTTCGTCTGCTTTCAATTCATAATTGGCATCAACACGTTTGTGAACGGTAACATCTTTTGAGAAATATAAGATGCAACCAACGATTAATCCTACACCAATTTGCCCAACGATTTTAGCTTTTCCTTTTAATCCTTCTTTATTTTTTTTGAAAACTTTAATGTAATCATCTAAAAATCCAATCACTCCCAACCAAATTGTTGCAATGATCATTGTGATTACGTAGATGTTGTGCAACTTAGCGAATAACAAGGTTGGAATTAAAATCGCACTCAAAATAATGATGCCGCCCATAGTAGGCGTTCCTGATTTCTCAATTTGACCTGCTAATCCTAAATCACGTACTGTTTCACCAATTTGTTGCTTGCGCAATAGGTTAATGATTTTCTTTCCAAAAAAGATCGAAACAATCAATGATGTTATCAAAGCCATTGCAGCTCTGAAAGAGATGAATTGAAACAAACCTGCGCCAGGAAAGTTGATAGAATCTAAGTAATCAAATAAATAGTACAACATTATTTTTCTAGTTTATTAAATAAATCAATCGTTATTTGTAAGTCATCAAAAGGATGTTTTATACCTTTTATTTCTTGGTATTTTTCGTGGCCTTTTCCAGCAATTAAAATGATATCTCCTTTTTCTGCCATTGAAATTGCTGTTTTAATCGCTTGAGTTCGGTCCAAAATATCTAATGTTTTTTTGAAATGTTGACCTTCAACACCCGTTTGCATTTCTTCAATTATTACAGCAGGATCTTCGCTTCTTGGATTGTCTGCAGTTAAAATCACTTTATCACTTTTCTCACACGCAATGGCAGCCATAACTGGTCGTTTTGCTTTGTCGCGATCTCCACCACAACCAACAACTGTAATTACTTGTTCATTTTTCGTGCGTATATTTTGAATGGTTTTTAATACGTTTTCTAATGCATCTGGTGTATGTGCATAATCAACGATTGCAGTAATTCCACCATCACTTTGTACGTATTGAAAACGACCTTCAACTGATTCAAGGCTACTCAACGCAGTTAATACTTCCAATGCATCTTCTCCTAATAATTGGCTTACACCATACACAGCTAATAAATTGTAAGCGTTAAAATCACCAATTAAACGTGTCCACACTTCGTGACCATTTAAAGTTAATACCAATCCAGAAAATTGATTTTCGATAACTTTTCCTTTAAATTCAGCAGGTGATTTAAGCGCATACGTATGTTTTGAGGCACTTGTATTTTGTAACATTACTGAACCATTTTTATCATCTGAATTTGTTAAAGCAAATGCATCTTTTGCTAAATGATCAAAAAACGATTTTTTTACGTGAATGTATTCTGAAAAAGTTTTGTGGTAATCCAAATGATCGTGTGTGATATTGGTAAAAACTCCACCTTTAAATTCCAATCCTGTAATTCTGTGCTGGTGAATAGCGTGTGAACTCACTTCCATGAAACAATGCGAACAACCATCTTCAACCATTTCAGCCAATAATTGATTCAACGAAACAGGATCTGGTGTTGTGTGTGTTGATGCGATTGCTCGATCACCAATTTTATTTACGACTGTAGATAACAAACCACAATGGAATCCCAATTTTTTGTAGAGATTAAATAAAAGAGTAGTACTTGTTGTTTTACCGTTTGTACCAGTAATTCCTATTAGGTTCAATTTTTTAGATGGGTGATCATAAAAATTTGTTGCCATTACCGCTAACGTTTCTGACGTGTTAGGCGTAACAATTAAGGTACAATTTGCTGGAACTTCGAATTCTTCTTCTGAAATAATAACAGAACATCCATTTTCAATAACTGATGCAATGTATGAATGACCATCTGCTTGCACACCACGAATGGCAACAAAAGCTGATTCAGGTGAAACTTTTCTAGAATCAAATACCAATCCTTGGATAGTTTTATCCAAGTCACCACGTGTAGTAGTGATGTTACAATTAACTAATATGTCCTTTAATTGCTTCTTCATTCTTTCATGCTCAATTCAATAATTCCTCCTTTAAAAATTGGAGTTCCAGAAGGAATTGATTGTTTTATTACTTTTCCAAACCCTTTAACATGCGCTATCATTCCAGTTGATTCAATCAAATAAACAGCGTCTTTTGCACTCAATCCAATTAAATTTGGCACTGCATTTTTTGTAATAGATTTTTTAGATAGTTTTACATATGTTTGTTCTTGTTCTGTATTCAACCATTCAGCATATTCTTTTAACGAATATTTAATTCCCATCAATTTGAATATTCTCAATAAATCGTATTTGTAGCCATTCATGGCAATTGGTGCGGCTGTTTTTTTCTTTTTTTGTTCGTTGATCGCGCGGTGGTATTCTAGTTTAGTTGCATATACTTTATTCGCGATAGCTGCAAATACGGTTCCTGATACGACAGCACCATAAATGTCTTTACTTGGGGCAGCTACGACAACTATACATGAATAGATAGGGTTTTTAGCAGGAAAATATCCGACAAATGAGGCTTGGTATTGTTCTTCACCTTTGTTACCATAATGTCCTTTTTCATTTAAAATTCGAGCTGTACCTGTTTTACCTGCAATATCAAAGAATGAGGAAGTTAATTTGGATCCAGTTCCACCTTTTTTCATAACTCCTTCTAAGCACTCTTTTAATACGTCTAATGTTTCTTGAGAACATATTTTACTTTTTACAACAACTGGTTTGAAAGTTTTAACTACTTCAACACCTCTTCTAATCTCTTTAACAAATTGAGGTTTTACAAAAACTCCATTGTTCGCTACTGCGTTATAAAAAGCCAATGTTTGTAATGGTGTTTGCATGACTTCATAACCAACCGCCATCCAAGGTAATGATAAAGAATGCCAATTTTTATTGCCAGGTTTTGGTATATGAGGAGCAACTTCACCTTTTATATCTAGATTTAATTTTTCAGTAATACCAAATGATTCCAAACGATCAATATAGGCTTGTGGCTCTGAACTATATGCTTTGTGTATTATTTTAGAAATAACATTGGATGATTTAATAAATGCTTTGCGAATCGTTATTTTGCCATATCCTCCTTTATGAGAATCTTTCATAGATTTACCATGAAAAGTATAAACACCAACTGCATTTACAGTATCATCGATGTTGATTTTCTCATCTTCAAGAGCAGCCATCAAAGAAGCAAGTTTAAAAGTTGAACCCGGCACTTCTCTTGATCCGATAGCATGATTGAAACGCTCTAAATATTCGTCTTCTCCAACTTTGTTTAAATTAGCAATTGCTTTAATAAATCCAGTTTTCACATCCATTACAATGGCGCATCCACTTCGAGCACCTTGTAGTTTTAATTGGCGTTCTAATTCTGAATGCGCCACTTCTTGTATGTCTTTATCTATTGAAGTAACTACATCAGCACCTTCAATAGCTTCTTTGACGATTTTCCCAGTTTTTTTCCAACCAGTAGAAATGCGTTGTTCCATTTCCGCCCCTTGCTCACCTTTTAAAAATGAATTAAATCCACCTTCAAGTCCAACTGCATACTCTTTGCTGTTTTCTGTAGCCGGTTTAAAGTAACCCAAAGTTCTACTCATTAAATCACCATGAGATCGTTTGCGAATGATTGTTTCATCCGTGTCGATTAATCCACCTTTTAATTTCCCTAAATTGAAAATAGGCAGTTTGGCAATTTTTCTTCGCTCGTCATTACTAACTTTCTTACGAATTAATAAGTAACGTGAACCTCTTTCACGCGCACTTCGAATGCTGTTTTCATATTCTCGTGCGCTTTTATCATTGGGATACATTTTAGCAAGTCCCCTTGCTAAATCAGTCACTTCTTCTTCAAATACTTTTTCTTTGACAACCGTTGGATCCATGTGGATGTCATAAAAAGAAACCGATGTTACAAGTGGTGTGTAATTCACATCTAAAATTTGACCTCTTCGTGGGGTTCTTTTTACATAGCGAATAGGGATTTTTTCATTTTTCCCATTATTTGAAGCGCTACCGTCTCCATCAAACTGAATAGAAATTGTTTTAAATAACACAACTAGCATAATCAAAACAAACCCAATATAAATTAGGTATGTTCTAGGTACTATTTCTTTGTGTTCTTTCATTTTTATTTATTCTCTTTTTTAATACGAATAACCTTTGTATTGTTTTGTGTTTCTTTTAATCCTTGTGGACTTAGTCTTTTAACCAATCTAAAGCGACGTGTCTTCATTTCTAAGCGTGCTTTTGCTTCTATGAATTCCGCATTTTTTTCATCTAATTCAGCTTGCGTTTTGTCAACATCTTTTGATAACTGTTTTCCATAATAACCTTTCCCAACAATCAGCAACAATAAAAAAATGATGAAGAAGATAAAACTCAAATTGTTCAACACAAATTCGCGTGTTAAAAATTCACCATTAAGAATTTGAGTCAATGCATTCGGCTTTGAGTTTTTTGGTGTAGCTACTTTTTTAGGCTTCACTTTTTTCTCAACAGGCTGAATAATTTCTTCCTCGTTTTCTTTACTGCGTTCTATGTATTCATTTATCGCCATTTCTTTCAGCAATTCTAAGTTTTGCACTACGTGCACGTGTATTTACTTCTATTTCTTCTTCTTGAGGGGCAATTGGGTGACGGTTGATTTCTGTAAATGGCTTTAATACATTTCCGAAAAAATCTTTTGTTATTTCTCCGTGAATTGAACCTCTTTTCATGTAGTTTTTCACCAAGCGGTCTTCTAGTGAATGGTACGACATAACTACCAAACGACCATTTTCTGCGATGCATTCTTCTGTTTGTTCCAAGAAGCGTTCCAATACTTCAATTTCTGTATTCACTTCTATGCGAATCGCTTGAAATACTTGAGCGAAAAATTTATGATCTTTATATTTTGGAGCGCACTTTTCTAGTGCAGCCATTAAATCATTGGTTGTTTTTATTTTTTTGGATGCACGCACTTTAACAATTTCACTTGCCACTTTTCGAGCGTTACTCAATTCTCCAAATGTTCTGAAAAGTTTAGTTAAGGCATATTCTTCGTATTCATTTACTACGGTGTACGCACTCACTTCGCCATTTTTATTCATGCGCATATCTAAAGGAGCATTGGCACGAATCGAAAAACCTCTAGTTTCTTCATCAAATTGATGCGATGACACACCTAAATCTGCTAAAATCCCATCAACTTTTTTAATACCTAAAAGGCGTAGATGATTGGATAGAAAAGCAAAGTTTGCTGCAACAAAGAAAAAGTTTGGAGCTTCCCACGCATTTTTTTTTGCGTCAGGATCTTGATCGAAAACGATAAGCTTGCCTTTCGGACTTAATTGTTCGTAAATTGCTTTTGAATGTCCGCCACCACCGAATGTGACATCGACATAAACACCGTCAGGATTGATGTTTAATCCTTCTAGGCATTCATTGAGCATTACTGGTATGTGGTATGTTTTCTCGCTATTCTCCATCCGTTAAGTCACCCATTACTTCATCCGCTAAATCAGCGAAATCCGTCATGTTTCCTTCGATCATTTCGAAGTATTTAGACTTATCCCAGATTTCAATTCTGTCGTTGTATGCGATCAGCATAACATCTTGAACCAATCCTACACGCTCTGTGTGTGCGGTTGGAATCAAAATACGACCTGCATTATCCAAAGCAACCAGTTTCGCCCCTTGATGAAACAAGCGGTAAAACATTCTGTTTTTTGGTTTAAACAAATTCATTTTAGAAAGTTTCTCACTAATTTTTTCCCACTCAGTAAGCGGGTAAAGTGTTAAACAATCTTCAAAACCTTTGTTCAGCATGAAATCACGTTGTGTTGCAGGAGAAAGCTGCTTCCGTAATCCGGAAGGGAACAAGAAACGCCCTTTTGCGTCCAACTTTACTTCAAATTCTCCTACTAAGCCTGCCATGACGATTAATAATGGGTAAAATTAATGGATTTCTACCACTTTTTACCACTCTTTTAATAATTGTTAATAAATTCTAACGAATAGAATAAAAAAAGGTTTCAAAAAAATGCAATTATTTTCATTTTTTACTTGATATTATTAGTGTATTTTAGGCTTGTGGTAAAAAGTGGTAAGAATTTTATAAATTTTCAACATGTAAGGTTTTCAACAAGAAATTAACAGGTTTTCAACAAAGAATTCACTGGGAATAAAATAAACAATCGCTAAAGTCATATTTCATTAACTTTGTCGAATGAAAATAGAGTTAAAAGCATGGCTATTATTGTTCGTTCTAGCAGGAATTTGGGGTAGTTCGTTTATATTAATGAAAAAAGGAATGTCCTATGATGAGACTCACCCAATCTTTTCAGCCATGCAAGTAGGAGCATTAAGGATTACTATAGCAAGTGGTGTGTTGTTGCCCTTTGGTATTTTTAATCTTCGTAAAATTAAATCGTTAAAACAATTGATTTTTCTTGCTCTAGTTGGTGTTTTTGGAAATTTCATTCCTGCATTTCTATTTACGTATGCAGAAACAGGATTGTCATCAGGATATGCTGGAATGTTGAACAGTTTTACACCAATTTTTACTTTATTAATTGGATTCATTGTTTTTAAAGTTCGCTTATCTTCTGTTCAGTTGCTGGGTGTTATCATAGGTTTTATCGGAATTGTTTTGTTGATGTTGGCAGGAAGTGATTTTAAATCTTCAGGAACATGGCGGCAAATTTCAGCGATTGTTCTGGCAACATTTATGTATGGCATTAGTTTAAATACGATCAAACATACTTTACAGCAATTTTCAGCCATTGAAATAACTTCATTAGCTTTTTCGATTGTATTTATTCCATCATTAATTGCGAATTATATTTTTGGAACAGTATCGACACTTCAAACAAATCCATTTGCACTAGAAGGGTTAACTGCTATTTCAATTTTGGCAATTTTTGGAACGGCATTAGCAAACATTGTTTTTAATCGTGTGATAACATATACCTCAACATTGTTTGCAAGTGGTGTAACGTACTTTATTCCAATAGTTGCTGTGTTAATTGGTTTTTCTTTTGGAGAAAGAATCACCTTTTTTCAACTTTTGGCAATGGTCGTTGTATTGATTGGTGTTTTTATTGCCAATTATTGGCGGTTGATCTTAGATAAATTTGCCAAAATCAAGAAATGATTTTAAATATTTGTTGCCAACGTTTGTCATTAAAAGATTTTTAATTATCTTTGTCGTCCTTATTTAAGGAATTAATTTATAAAAACAAGCTATATGTACGCAATTGTAGAGATAGCAGGGCAGCAATTCAAAGTGCAAAAAGACCAAAAAATCTTTGTACACCGTTTGGCAGCTGAGAAAGGCGACAAATTAACATTTGACCGCGTTCTTTTAGTTGACAATGATGGAAAGATCAATGTTGGCGCCCCAGCTATAGCAGGAGCTTCGGTAACTGCAGAAGTTTTAGATCACGTGAAAGGTGATAAAGTAATCGTTTTTAGAAAAAAACGTAGAAAAGGTTACAAAAAAAGAAATGGACATCGTCAGAGTTTTACGTCGATTACCATTAAAGACATCAAAGCTTAGTAAAAATTTTCCAGTTTTTTTGGAATAAAAATTAGAAACAATGGCACACAAAAAAGGAGTCGGTAGTTCGAAAAATGGTCGTGAATCACACAGCAAAAGATTGGGTGTAAAGATTTTTGGAGGACAAGCTGCAATCGCAGGTAACATTATCATTCGTCAAAGAGGTACACAACATCACCCAGGTGTTAATGTTGGTATTGGAAAAGATCATACATTGTATGCATTAACTGATGGATTGGTAGAATTCCGTAAGAAAAAAGATAATCGTTCGTTTGTATCAGTAGTTCCATTTGAAACTGCAGAAGCATAATTGAATTGATATAATTGAAGAAAGGCGAGCAGTTTGTTCGCCTTTTTTTATGCGTTAGATTTTTCTTCTTTTTTGAAGCTATTTTATTTGAATTCCCAAATAAAACTGCATTAAAATGATTAAATTCGTACTTTAAAAGATAAACAATGCTTGAAATTACCCGCATTCGAACTGAAAAAGAAGCCATCATTGAAGGGCTTAAAAAAAGAAATATTGATGCCGCATCAACATTAGATGCAATTCTGGTTGCTGATGCCAATTGGCGCGCTACAAAAACTGAATTAGAATCGATTGCTGCTGAATTAAATGGTTTAGCAAAAATAATCGGTGATTTATTCAAACAAGGAAAGCAAGCAGAAGCAAACGAGGCTAAAGAACAAACCGCTTCTTTGAAAACACGTGAAGTTGAATTAAAAACAAAAGTTGAAGCTTTTGAAAAAGAAATTACGGAATTGCTTTATACCTTGCCAAATGTTCCAAATGAACTCGTAAAAGCGGGTAAAAACGAATTGGACAATGAAACTGTTTTTGAGTTTGGTTCTGTTCCAACGTTTGATTGTGAACCATTACCTCATTGGGATTTAGCAAAAAAATATGAATTAATTGATTTTGAATTAGGTGTTAAAGTTACAGGAGCTGGTTTCCCATTTTACAGAGGAAAAGGAGCGAAATTACAACGTGCATTGATATCTTTTTTCCTAGAAGAAGCTGATAAAGCTGGTTACGAGGAATTTATTCCGCCGTTGGTTGTTAATGAAGCAAGTGGTTATGGCACGGGGCAATTACCAGACAAAGAAGGTCAAATGTATTATGTAGCTGAAGATGATTTTTATTTAATTCCTACTGCCGAAGTTCCATTGACGAATATTTACAGAGATGTGATTTTACCTTCTGAGGATTTCTCTATTAAATTAACTGGTTACACGCCATGTTTTAGAAGAGAAGCAGGTTCATATGGTAAAGATGTAAGAGGATTGAACCGCTTACACCAATTTGATAAAGTTGAAATTGTGCGCATTGAACACCCAAATAATTCTGCTAAAGCATTAGAAGACATGATTGAACATGTTAAAAATTTATTGGAAAAATTAGGGTTACAATATCGAATTTTGAGATTGTGTGGAGGTGATACAGGTTTTGCCTCAGCATTGACTTATGATTTTGAAGTCTATTCTGCTGCACAAGATAAATGGTTAGAAGTAAGCTCTGTTTCTCGTTTTGATACGTTTCAGGCAAATCGCTTGAAATTACGTTTCAAAGGAGCGGATAAAAAGAACCAATTGTGTCACACTTTAAATGGTTCTGCACTTGCATTACCAAGGATTGTTGCAGCATTGTTAGAAAATCATCAAACGGCAAATGGAATTGCTATTCCAACAGCATTGCATAAGTTTACTGGATTTACAACAATCGATTAATTGGTTTAATATGAAACAGTTTTTATTTTTTAGTTTAAGTGTTCTTTTATTCGTTTCGTGTTCAGACTTGAAAAAACAAGATCAACTTAAAACAATTGACCAACTTTCTAAGACGGTTGATAGTATTCAAAAAATTGTTTTGAAAAGTGAGATTGATTCAATTGTTTATCGCAAGACTGCAACACAAGATGTTGAATTGCGCATTAAACAAAATTTTCACTCTGACACCTTAAATTTAGCGTTAGGAAAAAAAATGGATGCATATAAAGTGATGCGTCGAAAATTCGGTCCTTTATCAAGAACATATAACACTTTAAAAACAGGTTCTGCTGAAGAATTAAAAACTTTAAATCTATTGAAGAGCGACATCAATTCTGGAAGTGGAGAGCGCGATAAATACAACGAATTCATACAATTTGAAAAGAATAAAGTAGAACAACTTTCGATTATACTGACTGATTATCTCAAAGAAAAAGATAAAACTTTAGCAGTATATAAGCAACTCCACCCTGAATTATTGGCATTTTCTTTAGCGCTTATTAAGGATAAAAAATAACATGAAAATTGCTACGCTTTTTACTTGTTTAGTAATTACTTTTTTTTCGTTTGCTCAAAAAGAAACGGATCAACAGTTAGCGCAACATTATTTTGCTAGTGGCGATTTTGAAAAGGCAAGTATGTACTATGAAAAAATTGTAGCTACAGATCCTTCAAAGTTTAATTTTAATCGTTATTATGAATGTTTGTTGCAATTAAAAGATTTCAAGCAGGCAGAAAAAATTCTAAAAAAACAGATCAATATTAACCGCATAGATTTAGATTATAAAGTACAACTAGGTAAATTATACGAAGAATCTAGCCAAGAAGAAAAAGCCAAAAAATTATACGAAGAATTAATTGATGATTTAACTGCTGACCCCGGTTACATTATTAATTTATTCACAGCATTTCGAAGTCAAAATAAAAATGAACTAGCTTATAAAGTCATTGATTCTGGCCGTAAACTTTTGAAAAATTCTTATCCTTTACATTTTCAATTTGCTGAATATTATGGGGCAATAGGTCAAACTGAAAAAATGTTAGATGAATACATTGGATTGCTAGATTTTCAATCGAGTTATGCAGAATCAATCCAAAATTTATTGATTCGACAATACGATTTTTCACAACCAGATTTAAAAGAATTTGATTATTTGAAAAGTAGTTTATTGTCTCGTATTCAAAAAAATCCATCAGAACAAGTGTATGTCAACATGTTGGTTTGGTTGTTTATACAACGTAAAAATTTTGATGGTGCTTTATTGCAATTACAAGCCTTAGATAAAAGATTGGAGGAGCAGGGTAGAAGAGTTTTTGAATTAGGCACAATTTGTATTGAAAATGCAGCCTATGAAAGTGCAAGAAAAGCCTTTCGTTATGTAATTGGAATTGGTCAAAGTAGTCCTTATTATTTAAAAGCTGAAAACGCCCTTTTAAACACCCGTTTTTTAGAGGTCACAACCAATAGAAATTACTCAAAAGAAGAAATAACTGCAACAATTGCTGACTATAAAACGGTATTGCAAAGGGTTGGAAAGAGACCAACTTCTTTACCTTTGATTATGGAGCTTTCTCATATTCAAGCATTTTATGCCAATCAAGCAGATTCAGCAATCTTGAATCTTACTGCTGTTTTAAAAACTCCAGGTTTAACAGATATGCAGCGTGCTGAAGCCAAGTTATTATTGGGCGATATTCATGTATTACATGGAGATATTTGGGAAGCTTCATTGTTATACATGCAAATCCAGAATGATTTAAAATTTGAACCAATTGGGCAAGAAGCAAAATATAAAAATGCACGCATTTTCTATTACGATGCAGAATTTGATTATGCACAAGAACAATTAAATATTTTGAAAGAATCTACTTCAAAATTGATTGCAAACGACGCAATGCAATTGTCAATAATGATTACTGATAATTACGGAATAGACAGTAATTATCAAGCAATGTCTTGGTTTGCAAAAGCTGATTTATTCATAGAACAGCATAATTATGAAGCTGCGTTTGTGTTATTTGACAGCATCATCAATGCATTTCCATATCATAGTTTGAGTGATGAAATCTATTTCAAAAAAGCTCAAGCGATGCAACAACAGGGGAAATGGAACGAAGCAATTGATTTATTAACGACATTGTTAAAGTACCACAAAGACGATATTTTAGCAGATGATGCATTGTTTCAATTAGCTGAAATTACAGAATTACAACTTAAAGACTTGCCAAAAGCCACTGAAATTTACAAAACCTTGTTATTTGATTACAAAGGAAGTCTTTTTGCTGAAGAAGCTAGAAAACGCTTGCGTTTAATAAGAGGTGACCAAATCAATGTAACGGAATAGCTTACATCAAAACAATTTTTGAGTTCATGCGTTATTCATGCATGAGACAGATAACCATCTTAGTATTACTTTTTTTTTCTTTATCAAGTTGTGCGCAACCAAACGTTCAAACGATACCTACTTCTCCAAAATTCAAAACGGCTTACTTTGCGGCAGGTTGTTTTTGGTGCGTAGAAGCTGTTTTTGAATCAATTAATGGAGTAGAGGATGTGACTTCTGGTTATGCAGGAGGAACTGAGAAAAACCCAACATATGAATTAATTTGTAGTGGAAACTCGATGCATGCAGAAACGATTAAAATCACCTATGATTCTACAATTATTAACTATGACACGTTGTTGGTTGCATTTTTTGGTTCGCACGATCCTTCTACATTAAATCAACAAGGTCCAGATTTTGGTCCACAATACCGTTCGATTATTTTTTATCAAAATTTGAAAGAAAAGCAACAAGCTGAACGTTATATTACTCGCTTAATTCAACAAAAAGTTCATTCAAAAATAACAACTGAATTGACCCCTTTTTCAGTGTTTTATCCGGCAGAAATCTACCACCAAGATTACGAAAAAAACAATCCAAACAACCGATATATTCAGCTAGTATCTAAAAAGCGATTAGAAAAGTTTAAGAAGAAACTTCCTCATTTATTGAAAATAGAATGAAAACTAGCTTGCATAAAAAAAGGCGCTTAATAAGCGCCTTTTTTATTTAATTATTTGAGATTAGATGTTAAATGCACTTTTAACGTGATCAACATAGTCTAATTTTTCCCAAGTAAACAATTCAACTTCTACTACTTTTACGGTTCCATCTGGTGCTTTAAATGATTTTTTTACTGTTTCATTTTTACGACCCATGTGACCATATGCTGCAGTTTCTGAATAGATTGGATTACGTAATTTCAATCGTTGTTCAATTGCATAAGGACGCATATCAAAGATTGCTTCTACTTTACGTGCAATTTCACCATCTGTCATATCAACTTTAGCTGTTCCGTATGTATTTACAAATAAACCACATGGTTTAGCAACACCAATCGCATAAGAAACTTGAACCAATACTTCGTCACATAAACCTGCTGCAACTAAATTTTTAGCGATGTGACGCGTTGCATATGCCGCAGAACGGTCAACTTTTGATGGATCTTTTCCTGAGAATGCTCCACCACCATGTGCTCC
This sequence comes from Crocinitomicaceae bacterium, assembly GCA_024639405.1. GTDB lineage: Bacteria > Bacteroidota > Bacteroidia > Flavobacteriales_D > Crocinitomicaceae > M0103. Next base: position 22,163 of record JAHEIL010000002.1, on the reverse strand, counting down.
TTTACCACCATAAGTATCTACGATGATTTTACGACCTGTTAATCCAGTATCTCCGTGAGGTCCACCGATAACAAATTTACCAGTTGGATTTATGTGGTAAGTAATTTGATCGTTAAATAACGCTTGTAAAGCTGGTTTTAATTTTGCTTTAACACGTGGAATAACGATTGAGACAATATCCGATTTGATTTTAGCTAACATTTCTGTTTCAGTTGAGAAATCATCATGTTGTGTAGATACAACTATTGTGTCTATACGTTGAGGGATATTATCATCTGAATATTCAATTGTTACTTGCGATTTAGCATCAGGACGCAAATATGGAATCAAATCAGGTTCATTGTTTCGAATGTAAGAAAGTTCTTGTAAGATTTTATGAGCAAGATCCAATGCTAAAGGCATGTAATTCTCTGTTTCAATTGTAGCATAACCAAACATCATACCTTGATCTCCTGCTCCTTGTGCATTTGCTTTCGATTCAAAGTCATTGTTTGCAGCAGCTCTGTCAACACCTTGATTGATATCGTCAGATTGATCATGCAAAGCAGAAATAATTCCACAAGAATTAGCATCAAACATGTATTCAGACTTCGTATATCCGATTTTTTTAATCGTTTCACGCGCAATTGACTGAACATCTAAATAAGTAGTTGTCTTGATTTCTCCAGCTAAAACAACCAATCCTGTTGTAACCAATGTTTCACAAGCAACTTTTGATTCAGGATCAAAGGCCATGAAATTATCAATTAACGCATCTGAAATTTGGTCAGAAACTTTGTCAGGATGTCCTTCTGAAACTGACTCTGATGTAAATAAATATGACATTATCTGTTTTTTAAATTTGTAGTGCGAATTTACTAAAAAAATATTGGCTAATCAATTGATGTATTTCTAATTATTTCAATATTCTTTAAAATTAATTTTCCATTCCACCAGGTTGGCAGCATTTCGGTAATTTTAACACATTTGCTTTCGGAGCTTTGTATTCGTTAGCATCATATCCTATCTCGTTTAATTTCTCACAAATTGTTTTCACTGTTATTTTTTTGGACACAAATTTTACTGTAACAATTTTTGTGTCATTGTCTAATTCTGCAAATTTCACTCCTTTAGTGTAATTTAATAAAGATTCTATTCGTTCTTCACAATCTCCACATTGTGCAGATGTTTGTATCGTTACAGTTTGAATAGCAGCTTCTTTTTCCTGAGCATGAATGTAAATTGAACTACAACAGATCATGCCAATAATTAGTAATTTTTTCATCGTTTATTTTTTTGTTTTAATGGTGTATCGTACACCTCCGTATGCATTTATTCCCATTACTGGTCCCCAAATACGCGTGGCATCAAAATCAGAGCCAAAGGGATTAGCTGGATCAATAATTGGATTGATTTGTTTGAAATTAGTCAAGTTTTCTATTCCTACATAAAACTCCCATTTTTTGTATATATGTGTTACTTGTGCATTAATAATTGGGTATGCAGTACTTTTTTCATTAGTGTACAACACATTGTTCAAGGTGAAATTTGGCAACCTCATTGCTCCATATACAGAAAGACTTGAGGCGAATTCCCACCGTTTATTTCTTGATGCATAACTCAACGTTGTTAAAAATCGGTGTGTAGGCACCATCACTTGTTGTTGCTCAATCCCATTGTATCTTGCTCGAATCAATAAGTTTTTATAGGCCAATCGTAGTGACAATCTCGGTACAATTTCGATATCAAATTCTACTTGTAAACTTGAAGAATAAGAAGTGTTTTGCTCATTTTTAAAAACGATAAAAGCACTGTTGACATCTCGATCTACAATTAATTGATTGGCAAAATAAGTGAAAAAGTAATCTATTGTTAGATTTGATTTACGTTGAAATAAATTAAATTTATTAACGAGAGATGTCCCAATATTCCAACTTTTTTCTGGACGAAGTTCGGATGCTTTAACCCACGATTTCGAATTGGCCATTAATGAAATATTATCGATCATAAAATTGGGTACACGCCACCCTTTTCCAGCAGTGAATCTTAAATCCATGTATTCATTCAAGGTATATTTCGCATGCAATCTTGGAATAAATTGTGCGCCATATAAATTGTGTACATCAACACGTGCGCCCAAAACTGCTGTTAAGCGAATTCCTGAATATGTGTATTCCAAAAAAGAACCTGGAACAATTTCTATTCGATTGTCTTCTAAATAATTACTTTGTTGCTGTAATTGAATGAAATTAGCACTAAAACCAGCTTTTATTTTATGAATGGTTGAACCAATAATTCCGTCAAATAGTGCGTTGATATATGCTCTGTTTTCAACTCCATTAAAGGCATTATTTCCGAATTTACTTGAGATATCGTGCCGTTTTAGCGCATAAACAACACCAATTGAATTAGTTGGCTTTTTCAAAAAGAACCCTGTTTTTGCAAATACATCCAAATGCTTCGTATTTGTAGTTACTTGGTATGGATTTGGTGCATTTATTTCGCCACCTAATTTTTCATCTAGGTAGGCATTGAATCCAATTTGAGCTTCCATTTTATAACCTTGAAATGACCAACGATTCATTGCTGTAATATTCTTAAACAAGGGAGTATCGTAATAATTATCTTGATTACTATCCATTTTCCCAAGCATTGTAGAACCATGTAAAAACCAAGTTGTACTCCATTTTGAGGAAATTTTTATGGAATTATTAAGATTCAATTCGGATCGTCCAAAAGCACTTTGATAGGCATTTGCAAAAAATTGTTCACTTTGATCAGGTTTTTTAAGTTCAAGGTTAATTAATCCAGCCATTGATTCATAACCATTCACAACAGTCCCAGTTCCTTTCGTGATTTGAATGGAAGAGATCCAAGTTCCTGGAATAGATGTAATACCAAAAGAACTTTCCAAGCCTCTTAAAACTGGAATATTTTCCAATTGGATCTGAGTATAAACACCATCTAAACCGAGTAATTGAATTTTTTTAGCACCAGAAACTGCATCGGTGATAGTTACATCAACAGATGCATTTGTTTCAAAAGATTCGGATAAGTTACAACAGGCAGCTTTTCTTAATTCACCGCTGTTTATTTCTTCCACATGTAATGTTTTAAGTCGGGAAATACCGTGATCAGCTTTTCGAAAAGCAACCACCACTTCAGGCAATAATTTCTCAGCGTATAAAACAATTTGTAAGGCACTAAAGCGGTCTTTCTTAGTTAAAATGACCGTATCACTGTAATAGCCTTTTGCGCTGATTACCAATGTTTGCGGGAGAATTTTGGGTAAAATAAACTCAAATGCTCCATCTTCAGAAGTAATGACTTTAGTTTTTTCTTCTAGCAATAATAAAGTAGCACCTTTTAGTGCTTTTTTTTGAATGGTATCGTTTCCATATACAAAACCTCTAACTTGAGAAAATAATTCCAAAGAGGTAGTAATGAAGACAATACATAATAATAATTGTTTCATTGTTTATATAAATTAATTCGTTAACTAATTGGCTAATGAATTAAATTATAATCTAAAAACTTGTTTATTGAGTAGGATTTCTCTCCCTGTTTTTAAAAGCGGTGGAGGGTCTTCGTAGTGTAGAGATGTTCCAATTGTTGAGATGGAATAGACTCTTTTCCATTCAGGAATCGAAAGCAATGAAAGTGAGTTTTTTGCAGGGATTTTAATGTCAAACGTAGAAAAATAATCAAGTGATGCTTTGAAATAAGAAATCTCATCGTTGCAACAGTCTTCTTCAATGGCTTGTTTTGAAGAAATTTCTTTTTTAATTTCTTCTCGACAACAAATTGGAACAGCTTCAACGGTTTCTGTTGCTTCACAATGTGTATTGGTATTGATGAAATAAGCAGTAAAAACGCCGTCTTCACTACATGAATGATAAAACACATTGACTCCAATTGTCCCAATGAAAGTGACAATTATTAAACAAAAAATCAAGCTGTTTTTCAACAATTTCATAGTACAAAATTAAGTTCTTTTTTCTATTAAAAAAAATATATTTAATCACTGAAATTTCTGCACAAGCTAAAAGTTTATGGTAATTTTGTAAAAAACAACAAATTATGAATGTACCAGTAACAATTTACGCTGAAATGACCCCAAATCCAACGACTATGAAGTTTGTTGCGAATAAATATTTGCTTTTAACGGGAGATTCTGTAGAGTTTAATTCTGCAAAAGACGCCAAAGGATTTTCACCCTTGGCAGAAGAATTATTTCAATTGCCATTTGTACAAAAAGTTTTTATTGCTGCTAATTTTGTAACAGTTACTAAAACTGACAATGTTCCGTGGGATTTCATAACAATGGAATTAAGAGAATTTATCAAAAATTTTATTTCTGAAGGAAAAGATGTATTGGTTCAAATGCCAACTCCAAAGATTGCTTCTGAAGATGAAACACCAAAAAAAGTTTATGAAGCGCATGAAATTGATGATGCTATTCGTGATTTATTGGATCAATTTGTACGTCCTGCTGTTGAAAATGATGGAGGTGCAATTGAATACCGCGGTTTTGAAGATGGTGTTGTTAGTGTATTGATGAAAGGATCTTGTGCGGGTTGTCCTTCATCAACTGCTACCTTGAAATTTGGAATTGAGAATTTATTGAAAACACATTTACCAGAGGTAAAAGAGGTAGTTGCAGAAAACGAATAATTTATAAGTGCATAAAAAAATCCCGCGTTGATTATCAATGCGGGATTTTTTGTTTTCATAAGTTACAACCACCTGAACATATCATTGAATAGATTTTTTCCCCATGGTTGAGATCCAAAATCTTTTTCAATTTTTTCTTTAAATTCTTGCATGCTGTAGGTTTTATTTTTTCCTTGTGTGTACGTTAGTATTTCTTTTTTTGGTTCAATTAGTTCCACACTTTTTGCAAAATAGATGATACCTCCGTCTTCTGTTGCCAATCCTAAAATTGCCCCAGGTAAACCTGAAAATCCTTCTGGTCCAACCGAAGGTGCAATATCCAACGAGTACCAAGCATAGATGCGTGTAGAGTCATTTTTTTGGTAAATCGCTTTTCTACATTCGTAATTTCCAATTGTACGTTTGTTGTCAGTAATGGTCCAATTGCGTTTAGAAATTTCACCTTTTATATGAACCTCTTTACCGATTAAAGAAAGCAAGGACATTTTGGTATTAGAATTTTCAAATTGATAATAGGTGTTTTTTGTAGTTAACCAACTCATTCCATCTTCTTCTTCATCAGTGATAATAGGTCTGAAAACAGAGCACGTATCGTTGTATAACAACTCAAATTTTTCAAGTTTAATTTTATGATCTTCGTCGATGAAATTACGCATTCTTGGGTCGTTGAATCGCTTTAATAAGTTTGTTTTACGTTCAAATACAATTCTTCCAGCATGCGCTATTTGGCCAGTAACTTGAACTGTAATACCAAAAATCAGAAAGAACGCTACGAATAGTTTAATGCCAGCCTTGGAAATCATCTTCTTTAGTTTTATTGTTATTAAATTTATACGTCACTTTCAATAAGAAATAACGCGAAATAAGGGTTGTGAAATTATCAGTGATTCTATTTCCATTGACTTCTCGTTGGATACTTTTGTTTTGATTTAGAATATCATTTCCTTGAACAGATAGAATTAAGTTTCTAGTTTTTGTAAATGACCGACTTAATTCAGCATTCCAAATAAAAATATTAACATTATAACCTGCTGCCAAATTAGAATTCATTAAATAAGTCGCATCTGATTTAATTTTGAAGTTAAATGGAATTGTCCATTCGATACTAGCAGTATATTCATTTGTAGAATAAGGTTTACTTGACACGCTATTTAACGAGCTTTTAGGTGAAGTATATCCAAAATTAGGAGAAATACTAATCGATAAAGAATCAGAAGGCTTGAATTCAATTGTAATTCCACCACCTATAGATGTGTTTTGAGTTATATTTTCTACATTATTGATAATATTTGTGTAGCGATTGTAACTTGCATTAATATTTGGAGCAACTTCTAATTTACGATTGAAGAACGGAAAGCCAGCACCTGCATATAAATTACCGAAAAAGTTACCATCTACATTGACAGTTTGAGAAATCGTTTGTCCAAAGCTATTAAATACTGAAGAATTAGCAAATGCACTGTTTACATAAGAAGCGTTTAAACCACTCCAAACATATCTTCCAGTCACAGCATTCCAATTGTTGAAATTCATTCGAATAGCATGGGTATAATTAGGTTTTAAATTTGCGTTTCCAATTTGAATCCTGTTTGGATTGGTATTGTCTTGAACTGGTTGTAATTCATTGATAGATGGTTGCGCAGAACTAGTGTAATAATTGATCCCAAGGCGAGCAGTTTGTGAAGGTTTATAAGCATACCAAGCGCGCGGCAATAAGTTATTAATATTTTGGTTGATCGTCACATTCGATAGTAAGTTTGTATTGTCTATCGTAATGTTTCTGGCACCTAAACCAAATCCATAATTGTGTTTTCTGCTGTCGTAAATAAACTCAAGGGCTACTTTATTTTGAATGCGCGTGTTTTCAAAATTGTTTGAAAAATTGGTATTGACACTACCTGTGTAAAAGTCGCGTGTTTGTTTGTCTTGCGTCGTTTTACCCAATTCGTAGGTATATTCAAACTTCAATTTGATTTTTTTAGTCAATGGTTCAAAATAACTAACAGTTGAAAAATGATCGTATTTAGAGTTGTTGTTTATTTTCTTTTGAGCAATAGAATCAACGGAAGCAACATAGGTTGATCGATTTGAAAGTTTACCTGTTGTTTCATTTGTTTCGGTTTCTAGGATATATTTTAACTCTAATTCTCTTTTAGGTTTTTTAAACTTACGATTTAACGTGATTTTTGTATTACTCGTCAATCCTTTGGAATCATTTTCATTTTGAACCAAAGTATTAAGTGATTGAATGCCTGTTTCACCAATGAATGAATTGTTAGATCGGTTGTCTGAGTAGCCTAAATTGTATGATAAAGCAGGCTTAATTTCTAAAGATGTTAGAGAATCTATTTTTAAATTATAAGCTAAATTAATTTTATGAGCTTCGCTTCGAGATGTATTTTGAATTGAATCTAAAGAAGAATACGTTGAGTCTGTTAAAAAGTATTGCGTTTTACTATTTGATTTAGCAGTCAATTGTTGGTTGTAATAAGTGTAATTAACATTGATTTCTCCTTTCTTACCGATTTTGTCATTGAAATAAACACCTGCTTTGAAAGTTTGTGGGATTCCAGAAGTATTTCGTGAATTTTGATCCCACATAGTCATACCGCTATTTTCCATTTCTTCATTCAAGCCAAATTTTGCCATGTCACCAAATCCTAAAGTAGATTTTGGGGTATTTGAACCCAATGCAAAAACAGATATTTTTTGGGTTTTATTGAATTTATTGAGTAATAATTCTCCTTCATAAAAAGGTTTGTCCTCAAATAATCCCATGTCTGAGGCGCCAGAAACTTTTCCAAAATAGCCTTTTTTGGCTTCTTCTTTCAATTTCAAGTCGAGTACTTTTATGGTTTCATCTTCTCCTTCTTTGGCATTGTCATTTTTCTTTTCGTAGACTTGAACAGATTCAACGCCATTGGCAGCTAAATTTTTTGTTGCCATTGTTGGGTCCGTTCCAAAAAATTCGTCACCATCCACCAATACTTTACTTATTTCTTTTCCTTGAGAAGTGATTTTACCGTTTTTATCGACTTTCAAGCCGGGTAATTTTTTCAATAAATCTTCAACAACAGCATTTTCAGCTACTTTGAATGAATCGGCTACATAAACTAGCGTATCACCTTTGTAATAAATTGGATTTTTGTTGGCATAAATGGTTATTGCTGCTAGTTCTTTTGATTTTATATTTAAACGCGCTGTTGCAATCTCAATTTCATAATTGGATTTATTACCAAAAATGTAGAAAATTCGATCGTCAAAATTTGGATGTGAAATAATTAAAGACAAGGTGTCGGGTTCAAAACCAGTTAAATTAAAGCTTCCGTTTTCTTTAGAACGTGTAAAATTTAATAGCAAAGAATCTTTTACTCGAACAGCCATGATTACTGCATCTTTTAAAGGTTTTACACCCGAAGAATCGTAAACGGTTCCTGAAATTTTCATTTCTTGTGCTTCTAAGGAAGTAGAAAATAATGAACAAAATAAAAGGATGAAACAAAGTAGTGTTTTTTTCATTTTTAGTTTTGGTATAAATTAAAAGTTCGCAAATATCAATTTTTAAAACGAGTCGCAATAAAAATTTAACATTTTTAACGAAAACAAGTTGAAATAATAACGTGCTTATCCTTATTCAGTTGCTTGAATTGTTATTTCAGAATAGAGATTTCATTCAAGACTTGAAATGTCATTCCGCTTCCATCTACAATAAAGTTATGGCTAACGTCTAACATGCAACCAATCATTTTACGTTCATTTTTTTGCAAATAATGAACGGTTGCATCTTGTGTTTGAATCGATAGGGCAGAAGTAAACCCATCTGGAGTATTCTTGCCAACTAAAATGAAATCCATGTTGTTGTGGTTCAAAAACCCTTGAAAGGAAGTTTCAAATTCTCCTGTATGATTTAACAATGAAAGGGCGCGATCAATTGAAATTTTCTTTTTTGATGTAAGTTTAAATGGCGCTTGTTCCAAGTCTTCTTCATACGCAGCGTAGCGTTCTATTGATGCTTTAACTTGGTTATTTTTTTTGAAATAAGTAATACGTTCTACAAAAGAAGGTGTACTTATTTGAGCGTCAAAATAGACTTCTTTTGCACAAAAGACTTTACCATTTTCAATGTAAAACGTTTTAGTTCCATAGTTGCCAGTTAATGCATCACTAAATTTCTCAATAATTTTAACTTCCGTATCTTTTTCATCCAAGTATGCAATTGCTTCAGCGGTAGATTTTGCATTATTTGTAAAGGACAAACTGTTCAATTTTTTCAATTGTTCATTTGCATCAATTGCGTCCATTTTAGAAGTGTATTCTTGCTGACCGTTAAATAGCGCTTGATTCAGTACTTGTTCTTGGTTGTTTTCTGATGTTGCTTTTTCATCAGGAGCACATGAATTCAAAAGAATAACTATTAACAAGAAATAAGCAACCGCAATTTTGTTGGCAATACGTTTAAACATAACAATCAATTTTAGTACAAAAGTAAGGTCTAAATAGGAATGACAAACTAAAAAAAACACATTATTTTCAATTAATTCTTGCCAATACACAAAAAAGTAGTATATTTGTACCGCATTCAACATTCGTGTTAATGAATAGAGTGCGAGGTGGAGCAGTTGGTAGCTCGTCGGGCTCATAACCCGAAGGTCGCACGTTCGAGTCGTGTCCTCGCTACAAAAGAAAAAAGTCATCAGTAATGGTGACTTTTTTTGTTAAAACTATTTTTGAATTTATGTCAATTTTATCTTTCCTCACATCTATTGCTGGAGTTTCGATGGGATTATCAAGTATTCCTCAAATCATAAAAATTTTCAAACGAAAAAGTGCCAAAGATGTCTCTAAAAGTACCCATTTTATAATTGTATTAGGCGCATTAATTTGGATGCTTTATGGATTTGAAATACAAAGTTTTCCTATAATTATTTCAAATTTTGTTGGTATTTTGACGAACGGAATAATTCTTTGGACGTGTTTTACATATAAATGAATTATCCATTATTTATTGGCGCACAGTTATTGACTAAAATTTCAGACATATTTGATAATCTGTTTTTAAATTGAGTTTTCAGTATCTCAGGTTCAATAATTTTTACATTGTCAAGCCACATAGCGATCCAACCAAGTAACTCAATGTTAATCTCCACATTTAAATTTAACAATACATTACCATTCGAAAGTCTTTCCATTTTTTGAGAGGAATGCCAAAACCTGTTTAAAATATGTTCACCTGGGTTTGGCGGGAATTCTAATATGACTTTATGAATACCATCAACAAGTGGTAAATGATAACCAAACGAATTGTTGTTCAATTTTTCTAATTCAGCTGAAAAAATAGATTTGTCGTATTTTTCTTTTGAAAAGCCTATAGCATCAATCATATCAATTTCAATGGTATATGATCTTTCATTTTTTAATGAATAAAAACTAAACGCATAATTTCCTCGATGGTACCATATTTTTAATGGGATTAATGCTGTATTTATTTCAGGTATGTATTGATTGTTTGAAACAGAATCTGAGTAATTTATAATTTCTAAACAGGCATTTTGAGAAAAATAAAACATGAATTTAAACAAGTTCTTTTTGTCTTTTTTAGAGAGCTGTAACTCACCAAATTTAGACACATGATAATATTCTTTTTGGGCATTTAAAATGGAAAGTAATTGTGCTTTTAAAGAAGCATTGGATTTAATGAAATTGCTGATTTTAGCATTTAATTGTTTTTCTGCATCTGTTTCATTAAAAAGTGCTTGAAACAAAAAATTGTTATTGATGAAGTTAATCCATTCTTCATCTGTTATACTATCAGATTTTAATTTTTCTCGAATAAAATAAGTTTTTTTGTTTTTTTCTTCTTGTTCAATTTCTAATTGGTTGCTGCCAATTAAAATAGAGGATTCAATTTTACTTAGATATCGATAGACACTTCGCTTAGAAATTTCTATTTCAAGCTTAACTAATCGGTTATAAATTTCTTCAACAGTATGCGGTTTTTCTTTTAAAAAAGAAAAAATAATTACGGCTAATTCTTGGGGTGTTTTCATTTTCTAAAAATAGAAATAACAACTTAAATGAGGAATAATTGGTATATTCTGTTTGTCAATTATTGACAATAGGCAAAGATATATTTGAAAAAAAAATAAAAAAATGAGAAAGATAAGTTTGATTTTAAGTGGTTTCGTACTATCAGCATTATTGTTATTTAGTTGTAGCAGTGGTCACAAGGAAGTAAAAATTGGCAATCAGGTTTGGATGATTGAAAATTTGAATGTGGATAAATTTCGTAATGGAGACCCTATTCCAGAAGTAAAATCTGAAGAGGAATGGAAAAAAGTAGGTGAAAAAGGACAGCCTGCTTGGTGTTATTACGATAATGACCCAGCAAATGGTGAAAAATACGGTAAATTATATAATTGGTTTGCTGTTAACGATCCACGTGGTTTAGCACCCGATGGTTGGAAAATTCCTTCTGAAGTAGATTGGAGTCGTTTATTTGATTTTATTGGCGGAGAAAGTGTTGCAGGACAGAAAATGAAATCTGCTGAATTATGGGCCGAGAATGTTGGAAAGCCTGGCAGTGGAACCAACGAAAGCGGATATTCAGGTCTTCCAGGTGGGGTTCGTATCCACAATGGAAAATTCATCAAATTAGGTTACGAAGCTCATTGGTGGAGTTCGGAAACGTATCCGATGACGTATTCTGAAAAATTTGCATGGTACCACTTTCTTATTTACGGAAGAGGTAATGTAGTCAGAAATAGCCGAAATAAAACACTTGGCTTATCTGTTCGTTGCCTTAGAGAATAAATCATTTTATTTTGCAACTTTCAAATTAATTAGATTACTTTTTACAACCAACCTTTAAACTTTTGAATTTATTGTTCTGAGGGTTTTTTACGTTTTTATTTTTTTAATATGAAACATCTTATAATTTTCTCAATTTTTCTCCTAATATCCACTTTTTTATTAGGTCAAGACCAACTATACAAGGGACCGTACAAATGGAAACATAATTACATTTATTATGCCGGTGAAGCAACTTATCATTATTCTACAGGTTCTAATTCTGAAAGAATTTACAATGGAGAATTTTCATTTAAAGGAAACATTGATCGTGATCTTTCTGCTGAAGATGAACGTTTTACTTTTATAACGAATTCGGAATATTTTGGAGATGAGCAGCAAACATTTACAATGTGTCAACCCAAATTAATTTCAATCAATGGATCTTTTAATAATGGAAAAAGAATCGGACAATGGGTTACATTATTAACGGGTTCTGATAATAACCAATCCTTTGTCAAAACAACCTATGAAAATGGAAAGTTAAATGGGCCATTTGAAATAAATTTAAATGTTCCTAACGGTGATAGATATAATGCAACAGGTCAGTTTAAAAATAATTTAATTTATGGAGCATTGAAAATAGATGTTTTAGAGAAATTAGATGGTCAAAAGCATCTTTATAAATTAAATACATTTTTTGATGAAGAAGGTTTTTTTGACGGAAATTTTAAATTAGAATATGACGATTTAAATAAAGTTCCTTATCAAGATTCAAGAGTTTATAAAAACGGTTCACTCGTGAGTATTGTTATCAGTAACTTGTCAAATGGTGAAATCTTATTTTCTAATTCTGGAAGTTTTTCAACATATAAAACAATCGATGAAATAATAGAGAAACATAGTGATGTAAATGAAATAGGAGATTTTATAAGAAGAGAATGTGCTATTTTAGGGTTGCAAAATGATTTAACGAGTGAAATTCCAGATGAATTAGCGAAGGCATCAATGGATTATGTGTCATTTTATAAGACACTTATTCAAGAGAATAATGCTCCTCAAAAAGGGCAGTCATTTTATCAATATCCTTTGGCATGTTATCCTTTTATTGGAGGCTTAAATTCAATAGAGTTTCCACAAATAAGATTGGATAATAATCAATGGATGAAAACAAATTATAGTCATATTAATTCTGATTTATTTGCAACTATTGTTCCAAATATTGATAAAATACCCAATATAGACAACGTCAGTAAATTTAATAGCAGTGAGCAATTACAACTTGAAATTCTATATAAAAAAATGATTGCTCCATTAAATGATTTAGAACAATTGAACATTGGCGCGGCGAAATATTTGTATTATCCTGTTAAAGCACCTGTAATTTATCACGAAGAATTGTATAAAAAATTCACAAACTATGTGTACCAAAAACGGATTGAAGATTCTACCAAAACAGCTAGTTTAATTTTGAGCTTCATGAATGATGCAAATGCTAAGATGAAATCACTTGTGGATTCAATCAATCAACCCATTGTATATTCTATTCAAGATATAAATAAGAATCCTAAAGCAATTCAATTGGTATTAACTTCACTAGAAGAATATAAATTACAACTTTCAAGAAAAAGGTATAACTATCAATCAAATATATCCAAACTAAAAAGTCAAAGTGGAAAAGAATTTAATTCAATGATAGAAGAAAACACTTTGTATAAAGATTCAAGTTTTCGTTCTTTAAAAGATCAACTTGAATTACAAATTAGATTAAATGATAAGTTAAATATGTTAATCAACACACATAATGAAACGAAGCAAAATTTAACCTCTAGTTTAGCGATTTATAAGCCAAAAGACCATATTACGTTTATTGATTTAGACACAAAAATGCTAAATTGGATACAAACTCAAAAGAATCTATTAGGAGGTATTAGCATAATCAAAGTGGAAGAATATTATTACAATGTGGGACTATTTTATGAGTTTTTAGCGAGGAATTTTTATAATCTAAAAATCAAAAAAATGGATTCATGGGAAGAACTATTAAGTATCATGAAGTCCAATGGATTCACTTCAACGTATTTTGATAAAAGGAACTAAATCAATTTATAAGTATTTTGCTAATTTCATTTTCTGTATTTTCGGTGAATGAAATTTGTTTACACCTTTTTATTACTTCTTTTAACATTTTCAGTACAATCCCAATCTGAATGGGTCATCGAATTGTCATGTGAAAAGCCAAATTCGCGCATGGGTGTTTGGACAAAAGGTGATTACACCATCTCGGTAGCGATCGATTCTATTTCGTTGCATTTAAACAGATGCCAACAAAGTATTCAAAGATCTTTGGACTATTACAGTGATAAGGATTCAAATTTGGTGAGTTATTTTTCAGGTTCCTCAAATCGGTATAAAGTTGCTGTTAATCAGCTAGAAAATGCGAAGAATGGATTTGGATTGAATCAACTAATTATATACGAGGGTCGTGAAAATCAAACGCAAAACGTTGGGAATTCTACAATTATTGAAAGTTACCTCAAGCAATTTGTGGAACAAAGAAAAGCGATTGTTTGTTACAAAGGGATGCGCATTTACACCTTATGTTGCACTTCTGAAAAACTCAATCAAGGTCGCTATGAAACAGTTAGCGATATTTTGAATTCAGGATATGTTACAAAAACATTTTATGATGAACCTAGTAATTGTCTTTTTTTTGATTCCCACATTTATGGATGGTAAAGTAATGTAGAAAAACGGTTGGTGTAACACGTCTGAAACCCTTGATTGATCTGGTTTCTTTACAATATTGCAATGTTGTAATTTTTATCATAATCCAATCATATGAAAAACAAGTTAATCATTCATTGTCAATTTTTCCATTTCATACATTTCACCTATCTTTGAACAAAAGTTCCTAGTTATGCTAAAATTTAGTTCGATATTCATCATCATCTTTTTTCTTTCTTTTTCATATGCGCAGGTGTTACCAGTTCAACGCTCTGTAAATTGGAATGTAGCTGGAATAAAAGACACGACAACACAAGGTTTTACGGTGGTAGATGCTTCAACGTATGGTTTTGTAGCAGATGGAGTGACACCGAATGATTATCCTTTAGGTTCTTTGATGATTGCCTATCAAGGTCCAACAATTGTTTATTTTCCAGCAGGAACCTATTTGTTTACCGTTCCGATTTATTTGCGTAGTAACTTCATTATCAGAGGAGCTGGTGCGGATCAAACAACTTTTAGAATTGAACACCAAAATACTGGCCATTCATTTTACGCCTCAGGTTATCCTATGAGCGACACAAGTTCATTAACACAAGCTGCTTTGAAAGGAACGCATCAAATTGCTGTTACAAATACAGCTGCTTTCTCGGTTGGAGATTGGATTCAATTCAAGCAAAATGATATGGATTTAACAACGACTGCTTGGGCTGCTGGAAGTGTAGGGCAATTAACACAAATTACAGCAATTACTGGTAATACCTTGACGTTGGCTTCAGAAATGCGCATGGATTATTTAATGCAACGCACACCTTATATCCGACGAATTGTTCCAGTGAAAAATACAGGTGTTGAATGTTTAAAGATTGAACGAATTGATAATACAGCTCCAGAACAATCGAGTAACATCAGTTTTGATTACACTGTCAATTCATGGGTGAAGGGTGTTGCGTTTGAGAATACAACTTTTGCTCACATCGAAGCGAGTAATTGTTCGAATTTGTCCATCAATAATTGTTATTTCAAAGACGCGTTTGAATACGGTGAAGGCGGAAGAGGTTATGGAGTCATGTTGCAATTCAGCACGAATGAATGCCGCGTTTACGATAACATTTTTGACCACTTACGTCATTCAATGATTCTGCAAGCAGGTGCTAACGGCAATGTGTTTAGTTATAATTATTCTATCAATCCATTTTGGACAGGAAGCGCGTTTTTACCTAGTAATTCTGCTGGTGATATGGTTTTACACGGGAATTATGTTTTTGCCAATTTATTTGAGCAAAATGATGGTCAAAATATTGTAATTGATAATTCGCACGGCGGAAATGGACCAAACAATACGTTTTTTAGAAATAGAGCAAGTTTATGGGGAATTTTTTTTAGTGACAACACTTCACCAGGTCAAAATTTCATTGGCAATGAAATCCCCAATATTAATTTTCCATATAGTGCAGTAAATTATACCATTCAAGGGGCGAATCATTTTGAATATGGCAATAACAATAAGAATGTTGTTACACCTTCAGGTACAGTAAGTTTGAGTGATGTTTCTTATTGTTACCAACAACGGCCGAGTTATATTTTGCCAAAATATTGGGCTAAAATTGGGTATCCATCAACGATGAATTCAGGCAGAATTCCTGCAGGAGATCATTTTCTTTTAAATGAATTTACAGCTGGAACTTGTGGTTTTGATGGTACGTTGGGACTTTTAGAATCAATGCCGTTTAATTTAACACTTTCACCAAATCCAATTGAATCAGAACAAGTTTTAAGTTTCAATTCAAGCGTATTCGGACTTGAAATCATCAATGTTTCTGGAAGCACGGTTTATAAAAAGCAATTTCCTGATGGAATATCTGAATGGAACGTACAATTAGCACCAGGTTTATATACAGTATTGGCTAGAAATCAATCCAATGCTTTAAGCATTCTTCGCTTAGTGGTGGAGTAACAGTTCTAAAATAATATAAACGCCCATTGAAAGTACAAACCAACCAAATCCTTTTTTGAGTTGGTTGCCATCAATTTTTTTCGAGAGCATGTTACCGATAAAAATCCCTCCGATGGCTAAACTAGTCACTGTTAAAAGCAAGGTCCAATTTATTTTTACTCCAGAATAAAAATCAACTGAAAACCCAAAAAGTGAATTTACTGCAATTATTAGCAATGCCGTTCCAACCGCTTTTTTCATCGGTAAATGACACAAAAGTAGCAATGCTGGAATTATTAAAAATCCTCCACCTGCGCCAACCAAACCTGTAATCATTCCTACAAAAAGTCCTTGAATGGCGATTTTTATATAATTTTTTTGACCTTTTTCTGTTATAGTTTGCTTGTTGTTAGTCCTAATCATTGAAAATGACGCAGCAATCATTAAGCTCGCAAAAAACAGCATCATCAAAAACCCTTTTGAGATTTCAAATCCATTAATTGAACCCAACGCGTCAGGAATTAAAGGGACGATCAATTTTCGGGTTATAAAAACAGATAAAATTGAAGGGATTCCAAATAATACAGCAGTTTTGAAGTCAATTAAACCGTCTTTGTTTTTTTGGATAGTTCCTACAATACTACTTGTCCCAACTACAAATAAAGAATAAACGGTTGCTAATAGTGGGTCAACTTTAAACAAATATACCAATACAGGCACGGTTAAAATTGAACCACCTCCACCGATTAATCCAAGTGAAATCCCAATTAAAATGGAAGCAATGTACCCAGCAATCAACATTGATTAATTCAATAATTTACTTTGGCAAACAAAATCAGATGTTGGTATTGATGTTTTTGCAATGGCATTAAAGCCACCTTCTATTTCTGTGAAATTTCTATACCCCCTTGCTTGTAAAATACTAGCTGCAATCATACTTCTATAACCACCAGCACAATGCAAGAAAAAATGTTCATTTGGTTGAATGTCTTTCGTCCAATCATTGATATCAGCTAAAGGTTTGCAATAGGCATTTTCAATGTGTTCAGCAACATACTCACTTTCTTTTCTAACGTCAATCACGGATGAATTTTCAGCGTTGAATTCTTGTTCAAACTCAGTTGCAGAGATTCTGTGAACGGTATCAACTTCTTTACCTGCATTTTTCCATGCTTCGAGTCCACCTTCAAGGAAACCCAATACATGATCAAAACCAACACGACTTAAACGCGTAATCACTTCTTCTTCCATTCCTGGTTCTGTAACCAAAACAATTTCTTGTTTTACATCACCAATTAATGCACCAACCCACGGAGCAAAGTCACCTTTAATACCAATATTAATTGCTTGAGGCACAAAACCATTTTTAAAAGCGTTGCTATCTCTTGTGTCTAAAATTAATGCGCTTGAAGCTTCAACAAGTGTTTCAAATGCATCAGGACTCAAAGGAGTCATTGCATTTTTCTTAACTGTTTCAAAATTTTCGTACCCATTTTTATTCATGGCAACATTGAAACCAAAATAGGCAGGAGGAGGCAATAAACCATCCGTAACAGCTGCAATAAATGCTTCTTTATTGGGTTGGTTTAATGCATAATTCATTTTCTTTTGATTGCCCAAGGTGTCTACCGTTTCTTTCATCATGTTTTTTCCACATGCAGAACCAGCACCATGCGCAGGATAAACTGTGATATCATCACTCAAGGGCATGATTTTATTCATCAAACTATCATACAATAAACCAGCCAATTGCTCTTGCGTCATGTCTGCGGCTTTTTGCGCTAAATCAGGTCGACCTACATCACCTAAAAACAACGTGTCACCTGAAAAAATCGCAACATCTTTATCGTTTTCATCGATCAATAAAAAAGTTGAACTTTCCATGGTGTGACCAGGCGTGTGCAAGACTTTGATTTTTACTTTACCGATGGTGAAAATTTGCTCATCCGTTGCAACGATTGCTTCAAAAGCTGGTTGTGCGTTTGGACCGTAAACAATTGGTGCTCCAGTTGCTTTACTCAAATCCAAATGTCCTGAAACAAAATCGGCATGAAAATGTGTCTCAAAAATATATTTTAAACTTACACCATCATTTTTCAAACGTTCCAAATAAGGTTGAACTTCTCGTAATGGGTCAATGATAAACGCTTCGTTTTCACTTATTACATAGTAAGCACCTTGTGCTAAACATCCAGTATAGATTTGTTCGATTTTCATGAGAGTAAACGAATAATTAATTTAATTTTTTAACGACTTCTGCTTTTTCAATGAACCCTTTTTGTTCCCAAGTCATTGTTCCTTTTTTGTAGGTTCTTAAAACAGGTAATTCTTCAATTTTTAATTCTTTCATTAAGGAAGGATGCTGATCAACATCGATTCTAACAACTGTAACTGTCGCGTTCATTTCTTTTGCGATTTCTTCTAAATATGGTTTCATTCGTTTACAAGGCGCACACCATTCAGCATAAAAATCAACTAATACAATCTTATCAGAAGAAGTCAGTTCTTTGTATTCGCTCATCGACATCCCTTGTTTTTTAGGTGTTTGATTTTTGGTAACCAAAGGTAAACCAGCAGCATTCCATTTCATAATTCCTCCCGATAATTCATAAACGATTTTAAAACCGTCAGAACGCATTTGAGCTGCTGCAGAACCACTTCTTCCACCACTTAAACAATAAACGAATGTTGGTTTGTTTTTATCCAATTGATTTATTTTTGATGTAAAATCAGCACTATTGTAATCAATGTTAACTGCATTATTGATAAAACCACCTGCGACTTCACCTGGAGTTCTTACATCTATGATCTGTGCACTTGGTGTTTGTTCCATTTTCATTGAAAATTCTTTCGCTGACAAATTGGTTTGTGTTTGCTGCGCATTGACTGTATTACCATCTGTTAAATTAGTTCCGCCACAAGCAAACAACATGATGGAAAGTAAGAAAAATAGAGTTTTCATAGCTAAAAAATTGTGTTTCAAATTTACGTTTTTTAATTGATTTTTACTGTTCATTTTTACAAGTTTTTAATCCAACAATTGCATACAAAGGGCAAAACGATAGAAGACTCGTTCCGATTAAAATTAGAGCTACGGATATGAATATTCCTTGAACGAATCCACTAACTCCGCTTAAAAATCCAATGAATAGTGCTACGATTGCTAAAATGTAGCGAATTACTTTGTCTGTACTGCCTAAATTTTTCTTCATGGTATAATTGAATTAATTGTTTACAAAATTGACTATTCCATCCGATACCAATTGTTACTCAAGTTACACAATAGAATGATTATGTTTTTCTTCTAAGTCTTATCATTACTTTTGTAAAAAATTAGTATTAATGAGGTTGTGTTTCATTTTATTGCTGTTGTTATTTCAAGTTGAATCACATGCGCAATCGTTTAATTATTCCATTGAATTGGACTCTCTTAAAATTGAAAAACTTGGTGGTTTACAATCGTTTGCTTTTGGTCAAGCTGATGGGAAATGGTTAATCATTGGAGGGCGTTTAGACGGCTTACATCGCAGACAACCTTGGGCATCATTTAACAAAGTAGGACACAATACACAGTTGTTTGTTGTTGATCCAATAGCCAAAAAACAATGGGCAATGACGGATACACTTTTAAATCCTGCATTGAGAGAGCAACTTTCGTCTACCAACATGGAGTTTTACCAAGAAGGCGAAATATTGTATTTAATAGGAGGTTATGGATTCAGCGACACTAAAAACGATCACATAACTTTTCCATCAATTATAGCTTGTAATGTTTCTGAAATTATTCAGACAATCATCGCTGGAACCCCATTAAAAAATGATCAGTTTCAACAAATTAACGAGGAGAAATTTGCTGTTACAGGAGGGCAATTGCAACGGATGAATGGCTTGTATTATTTGGTTGGAGGACACCGTTTTGATGGTCGATACAACCCAATGAATAATCCGACCTTTGAACAAGTCTATACCAACCAAGTTCGGGTTTTTGAATTAGGATTCACGGATCATCAATTGAAATATCGTTTTGTCGATAGTTTATACAGTCAAGAATCGATGCACCGAAGAGATTTTAATGTATTGCCTCAAATTGATCAAAATGGAACAGAAAAAATCATTGCGTTTTCTGGAGTTTTTCAAGAAGAGTTGGATATTCCATACTTAAATGCGGTTGAAATCAAACCAACTTCTCTCCATGGAATACCAACATTTGCTCAATACTACAACCATTATCACAGCGCCTCAATTTCGTTGTTTGATACTCAAACGAAAGCGATGCACAATTTGTTTTTTGGAGGAATTGCAAATTACACGGATAGTCTTGGATCGCTCGTGATGGATACAGATGTACCATTTGTTTCAACCATATCCAGAGTTAGCAGTTCAACTAATGGACAATTAGCTGAGTTCAAAATGCCGATCAAAATGCCCCATTATTTAGGTTCTGCAGCTGAATTTATTCCAAATCCTTTACTAAAAAAATCAGCGAATGATGTACTCCTTCTGGAAGACTTTTCAGGCGATAGTTTGTTGTTAGGTTCAATTTTTGGAGGAATAAAAAGTACAGCAGCTGCTATTTTCTGGATCAATACTGGAGTTGAAAGTAGTGCGAGCGCATACATTTACCCTGTTTATTTGAAGAAAAACAAACAATCAGTTGGACAATTGAACCCACAAAGTGTCAATGGTTTACAACTTCACGTTTATGCGGATGCTTTTCAAAAAGAAATGAATGTTCAATTCATGAATGCATCAACGGGTAAAGCGGATATTATGCTTCTAAATTCAACTGGAAAAAGCATCCTAAAAAAGTCGATTCGAAGTAAAAAAGGACAAGCATATTCCGGCTATTTTAAATGCAGAAAATTAAAAGTAGGCGAGCGGTATCGTTTTATTTTAACAACAGAAACACAACAAGTTGAACAATGGATTCTTGTTCATTAAGCAATTTGTTTTTGTTTCTAAGCCCATCTAAAAATAACAATTTCGTATCCCTAAAATTTTCCGTACCTTTGCACCTAAATTTCAGTAAATGTCTCACAAATCGGGTTTCGTAAATATTGTTGGTAGTCCAAACGTTGGTAAATCTACCTTGATGAATCGGTTGGTAGGTGAAAAGCTTTCCATCGTTACTTCAAAAGCGCAAACGACGCGTCATCGAATTCTTGGTATCGTAAATGATGAAGATTATCAAATTGTTTTTTCGGATACACCAGGAGTAGTTAATGCGGCGTATAAATTGCACGAAGCAATGATGGAATATGTCAACGCTTCCATTAAAGATGCAGATGTATTAATTTTCATTACGGATACAAAAGAAAACGAAATGAATCATCAAGAAACGCTTGAGAAGATTCAAAAAGTGAAAGTGCCTGTTTTGTGTTTGATTAATAAAATTGATTTAAGTGATCAAGAAAAAGTGACTGAGCGTTACGAGTACTGGCAAGAAAAATTGCCTAATGCATTGATTTACCCAGTTTCTGCTTTACACGATTTTAACGTTGCTTCTGTTTGGGCAAAAATTTTAGAATTGGTTCCTGAAAATCCTGCTTATTACGATAAAGAGGAATTGTCTGACAGACCAATGCGTTTCTTTGTATCAGAAATCATACGTGAAAAGATTTTTATTCATTGCGACAAAGAAGTGCCTTACAGTTGTCAAGTAGAAATAGAAGAATATTTAGAAGAACCCAATATTACAAGAATTCGAGCTTTAATCATTGTTGAAAGAGATTCTCAAAAAGGAATTTTGATTGGTAAAGGCGGTGAAATGTTAAAAAGAATTGGCCGTGAATCGCGTTTAGAAATTGAAAAGTTCATCGATCAAAAAGTGTTTATGGAAACATTTGTGAAAGTGGATAAAGATTGGCGCTCAACGGAGAATAAATTGAAAAAGTACGGATATTAAGAAGTTTTGGATTTAAAAGTTTTGAGTTATGGGTGAAGAATTTTGGAGAATAAAGATTTATTCTTATCGTCTTTCAGTCCAAAATCATCACAATAAGAAAAGAAAAAAATGAGTAATATAGTTGCAATAGTAGGTCGTCCAAATGTTGGAAAATCG
>JAHEIL010000030.1 GCA_024639405.1 Crocinitomicaceae bacterium | reverse complement strand
CTGATTGATTGGTTGTGGCTCCCAGGCCAATGCCTGAAAGAGAAGTTGCCATCACTGCCTCATAGTGGTCATTTCCTGAAATGCCACTAAGTACAGCTACATTTATGCCTTTTAGATTCATTGTGTAATCCATTTTATCGGTGTATTTTTTTTCATAATTGAATTCAGAAACCACAGCATCAATCACACAGTAATTGCTGCCTTCTATGGGCACAATCACGTACACGTGTTGCCATGAATCCTGACTATACTTGGTGATGCGGAAACTGTGTGGAATTTTTAAATTGGTGAGTATGCTAGAGGTAAAAATGCTCATGCAGTCACAGTCAACACCCGTAGCTCTTTCAGCCCATGATCTGGCTGGTCTTCTGAGCTGTTCTAATCCACGCTGATCTAGCTTGTACTGAATAAAGTTGTGAATGAACTCCCAGATAGCCTTGCAGGTCTCGAGGGTGGAAGGCCGCATGAGCAATGGAGCGATTCGCTTGGTGTCGTCAAGGTATTTCCAAACGACTTTCTCCATTAACTCAACAGTATCCGTTACTTCTCCATCCTTGATAATGACACGGTCACGCTCATCAGGTGGTGGGAAATACGTATTGTAGCGGCTTCCATCCTTGATGGCACGATAACCACTTGTAACAGTTTTGCTTGGTATATGTGCGAGTGCCCTCATTAGATAATTTTGCTAGGTTCAGATTCATAAAACAGTCCATTTACATAGGTAGAAAAGGACATGGTAATCGGAATTCCGAGTTGGTCGATCAAGTTCTTTTTGTTCCCTGATTTAAATGCGGTAATCACCGCTGGAACCTTTGTAACGATGTTAGAAATAAGCCCTGAAAGGGTCATCCAATTAATTTGAAGCTCTATGGTATCAATCTGAGTAACACTGAGCGGTTTGATGATAATTTCTTTGTTTTCCGCATTGGATTGAGACAACAATTTCCCTTTACTTTTTACACTTACAACGGGCTTCGTAATTTTTACCGAATCCTTCGATGGGTTATTGATCGCCACTTCCGTGCGGAACGACAATCCACCTAAATTGACAGCATGAACACGAGGATTCACCATTGTGATATTGGTTTGATCACCTACGTTTTGCATTTTCAGTAACCTGATTATGCCATAAACCGCAGCTGCGCCTAGTGTTATGCCAACCAATTTATTCATTGTCGTCAGCAGATTTTTGATTGAAAAATTGGTTGAGCTTGCGAGAACCAGCATCCAGGATTTTCTTAACCACGTAGCCAGCAACGGCAGACGCCGCGGCATAAATTATAACCGTAGTTAAACCAGGAAGGGTAATAGCCAGTAATAGAGGCTTAGCGGAAATCGCTTTGCCAACGCCACCGACAACACCCGAAACAGTGGTAAATAATGCAGTATGTGTGTGATGTTGCATGAAGTCATGTATCGATTAGGATACAAACTTCTAAAATGAAAAACTGTGGAAAAGGCGGGAGAGGGTGTGTAAATCTGTATTGATTCCAAAGAAGTTCTATGATGTTTAAAAACATTCCGACATATAGAGTCAAAATGTGTATTTAATCAAATTTATATTTTATATTCGCGAGGCGTTTTTTTTGCAAATTTTCACGATAATTCTGCAAAATTTTTATATGATTATTAAACAAATTAATTCAATGCAGTAAAAAAGGGGAAACCGCTTTATAACATTTTAAAAAGACAACTGTGCAACAAACGAACGGAAGAAATATGACAAAAGAAAAAGGCAACGCTTCGGTAAAATCAGAAGTGGTGCAACCCACCGCACAAGCCGAATCAAAGTTGCACCAAATTTGCTTTTGCCCCGACACACATCGACAAGATTAATGAAGTTTCTAAAAAAGATATGGAGACAATTCAGAGGCATCTTTATAAAGCGACCTCCTTCGACTGAAAAAATCATTTCAGAAGAAAAAACCGTATTGGAAAGAACCATAAATACAACTGAAATATTTACACAAATTGCTGAATCCGAAAATGAAACTGAAAAAGCAACTTTGATTAGCTTAATTGCCAAACAGAAAACAGCAGAAAGTATTATCGAATTTGTAGAACTGGAAGGACAATCAGTTACAATAAATAAAAAGGGCAAAAAGCGACTATATGAATTGTATGAATTAAGAGCAGAACTGCAAATATTGGAAGAAAAAAGAGCTGTTCTTGATTATGCTGAATCAAAAATATTAGTTGCTGACTACCCAGACACATCAGCAATTGAAAAACGGGTTGAGTTTTTATCAAATCTTTTAGAAAAAAATAAAAGTGATGACAAAATTGAACTTTCGAGAATCTCTATTTCTGCATTTGACAAATCGTTTCATCAACTTGAAAAGCTATTATCTGAAAAATCAACACTTCGGAGGCACACAACCAGAGAAAATATAAAACAAAAACAAGAGGAGATTTATAAAAATCAGATAAAACAAAAACTCTCAACTCTTGAAAATCTTATTAATCAAAACAAGCTTGCAGAAGCCAAAATACTAATAAATCTTCTTTACAATTCTATAAAACCAAACCTCCAAAAGGAATTGGCAAGACTGACCAAAGCAAAGGAAAAATATAAAGAAAAGGAACTTCAAAACTTTAAGAGACAAGAAGAAGAACTTCTAAAAAGACAAGCTGATCAAGCAAAAATTATAAAAGAACAAGAGGAAAAACGATTTATCGAGTTAAAAATAAAAAGAGAACAAGAAGTAATTTTAAAAAAGGCAGAAGAAGAAAAGTTAAATGCCAAAGCAAATAGATTAAAAGTCCTTTTAAGTAAAAAAGCAAATTGGAGAGATTTTCAAAGAGTGCTTCAAGAAAATAATATTTCAATACTATATCATTTTACAGACCAGTCTAATCTAAAGTCCATAAAAGAAAATGGAGGTTTGTTTTCTTGGTATTATTGCGATAGAAACAATATTGTAATACCAATGACTGGAAACAGTTCCTTAGGAAGGAGTTTAGATGAAGAATTTGGACTTGAAGATTTTGTTCGTTTAAGTTTCATAAAAGACCACCCTATGAAACACGTTGCAATGAATGAGGGAAGAATTACAAAGCCATACTTATTAAAGGTATCAGTTGAAGTGTGCTATTTTGAGAATACCAGATTTTCCGATATGAATGCGGCAGACCGCAGACATAAAAATAATGATACATTTCAATTTCTTGAAACATTGCGATTTGATTTGTTTCCGAGAAATTATTTTGGTTTAACACCGACAGAGAAAAAACTTCATCAAGCAGAAGTCTTGGTTAAAACCTGGATACCTGCTGAATTCATTACCAATATAAAAGAATTTGCTTGATGATATTCATAGATAATAGAAAGAAAAAAGAGAAAACATTATTGGCAAAATATCCAAATGCCAAAATTGTTGATGTTACTTCTAAAGCACCAACGGCATTAGTAAAATTAAGCCCATTTTATCCGCATGGAGAAATACCAATACCCTTTTCAGAAAACGAAACTGCAAAATCAGTTGAGGGAATTTGGCAAGCTCTAAAAGTTTTTGAAAGTGCAGACATAGACAAAGAAATGTTCTTAAATGATACAATGAAAAATATCAAAAGAACAGTACGCAAATTTGGTAAGCCGTTAGGGCATAGAAAAGGAATTAATGGAACAGAGCTATTAAGTTATATTGATGCAAGAATCCAAATCTACTTACCAAGCTATTTGTGGGTTTTAGAAAATAAGGTTTCGGAAATACTTGAAAGGCTAAAGGAAGCATCACAAAAGGAAGACATTGTTCTATTAGACTATGAAACAAATTGTGATGTTCTTAATCCTAAAAAGCCATTATCTCATGCGTTTTTAGTAAAGGCTTTTGTGGAAAATAATTATCCTAAAGAAGCTGATTTATACAAAGAACTCATTGAAAGAAAAAACAGACCAATTGAAAGCGAACCACCAAAAGAAGTAAAAAGAAAAAAGGCAACTAAGCCCAAAAAAAATAACGATAACAATCAAACAACCCTGTTTTAAAAGTAAGAATTATGGAATTTGACATCATATTTATAATAGCATTAATTGGCTTACAAATATTTGTATTTGCGAACGTGTACAAGAAAATAATCTCTTATAAGCGATTTTTCCCAAGTTCATTCAAGGACATCAAAATACAGAAGTTCACACTAACAAAAGCCGTATTAAGCGACCCTGAATTATTCGACAACTATCTTGACACTCTTTCAAATGAAGTGCAAATAATTGAAGAATCAGAGGATGCTGAACAAGTTGAGTTACTTGTTATTCCAAATTCAACAAAATCAAATCATGCACATTTTGCCGAAGTAATTAAATCTACAAATGCTTATTTGTGCAAAAACAAAGGAGCATCTGCAGATTTTGGAATTTTAAAAGACACTTGTGAAAGGCATTTAGACAAAGTTGATAATGAAATTGGCAACTTAATAAATGTTCCGCTTTACATTGGTTTAGCTGGAACTTTTGTAGGTATCATTATTGGTTTGTCGGGCATTGATTTTTCAGCGACAACGGAAGGTACAACAACTACAATTTCATCAGATAGCATTGGACAATTATTACATGGTGTTATAGCTGCAATGGTTGCCAGTTTGGTTGGTTTGGCATTTACAGTTATAAGCACAGCATTAGCATACAAACCAGCCGCCTACAAAAACGACACAGATAAAAATCATTATTACGATTTTCTTCAAAGAGAATTATTGCCTTTCTTAAATATTGGTGTTTCAAAATCACTTGGAAGTTTCAAAGATGTCTTAAACCACTTTATTATAAAGTTTGGTGAAAACATGGACGACTACAAAGATTCAGGAAATTTGCTTAATGAAAATTTGAGTAAGCAACAATCTGTTTTGGAGGAAATAAATAAATTAAGTCTAACAAGAACAGCAACCAAAATAGCAGAGGTATTTGCAGACTTAAAAGAATCAGCAGAACACTTGGAAAAATTTCAGACCTATCAAAAAGGTTTAAACGGTTACGTTGACAAAACGGAAAAAGTAGCCGATGAAATGAACACTATAATTGAACAATTCAAAGACTTCAATACAAACTTAAAAGCAATCAGTAATAATTCGGTAGCGACTATTGAACTTCAAAAACAATTCAAAGATTCATTAGAAAAACACTTTCCAACAATCAACGACCATCGTGAAATTTGGCGAACACAGGTTGACGAGTTAAACCAAGATGTAAAGGAAGTTTACAAGGAACTGAATAACTACTTCAAAACTTCAACCGACCAAATTCAATCATTTATCGGTAGCAATAACAATTTCTTTACTGGCATCAACGAAATACAAAACGCTATCAAAATATTTGTTGAAAATTCATCCATTCAAAAAGATGAATTTAATATTTTGAAAAATCAAATTGTTGATATGCGTAATGACTTCAAAGATTCTCAAAGACAATCAATAGAAACCAACAAGGCTTTAATTGATGCAATCAAAGATTTGAAAATTACAATCAGCAAAATAGAAATACCAACAGAGAAATAAAATGGCAAAATCAAACGAAAAAAAGAGAGACTTCTTTTGGTTAAGCTATTCAGACTTAATGACAAGTCTGTTCTTCGTTATGTTAGTTTTATTTGTTTTGGTATATACAATGCAAAACAAACTTATTGGAGAACTTGGCGAAAAGGGACGTGAACTCGACAGAATCAAAGAAATTGAAAAGACCATTAACAATATTGATACAACCTATTTCAAATATGACGAAGTAAATAAAAAACATATTTTAAATATGCAGTTCCTATATCCTGTGGGTAGTGCAGACATTTCAAAAATTGTTCCCGACAAGAGAAACGAACTCTTAAAAGCAGGACAGACTATAAAAAATCTAATCTTAAAATATCCCGAAGAAGATAATATAAAATACTTAATTGTTGTTGAGGGACAAGCATCAAAAGACAATTGGAGTGGTAACGAAGATTTAAGTTTTCATAGAGCACAGTCATTGACTAAATTCTGGGAATCAAACAACATCGGGCTAGACAAATTGAAAAACTGTGAAATTATAATTGCTGGTAGTGGCGAAAAAGGTATTCCTCGTACACAACCAGACATAGGGACTGCAAATCAAAGATTTTTAATTACAATAGTTCCTAAAATTGGTCAAATGAAAAAGAAGTAGCCAAAGCATTTGGTGGAACTTTCAAAGTTTTCCCCAACCGCTCAAAGCCAATCAATATAATGCAGATAAGCAAACATGCTAACGTAAAACTAAACTAAAATGGACAAATATATTACGATAGAGGAAGAAGAACCAAAGCAAAGTATTGGTAATGCTAAAGTATCAAATAGTGATTCGCAACCACATTTGAATTGAAATTTGCCCCACAAATGTCAAACCAGATCTGTTTAATAACCTCACGGCTCCCCAAACTCCTCCACAATAACTTTTACTTGGACTGGGGTCAATAAACGATTACCTGGCTTGTAACCAAAGCTTTTTAGCATCGGTAAAACCGTGTCACTTATTTTGATCCATCTGCGCAATTGAGCACTGGCACTTTTCTTTGATATGTTCGGGAAATACATTTGCGCTAGCTCCCCGTATCCGTATGATTTTATTTTAAATTTCTCTTCCATTTTCTAAACTGGTCTAATTGGGTATAAAAAAAGCCCTGGGGTTTCCAGGGCTTTAAGTTTAAAACGACATTGCTAATCGACTTCCTATTTTGGAGGATAGTCGCTCCATATCTTCACCTACTTTTTTATCTACGATTCGGGCATAGTGCTGGGTGCTTGTAATGTTTTTGTGTCCTAGCATTTTGCTTACGCTTTCAATTGGTACGCCGTTCATCATCGTCAACGTAGTTGCAAACGTGTGGCGAGCGATGTGATAGGATAACTTTTTAGTGATGCCACAGAAGTCTGCCAGCTCTTTGAGGTAGGCATTCATCTTTTGATTGCTTAAAATGGGCAATACGAGGTCTTCTGCTTCAAGCAAATCCAATTGAACGTACTTGTGGATGATTTGCATTGGAACGTCCAATAAAGGCACGTTTGCGCGACCACCAGTTTTTTGCCTTTTGGTTTTAATCCAGTAGCCAGCTTCATTCCGTTCGATTTCGCAGCGTTTGAGTTTTTTCACGTCCGCATAAGCCAAACCAGTAAAACATGAAAACACAAAAAAGTCTCTTACCCTGGTTAACCTATCAAATGACGAAGTGTACTCCATGATGGATTTCAATTCGTCCTCTGTTAAATAGGGGCGGTCAACTTCCTTCATGGTTAGACTGATGCCTGCGAATGGATCTTTTAATATCCAACCGTGGCGAAGGCAGCGATAGGTGATCCTTTTAAGATTTTGAAGGAATTTGTTGGTGGTGTTAAAATTGCAACCCTTTTCTGTTTTCAAATACATTCCAAATTCCGTCACCATGTAATGGTCGATAGATTTTATCGGCACATCACTGACCTTGTATTTGATCCTTAGGAAATTTGAGAAATGATTTTTAGCGGCATTGTACTTTTGGCAAGTAGCGACAGTGCTTTCCTTGCCGATTAATTTGCGAAGTCCTTCGATGTGGTCTTCCCAAATTTCAATAATCATTTTGGCTTTTGCTGTGTTTACTCCGAGTACTGCATCACGCAAAAGTTGCGGAGTAACGGTATCGTGCATGGTAATAAGCTCGCTGTATTTTTGGCGCGTTCGGGTAATAACGGAATCAATGTACTCATTGAATTCAC
The DNA here is from genome assembly GCA_024639405.1 of Crocinitomicaceae bacterium. Lineage (GTDB taxonomy): Bacteria > Bacteroidota > Bacteroidia > Flavobacteriales_D > Crocinitomicaceae > M0103. Next base: position 262 of record JAHEIL010000030.1, on the reverse strand, counting down.
GTGCTTCGTGCGAGCGACCAATTAGCTTGGCGCGTTTAGGATCCCAATCTTTGGGCTGAATACTTCGCTGGAGCTGCATCACAACACGGTCTCCATTGATGTTGATTTTCATGAGAACGGGAACTTCACCGTTCTTTTTTTCTTTTGTTCTGCTGATGTAAACAACCAGCGAGAAGTTTGATTTTTGACTTGACGACATTTGGCACTAATTTTTTACGTTGTGCCCCCCTTTATTGATGTTACAAATTTACGTTTCCAAAGG
>JAHEIL010000014.1 GCA_024639405.1 Crocinitomicaceae bacterium | reverse complement strand
GTCATTTCATTAAGTTTACCATCCAATTGGTAAGCTTTCATTAATTTATCAATGAGTTCTTTTAACGGTGTTTCGTTTGAAGAGCGTTTACGTTCGTCCATAAATTAAAGTACTAAAGTTTCGATGGTTCCATTTTCTACAGTAAACAAGGTGCTTTCCATCGCGTGAAGCTTAAAGATGGTTTGGATGCGTTCTAAATCCGTGTCCGTCACCAACACTTGCCCAAAATACTGATTCGAAACCAATTCCAATAATTTCGAAACACGTTGTTGGTCCAATTTATCAAAAATATCGTCCAATAACAACACTGGCCGAACATTCAAATGGCGTTTTAGCCAATCATATTGCGCCAAACGCAAAGCGATAATAAACGATTTTTGTTGACCTTGAGAACCAAATTTCTTTATCGGCATACCTTTAATGGTGAAAACTAAATCGTCTTTGTGCGTCCCAGCATTGGAATAATGGGTTAATGCATCTTTGCGTTCGTAATCCGTTAATAGTTGCTCAAACGAAGTTTCGTTCAATTGTGAACGGTAAGAGATATGAACTTCTTCCGTTTCCAAACCAATGTAATTGTAGCGTTCTTGGAATACAGGAATGAACTCTTCAATAAACGCTTGTCTTTTCAAATGGATTTGATTACCAACTGTAACCAATTGTTCGTTCCAAACTTCGATGCTTTCTCGGTCAAAAAGTCCGTGTTGGAACATGTTTTTCAACAAGGCATTACGCTGTTCCAGGATTTTAGCATAGCGTTGAATGTTTTCCAAATATTCTCGGTCGAATTGAGCGATGATGCCATCCATCCATTTTCTGCGCAATTCACTTCCTTCAGAAATCAAATCACGGTCGTAAGGCGAAATCATCACAACTGGAAACTGTCCAATATGATCTGCCAATTTCTCGTATTCCTTTTTATTGCGCTTAAAAACCTTTTTAGCTCCAACTTTAACAGCACAATGAATAGCAATGTTTTGTGCATCTTTTTCCCAGACTCCTTGAATGGAAAAAAATGGTTGATCAAAACGAATGTTTTGTCGGTCCAACACGTTCATGTAAGATTTACACAAGCTTAAATAATGCACAGCGTCAAGTATGTTTGTTTTTCCAGCACCATTTGAACCAATGAAACAATTGATATTGGGAGACAATTCGATGATTGCCTCTTCATAATTCTTGAAATTTGTAAGATGTAAGCTGTTTAAATGCATTGTTACAAATTTAAGTCAAAATTTAAGCTTGCAATATAAAAAATCAAGCTTTTATAGGATAGTTTTCAACCCTTCGCCCATATAATTTTAAGAAAGGCTTGTTGCTTCTAGATTTTCACAATTTAGTAATTTGTGTTTTTAGTTGAATTTGTTTAGTCATGGTATTCCTTTCTTTCTTTAAAATCAAAACAAAAAGTAAAGAAAATAGATTGATTTAAAATTTATCTACCGTCATAAAAACAAAAAACCACTCTATTTTTCACTTTTTACACACATCTCTTTTTTTAATCAAAAAAAAACTTATTTTTGCAAGGCTAAAAATTGCATAAAATGTTCGAAAACTTCAATTTAAAAGACTTAAAAAGTCAAATCAATTCAAATAAGAAAACACGTTTAATCGTTTATTCTGTTGGTGGTTTCTTTGTTTTAATCATTCTTTTCTTGGCGTACCGTCAGTTTATCTGGGGGCCATCAAATGAAAAATCAAAAGATGCTTACTGGGTAGGGTTGAATTATGCTTCTAAAGATTCAACAGATTTAGCGATCGATGAATTGAAAAGTGTTGTTAAAAAATACGATGGTAAAATCGGAGGAGAAAACGCTCAATTTGTTTTAGGACGTCAGTACATGGCAAAAGGAGAATTCAAAAAAGCATTAGAAGAATTAAGTGGAGTTGATGTAAATGATACTTACGTAAAAGCAATGGCGCTTGGTTTACAAGGTGATTGTTACAGCGAAATGAAAGATTACAAAAAAGCATTTGACATGTACATGGAAGCTGCAGCAGCGGATGAAAATGAATTCACAACACCAATGTACTTATTCAAAGCTGGTTTACACGCTGAGAAAAATGAGAATGTAGAAGGCGCAAACGAGTGTTACACGAAAATTAAAGATGATTTCCCTCAATTTGCGAATCAAAAATCGATTGAGAAATACATTGGACGCGTTAAAAAAGAAAAAAAATAACATAAATGGCTACTGCATTACGCAATTTGTCAGAATACAATAAGGACTTAGTTCCAAATGGTGCCGATTTTAAGATCGGCATTGTTGTTTCTGAATGGAATGATTCAATTACACTCAATCTTTTAAAAGGTGCAAAAGAAGCCTTGTTAGAAAATGGTGTCTTGGAAGAAAATATCTTGGTTCGCTTTGTTCCTGGCGCATTTGAATTACCATTAGCTGCACAATACCTATGTGAATACACAGATGTGGATGGTGTTGTTGCAATTGGCGTTGTTATTCAAGGAGAAACCAAACATTTTGATTTTGTTTGCGAAGGAACAACACAAGGTATTAAAGATGTAAACTTAAAATACAATATGCCAGTTGCATTTTGTGTCTTAACGGATAACCACATCCAACAAAGTATAGATCGTTCTGGTGGTATTCATGGCAACAAAGGTATTGAATGCGCCATTGCCTGTTTAAAAATGATTGAACTCAAAAAGAGTTTTTTATAAGTTTTAGTTTCATTAAAATTCTTAAAAATGACATTAATTAAATCAATTTCTGGTATCAGAGGTACGATTGGCGGAGCTGTAGACCAAGGTTTAACACCGATTGATGCGGTTAAATTTGCTGCTGCATATGGTACATGGTTGAAAGATCGCAATAATGGCCAACGCTTAAAAGTAGTCATCGGAAGAGATGCGCGACTTTCTGGTGAAATGATTTCTAATTTAGTAGTCTCAACATTGGTAGGCTTAGGAATCGATGTGGTGAACCTTGGATTGTCAACAACACCAACTGTTGAAGTGGCAGTTCCTTTGGAAAATGCTGCTGGAGGTATTATTTTAACAGCGAGTCACAATCCGAAACAATGGAATGCGTTGAAATTGTTAAATGAAAAAGGAGAATTCATTTCTGGAAGCGATGGTGAAGCATTGATGAAAATTGCAGATACGGAAGCCTTTGAATTTGCTGAAGTAGACGATTTAGGCAAGGTTACCAATGATGATTCATATTTGCAAAAACACATTGATGCAATTTTAGCTTTGCCTTTGGTTGATAAAGATGCAATTGCAGCTGCTGATTTCTCTATTGTAATCGATGCGGTGAATTCAACTGGGGGAATATTTGTTCCAGCCCTTTTAAAAGCGTTAGGCGTTACGAAAATTGAAGAAATGTATTGTGAGCCAACGGGACATTTTCCGCACAATCCAGAGCCATTGCCAGAGCATTTAACTGATTTGTCAGCTAAAATCGTGGAAGTTGGTGCAGATGTTGGAATTACTGTAGATCCAGATGTAGATCGTTTGGCCTTAGTTTGTGAAGACGGTTCGATGTTTGGTGAAGAATATACCTTGGTTGCATGCGCGGATTATGTGTTGACACATACGCCAGGTGCAACTGTTTCTAATTTATCTTCTACGAGAGCCTTGCGTGATATTACAGAACAACGTGGCTTGCTTTATTCTGCAGCTGCTGTTGGTGAAGTAAATGTTGTTGCAAAAATGAAAGAAACGAATGCTGTGATTGGCGGTGAAGGAAATGGAGGAATTATTTATCCTGAATTGCATTATGGCCGTGATTCATTGGTTGGAATCGCCTTGTTTTTAAGTCACTTGGCACACAAAAAATGTTCAGTATCTGCTTTGAGAAATAGTTATCCAAATTACATTATCTCTAAAAATAAGATTGAACTAACACCTGAAGTAGACGTAGATAATATCTTGATGCTTATGACTTTAAATTACAACCATGAGGAAGTTGATACAACGGATGGTGTTAAGATTTATATCGGAAAAGAATGGGTGCATTTACGTAAGAGTAATACGGAACCAATTATTCGGATTTATGCTGAAAGTGAAAATGAGCAAAAAGCAATGGATTTAGCAGAACGTATCATTTTAGAAATAAAAGCATTGATAGATTAAGAGGCATTGCCTCTTTTTTTTTTGAAATAATGAACGAAATTATCAATTGGTTGTACCGATCATTAACTTATAAAATGGAAAAGATGAAAAAAGTAATGTTAAGCTTGTTTGTTGCCTTGATATTCAATGCACAAGCAACGGAAAAAGAAATTGTAAAAGCACAAATAACCGAAGTGACGGTTTATGCACAAGGAGCACAATTGTTTCAAAAAGCCAATTATTCTATTAAGCCTGGAATTTCCGAAATTATAATCGAAGGAATTTCTCCATACATTGATCAAAACAGTTTACAGGTTAAGGCTTCTGGTTCTGTTGTAATCTTAGATTCAAAATATTCACTTTTTCAACCTACTCATACAGTTGTCAACGAAGCTGCAATTCCTTTAAAAATTAGAAGAGAAATTCGTCAAGTGGAAGATTCGCTGAAAATGCTTGGTTTTGATTTGTTAGAGATTCAAGATGAAATTGATGTGTTAACAACTGCAAAATCCATCATCGCTAATAATGGAACGTTGCGCAACCAAGGCAAGGTAACAGATTCGCTTAACTTACTTAAACAGGCGATTGAATACTATTCATCTAAAGTATTGGAGATCAATAAAAAGATTTTAGCATTGCGTAAAAGAAAAGTGGAGAGAGAGGCAAAGAAATCTTCCCTTGATGAGCGTTTGCAAAAGCTAAGAGAATATCAAGAAAACAATGGTATTCAACCTGAAAACGACGAGCCAATTCATAGAATTACAGTTACGTTGTCTGCAAAAGAAATCGCAACGGGTAAATTAACAATTTCTTATTTGGTTGAAAATGCAGGTTGGGTTCCTCGTTATGATTTGAGAAGCGATGGTATGACTTCAAAAATTAACTTGACTTACAAAGCACAAGTGTTTCAGAATTCTGGTTTGGATTGGGAAAATGTGCGTTTGAATATTTCAACTAACAATCCCTATCAAAATAAAACGAAACCTTCATTGGATCCTTGGTACATCGATTATAACAATTACCGCGTACAGGTTCAACAAAAAGCAAATGCAAAAGCTCGAATGGCTGAAATAGCGGAAGCAGATGCTGCTCCAATGGCATATTCCAATTCATTGAGTTTGAATAATGTAAATTTAGGTAAGACATCTGCTGATTTTGTTCAAGTTGTGCGTCAAATGACTTCAGCTGAATTTAAGATTGATTTACCGTACACAATTAAGTCGGACAATGAACAGCATATGGTGTTGATTAAAGTGGCAGATTTAGACGCTGAATATAAATATTTCAGTATTCCAAAATTAGACAATGCTGCATATTTGGTTGCGCAATTAACGAACTTAGATGAGTTGGGTCTAGTGCCTGCTCAGGCAAATATTTTCTACGATGGTTCGTATATTGGTGAAACATATTTAGATCCATCAGTAATGGAAGATACTTTAAGTTTAAGTTTAGGTAAAGATCCTAATATTTTGGTTAAGAGAACTTTATTGAAAAAAGAATCTAAAGAAAGAATCATTGGTGAAAGCAAAGAACGTACAATGTCTTATTCGATTGAAGTAAAAAACAACAAGGCTACTCCGATTGAGTTAATCATCCAAGATCAATTGCCAATTACGCAAAATCCAGAAATTTTAATCGAACCAACTTCTTTAGATAAAGGAGTGTTAGAAACTAAATCTGGAATTGTGACATGGAAAATCAACTTGAAACCGAAAGACAATAAAACGATCAATTTTGGTTACAAAGTAAAATATAAGAAAGAATTGAATGTTTTCTTAAATTAATCTAGTAATAAATGACTTAAAAGCTGTTATAGGAAACTGTAACAGCTTTTCTTTTTTATCAAAGAAATCTATCCAAAAAAGTTATATTTGTAAGAGGTAAACATTGAAGCAATCCAATTGTTTGAATGATTAGTACAAAACAAGACAAATGAAAAAATTCGATATACCCTTATTTTATCGTTCGCCAATTATCAGTGAATTAAAGGTTAAAAGGAAAATAAATGATCCACGCAAAAAAGACTTTTCGCCAAGTGTTCTGGATTTTGGTAAGTTGAAGTTTTATATTCCTCGTCATTTTGGGTTTTGTTATGGTGTAGAAAATGCCATTGAAATCGCTTACAAAGCTATCAATGAGAATCCTGGAAAACGTATTTTCTTGCTAAGTGAAATGATTCATAATCCTGATGTAAATGCAGATTTATTATCTAGAGGAGTTTGTTTTTTACAGGATACTTCAGGAAATCAATTGATTTCCTTTGATTCATTGACGGAGGAAGATATTGTGGTTATTCCTGCATTTGGGACAACTCTGGAGATAGAACAAAAAATAAAATCTATCGGTGTATGTGTTGAAAAATACAACACAACGTGCCCTTTTGTAGAAAAAGTTTGGAATCGCTCTGAGAAGTTAGGCGTAGACCAACATACAATCATTGTGCATGGAAAATTCAACCACGAAGAAACAAGGGCGACATTCTCACGAAGTGCAAAAAATGCACATGTGTTGATTTTGAAAGATATTGAAGAAGCTAAGTTTTTAGCACAAGTAATAAATGGAGAAAAGTCCTCCGAAGAATTTCATGCCTTTTTTAAAGGGAAGTACACCGAAAACTTTAATCCAGCTGTTGATTTAGAAAAAATAGGTGTTGTGAATCAAACAACAATGTTAGCTACAGAAACGCAGGAAATTGCAGATTTTTTAAGACAAACCATGATTGCCAAATATGGTGAATCAACTATTAAAAATCATATTGCAGACACGAGAGATACCTTGTGCTATGCAACAAATGACAATCAAACGGCTAACCTAGAATTGTTGCAAATTCCAGCTGATTTTGCAATTGTCGTTGGAGGACATAATAGTTCAAATACGACACATTTAGTTGAGATTTTAGAAACAAAATTCCCAACATATTTTATAGAAACAGCTCAAGAATTGCTTTCAGATACACGCATCCAGTCATTCGATATTCATCAAAAAAAGCTTGTAGAATTCAATGATTATATGCCATCAAGTAACGGTTCTTTGTCTGTAATTGTAACTTCAGGTGCTTCTTGTCCGGATGCAATTGTTGACAATGTAATTCAACGCCTTATTTCTTTTGTAAATCCAACTGTAACAATCGAAGAAGCATTCACGCAATTTGATGCTCGACTAAGTATTAAAGAATAGTAAATGGAAAGATTTTTAAACATATTAGTCGTTGATGCGAATGTTAAAAATCAAGCAGGTTTAAAAACGGTATTGAGTGGAGGGGGGAACAATGTTCAAGTTGTTGCAACTATTGAAGAATCAAAAGCTATTATTCAGAAAAAAGAAATTGGCATTTTTATATTAAACATCGACGATGATTTTTCAGCATCTCAACAATTTATTGCTCAAATAAAACGAGAATTTCAACATCGTGTAAAGTACATTTTGGTGATGTCTTCTGAAATTGATTCAGGATCTAAATTGGTTAAAAGTATTCATCAAGGAGCGATAGATTTTGTACAAATGCCCTTGAATCCTAATCTAGTAAAGGTTAAAGTGGATATGTATAAAACTTTGTATTACAAAGATTTAAGAATCAATCAATTGTTAAATAATATCTTTCCTTCAACCGTATTAGATGACTTGTATACAAAGAATGGTTTCATGCCTAGAAGAATAGAAAAAGGTGTTGTACTTTTTACAGATTTTGTCGATTTCTCCACAAAATCAAAAAGCATAAAACCAATTCGTTTGTTGAAAAAATTAGATTTTTATTTCACACAATTTGATGCTATAATGCAACGGTACAAGTTGGAGAAAATAAAAACAATAGGTGATGCATATATGGCTTTAGCTGGTGTTACAGAAGAAAATCCAGAACCAGCTATTAGAGCTTGTTTAGCAGCAATAGAAATTCGAAATTTCATGTTAAACGAGCAATATGTAGCAAAGGCCTTTAAAAAAGATTTTTGGGAAATACGTATTGGAATCCATCAAGGTCCATTAGTTGCTGGTATCATTGGTGATAGTAAAAAGAGTTTTGATGTTTGGGGAGACACTGTAAATATTGCTGCACGAGCTGAACAAGGTGCGAGTCCAGGTTTAATTGAAGTATCTAAAAATATCTACCAAGAAGTTCATCCTTATTTTAATTTAAGTTCAAAAGGGAAGATTGAAATTAAAAAACGTGGCGGTCAGATTGAAATGTTCACCTTGGATCGTATTCAACAAGCATGGTGTTTATATGGAGAAGGAAAGTATGCTTCCGTTGATTTAAGAGTGAAATGTGGCCTTCCTTCAGTAGACTTTGATCACATGCGTAAAGACATTTTAAATCGCTTAAAATCGTTGTTACCAGCTGAAATTGTTTACCATGACTTGTCACATACTTTAAATGTAGAAAAAGCAGTAGTACGTTATGCAAAATTAGAAGGTATTGCAGACGAAGAAATTACGTTGCTTCAAACAGCTGCTTTGTACCATGATGTTGGATTTATATATTGTTATGATGCCAACGAATCGTTTGCAATTCAATTAGCAACTTCGAACTTGCCAAGATTTGGTTACAACAAACAACAAATTGCAATTGTGTGTAAAATGATTGCTGCAACTCAAATTAATGTGCAACCAACAACTCAACTAGAAAAATTAATGGTGGATGCTGATCACGATTATTTGGGTCGTGCAGATTATTACATCATCGCTAGTCGTTTGCGAAAAGAATTGGCGCATTTTGGGAGAGAAATGAATGATGAAACATGGATAGAATTCCAATTAAAGTACTTGAGTACAATTCACAGGTACCATACAGAAACTGCGACAAATATTCGCTTACAGAGCAAAAAAACACGTATACATGAATTGCAACAGCAATTAGAAAATTGTAAAAAAAATGAAAATATACACTAAAAAAGGAGATACTGGTTCTACTGGTTTGATTGGAGGTACACGTATTTTAAAAAGTTCATTGAGAATAGAAGCATACGGAACCGTTGATGAATTGAATTCTTATATTGGTTTGGTGCGCGATCAAGCAATAGACAAACAGTATAAGATACAACTTATTGAAATTCAAGACAGGCTGTTTACAATAGGTTCAAGTTTAGCTTCAGATCCTGAAAAATCAAACATGAAAATTCCTAATTTATTAGAAGAAGATGTAAAATTGTTAGAAGATTGGATGGATGAAATGGATGAAGTTCTGCCAGAAATGAAGTTTTTTGTTTTACCTGGAGGTCACACTACTGTTTCGTTTACACATTTAGCTCGCTGTGTATGCCGAAGAGCAGAACGAATTATTATAGATCTTAAACAACAGGAATTTGTTGCAGATCTTGTACCGACTTATATCAATCGTTTAAGTGATTATTTGTTTGTATTAAGTCGAAAATTAGGACAAGATTTAGGAGCTGAAGAGCAACCTTGGAAACCGAGAATGTAAAGTTGAAGAAATTGTTGATAAAAGTATTTCAATCTTTTTCATTTATTATTTGGTTTCTTTGAAAATAAATTTACTTTTGCGCAAAATTAATTATTAAAAAGAGGAATTATGTATTGGACATTAGAATTAGCATCCTATCTAGAAGACGCTCCATGGCCTGCAGCGAAAGATGAGTTAATCGATTTTGCGATTAGAACTGGAGCTCCTCTTGAAGTAGTAGAAAACTTACAAGATCTTGAAGATGAAGGTGATATCTACGAAAATATCGAAGAAATTTGGCCGGATTATCCTTCACGTGAAGATTTTCTCTTCAACGAAGACGAATATTAATTGAAAGTCCTACCTTGTAGGACTTTTTTTATACAATGAATTTTTTAGGACACCTCTATTTCTCTCAAGATCATCAAGAGTTGATGCATGCAAATTTATTTGGCGATTTTGTCAAAGGAAAACAATTTGAACGCTATTCTCCCGTCGTGCAAAAAGGTGTCTTGTTGCACCGTTCTATTGATACGTTCATTGATACGAATGAACAGGTAGTGAATTTAATGCGTAAATTATACCAAGATCTCCCAAAAGTTTCGAGTGTTGCTATTGATTTGTATTTCGACCATCTTTTAGCACGAAATTGGGATGAGTTTCATCAGGTGAAATTAACAGATTATTTAGCTGGTTTTTATGCTTCAAAGCCATTGAACTGGGAAGAATATCCTGAAAATTTTCAGCTATTTATTGCTAAGTTAAAAGCCCATAAATGGATGAACCATTATCCTAATTTTGAAGGATTAACAAAAGCATGTCAGGGTGTTGCTTCACGTATTTCGTTTGAAAATAAATTAATTGAAGCTCCTAGTATTTTTTTAAATATGGAACAAGAAATTACAACAGTATTTTACGAATACATGGCTGCAGCACAATCAGAATTTTTAAATCATTCCGCGGATTATTCCCTTGTCCGATTCCTCAATAAATGATAAAATCATGTCGCGTGTTGAAGAAGCGGGCATACTTTCTTTGATTGCTTTAATTCCGTTGGAGACATTGTTGTTTTGAACGTATAATATACGGTAGAAATCTTCAATTTCACGTACTTTTTCATCTGTAAATCCTCTTCTTCGAAGTCCAACAGAATTAACACCGGCAAAGGTTAGAGGCTCACGTGCAGCTTTTACAAATGGTGGAACATCTTTACGAATTAAAGAGGCACCTCCAACAAAAGCATGCGCACCGATGTGAACAAATTGTTGCGCTGCGACTTTTCCTTCTAATATGGCAAAATCATCAATTGTTACGTGTCCTGATAAGCCTGTGTAACTGGCTAAAATCACATTGTTACCAATGATACAATCATGTGCCACATGAACATACGTCATTAAAAGACAATTGTTTCCAATCGCAGTTTTTAATTTGTCTTTTGTACCTCTGTGTATGGTCACACATTCACGAATGATTGTGTTATTTCCAATTTCAACAGTTGTGTATTCACCGTCAAATTTTAAATCTTGGGGAACAACACCAATCACAGCTCCTGGGAAAATTTCACAATCTTCACCAATTATTGTACCTGGATACAAGCTTACATTGGAATGAATTTTAGTACGTGCACCAATTTTAACATCTTCATATATGGTTGAAAATGGTTCGATTACAACACCTTCGCCAATCGTAGCGTTCGGAGATACATGAGCTAATTTACTGATCATAGTTATGCTTTATCCTTTATGACTTGTGCCAACATTTCAGCTTCTGCAACGACTTTACCATTTACATAAGCTTTTCCACCCATTTCAACCAATCCTCTTCTTATTGGTGAAAGTAATGATAATTCAAAAACAACCGTATCTCCTGGCATGATTTTTTGCTTGAATTTCACTTTATCAATTTTCATGAAATAGGTTGAGTACAAATATGGGTCTTCTACTTTACTTAAAGCGAAAATCCCACCAACTTGAGCCATTGCTTCAATTTGCAAAACACCTGGGAAAACAGGGTTGCCAGGGAAGTGACCTGTGAAAATCGGTTCGTTCATCGTAATGTTTTTCACTCCAATAATTGAGTTTTCTTGGATTTCCATGATTTTATCAACCATTAAAAACGGATAACGATGTGGTAACATTCCCTCAATGTCAACAATGTTATACAACGGTTCTTTGGTTAAATCGAAGTAACGACCTTGATTTTCTTGTTTTTTTATTTGTTCTTTAATGATTTTAGCAAATTTAACATTTCCAGCATGTCCTGGTCGTGCAGCTAAAATATGCGCTTTAATTGGTCGACCTACTAATGCTAAATCTCCAACAATGTCTAATAATTTATGGCGAGCTGGCTCGTTTTCGTATTGTAATTTCGTGCTATTTAAAACACCAATACCATCAATAGAAATTTTTAAATCTTCTTTTCCAAGCAATTTTGCTAAACGATCCAATTCTTCTTGTTGAATGTCTTTTCGTTCTACTAAAACAATGGCATTGTCTAAATCTCCTCCTTTAATTAAATTGTTGGAAGCTAAATATTCTAATTCTCTTAAGAAAACAAACGTTCTACATTTAGCAATTTCTGTATTAAATTCACCTAAATGGTACATTGAAGCATGTTGTGTTCCTAAAACAGGTGAATTATAATCAACCATTACGGTGATTCTGTAATTTGAATCTGGAATGGCTAAAAATTCAGTTCCTTTTTCAGGATCTTCCCAAGGAATATTCTCTGTTAACACAAAATAGTTACGTTCAGCTTCTTGTTCTTCGTATCCAGCTGCTTCAAAAGCATTGACAAACAGTAACGAGCTTCCGTCCATAATTGGTACTTCTGGTGCATCTAACTTGATCAATGCATTGTCAACTTCGCAACCATATAGCGCAGCTAAAATATGCTCTGTTGTATAAACTCTTGCTCCATTTTGTTCCAAAGTAGTACCGCGATCTGTTGCAACAACTAAATCAACATCCGCTTTAATGATCGGTTGTCCTTCTAAGTCAATACGTTGGAATTTATAACCGTGGTTATCTGGCGCTGGACAAATTTCTAAATTCACCAATTGACCAGTATGAAGTCCGATTCCCTGTAATTTAACAGTGCTTTTAAGAGTACGTTGCTTATCAGCCATTTTATTCTTTTGTTAATGATTTAATAGAAGCTTCTAATTCGCGAAGCTTTGATAAGATATATGGTAATTTTCTGAATCCAAAATAGGATTTTTTAAATTCTTCTGCATCAATCGCTGGAGTTCCCATGACGATTGTTTTTTTACGAATTGTTGAAGGAACTCCTGATTGCGCCAAAATAATAGTTCCATCAGCGATGGATAAATGACCTGCAATTCCAACTTGACCAGCAATCATAATGTTTTTCCCAATTTTTGCTGAACCAGCGATCCCAACTTGAGCAGCCATAGCTGTGTTTTGTCCTACTTCAACATTGTGGGCAATCTGACATAAGTTGTCAATTTTAACACCTTTTCTGATGAACGTTGAACCCATTGTTGCGCGATCGATTGTTGCGTTAGAGCCAATTTCAACATTGTCTTCCAATATTACATTTCCAATTTGAGGAATCTTTTGGTATTCGCCATTTTCATCGGGTGCAAAACCAAATCCATCACCTCCAATGACTGCTCCAGCATGAATTAAGCAATTCGCACCGACTTTACAATCTACATAGATACTTGCATTTGGATGAACGATGGTGTTATCGCCAATGGTTACATTATCACCAATAAATGCATTTGGGTAAATTGAAACATTGTTTCCAATTATAGCATTCTCTCCAATGTATGCAAAAGCTCCAACATAAACATCGCTTCCAATTTTAGCAGATTCAGCAATGAAAGAAGGTTGTTCTATTTTCGGTTGTTTTTTGCTCATATTGTTGTAAAGCTCTAATAACTTTGCAAAACAAGCATATGCGTCGTCAACTTTTACTAATGTCAACGTTTCAGGAAGCGCTTTTGAAGGTTCAAATGTTTTATTAACGATACAAATACTTGATGCAGTTGTATAGATAAATTCTTCATATTTAGAATTCGATAAAAATGAAAGTGCATTTGTTTGACCTTCTTCAATTTTTGCAAGGGTTGAGACAGTTATCGCAGGATTACCTACGACTTCACCATTTAATAAACCTGCAATTTGCTCTGCTGAAAATTCCATAAATCAAAAATATAAAAACAATGAATGCGGATTTGAAGCTGTTAATACTTTTATTAACAAGCTATTTTGAATAGTTATTGACACTTACTTTTAAAAGGTAAGATAAAATCAGTAATGTTGATTTTGTTTTTGTACCAAATTGCGTGAGCACCTATTAATTGGTGTTTTTTATCAAAAAATTGAATGTATTGAACTGCTTTTGGAGTTGCTTTGTAATCTGTTTTAGAGAAGTCAATGCTGCTATTTTGTTTCATTAATTTTAATATGTCAATTGGATTCACCAACCCTAATTCAGTTTGTTGGCAACGAACAACTTGAGAAGAGTCAACAAAAACTAAATTATCATCTTTTGGAAAGTGTAAGATTTTTCCTATTCCAACTTTAGTGTTTTTCACCTGCATCGCACTTTTTTCACTGATGTGTACTTCAGAAATAAAACTTTCATCCGGAAGGGTGAAAAAGAAATGGAGCAATCCTTTGTTGTCAAATTCTTTTTCAAGGTGGTAAACTTTTGAAGTTCCTTTTTTCAAACTTTTCGAAAAAACAACTTCACCATCATTTAAAACGTTGATAATATCCTTATTTGATAAATGTAATTTTTTTAATGTTTTCGCTTCATTTTCAGGAAGTACGATTACACGGTCTAAAAAACTATTTTTTATTCGATTGGATGGCAACCAAGAACATCCTCTATTTTGAAAAAAAATCAATACAAATACCAAACCTATTGAGAATCCTATCCCGTAAAATTTTAAACGTCTTAAAAGTGAATCCATGCTTTTTTTGTGTAAAGATAAGAAACGATTTTGTACAAAAAAGAAAACCACCTCAAGCAAATGAGATGGTTTTCTTTTTTAAAGTGATTTTATTACAAAAGAGCGTCTAATTTCGCTGTTAATTGTGCTTTTGGAACTGCACCGACTGATTTGTCAGCGATTTCACCATTTTTAATAAATAAAATTGTTGGGATGTTTCTAACACCAAATTGAGCAGAAACGCCAGGATTTTGGTCAACATTAACTTTTCCAATTAATGCTTTTCCATCATATTCAGCGCTCATTTCTTCAATTACTGGTCCGATCATTCGGCATGGTCCACACCATTCTGCCCAAAAATCAACAACTACTGGTTTGTCTGATTTTAATACTACTTCTTCGAAGTTTGCATCTGTAATTTCTAAAGCCATAACTTTGTTTGTTAAATAAATAATTTGTCGTTTGACGATTGTAAAATTAATTTAAAAATCTTTTAATCAAGTATTTTGCCAATTATTTTTTCTAGACAAATTGTCTTAATTATTGGCCACAATCATTTTCTTCATTGTTTTTTGATTGTCTGTTTTCAAACAATAATAATAGGTGCCATTTGGAATTGTAGTTGTATCAAAACGTGTGATGTGTCCACCTTCTTTCACTGTTTTTTCAGCAATAATTTGAAGTGTTGTTAATTCGTTGGTCAATAATGAAAGTTCAATGTGACGTTCAGAATTACTTGTAAAGTAAAAAGAAACTTCCTTCGATGAAGGGTTTTCTTCTAAACCATAAAGAACACAATAGTCTTCTTGAATCGGATTTCCTTTTCCTAAACGTGCCAATAATTTTTTATAGGCGATTACGAGGATTAACAATGTAATGGAAGTCAAAAGAATTCCAATTATTACTTTGCTGATTGAATAGGTCATTAATATCATAGTGCGATTACTCCTTTAATTTTTGCTGCTGCTTCGTATTTTTGTAGAATAGAATCTACGTCTAACATTAATTCTTTTGCGCTCAAGCTCATATATTTACCGGTTCTTGATGGGTGTAAAACCATGTCAACACTTTCGTCAAACAATGCTGAAACTTGTGCAACTTGTTCATCTTCATTCGGAACAATGAATTTAAATAAGTAGACATTTGGCCATTCTTGTTGGTCTAATTGTATTTTTAATTTTGCTAAGACTTCATCCATCCTTTTTCTTTTTCGTAAATCATTGAACACCTTGCAGCTTCAAGTTGCAATATTGAAATTGCTTCGTTTTGTTGGTTCAAATTTTCTGCCAATTCTTCAAATGTGTTGATTCCTGAACTATTTGCAGCATGAATTGCAGCTAAAAGTTCCATTGGGTCAGGCTCTTTTGACAGAATGACAGCCGAAGTGTCAAAAGTAGCGTTAATTTTCCAGCAGCGATAATAGTTCGTCGCAAGTTCTATTAAACGTTCAACAAGTTCATTAATTTCTATTGGATTATTTGAACTGTTGATTGCTAATTTTAAGTTATTTTTTGCTAATTGAAATTGCTCAAATACGGTTGAAAAATTAGTGTCATTGAATGTGTTGATTTCAACAATTGAAAGAGGTTGTTTAAAATCAATTTCAAAAACAGCTACCGCATTTTGCAACTGAATCAATTTCTTTAGTTTTGCACGAAAAGTAGTCTGAAGTATTGGTTTTGCTACAAAAAATTGTTTTAGCGCAAATAATTGTTCTTCAAACGCATCGAATGCATCTTCATATGAATCAATCCCCAATATGATTTTAGCTTCTGCAAGCGTCATTTTTCAATGCCTTTATTTTTACGCATGCGAATATTCAAAAATTCTACGATTAATGAAAAGACCATTGCGAAGTAAATGTATCCTTTTGGAACTTCTTGATGAAATGCTTCTGCTACTAAAATAACGCCTATTGTTACTAAGAAACTCAAGGCAATCATTTTGATGGTAGGGCGATTATTGATGAAATCACTGATTGGTTTTGCAAAGATTAACATGACAACCATAGATACAATGACAGCAGCGTAAATGATTACCAACGGATTTCCTCCAGTTTCTTTTGCAATTCCATTGGTCATTCCAATTGCAGTGATGATAGAGTCTAAACTAAATACGATATCCACTAAAACAATTTGCATGATAACTGCTCTTAATCCGCCTTTTTTAGGCGCATGAACTTCTTCATGTCCTTTGACACTGTTGTGCATTTCAATGGTGCTTTTGTAAATTAAAAATAAACCGCCCAATAATAATACGATACTTTGTCCAGTTATTTCAATTCCATAAACATCAAACAAAGGCTTAGTCATCCCCATAATCCAAGCTACAACACTTAATAGAAAAAGACGAACAACAAGTGCCAATAATAGTCCCGTATTTCTTGCTGAACGCTTTTGTTCGCTTGGTAATTTATCTGTAATAATACTAATGAAAATAATGTTATCTATTCCCAAAACAATCTCAAGTAAAGAAAGTATTAACAAGTAAATTAATCCGTTTAAAGTAAAAAGAATCGTAAAGTCCATTTAATTAATTTTTAATTGGTGAAAGAAAGCTTCTAAAGCCTCAGGATTCAATTCTGAAGGTGTAAAAATCTCTAGTAATTTTGGTCTGTTATCTGATGAGTAAGTGTAAAAATCAGACATTTTATCTGCTAATGCCTCTAATGAATCAACTGAAAAATAATGCATGTTAAATGCTTGGCAAATACCTTCTGCTGTATGATGGTGTTGTGCTACAAAATAGTCGTTAGATTGTTTCGACGTATCTGGTCCTGCAATTATTTTAAAGATTCCTCCACCCGCATTATTGATGAGTATAATTCGCAAATTTTGTGTTAAATACTGGTTCCAAAAAGCATTGCTATCATAGAAAAATGAAACATCACCAGTTATCAATACATGCAATTTTTCTGGATTAGCATGTGCTGCTCCAACTGCTGTACTTGAACTCCCATCGATTCCACTCGTGCCACGATTGCTCCAATACGTAATCGATTTGATTGGGTCAAAAAGTTGGGCATAACGAACAACAGAACTGTTGGCTAAATGTAAATGGCAATTTTCCGGAAGGTAATCTAAGACGACATCAAATGTTGAAATATCTGCAAACGTGCATTTTTCAAAAAATGCCGGCATTTTATCTTGAATTAAATAATCCAATTGTTTCCATTTTGAACCGTAATTACTGGTATTCTTATTGTAATTTAATTCATTTAATGAGTGAAAAAAATGATACGGTTCAGCTTGAAATGAATGTGTCAATGCTTGATATGTGTCCATGTACGGAAATTCAAAACCAATTTTCCAATGTTCTTTTGGCTGATGTTTCCGAATGAATGCTTTTATTTTTTTTGAGACCACAGCACCTCCAATTGTAATCAATAAATCAGGTGCGTAATCTGCTTCTAGTACTTCTTCGATTGAATTTAACGTGCGATCTATGCAATGTAAAAATTTAGGATCAACTAAATTAGAAGTGTTTTCAACCAAAACAACGACAGAAGAATCATTGGCGAAAATTTTCAGTTGTTCAAGTAGGGCAGGGTCTTCGTGCAATTGACCACAAATCACCATTTTTTTTGGCAACCCTAAAGCATTGATAGCAGCTTGTTGTTGTTGATTCGAAAATTGAAAACGACTTTGAATTAAGGTGATTTTTTTAGAAGGATGTTTTGTAAACTCTTCTGTTTTATACAAAGGTTCGTTGAATGCAATGTTGAAATGAATTGGTCCTTTCCAATATGTCATTCCTTCAGCAAATGCGGTAGAAATTTCACGTTGAATATACCATTGTTCAGTTGTCGTTTGTGCATGTTCACTAAAATTAGCACTGTAACGCACATGTTTTCCAAATACATTGGATTGCACGATGGTTTGCCCATCTCCTTGATTGATCCACTCTGTTGGTCTATCAGCTGTAAGAACTACCAATGGAACACATTGATAAAAAGCTTCTGCAATTGCAGGATAATAGTTTAAAGCAGCTGAACCAGAAGTACAAACGATTCCAATTGGTTGGTCTAATTGTTGCGCCATTCCTAATGCGAAAAAAGCAGCACTTCGTTCGTCATGAATAATAGAGCACTGGATTTCTGGGTGTTCATCAAATGCAATAACAAGTGGTGCATTTCGAGATCCAGGTGAACAAACAACGTGTTTCATACCTTGCTCGAAGCATTGCTGGACGATTAATTGAACATTAATTTTTGAACTTGTTACCATGTGTTTGCAAAATTACGGATTTTGCAAGATGTTTAGCAGTGTTTTGCTTTTATTTTCTGTTTCTTCCCATTCTTTTAATGGAATTGAATCTTTTGTGAATCCACCTCCTAAATAAATGAATGCGCGATCTTCTTCTAGTTGACAACATCTTAAATTGACGAAAAGTTGCGTGTTGTTAGTTGCGTAAAAGCCAATTATACCTGTGTAAAGTGAGCGATTGTGTGCTTCTATTTTTGCAAGATAAGAAAGTGCCGCTTGTTTTGGATAACCACTAACCGCAGGAGTTGGATGCAATTTCTTAGCGATATTAATAGGAGGAATTGTCGTTGAAGAAAAGAGGATATTTGTTTTTAGATGTTTAACAGGGCCAGCTTGAAATTCGTTTGGACCATCCATTTCTTTTATAGGAATATTAAGTGTATGAAGTTGTTCCTGTAAATAACTCGTCACGATTGCTTGCTCGGTTTGTTCTTTGTTTTCCCAAGGTGTTGAGTCGTCTGATTTTTTAGTTCCAGCAAGGGCTGTTGTTGAACCATTTCCATTTTCAATTACAATTAATTGTTCTGGAGAAGCACCCATCCACGTTCCAAATTTCGGAGAAGAGATTAAATAAACCAATGTAGAAGGATAACGATCACATAATTCATCAAACAATTGCTTGTAATTTGTCGTTTTAATTTGCGCCTCTTTTATGCGTGAATAAACCACTTTTTCTAAAGCTGTTGTGTTTAATTCTTGAACAATTTCGGAAGCTTGTTGGATGTAGTTTTCTTTTGAAATAATCAAAGGCAGCTTAATGTCAGAATGAAAAATTGAATTCGTTGAGCTTGGAACAAAAGAATACCATGTTGTTCCCTGAAAATCGGATACAATAAATGAATTTTCTGGAATTTCAGCCGTTACTTCGGTAAAAAGACCAGTTAATTCAATTTTTTCTTGGTTCGGTAAACGGTAGTGTAAAACATCACCCATTTATTTCTGAATGATTAAAACGGTTAAGCGACCTGTTGCAACCATTTTATTGGTTTCTTGGTCAAAAATATCTACTTGCCAAACATGTGTTTTTTTCCCAGCATGCACAATTTTACCAACGGCTTTCACCATTCCACTTTTTATTCCTCCAACATGGTTGGTATTTACTTCTAAACCAACGGGATATTCTTTTTCTAAATCCAGTAAAAGAGACGAACCCATCGAACCAATGCTTTCAATTAATGCAGCACTTGCGCCTCCGTGCAATAATCCCATTGGTTGATGATTGCGTTGGTCGACTGGCATAGTTGAAATAATGTAATCGTCACCAATTTCAACACATTCAATACCCAAAGTTTCCATTAAGGTATTTTTATTATAGCCATTAATTACAGCTAAAGGTATTTTTTTAAATGCCATTTTTTATAAATTGAAACGTAATCCTTTGTTGACAATATTCATTTTTAAGGTAAAACGAATTTTTTCTGCATATTTTGAATTACCAAATGAATCATTCAATTCTTTACTCATCCACAATGGGAAATAAACTCCGAAAGCAGATGAAATGCGTAACGCAAGTCCCATGTTGATTGCTGAATTTACTGTGATTTCATTTTTAAATACACCTGCATCTAAATAATATCCAATGAATTTCAATCTAGGAATTGGCAACTGAACGTACAAGTTGGCTGTTGCCATCCAAGATGTTGTTGTTCCATAATAGCTGGTGCTTTTAAAACCGCCCATATTTTCAGCACGTTGTTGCGACCAAATACCATCTATCATTCCTCTTCCAAAATAATAATCTTCAAAAAATAAATCTTGTGCACCGTCTGTTCCACTTAAGGACATTCCGTATGCATAGGTATTGTTTCCTGTTGGATTTCTAAATAAATAATTTGTTCCTGCAAATCCTCGAATCTCTACCCAACGTGCCATTTTTCCTTTTAGATAACGGTAATTGTAACTCGCTTCAGCTGTTAATCGGCCCATTTTTAATTGATCTCTTGAGAAAATATTTGCGTTTCTAATTTTTATAGATGCGACATGATCTGTTGAACGGTAATCGATAGCGTATTCTTCAAAGCCACCAACATAGTCGTTGAAAGTACCTTCATTGATTGTAGCTTTTGTAATGCCTTGGAATAACAGGGAATGAGCGAAGTTTGAACGTTTACGATTTCCAAGTTTCAACAGCCAATAAGGCGAAAGTGCTAAATATGCGCCATCACTTTTACGAACTGCGGATGAATCATTTTTAAATGATTTTACTGAAAGTCCGATCCGTGATAATTTGATGTTATTCGCAGGCAAGAATGAATAAGAAACTTCTGCCATACCTGAAACCATGTTTCTACCAAATGAATACATTGGTGTAACAACATATTGGAACGGATTCATTGGAATACCAAAATTATGAAAAGTAGCCCCAATCATGAATTTGTCGTAGAAATTTCCAGCAATCATTGGTGTCCAAAAAACAGTGGATTTTTTTTGTTCTTTATCACCAATCAAAAATTCAAAATTGATCGGTTCTAATTTTTTTAAGAGTCCCGTTGCATGCCAATTGTTATTCTGTCTGTTTAATTCAGGCATTGTTCGATCTGAATTGATCTGAATTGCATCAGGATTTGTAGTGTTTAACGTAATTTCTGTCGTTTTAGTTTCAGTAGGTTCTATCCATTTTGTTTCTACTAATGAATCATTTTTAAAGGCATTGACTTCAATAGGACCATTGACTTGCCCAACATTTTTTACTTTAACAACCGTCCCAGTTTTTAATCTTTTATTAACTGATTTAATTTTGTAATCAATGTGCTTTGTAGTTTGAATTAAATCAGAAAATAGCCAATCTAGTTTTTTTCCAGAAACACGCTCTAATGTTGCTTGCATATCAGCTGGTTGAGGGTGTTTGAATTTCCATTCATCAAAATAGGCATGCATACATTGATCAAATTTCTCTGTTCCCAAATAATCACGTAAATATTCAAAAACCAAACCTGTTTTTTGATACATGATCAAACCGTAATTGGTTGGTGTGAAATCTGCAGAGTGTGTTTCAATTGCTTGATCTTCTCCTAAAACAGTGATTGTTCGCACGAAAATATCATTCATGTCATGATAATTCAAATGATTCATGTGGAAGCGACCATTTAAAACCATGTCTGAAAAACGCGTATTATTTGGATATTTTGTTTGAATGTATCGTACTTCATTAAAAGTATTCATTCCTTCATCCATCCAACCATGTACCCGTTCATTAGAGCCTAAAATTCCATAAAACCAATTGTGTCCAACTTCATGAACAATAACAATCTCTAATTCTTCTTTTGAAGACGTATTTCCAATAACTGTAACATTTGGATATTCCATTCCTCCTCCAGCGCTAATTGTTCCATCAACTGCTGTGACTTGTTTGTAAGGATAATCGCCATTCCATAAGGAATAATAATAAATTCCATCGCGTAAATATTCATCTGCATGTTGCCATTTTTCAGTGTTTTGAGGCACCCACATTGCCCAGGTTGTAACCTTTTCTTTCGATGCTGGAAGAATTACCTCGCTTTTGGATACAGCAAATCGCTTGTCGGCAAACCAGCCAAAGTCGTGAATGTTTTTTTGTGTGTAACGAATTGTTTTTAAAGCTTTTTCAGATGCAGGAAAAGGTGTTTCTGCCTTGTTTTTTAAATAGGCGTCCATGTTGTTTTTTGTTTCAACTACTTTATCATCTAAAAATGCTTGTTCTGTAGGTGTTTGTAAGTCACCTGTTGCACCTACAACATAGTTTTTAGGCAAGGTAATTGAAACATCAAAAGAGCCATATTCAGAATAAAACTCACCTTGTGTTAAATAGGGGATTGGGTTCCATCCATTTTTATCATAAACAGCAGGCTTTGGATACCATTGCGTGATTTGATAAGATTGTCCAATGTGTCCCAAGCGTGAAATTTTTCCAGAAGGAATTTTAATCTTAAAAGGAGTAGTAACAGTTAAACGTTCCCCGGGTTTTAATGGAGTAGTCAAATGTAGCACACAAATATCTTGATTTTTTAAATCAAATTCCCATTTCACGGCTTGCGCATTTACCTTGAAATTCAATGAGTCAATCCAACCTTTTTCTGCTTCAGTTGCACTTGATAACGCAAAGTTACCATCTTTGTACAATTGTTTTCCCAATGCTGTTTTCCCATTTTTGTATGCGTTAGCCCAAACATGCACATTGATTTCTTGTAAAGATGTAGAAGAATTGTTAATGTATTCAAATTGCTCATCACCCGTTAATATATGTTCTACATCGTTCAATTGAACATTGATTTTGTAATTAACTTCTTGTTGAAAATACGCTTGTGTAAAGCCTAAGAAACTGATTGAAACAGCTAAAAAAGTAACGAATGATTTCATATTAATTATTTTGGTATAAAAATACAATCATTTCTTAAATGAACCACTTTATTCCATAAAAAAAGAGGTTCCAACTGAAACCTCTTTTAAATTATTTATTTGAAAAGAATTATTTTTTCACGACAATTCTTTTGGTTTTGTTACCAATTTCAGTTGCAACAGTAATCAAGTACATGCCATCGTTTAAGAAAGATAAATCTCTTGAAGTACTTGCAGAAGATGTTGTAAATGTTTCAATTACTTGACCGTTCAATGATGTAATCGAAATCAAAGCATTTGAAATTGTTGTTGCAAGTTCAATCGTTACAATTCCATTGCTTGGATTTGGTAGAATTGAAAACTCAACAGCATTGATAGATGCAATTCCAGAAAAATCAGGTGTAAAACATTCAGATGTATCTGAACATGCTCCGTCAGAAACGATTACGGCATACGATCCATTAACAGTTGCAAAGAATGTTTGATTTGTTTCACCTGCAATCGGAACATTTCCAGCGCAATTAATCCATTGGTAATTAACACCAGTAGCTACAGCAGATGCACTATTGTCCATTGTGATCGCAATTTGATTGGATGGTGTTACACAATTTTCAGTGAAACTGCTCAATCCACAAGGGAATAATTGGTATCCAGATGTGTAAGGTGATGAATTATCGTATTGTCCACATACACCAAAGACACTAAATGTATTTTGAGGCGCTGCTCCACCTGGGATATCAGTGTCTGCATCAATTCTCAATGTATATGTAGTTGTACCATCTGTTACGTCAATGTTGTTGCTTCCAGTAGGGAAAGTTGTAATTGGAGTAACAAATGTTAAATTTTCTAATTTGATGTATTTTGATTCTGTCGCTTCACTTAAAGCAGTTACAATCAATGGTGTTTGTAAGTTTGCATTTTGGCCCAATACAAAAATTGAATCTGGAATAATTTCTGTCAAACCATTGAATTGTTCAATTTTTCCTTTAACTCTAATTGAGTCTCCTTCAGCAGATTGATAGCCATTTAAATCAACATTTTTAAATAAATTAATTCCATTACCAATACCATCAATTACTGTTAAACTGTAACCAGCATTTCCGTCAAAATCAATACAATGCACAACGCCTGTTACAGCTGCGTATGAACCTAGTGAAGTTGCAACTCCATTTGTGTCTTCAGCTGTTACTTGAGCAATTGTTGAAACGATGTAGTCATTTGTATTACCAGTTAAAGTTAATGTATCAGCTGTTGCACCAGTAGCAGATAAAATAGCAATTCCAGTTTGATTGGCATTGAAACTTGTTCCGTTTAAACGAACATAAATTGGAGTTGATGCAACAGTTCCAGTTGTTGGAGTAATAGTAATACTATTTGCAAATCCACTTGTTGCAGCTTGAGAAACTTCAAAGGCTCCACTAGCTGTAATTGTTAAATTACTTGTTAAAAAGTTACCTGAAACATCAAACGATTGAGTTATTGAAGGGTTTCCAACAAAATGAGTGAATCCAGATAATGAATTAACAGATGCAAAAATAGTTGGAGCAGGATTTAAAATTGTTCCGTTTAATGAAACAGTGTCATTTGTAGCGCCAGTTGAACTAATAATAATTGCTGAGTTAACACTTGCATTAGCTGAAGTTCCATTTAAACGAACATAAATTGGTGTAGATGCAACAGCTCCTGTAGTAGGTGTAAGTGATAATGAAGAACCAAATCCTGAACCTGAAGACAATGAAATTTGATAATCACCTGCCACAGTAAGAGAAACATTTCCTGTTAAATTAGAACCTGAAACGTTGAAATTTTGCTCAGTAGATGGAGTTCCAACAAATTGGTTAAAACCTGTTAATCCAGCAGTTGATGCTATTACAGTTGGTGCTGTGATACCTGCTGGTGTAACATCTGACCATGTTGCTCCAACACGTATCTCATCGATTTGTAAATTACCAGTTCCTGTTGTTGCATTTCCAGCTTGACGAATAAAAAGAGCTCCGATAGCAGATAAAGTAGCAGTTCCCATATTATTAGTAACTGTTGGTGTTGGTTCTACAGCTCCTGGTGTTGGGTTCACGTAAAGTGAAGCTGCAATAGGAGAAGTTGATTTATCAAGTTTAACAGCTACAAATACTGTTGTTCCAATTGGATAAACCGTAGAAGAAAAAGTAGTTGTCACAGTTCCTGATGAGGCATTTTGTATTCCCAACAAAAAGTTATTACCAGTTGCTTTTTTTACATATACTCTAGAAGCGAAGGTAGAAGAAGCACCTGTTGCAGTTGTAAATCCAATGAAATAATCTCCATTCGCATTTGTTGACAATCCTAACGTATCGCTCACTTTTAACAAAAAAGAATAGTAACCAACTGTTGTAAGTCCTGTAACTGATTTGTTTATATCCTCTGCATTTCCTGCAACTAATGTGATTCTATTACCAACTGAACTAGGTAGTCCTGAAAAAGCTAAACTGTTTCCTTGGTCAGATGAGGTATTTATTGAATTTATAAAGCCAGAAGTTCCGCTTTGTATAGTCCAACCGTTGGCATTCGCTAACCCACTAAAGTTAAAAGATTCAAATGTTTGAGCTACAAATAGTTGTGAAACAGCTACAAAACAGATTAGTAAAATTTTTTTCATAGAATTTATTTTTCATCAAAAATACGAAACTTAAGTGTTGAATTAATTAAATAGAGATGAAACTATTATTAACAAAAAAAGCAGCAAAGGCTGCTTTTTTTGTTAATAAATAATATTAATGCATTTGTTCGTCTTCTTCAGGATCTGGTGGGAAGATTTTTGGCAAGTCTTTTTTACCTTGTAAACGATCGATTAAATCTTCTAATTGAGCAATTGAAATACTTTTCGCTATGATTTTTTTGTCTTTGTCCAATACAAATACGCGTGGCGTAGAGAAAATGTCATAAGTTGTTTGATAATTCAATGACTCTACGTTTGTGTATTTTGGAACAAATTGATTTGCATCTTGCAATGCTGCTTTGTACAAAGCTTCTGTAACTGCAACATTTGTAAATGTTAACGAGTTGTCACGAATAAATTTTTTCCATTTACCAAAATCTTCTCCAATTGCTTTACCTACAGCGAAAATCTCTACATTTCTCGCTTTAAATTTCTCTTTGTATAAGGTTTCAAGCTTTGGTGTAGTTTTTTTACAATGACCACATTCTGGATCCCAGAAATACAAAATCGTATATTCAGACTTTAAGCTGTAAAAATCTTTCCAATTTACATCTGTTGTGTCACGTAAGATGATATTGGTTGGTTTTGCTCCAATTACCAAGTTTTTTTGAACTGGAATTTTCTCGCACAAGTCTTTTAGTTTGGGTTCTGTCATCCAAAAAGCAGGTGATTTTCCTTCAGCATTTTTAGAACAATAATAACGATCCGCCATTAAAATGTAGACTTTATCCATACCCATAATCTTGCTTTTTCCAAAATTTGAAGTAATCCAAGATACACAATATTCGAATGTTTTAGATTTAGGATTTAAGCGATCACACAAATCAAAAGCATAATACAGAATAGTGTCCCAATGTTGTAGCATCATGTTCTTACCAAAGAAAAATTCTAATTTATTATGGAAAACAGGTGTGTTTACTAAACGATCATCATTCAAGTCAATATTGTCCCAATAATGGCTTCTAAAATATTTAAATCTAAAGTTTGAATCAATGATTTGTCCCTTGTCATTTTTTGGTGCTTCAGGAACAACAACATCAATCGACATTTTGACGATTTTAGAGACGTATTTTGTTGGATTGTTTTTCATCAATTCATTTTGATAAGCAACCACTTCAATGTTAATCGAATCAATTCTTGTTGTCAATTTTTTAAATTGGTCATCCGTATCTTTTAATTTTGAGCGTGAATCAATTAATTGGTTAATGGTTGTTTTTCTGGTTGTTATAAAATTAATATAAGCCATGAAAACTTTATTTTCTTCAGACTTTTTCACTTTCATATTTCCAGCAAAATCAGGAAGTGCAGTTTCGATTTGAACCTCTTCATTGTTGTAAATAAATTCAAAGAATTTTTGACCAGGCAACAATAGACCAAGTATTCCAGGAACTTGTTTTGCTCCATTGAATTCAACGATTCCATTTTTTATTTCTGCAGTATCCGCATAATACATTCCTTTTCCAACGTATTTTACTAAATGTACAATGGTGTCTTTTTGTCCAACAACCTTAAATTTAAGTTTTTGACCAAAACCAATTGTTGTGAACATAAGCAGGCAAATAAAACTAAGTATTTTCATGTTTTTATAATTTGAATTTTGAAATTAATACAAAGACGCAGCAAAGTTAAAAAAGTCCGTAAAATTAACATTTCTTTAACGCTTCGATTTTTAGGTAATTTTTGATAACACTTTATTTTTCATTGCATCAACAGATTCAAAGGGGATCCAAATTGCATCTTGGTGCTTTCTGAACCAAGTTAATTGCCGTTTGGCATACCTTCTAGAATTTTGTTTGATTTTTTCAACGGCTTCATCAAAAGTTGTTTTTCCATCCATATATTCGAATAATTCAGAGTAACCAACAGTTTTTAAAGCGTTTAAATGTTTTTTATCCATAACAGATTTAACTTCATCAAGTAATCCGTTTTCAAGCATAAGATCAACTCTTAAGTTAATTCTATTGTATAATTGTTCTCTCGGATGATCAATTATAAATCGTTTGATTTCAAAATCGTGTACTTTTTTTGTAGCTTTTCTCAGCGAAGAAAAAGCTTGTCCACTGATTCGCATCACTTCAATTGCGCGCATGATTCGAACCGGATTGTTTAAATCAACTTGTTCATAAAACACGGGATCTTTTTCTTTTAATTCAGTGATCAATGGTTCTATACCATTTAACTCAACATAAGCAATTAGTTCTTTACGAAGATTTGGATCAGTTGGTATTTCATCTAAACCATTGCATAAGGCATCAATAAACATACCAGAACCTCCTACCAAAACAATTGTTTCGTTTAATTGAAATTTGTCTTTTAAAATTATTTCAGCTTCATGGGCAAACTTAGCGGCTGTAAAATCTTCTTCAATGGAATGAGAGTCAATGAAGTAATGTTTAACACCAGCTTGCTCATCAAGGCTAGGTTTTGCAGTTCCAATGGCTATTTCACGATAAAATTGACGGGAATCTGCAGATAGTATGACGGTATTGAAATGTTTAGCAATAGCAATGCTTAAAGCAGTTTTTCCACTTGCTGTAGGACCTTCTATGACAATTAAACGTTTGATTTTTTTCTTTCAAAAGTACGAATAACAAATGAAATCAAGGAATGACTTTTTTCCAATTTTCAAAACGAGTAAAGATAGATCGTACATAACGAGTTGTTCTAGAGCCTCTTACTGCTCCAGATTTCACAACACCATCTCTGTAATACTTTCCTCTTGACAAATTGAAAAGCATGTATTCCACATTTTCATCCCAAATCAATGGATTTAAGCCAACTTTTTTAGCTAATCGCTGTGCATCTTCTACATGAGAGCGACCACAATTATACGTTGCAATCGTAAATTTCATTCGTTGATTAGTATCAGGAATTTCTGACCAACTTTTGAAATCTTGGCTAATTTTCTTTGTTCCACCATCAATTTGTTTTTCAACTGGTGAATGCGGGAAGACGCCATATTTAGGTCCTGTTCCAGGCATGAATTGCATGATACTATAGGCGCCACCAAAACCACGTGCGTTAGGATGGAATTTTGTTTCCTGAAATGCAATCGATGCAACCAGTCGCCAATCGATGCCATGCTTTGCAGCTGAGGCTTTAAATAATTTGTCAAATGGAGAAATTTCACCTTTGAGAACTTTGGTCACATATTCATACGAGTCAACTATAAAGTTTTCAGGATTGAAATATTTGTCGCATAGAAAACGAAACGACTTGGTAGTCATAAATTTCAACAACCACTTGTCTAATTTTTTTAATAATTCTGGAGATGTTTTACGCAATCCAAATGCTATTTTTTGACGAATAGATAAAACAGTTTTATAATCAATGTTTGGATAGAAATGTGCATTTACTCGTCCAACAATTTCTTCAGTTACCGTATAATCAATTTCTCCAGCTGCCACTTTTTCAATTAAATCCTCAGAGCTTGTAGCGCCTTTTTCTTCTATTATTGAAATTTCATCACCAATTTCCTCTTCTAAATGAATTAATCGTTGATAATAAGATGAGTTTTGCCAAACATTTACTTTCTTTCCAGCTAAATCAATAGGGTCTCGCAAGAGCAATTTTTCAAGCTGTATAGTTTTTAATTTTCGCCAGCCTTTAGGTTTACGTTGAATCAATACTTGAGCAGACCTCAAATAAGGAGTTGAGAAAGCAATGTTTTTAGCCCTTTTCTTGTTGACAGTATAATTACAAGCTATAATGTCGCCTTCTCCTGTGTTCAATAAATGAATTAAATTGTCAAGATTATTGATGATTTTAACTTCGAGAGGAACACCTAAATCATTCGCGAAAGCTTGTAATAATTCATATTCAAATCCCATTTTTTTTCCACGGTAGATGAAAAAGGAAGTAGAACTATTTTCAGCTAAAATTGTAAGCTTACCTCTTTTTAAAATTTCCTTTACATCATTGGGTGTTCCAAATAATTTTTGAGTCGCTAATTGCCCATTTTCTTCACTACAATTGGATAGAATTGGTAGTAGAAAAGCAAGTAGTAAAAAGCGTGTAAAAAACTGTTTTAATTTATGCATTGAGCAAGCTAATTTAAAGCTAAGTTAAAATAAAAAAATTAAATAGCACACTTTGTTGCTGTAATTGATAAATTAATTTATTGTTTATCAGTATTTTATAGTGTAATTGAAAGACGATTAATTATTGGATTATTCTTTCGAATCGATGAATATAAAATGCAATGCTTACCTTTACAGAAAAAAGTAAAAAAGTGATTCAAAGAGGAGAAATTGTTGAGTTAGAAATCGTAGATTTTGCATTTGGAGGAAGAGGAATAGCACGTGTTCCTGTTGAGGATGGTCATTATGTTGTTTTTGTGGATAATACCTTTCCTGGGCAATTGGTGAAAGCTAGAATTGAAAAAAAACGCAAACGGCATGCTGAAGCAAAATTGTTGGAGATTGTTAAGCGTTCTCCTTTAGAAATTGAATTACCTTATCAAGAAATTTCAGGAGGGCCATATGTGTTTGTTCCAATAGAACTTCAAGAAACGTATAAAAAAGAATCGACTTTAGAAGTTTTTGGAAGAATTGCAAATATTCGAACTATCCATGATCGTTTTGATGAATTTATTTCCTCTCCAAACCATTTTTTTTACAGAAATAAAATGGAATATAGTTTTTCTTGCATTGAACATGATTTGGAAACGAATGAAGAATTAGACGATGCGTTTGCATTGGGGTTCAAACGAAGAGGAACTTGGTGGAAAGTTGAGAGCTTAAACAAAGCAAGTGGTTTGTTCGATGAACAATGGGAAACCATTTTAAAAGAGGTTCGCTTGTTTTTGAAAGCAACTGGTTTGCCAGCTTGGCACCCACCAAAGAAAGAAGGGTTTTTCAGACACATCGTTGTTCGTAAATCTTTTAAAGAAGATCAATTATTAATTAATTTGGTAACGTCTTCTAACGATGATGGTAAATTTGATGTTGAAGCTTTTTCACAGTTTTTACAAGAGAAATTAGGTAATAGATTAGCAGGATTTCAGCATACTACAAATGATAATGTTGCTGATCGTGCTAAAATTGAAAACGGAACTTGGCGTTTAGTTTATGGTCAACCAATTGTGGTAGAAAATTTATTGAATTTATCGTTTGAAATTTCGATGGAAAGTTTCTTTCAAACCAATCCTAAAAGTGCAGAGAAATTATACACAAAAGCATTGGATTATGTTTTTGAAGAAGAAATACCAGCAGGAAAAGTTGTAATGGATTTGTTTTGTGGAACGGGTACAATTGGGCAAATATTATCAACACGTAAAAAAGATGTTTCCATTGTTGGTGTGGATATTGTTGAAGAAGCTATTGAAGATGCTAAACGGAATGCAAAACGCAACAACATAGAAGGGATTCAATTTTACGCTGCCGATGTAGGGAAATTCTTGAAAGAACATCCTGAATTTATTGGTAATATCGCAACCATAATCTTAGATCCTCCAAGGGCTGGTATCGCACCTAAAACCTTATTGAAAACAATTGATTTAGGAGCTGAAAATATTGTTTATATTTCGTGTAATCCATCTACACAAGCTCGAGATACTGAAACGCTTGAAAAAGCAGGTTATCAACTTGAGAAATTGTCATTAGTTGATCAATTCCCGCATACGGGACACATAGAATCCATTGCAAAATTTAAAAAAGTTCATTAAAAAATTAATATGAAAGCAGAATTAATTTCAATTGGAGATGAATTATTAATTGGTCAAACGGTTAACAC
Source organism: Crocinitomicaceae bacterium (assembly GCA_024639405.1). Taxonomy (GTDB): domain Bacteria; phylum Bacteroidota; class Bacteroidia; order Flavobacteriales_D; family Crocinitomicaceae; genus M0103. The sequence goes on along the minus strand of JAHEIL010000014.1, from coordinate 4,812 downwards.
GAATGCTTCATGGTTAGGCAAAGAATGTTCACAAAGAGGCGTAAGAATTGTTCAGGTGACGACAATTTCTGATGACAAACAATTGATTTTAGATGCTGTTAAACAAGCGTTTGAACGTGCTGATTTAGTATTGGTTACGGGAGGTTTGGGTCCAACAAAAGACGACATTACAAAACACACATTGTGCGAGTTTTTTAATACGTCTTTAGAAATGCACATTCCAACATTGCAACAAATTGAGCAGTTTTTCAGTCAGCGCAATCGACCGATGTTAGATGTGAACATTCGTCAAGCAGAATTACCAAAAGATTGTGAAATTTTAACCAATAGAGTAGGAACGGCAGCTGGAATGTGGTTTGATTACAAGGGAAAGGTTTTAATCAGTATGCCTGGTGTTCCTTATGAAATGAAGGGTATTATGCAAGAGGAAGTTTTTCCTCGCTTAGATTCACGCTATCAATTGAAAAGCTTATTTCACAAAACGATTTTAACACAAGGAATGGGAGAGTCTTTTTTAGCAGAATCAATTGCTGAATGGGAAGATGAGGTGAGAGATGCTGGATTAAGTTTAGCGTATTTGCCTGCTCCAGGAATGGTTAAGTTGCGTTTAACTTCGTTTGAAGGAAAGCAACGAGAAGCAGAGATTGATGCCTATTTCGCTGTTTTAAAAGATCGTTATCCTTCGTTAGTTTTTGGAGAAGGGGAAGAAACCTTGCCAGAAGTAATTGGAAAAATATTGCTTCAAAAAAATCAAACAATAGGAACAGTTGAAAGTTGTACAGGTGGAGGATTGGCCGCAAGTTTTGTTGCAAATGCTGGTGCTTCAGCTTATTTTTCTGGAAGTTTATTGACTTATACCAATACTTTAAAACAGCAAATTGGAAAAGTTTCTGAAGAAAAATTGAAGGAATTTGGAGCTGTTAGTAGTGAAATAGCAGAGGAAATGGCACAAAATGGAAGGGAGATATTGGGGGTTGATATGTCTGTTTCAACGACGGGAGTTTTGGGTCCAGATGGAGGGACGCCAGAAAATCCTGTTGGAACGGTTTGGATTGGAGTTGCAACGAAAGATCGAACGCTATCAAAGCGATTTCAATATGGAGATAACAGAGAACGTAATAGTCAAATGGCAATTTTAAGTGCCTTAAATTTAGCTAGATGCGAACTTTTAGAATTAATATTTGAAAAAAAGTAAAAATAACTTGTTCATTTAGGAAAAAAGTAGTTACTTTGCACCCCATTTTAGAATTAGGATAAAATATATAAAGATGTCACGAGTTTGTCAACTTACAGGTAAGTCGGTTATGGTCGGAAACAATGTTTCTCACTCAAATCGCAAAACGAAACGTAAATTCTACCCGAATTTAATTACGAAGAAATTTTTTCTACCAGAAGAAGAGCGTTTTGTTACGTTGAAAATTTCAACTTCAGCGTTGAGAACAATTAACAAGAAAGGAATTTCTGCTTGCATTAAAGAGGCTCGTGAGAAAGGTTATTTGAAATAACCCAACGATTCTTTAATCAATCAGTAAAGACTTTAAAAAAGTATAGAAATGGCTAAGAAAGCAAAAGGTAATAGAATTCAAGTAATTCTTGAGTGCACAGAGCACAAAGATTCAGGTATGGCTGGTACTTCTCGTTACATTACGACGAAGAACAGAAAAAACACACCTGATCGTATGGAAATTAAAAAATTCAATCCTATTTTGAAACGTATGACGGTTCATAAGGAGATTAAATAATTGAATCATGGCAAAGAAAGTAGTAGCATCGTTACAAAAAGGTGGCGGAAAAGAGCATACAAAAGTGATTAAAATGGTGAAATCTGAGAAATCAGGAGCCTTCACTTTTAAAGAAGAAATCGTTCACAACGATAAAGTAAAAGAGTGGTTCTCTAAGAATTAATTTTTTTTCTTTATTTTAAAATAGTATAAGCTTCCCTTTTATTTGAGGGAAGCTTTTCTCATTTAAATTGATTATGGCATTTTTTGGATTATTTTCGAAAGAGAAAAAAGAAAGTCTGGATAAAGGACTTGAAAAAACGAAACAAAATTTTTTATCAAAAATCGCTCGAACAATTGTTGGTAAATCAAGAGTTGATGATGAGGTATTAGATAATTTGGAAGAAGTACTCATTACCTCTGACGTTGGTGTTGAAACAACTTTAAAAATTATTAAGCGAATTGAAGCGCGTGTTTCTCGTGATAAAGTATTAGGAGCAAATGAATTGAATTCTATACTTAAAGAAGAAATTGCTTTTTTATTGGAAGAGAATAATGCTTCAGGTATCAACGAGTTTTCCATTGAAAAGCAAAATGGTCTTCCATACGTAATTATGGTTGTTGGTGTAAATGGCGTTGGTAAAACAACAACAATTGGTAAGTTAGCCCATCAATTCAAGTCTGCTGGTAAAAAAGTTGTTTTAGGAGCCGCTGATACATTTAGAGCAGCAGCAGTAGATCAATTAATTATTTGGTCTGAACGAGTTGGCGTTCCGATTGTACAACAAGGAATGGGTGCAGATCCAGCATCTGTTGCATTTGACGCCTTGCAATCTGCCAAAGCTCAAAATGCAGATGTTGTTATCATTGATACCGCAGGGCGATTGCATAACAAAATCAATTTAATGTCAGAGTTAAGTAAAATCAAACGTGTCATGGAAAAAGTGATTCCAGGTGCACCGCATGAGATTTTATTGGTATTAGATGGGTCAACTGGTCAAAATGCATTTGAACAAGCAAAACAATTTTCATTAGCAACCGATATTAATGCTTTAGCTGTTACAAAATTGGATGGGACAGCCAAAGGCGGCGTTGTGATTGGTATTTCGGATCAAATGAAAATCCCTGTTAAGTATATAGGTGTAGGAGAAGGAATCAATGATTTACAATTATTCAGTAAAAAAGAATTTGTTGATTCTCTTTTTTCGGAATAATTCATTAAATTAGTACTTAAAACAGAAAGCTAGTCAATCGAAATGAAGTTTCAAAAAGCATTTAATTTAATTCTTGGAGATCGAGATAAAATTGATTCTGAGCGTCATTTTATTACTACGATTGCATTTGTCGTGTTTTTATTTGTTGGAGTATTATTTGTTTTTCATTATATTACAAGTGAAAAATTTGGTCCAATTTTCATGTCTGGAATCAGTACTTTTATCATTCTAGGTTTGTATTTTTTTATTCGTTTTTATAATTACACTTTTATAGCTAAAATACTGTTCAGTACAGTTGGCATTCTATTACTAGATATTTCTTGGTTTGAAAAGCATTTATCAAATGGTCCTGTATTGTTTTTTATTATGGCATTTGGAGGATTAATTGTATGGATTTGGGAAGGTATTCTATTATCTTCTTTAATCACTTTATACGTTCTGAACATTTTGGTTTTATATTTAATTGATTCAAATTCCCCAATTTCACAATCTATTTACAAATCCAAGGAAGCTAGAAGTTTGGATATTTATTTCAATTTTTTAATATACTCAATTATCTTAATAGTTTTATTAAATGCAATCAAACGAGATTTTGTCCGTCAAAAAGAAAGAGCTGTTAGATCTGATAAATTAAAATCTGCTTTTTTAGCAAATATGTCACATGAAATTCGCACTCCAATGAACGCAATAGTTGGATTTAGTGGATTGATTGAAGATGAAAATGATGATGCTGTGCGAAGTCAATATGTAAACATCATAAAAAACAGCAGTGATAGTTTGTTGAAGTTGATCGATGATATTATTGATTTATCAAAAATTGAAGCAGGTGATTTGCAATTAGTTCAAGCAGATTTCAGTGTAAAAGCGATGTTTGATGAATTGGAATCTATATACAGATTAGAATTACAGAAAAAAAATAAAGAAAATATCGCTTTAAAATTTGTATTGCCTACTGGAGATATCATTCTTCAAGCAGATCCTTTTAGAATGCGCCAAGTATTGATGAATTTATTGAATAATGCACTTAAGTTTACCAATCAAGGGTCTATTATCGTTTCTTGTCAAAAGAAAAATGGTGAATTGCTTTTTGAGGTAAAAGATACGGGAGTGGGCATTCCAATAAGTGACCAAGCAAATGTGTTTGATCGCTTCACAAAATTTGATTACCATGGCTTAAATAATGAAGGTTCTGGAATTGGATTATCAATCGTTGAAAAAATCATACATTTATTACAAGGATCTATTTGGTTAGAAAGTGAAGAAGACAAAGGAACGTCTTTTTATTTCACAATTCCATATAGTGCAATGAAAAAAGTAACTTTTGCATTTGAATCTTCATCAGAAAAAATTACTTTAATCACCCCAACAAATACCGTAAAAATTTTAGTTGTTGAAGATGATCCTGTCAGCTTTTTATTATTAAAGGAGATTTTAAAACCTACAAATTATCAAGTATATCACTCTGAAAATGGCAAGGATGCTGTTGAATTTATTCAAAAAAACACAGATGTAGATTTGATTTTAATGGATGTGAACCTACCTTTAATGAATGGGCATGAAGCCACAAAAGAAATTAGAATATTTAATCCAAAAATTCCAATTATTGCACAAACAGCAAATGCAATGGCTGGCGATAAAGAGAAGGCTTTAGAGGCAGGTTGTACTGATTTTTTAACGAAGCCTATTCAAGCAAAATTACTATTGGAAAAAGTTAGTTTATATTTATCAAAGTGATGGTTTATTCCGTTAATAATATATCATCATTGTTTATTAATGATTAACTTTGTTGCGTAAAATTAATACATGCTTTTATTTTTAAACGATATTGCTGGTTCTGAAGTATTGGTTATCCTTGCTTTTATATTAATGTTTTTTGG
>JAHEIL010000011.1:33694-37022 GCA_024639405.1 Crocinitomicaceae bacterium | reverse complement strand
TTTGCATCAACAGGCATTAAAGCGATGTCGCAACCAGCTTCAATGGCTTTCAATTCACAATTTGGAATACTTGCAACTCCGCCCATGTTCATGGCATCTGTTACAATTAACCCTTTGAATTTGTATTCATTGCGCAACAATTTTGTAACAATTGTTTCAGATGTTGTAGCCGGCATTCCTTTTGTGTCGTATTTTGGATTGTTCATGACTCCGATGTGCGCAACCATAATTGACAAAACACCTTTTTCAATTAACGTTGGGTAATTGCCAATTTCTTTTAATTCTCCGTCAATTGTTTGTAATGACTTGTGTGTATCACCTGAAACCAATCCATGTCCTGGGAAATGTTTCGCAGTTGCAATTATGTTTTTTGCTTGTGTTTCTTCTATGAACGCTTGAGACCAAGGAATGATGTTTGCTGGAATTGCACCAAAACTTCTGAAACCAACAGTTTTATTTGGCGACATGTCAACAACAGGTGAGAAATTGTAATTGATCCCAATTGCATTTAATTCGTCTGAAATTGTATTTGCTACAGTTCTAACTTCGTCTATTGAAACCAATTCGTTTGCTTTTTTCACCGGTTTAGAACCTTCAATTTTACGGTTCACCAAACTAGGTTCCGCATCAGCACTGTATAAGAAAGGTAAATTACCAATTGAATCATTCATGCCTTCAAAGGTTTTCACCCAAGATGTAAAACCTGTTTTTGTTCCATTCAATAATAAAACACCTCCAATAATTCGACTTTTAATATGTGATTTGATGGTCTCTTCCGTTTGTCCCAAACGTCCAACAGCTGGCATGATTAACTGCGCAACAATTGCTGTATCATCTAAAGAAGCAAATACTTTATCCGTTGCAGCTGATAAATCTTGATTATCGCTTAAGAAATCTGTTAATTGAAAAGAAGTAGCAACTTTTGGTTGTTGACGAATCGGAGCTGTCTTTTTATCATTATTCTGTGCGCAGCTTTGAAAAAGTACTGCAAAAAGCACTGGGATTAAAATTGTTTTACTCATTTGAAATTATTTTGTGTATATATTTTCCAAAAGTAACCTTCTTAAAGAGATCTTTGGAGAAGGTCTCAAAAGTTTTTTGAACAGTGTTGTTGTCAATAACCATTGTAAATGATTTAACAGGGATATTTACTTGCTGGTTACTTAGCTTCGAAGTTAGACCAAAACGCAAGTCATAAAATCGTAAGGTATCTTTATTTTGAACAGTTGTGTAATAACCATTTGAAATAAAGTCCAATTGTTTGGCATAATTTTTACCTTTCCATTTTAGGTTATAAAGTGCTTGTTTATCTTTTTTTACAGTATCTATATCTGAAGGATTGAATTCATAAAACAAGGATTTATAGCCCACATAATAATTTGAATCATCTTCGGTTAAGATCATCCAATAAAAACTTGTCAAGGGCATTGGAGTAACCATTGGATTTTTTACAATTCTGTTGTCTTTTTGAAAATATGCAGTTGCATTGGATAGAATAAATAATTTGACGATTACACCATATAGCAAATAACTGGTAGAATAATAGATTCCAAATAAGTTCCATTTTTTCCGTTTAGGATTTTCACGGTTCATTGTCATTGCAACAATTATGCAGACCATGAAAGGAATGGTGTACAAAGGATCAATTACAAAAACAGAATTGAAAGTAATTCTAAAATTGAACGGCCATAAAAATTGTGTTCCATAATTGGTAAACATATCCAATATTGGATGCGTCACAATTCCTAAGAAGAACAACCAAATCCAACTTTTTAAGTCGTATTTCTTTTTATAAAGTTTATAAAAAATAAAACCCAAAAACGGGCCTATCAAGAGTGCAAACAATAACGAATGTGAAAAACCTCTATGAACCAACGCAGCATCAATTGGGTGGTAAAAGAAACGTAAAAAAACATCTAAATCTGGAATTGTCCCTGCAACAGCTCCCCAAAGAACCGCTTTGTTCCCCATTTTTTTTCCAGCTACAGCTTCAGCTACACCAGCACCTAATACAATTTGAGTCAATGAATCCATACTTATTTTTGAGATTTTTGGAAACAAATATACTTTTTTTGCTTATCTTTAGTTGAATATGAATTATAGAAACCACCAATCCATTAAATCATGGTCAGAAGATGATCGCCCTCGAGAAAAATTACTTCAAAAGGGAAGAAGTGTATTAAGTGATGCTGAGTTAGTCGCCATTTTATTAGGTTCAGGATCGCGCTCAAAAAGTGCCCTTGATTTAGCAAAGGAATTGTTGCAATCCGTTGAAAATGATTTGATTCACTTTTCAAAATTATCGGCACAAGATTTAATGAAATTCTCAGGAATTGGAGAAGCAAAAGCGGTAACCTTAATTGCTGCCTTAGAATTAGGAAGAAGAAGGAAAACATCCAATCCGATTGAAAAGTTGAAATTAAATAGTTCGATTGCCGTTCACGAATTTATTGCGCCTTTTTTATTGGATTTGCAACACGAAGAATTTCATGTCTTGTATTTGAATCGCGCCAGCCAATTAATTCAACACAAACAATTGTCAATTGGAGGAATGGCAGGAACAGTCGTAGATGCAAAACTCATTTTTAATTTTGCTTTGGAATTAAAAGCACAAGGATTAATTTTAATTCACAATCACCCAAGTGGAACAAAAGCTCCGAGTATAAATGATGAACAATTGACCAGGAATTTGGTGAATTTTGGCAAAATGATTGATTTACCCATCTTAGACCACCTCATATTCACAGATAATGGTTATTTTAGCTTCGCAGATGAAGGCAAACTGAATTAACTACAGCAACACGTGAAAAAAAAGATTGTTACAATTATTGGCGCTCGCCCACAAATCATTAAATCTTCCGCAATAAATCGTGCGATTAAAACTAAATTTTCTGATCAATTAGAAGAGGTTATTGTGCATACAGGTCAGCATTACGATGAAAACATGTCTGCTATTTTCTTCGAAGAAATGGGTATTCCAACTCCAAGTTATAATTTAAATGTTGGAAGTGGAAGTCATGGACAGCAAACAGCTAAAATGATAGAAGGTTTAGAAACTATTTTTTTAAAAGAAAATCCTATAGCTGTTTTGGTATATGGCGATACAAATTCTACCATTGCAGGAGCATTGGCGGCTGCAAAAATTCATATACCAGTTGTGCATGTTGAAGCTGGTTTGCGTAGTTTTAATAAAGCAATGCCAGAAGAAGTGAATCGAATTGCGTGTGATCACATGTCAACATTGTTATTTACACCCACAAAAACTGGATTAGACAATTTAATGCGTGAAGGTTTTTCTGAAAATAAGGATGTGAAAGCAACGGCGAAT
>JAHEIL010000011.1:7356-33594 GCA_024639405.1 Crocinitomicaceae bacterium | reverse complement strand
ACCATTCAACCTTCTGTTGTTTTATTTGATAAAGGACTTCCTGTTTACGGTATCACCAAAGGAAAGTTTGAAGGAGAAGAATGTCTTGCTTTTAATGAAGTGGTTGATCCCTTAGCAAGTATCTTTTATATGCTGACACGTATGGAAGAATACCAATCTAAAAAATTCGATCAACATGGACGTTTTGAAGCAGTGAATAGTATTTCAACACGCTTTGATTGGTTACAAAAAGCGATGTGTGACCGATGGGCAAATGCGTTTTTAAACCTTTTAAAGCAAGAAGCTGGATTGACCGTTAAAATTTCTGTTCCTAATGTTACGATGATCCCAACTTTTGACATTGACAATGCATACGCTTATCGCCACAAAGGTAAACTTCGAAAAAGTTTATCTGTTGTTAAAGATTTCTTAAAAGGAGATTTTTATCGCATTCAACAACGAACAAAAGTTTTGCTTGGTCTAAAGAAAGATCCATATGATACCTATGATAAAATAACTTCAATTGCTGCCCAAGGATTTCCAGTTAAACTATTTTGGTTATTAGGAGATTATGCCAAATACGATAAAAATGTTTCACACAATTCACCTATGCATCAGAAAATCATACGGCAGATGGCTGAAGTTTGTGAAGTAGGAATTCATCCAAGTTATAAATCAAATTCGTATGAATTGCATTTGTTGCATGAAAAAGAACGTTTAGAAAAAATAATAGCGAATCAAGTTATCAATTCACGGCAGCATTATTTAAAGTTGAATGTCAAAGAAACCTATCCAATTTTTATCTCTATGGGAATTCTGCATGATTACACGATGGGATATGCTGAAGTAGCTGGTTTTAGAGCAGGAACTTGTCGCCCTTACAAATGGTATGATTTAACAGAAGAAAAACAAACAAATTTAACGATTCATCCTTTTGCCTATATGGATGGAACATTGAATGAATATTTACACTTAAGCATAAACGAAGCAAAAAATTGTATTGCAGCGCTTTACAAGGAAGTTGCTAAAGTAGGAGGGGACTTTGTTTTCATTTGGCACAATGAAACAATCGGCGATTATCGCAAATGGAAAGGTTGGAGTGCTATTTTAGACTATACATTAAACTTGAATAAAAATGAATAATAAAACTGTTTTTACTGGTGCACTTTTATGTGTAATTGGAATTGTTCTTGGTGCATTTGGAGCACATGCATTGAAGTCACTTATTTCAGTAGAGCGCTTGCAATCGTTTGAAACAGGTGTGCGTTACCAAATGTATGCTGGCTTTGCTTTGTTGATTTTAGGTATAAATATGGATCGTTTTCAATTTTCATTAAAGTGGATTGTTCGATTATTGCTGTTTGGTATCATCTTATTTTCAGGTTCAATCTATGGATTGGCAATGCAAGAAGTGTTTTCAGTTTCGTTAAAATTCTTAGGACCAATTACACCACTTGGAGGATTGCTTCAAATAGTAGGATGGATATTGTTGCTTTATAAATTAGTTAAACATTCGAATTAAATGGAGGTAACCATTTTAGGATCTGGTACTTCGCAAGGTGTTCCAGTTATTGCTTGTGATTGCTTAGTTTGCTTATCAAACGATTCAAAAGATAAGCGTTTACGCGCATCATTGTTGTTAACTATTGAAGGCGAGAATTTTGTAGTGGATGCAGGTCCCGATTTTAGAATGCAATTATTGCGAGAAAAAGTGCAACAGTTATCCGGAATTCTATTTACTCACGAACACAAAGATCATATTGCAGGTTTAGATGATGTAAGAGCGTTTAATTACAAACAAAATAAACCTATGGATGTCTATTGTAATACTGCTGTAGAGCAAGCATTGAAAAGAGAATTTTATTACATTTTTGAAAATGCAAATTATCCTGGTGTACCAAAAATCACATTGAAAAACATCACTAAAAACCTCTTTGAATTGAACAATGGGGTGGAAGTGCAACCAATAGAAGTAATGCATTACAAAATGCCAGTGTTGGGATTTAGGTTGGGCGATTTTACTTATATTACTGATGCGAAAACAATCTCTGAAGAAGAAGTTTTAAAAGTTATAGGGACAAAAATATTGATTGTAAATGCTTTGCATTTATCTCCTCATATTTCGCATTTTAATTTGGAAGAAGCATTAGAATTTATTGCGCGTATAAATCCTGAAAAGGCATACATCACACATATTTCGCATTTATTTGGAACGCATCAACAGATTGAAAAACTGTTGCCTCCCAATGTTTTTGCTGCGTATGATGGAATGAAAATAAAGATAGATTAATGTTTTAGTTTTAAACCGATGATATTTGGTAATTTCCAATAACACACATTGTCATCGTTTGGATAAGTTTTTGAAACGTAACTCCCTACTTTTTCAATTACTGTATCCCCAACTTTAACATACAAACTCGTTTCAGGTCCACCTTCTAAATAAATGGTATTTACCAATTCAAATGGCATTGCTTTTAAAAATCCTATCATTTCGTTATGCGTATATGGAGAACGAGTAAAAACAAAATAGATTCTATGTTGAATGTCAGTTGAAGCTAGAAGCATACTACATGCTTGTTTTTTCTTGCTCCAATTCATTGGGTTTCCATTGCAATCAATCATGCGCATTCCTTGTGCAAAGCAGTGATAATCATCTTTCACTGCTGACCAATTTTCGCATACCAAATCTATAATTTTAAATGGATATAATTTTTTGTCTTGAGTAGGATTGAAAGCAATTAATGCATTGTAATTGGGAGTAACTTCTGGATTGTTCAAATGATTGAAATTCTTCATGAAACCTCTGTTAATGAGTCCATTCGCTAAATCATACATTCCAGCATTGATAGCTATGTTTAATTGAAGTGAATCGCATAATTGATCAACCGTGTATTTGGTTTTATTATGTTCCGTTGCAGTGTATAAGTGAAAATCGAAATAGGAAGGTGTAATTCTAACCAAAGTTAGTTTTGAATCGCCTAAAATTGATTTCGTTGGTGCATTTACTTCACAAAATTCTAACCCTTTTGCTAATAATTGCCAATTGTAACTGTTGTTTTCAGATTCTTTTTGTGTGTTTTGTGAGCAAGCCTGAAAAGAAATGACAGCAAAAAACACAATAAGATTAAACAGGTAATTCATTCCAATCGAATTTTTTTGGTTTAAAAGGGAATGCATCAAATAATTCACCAGAATAATAAAATTGATAAGAAATTGCACCAAAAGAATAAGGTTTTTCATAAATTTTGATGGTTGAACCTCCAACTTTTGGATCTTTTTTTGGAACAGATTGTGGGTAACCAACATTGAATAAGGTCGCTAAGATTTCAGGTCGATTATCAATTGGGAAACCTGCTCGTTCCCATTGAACTTTCACTTGTTTCAAAAATACTGCTGCATACATGTACGAATAGTAATGATTTCTGAAAGATGTCAAACGATCCATGCGTTCTTGTTGGTGGTTTTCAGTTGAAAAATCTAACAAAGTTTCATATTTCTTACCTAAATAGTATTCACTTGTTGGATCTTTTAATAAAGCTTCAATTTTTTGAGCAGTAGGTTCTTTGATACCCGTTACACCAAACGAAAATTGAGATTCAACAGATAGCACTTTCAACGGACCAATCCATTTTTTATATGCTTCACGATTTGAATTAAACAAGCGAATTTGTTCTCCTACTAAACATGCGACAATTAATCGGCTTTCTACACCTGTTTGGTTAGCAACACTATCAATTAACTTTTTGTCTTTAACAACTGCTTCTTTAAACGTTTGCCATTCAGCTATATTCATCCAGTCGAATGCACTTTCGTGTTTGAAATTATAACGCGCGTGATTGATTTTATAATCTAATTTATAAACTTCTTTCTGGTACTGTTTGTTCGATTTTAATTGAATTCCAACTGCTTCAATCATTCTTAATACTTCAGCATCGTTTTTGCTTTTTTCATATGCGTGAAGAATGTATTGCGCATTTTTTGGATAGTATTTATTTAACAAAACGATGCGTTGCAATACTTCGTAATCATTAAAATCAACCGATGAGGTATCTTTTTTAAAGGATTGATTGTACTTATCTTTTATTTCGTTGAAATAACGGTTGTTTGAATCAATTGAGCCTTTTTCATCTGTAAGTCTAAATTTAATAGCAACATATGAAGCGGTTAAAAAGAAGCCAATAAGTGCAAAAGCAACTAGGAATGTAAAAAATGGAATTTTAAACCATTTATTTTTAATGATTTTTTTCAAGGAAGTGAATTTTAAATAATGTGCAAAATTATAAAAAGTAACTAATAAAACAGCTTTCGAAGTTTAAAGTTATCTTTTTGATTATTAATTATTCGTCATAAACAATGCATTCGCAAAGAATAGTTTTCCATTTTCCCAAAACCCTCTAAAAAGTGGGTTGTCTATGAAATAAATCACACTTCCGTTACCTCTATTTTCCTGCCCAATAATTAATGATTTATTTTGGTCTTTTTTTACATTGCACCCAACAAAACCACCTAATATCGGTGCGTTTTCTGTAGTGTAAACTACAGATGCTTGATTTTCTAATAATTCATAGGCACTAGCGCTTAATTTTAAACTGTTATACGTTCCACTATAACCAAATGCCAAAGGATTAGTTTGTTCTACTTGACATGAGAAAATAGCTCCAGTTATGGTGTTTTTAATCGCTTCACGTTCTTGTTGGTTGTAAACAATAGGAGCGTGTTCGTGTTTTTCTTCTTTTTTATCTTCTGTTGAAGCTGCTTCATTTTTTGCTTTTAATGCAAATCCATTTTTAGTTGTAAAATGATCAACAGCACCACCAATTGAGATAAGTTTCCCACCGTTTGCAATCCATTCTTTGATATTGTTTAAGTTTTCTTCAAGAGAAAAATAGTCGAAATATCCTTCTGGTACAATGATACTTGTAAATTTTGAAAGCGTTGATTTGTCTAAATTGTCAGTTGCAATTAAAGAAATAGGATAATTCAGTTGTTCTTCAAAATAATGCCATACTTCACCGACATTTAAAGATGAAGCGTTTTCATCTGTTAGTAAAGCAATCGTTTGTGGTTTGATTAGTTTAACAGTAGAAGATCCAAAATCATTTCCTTTTTCAACCATTCCAGTTGCTGTTGCTGTTAACTGAATTTGAAACTCGTTTGCAATTGACATCAATTGATTCTCAAAGTCCTTTGAATTGTCACCTTTTGTAATGATTAATGTACCACGATTATAGTTTATCGCATTTAAAGTAAAAGGATTTTCAGCCATTCTAACTTTGTAACCTTTTTGAAGCAAAGAACTCAAGAAACGCGCATCTTGAAAGCTATTCCAATTTGCTAAATAGGCATATGCATCGGCAGTTAAAGTATTTTTAATTGCAATTGTATTTTTAGCGATTCCATCGATAGATTTCTCTGATGCTATGGCTTCCAATCCATACGCGTATGGTAACGACCAAGCTGTGATGTCATAAGTTAATGAATCTGATAACGCTGTCTTTGGTTCAAATAATACATTTACTAATGTTCCTTTCAATTGATTGGTAGAAATAACAATGTGATCAGCTGAAGCTTTTAAAGAACCTGTTTTATTTGTTGTATAATTAAAACCGGTCACGATTGCTCCATTCCCATAATTGTAGTTAATCTTATGTGCATCTAATAATTTTTTAAGTGCATTTAAATTACCTTGATTTCCACCTACTACATAACTTTTATAGCGGTAATTTTTATTTTTTGAAAAATTTTGAAATTCTTGTATAAGCTTAGATGCATTCAATGCTGCATGTTCAACTGTTGATAAACCTGCCGTATGATGGTGTAAAAGTCGATCTTTTAATGTAATAAGTTTTCCTTCGCTATTAATTACACCAATTCCACCGCGACCACTTCCACCTTGTTCATAGGTCATTCCAACGGCTCCACTGTAAGTAGGGTAGGTATCTCCGTAACTTGGGTACAATAAATCAAAAATTTCTTTTGTGAAATATAACCAACCGTTTTTGTCAAAGTATTTCGCGTTATTTTTCCCTATTTCTGTTTGAAAAGTTCGTTGAAAATTAGTAATCACTTCATGGTATGGTTCTGCAGCAGGTGCAAAATAATACGGATTATTCATACCTTGTTCGTGGAAATCTACATGAACGTGAGGCAACCATTGGTTGTACAAAGCAATGCGCTGTTTCGATTCAACTTGTGTTAACCATGCCCAATCTCTGTTTAAATCAAATAAATAATGATTCGGTCTGCCAGAAGGCCAAGGTTCATTGTGTTCGTTGGAAACGCGATCTGTATTAAATGTTTTATTGTACTGTTGATTGTACCAGTTAACGTAACGATCTCTTCCATCAGGATTAATACAAGGATCTAAAATAACAACAGTTGATTTTAGCCATTCTTGACGTTGTGTAATTAATTCAAAAGCTGTTTGCATTGCTGCTTCAGTTCCAGCACTTTCATTACCATGAACGTTGTAGCTTAACCATACAAACGCAACTGATTCATTCGATAAATTACTGTGATTTTGTTTTAATTGCTCTAAATTCTTTAAATTTTCGGGTGTAGAAATATATGCAACAATTAAATCTCTTTTTTCATTTGTAGCACCATATTTTTCTACTTTTATTGTAGACGGAGCATTTTTTTCAAGCTGTTTGAAGTAATCAACAACTTGATGGTGACGGGTGAAATAGGTTCCTAATTCATAGCCAAAATACTCTGATGGACTTTGGATTTTTTGTGAAAAAGAATTACTAACTAGCGTAAAAAGTAGAATTAACAAAGCGTTAAATTTCATGTTGTGTATTTTTGATTTACACAAATCTAATTAGATTTTAGAAAAATAACTTGAAATTATCGGAAACTTTACTGCATTTAGATTATTCCTTTCACACGTAAGAATTCGTCCAAAGATTCAATATCTCCATATAATACTTCTCGTGCTTTACTGCCTTGGAATGATCCAATGATTCCCATGCCTTCTAATTGATCAACAATTCTTCCAGCACGGTTGTAACCCAATTTTAATTTTCTTTGCAATAAACTAGCAGAACCTTGTTGATTTATTACAACAATACGAGCAGCATCTGCAAACATTGCATCTATTTCATTCATGTCAATATCGCTACTTCCATCACCACCTTCACCAACATATTCAGGTAATAATAAGGCTTCAGGATATGCACGTTGTCCGCCAATGAATGCACAAATATCTTCAACTTCTGGCGTGTCAACAAATCCACATTGTAAACGGATAATATCTGATCCTGTAGAAATTAACATGTCACCGCGACCAATTAACTGATCTGCTCCAGATGCATCAAGAATGGTTCTTGAATCTATTTTTGATAATACTCTAAATGCAATTCTTGCAGGGAAATTGGCTTTAATCATCCCTGTAATTACATTAACAGATGGTCGTTGAGTCGCAACAATTAAATGAATCCCAATCGCACGTGCTAACTGAGCAATACGCGCAATAGGATGTTCAACTTCTTTACCAGCGGTCATAATTAAATCTGCAAACTCGTCAATCAACACAACGATGTAAGGTAAATAACGATGACCTTTTTCGGGGTTTAATCCACGTGAAATGAATTTTTTGTTGTATTCTTTTATTGTTCTAACTCCTGCATCTTTCAATAATTCATAGCGTTCGTCCATTTCGATACACAAAGAATTTAAGGTGTTGACTACTTTAGAAACATCTGTGATAATAGCATCTTCTTCTCCAGGAAGCTTAGCTAAGAAGTGGCGTTCTATTTTATTGTAAAGTGTTAACTCTACTTTTTTAGGATCGACCAATACAAATTTCACTTGCGATGGGTGTTTTTTGTACAACAAAGAAATTAGAATTGCATTTAAACCTACAGATTTACCTTGACCTGTTGAACCAGCAACTAATAAGTGAGGCATTTTTGTTAAATCAAAGGTAAATGTCTCGTTGGTAATTGTTTTACCCATTACAATTGGCAATTCTGCATCCAGATTTTGGAACTTCTCAGACGCAATCAAAGAGCGCATACTTACCATTTCAGGATTTGAATTAGGGACTTCAATACCAATTGTTCCTTTTCCAGGAATTGGAGCTATAATACGAATACCTAAAGCACTTAAACTTAATGCAATGTCATCCTCTAAATTTTTGATTTTTGAAATACGAACACCAGGTGCAGGAACGATTTCATACAATGTAACTGTTGGACCAACTGTAGCTTTAATTTTTGCAATTTCTATTTTATAATGAGAAAGTGTTTCTACAATTTTATTTTTATTGCGTTCTAATTCTTCTTTGTTAACAGAAATAGTTGACGAACCATATTCTTTTAATAAATCAATTGATGGCAATTCATAACTCGCTAAGTCAAGTTTTGGGTCGTAATCGCCATATTCTTTTCGCAAGCTATTTAAATCGTCATCATCCAAGGCAGCTTCTGCTTCAGGGATTTCAACTGAAAAACCAGCATCTGTAGGTGGTGTAAACGGAGTGTCTTGAGGGATTTCAATTTCAAATTCATCATCTGAATTCTCAATGGTTGAAGGTTCTTTTACAGAAATAATCAATTCAGATGTGTCAAAATCGTCTTCATCTTCTTCTACACCAAATAATTCGTTTTCTTCTTCAAAATGAATTGGTTCAGAAATTGTTTCCTTTTCTATTTCGTTGTCTTTGATTGTGTTTACAACATGAATGTCTTTTATTATGCCAGCTTTATCATGTATAGAATCAAAATCGTCTTCTACTAAATCCTCTTTATTGCCTGTCCATTTTTCTAATAATGCACTAAAATTTGGATTGAATAAACTAACAATTACAATGTAGCCTAATACAAGAATAAAAGCCATCGATCCAAATCTTCCAAGTGTAAGCGCTAACCATTCATTGATGTAATAGCCAAATGAACCACCTGCATAATTTACAGCATATGAAAAGTAACCCAATAAAATTGAACTCCACACCATCAATACAAAAACTCGTTTTACAGTTTTTGCAATCGGTAAGAATGTCTTGTCAAATGCGATACGAACGCCTAATAAAAATAATATGAAAGGAATTCCAAATGATGAAATACCAAACCATCTGTAGAATAATAAGTGCGAAGTCCAAGCACCAAATTTACCCAACCAATTGGATACCTGTACAGTGTCATCTTCGGTTAAAAATTCAAATAAATTCTTGTCTAAAACACGGTCTTGGTCAACGGTCCAAGTGAATAAATAAGACATGCAAGCAAGGAATAAATAAAATGCTGTTAAAATAAAAATACTTCCAGTAATAGTTTTTACCTTCTTTTTATCAAAGCGATTCGTAAAACCAGCAACTGGATTCTTAAGTTCAACACGTTTAGAGTTTTTCTCTTTTTTTGTACTTGAAGTAGTTGTTTTAACTGTGTTTTCTTCAGGTTTTTGACCTTTAGGTATGAATTCGTTATCTGCCATCTTTTCTAATCTATCTTACGAAATTAAGAAAGAAATCGCCTTGAATTTGTAAGTGTTAAAGGAACTATAAACAGCGTAATGTTAGTTAATTAAACTAGATTTTATTTAGGTCCAGATTCTTTGTCCTGTATGGCTTCGATCTCATTAATGAACGCATCAAAACTCATTTTTTTGTATTCTGATGGTATTCCAAACAAATCTTTCGCTGGAAGATGCGTTTCAATTTCTTTAAGTTCATACTTAAAAATGCCTTCTGGAGTTGCTAAATAATATAAAACTGGTAGGCCTGGAAATGAACTAAAATTATTTAAATAGCAACTGCTGAATTTATCAACGTAATAAAAATCAAAATCAGCATTTATTTTTTTTAGGTGAACAGTTAATTTTTTAGCTTTCAATCCAGCAATTTTTTTTGTACCTCTTTTTTTAGTGAACGTATAATTCAAACTATCTGTTGCTTGCGTTAATTGATTGGATTGTAGTGCAATTTTCCCTATTGGACTATTAATTAATAAATAGGATTTATTTAATTTTAAATGTTTGATCAAAGTTTGAACACCTACGACAGAGGAATTGTTTTCAATTCTAATTAGTGTGTCATTAGAGAAAACAAGCATTTTACTAGCTTTAAGTTTGTCTTTAAGTAGTGAATCACAACTGGTTACTTCATAGGTTAATTTACCAACAAAAGGTACTTGTTTTTGAGCAAAAAACGAACTAAAATTTAAAAGAAGTATAAATGTGAAGCTGCGCATCGGTGTTTTTTTTCAAAATTAAACCAATTTTATCAAATAACGATTATTTTCTAAAAAGTCTCAAAAATCGAGGTGCTTTTTAGTTTTGACTTTTTATTCAGTATAAATATGCTATTTTTGTACTACAAATAAATCTATGAAAAAAGATATTCATTTTATCATTAATAAATCTGAATTAACGGCTGGAACGCGCGGAGCATCATTAGGTCCTGAAGCACTTTTTGTCGCTGCACGTGCAGTAAATAATCGATTTTTTAATGATTTTATCGTTGAAGAATTACCGAATTATAATTACTTGTTAGATCAACCTGTTGAACATGCATTTGCGAAAAGAATAGATGGTTTGATTCAAGTATACTCAGATGTTTCAACAATTATTTCTGAAAAATTAGCAAAACAACAATTTCCGTTTTTATTATCTGGAGATCATGGTTCAGCCGGTGGAACTATTGCTGGTATAAAAAAAGCATTTCCAACAAAGCGCTTGGGAGTTATTTGGGTGGATGCACATGGAGATTTACACACTCCTTACACCACTCCTTCGGGAAATATGCACGGAATGCCGCTTGCTTCAGTGTTAAATGAAGATAATTTAGTTTGCCAAATTAATGAAGTGCCACCAGCTACAATTGAAGCATGGAATCATTTGAAAAACACAGGTTTTGTAGGTGCTAAAATTCAGCCAGAAGACTTAATATTTATTGCTGTTAGAGATACTGAAGCCCAAGAAAATGCTTTAATAGATCGATTCAATATTAAAAATTATTCTGTAGCTGAAGTTCAAGCAGAAGGTGCTGTTCAAATTGCAGAAAAAGCCTTAAATGATTTAGCAGAATGTGATATTATTTATGTTTCTTTTGATGTAGATTCAATGGATCCTAAAGAAACTTCAGTTGGCACAGGAACACCAGTAGCAAATGGTTTACATCCGAATCAAGCAAAAGAATTACTCCAAACATTTTATAAATCTCCTAAGTTAGTAAGCATGGAATTTGTTGAAATCAACCCTTGCTTAGATGATAAAATGAATCAAATGGCAACCATTACTTTTTCTATTTTAGAAGCAGTAATAGCTACAGTTAAATAAAATAAATCACTGATAAACAATACAATGGAACAATCAATTAAACAATTAATTTTAGCTCATTCAACAGAACTTTTTGGCCAAGAAATTGATGCTTCAATCATTCAATTTCAAAAAACTAGAAAAGATGTCGAAGGAGATTTAACTTTAGTGATTTTTCCTTTTGTAAAAATGTTGAAATGTAGTCCAGTGGAAGCAGGTGCTAAAATTGGACAGTTTATAGTTGACCATATTTCTTCAATAGTTAAATTTGAGGTCGTTAGTGGCTTTTTGAATTTAACCATTTCAACCTCATATTGGTTAGATCAATTGAATGAAATAAATAAGGAAGATACGTTTGGTTATGTTGCTGAAAATTCAAAGCCAACTGTAATGGTTGAATATTCTTCTCCGAATACAAACAAACCTCTGCATTTAGGTCATTTAAGAAATAATTTTTTAGGATATTCTGTAGCAGAATTATTAAAAGCATTCGGACATAAAGTTGTTAAAACACAAGTTATCAACGATCGAGGAATACACATCTGTAAAAGTATGTTAGCTTGGGAGAAATTTTCTCCACTGAATGAAAAAGGTGAACGTGAAACACCAGAAAAAACTGGGCTTAAAGGTGATAAATTAGTCGGTAAATATTACGTTGAATTTGACAAACATTTCAATGCAGAAGCAAAACAAATCATCGAAAGTTGGGATACAGGTAATTTTGAAAATTTTCAAGCTGAAACAATAGAAGAATATAAGCGATTAACTTCAGCAAAAGAGGGTAAAGACGAAAAAGCTGTAAAAGGATTAGAGGATAAAATCAAAGATTTAGCTAAAAATCAAACATCTTTATTGAGAGAAGCTAAAGAAATGTTGGTGAAATGGGAAGCGAAAGATCCTCAAACCTATTTGTTGTGGACAACCATGAACAGTTGGGTATATAAAGGATTTGATGTTACCTACAAAGCAATGGGAGTTGATTTTGATCAATTGTATTATGAATCAGAAACGTATTTATTAGGAAAAGATATTGTTTTGGAAGGACTTCAAAAAGGAGTTTTTTTCAAAAAAGAAGACGGTTCTGTATGGATCGATTTAACAGCAGATGGTTTAGATGAAAAATTAGTATTGCGTTCAGACGGTACTGCTGTATACATGACACAAGATATTGGAACAGCAGTAGATCGTTTCAATGATTTTTCTGATTTAAATAGCATTATCTATACGGTTGGTAATGAACAAGATTACCATTTTAAAGTCTTGTTTTTGATTTTGGAAAAAATGGGTTATTCTTGGGCGAAACAATGTGCACATCTTTCTTATGGAATGGTAGATTTACCTTCTGGTAAAATGAAATCTCGTGAAGGAACGGTTGTAGATGCAGATGATTTAATGCAAGAAGTTGTTGAAAGTGCTACTGAAATGACAAAAGAACGTGGGCATTTAGATGGCATGTCGGAAGAAGAACGTACTACTTTATTCAATATAATTGGAATGGGCGGCTTAAAATATTATTTATTAAAAGTAGATCCTAAAAAGCGTATGCTTTTCAACCCAGAAGAATCCATTGAGTTGAACGGAAATACTGGACCATTTATTCAATATACACATGCTCGTATTAAATCATTACTTGCAAAATCAGGAATTTCTTTGGATACTCCAATTCAATCATCAGTTGAATTATTGCCTGAAGAAGTTGAAATAATAAAATTATTGAATGAATTTCCTTCTGTGATAGAAGAAGCAGCAACGCAATTATCTCCAGCAGTTATCGCCAATTATACCTATGAATTAGTAAAGACATACAACCATTTTTACCAAGCAATTCCAATTTTAATAGAAATGGATGAAGCTAAAAAAGAGATGAGATTGGTGTTAAGTACGAATGTCGCAAAAGTAATTCGCTTAGCAATGCGTTTGTTGGGTGTTGCTGTTCCAGAAAGAATGTAGAAAAAAAAGTGGGGTAAGCTACTCGCATCGCACCGCTACAACCTCATACCTTTGCTACGTTCCCGTCCTGGAGGATTAAGAGGGAGCTGGTCGTACAAGACTTACCCCGCACAAATATACATACAATTCTTGGATTGCAGTAGTGAAATATCAAAAAAAAGTTCTTGAAAATGGCTTGTTAATCTTCTACAGCGATCGTTTTCATACTGATTTTATCGATGCGTAAACCATCTAAATCAATGATTTCCAGGATAAAATTATCGTGTTGAATTGTGTCTCCAATTTGCGGAATGCGCTTTAATTCATCTAAGAAAAAACCAGCAATCGTTGTGTATAAAGCAATGTTGTCTTCAATAATTTCTTTTTGAAAAAACTGATTCAATTCAAAAATTAATGTTTTACCATCAATTAAATAACTTCCATCTGTTCGTTGGAAAATACTCAATTCATCTACTTCATCTTCTTCAGGTAAATCACCTACAATGGCTTCGATTAAATCGTGTAAGGTTAAGATTCCAACAACACCACCATACTCGTCGATAACAGCGGCAATGTATTGTTTTTTACTTTTAAAAAGATTTAGAATTTTAAATGCGGGAGAATTCTGGATGATGTAAATTGTAGGTTCTAAAATTGATTGTATTTCAAAGCCTTCTTTTTGATAATTCTCTAAAAAATCTTTGGTTGTGATAACACCTTTTACTTGATTTAATTGAACGTCACAGACTAAAAATTTTGAGTAATTGCTTTTTAATATTTGTTGTAAAATTGCATCGATTGGCTCATTGCTATTGATCCATTCTACTTCAGAATTGTGTGTCATCAACGATTTTGCAGTTTGATCAGCAAAGTAAAATAAATTTTGATGTACTTGACTCTCTTCTGTTTCTAAAACGCCATGTTTGCCTGCGTTGAACAACATAAACTTTAATTCTTCTTCACTGATGTGATCATTGTCATTTTCTTTAATGCCAGTGATTTTTAATATTATTTTAGTTGAAAAAGACAATAATTTGACAAAAGGGTAGGTGGTAATGGTGAAATAATTAATTATTGGAGCACACACTAATGCTATTTTCTCCGCATTGTTCATTGCAATAGTTTTTGGCACTAATTCACCAATTACAATCGTAAAATAGGTAATACTTCCAATTACAATTAATAAAGAAACAAGATGCGTTGAAGATCCTAAAAAACTGAATTGTACTAAGAAATGCTCTAAATCATCGGTTAAAGTTGCTCCACCATAAGCACCGGCAATAATTCCAATTAATGTAATACCAACTTGAACTGAAGAAAGAAAATTTTCGGGTTTATCAAGTAATTTTAAGATTGTTTTAGCTCGAAGGTGACCTTGTTCAGCTAAATGTTCAATTCTACTTCTTTTTACAGAAACCAATGAAATTTCAGAAAGTGCGAAAAAGGCATTTAATAAGGTTAAAATAAAAATGATGAATATTTCCATGTCTCAAATTTAGCTACAATTTATGAACAAAAAAAACCTCACGTTTTTGTGAGGTTTTATTGTATTTAGTTAATCTTCGTCTTCGTCTTCGAATTCATCATCTTCCCAATCATCATCATCGCTTTGCCAGTCATCATCTTCTTTCCCTTTCAAGCCAAATAAATCGATTTCTTCATCGTCATCTTCGTCATCAAAAAAGAGGTTCTTTTTACCACTTTTCTTATACGCATCCATTTTTGGTTTCTTAGTTCGGTTATCTGTATCACCAAAATCTTTTGATTTTTTTTCTACTTTCTTTTTTTGAATTTCAATACTTAATGGATCGATAATTGGCGGTGTAAAATCACGTGGTTCATTATCCAGACCTTTATATTCAGATCGCGTGTCAGTACGTTGAAATCCTCCAGCTGGTCTTGGTGAATTTTCTCTTGAACGATTGAAATCTGGACGGGGTGCATTGGCATCTCTTGGTGGTCGAGTATCTGGTCGTGCTTCGGCTTCTTTAACTGCAATTGGTCGTCCATTCATCATTGAACCATCCAATCCTTCGATTGCATTTAAGGCTTCCTCTTTGTTCGCCATTTCAACAAAAGCAAAACCTCTTGATTTACCTGTTTCTCTATCCGTTGCAACAGTTGCTTTAAGAACTGTTCCGTAATCTTCAAAAGCTTGCTTAACTTGCTCGCTTGTAATGCCAAAATCTAATTTAGCGACAAAAATACTAGTCATAAAAATGAAATAGCTTAGATAAAATCTTTTTTAATAATGAATAATGATTCAAAAATAGAATTTTTTTCAATGTAGTATCATTTTCTAGACTAATTTTATCAAAAAAAAGAATGAGAGCAATTGTATTAGGTGCATCGGGTTTAGTTGGGAATGAACTTGTTCATCAATTAATAAATGATCAACGGTTTGAAAAAGTCCATTTATTAAGTCGTAAAAGATTGAATTACAATTCATTGAAGATAGAAAATCACGTTGTGGATTTTGATTCTATCAATTCATTTCCTTTTGATGATCAAATCGATACACTTTTTATTGCTTTTGGAACAACTATGGCAATTGCAGGATCAAAAGAACGTCAATTTCAAATTGATGTTGAAATACCTACAAAAATAATGTCACTTGCAAAAACGGCTGGAGTGAAAAATTGTGTCCTCATTTCTTCGATGGGTGTTTCTGAAAAATCGATGATTTTTTATTCTCGCATGAAAGCTCAATTAGATGAACGTGCTAAACAAATAAACTTTGATCAATTAATTATTTTAAAGCCTTCGATGTTGGATGGCGATCGAGAAGAAAAAAGATCAGGAGAGAAAATAGGTATTACACTTGGAAATTTACTCGGTAAAACAGGTTTAATAGAAAATTATAGGCCAATTAGAATAGAAAAAGTTGCAAAATGCATGCGTTCAGTAGTTTTTGATTTACCAAAGGGTACACATGAATTGGTATCAAAACAACTTCAAGCTTATTCTTGAGGATTCTTTTTTAGTAGATCTCTTATTTCAGTTAATAAAAGAATTTCGTCTTTTGGTGGATTGATGGCGTTGTCTTCAACTTCTTTCTTCAGTTTCAATCGATTAATCGCTTTGATCATCATGAATACGACAAATGAAGTTACTAAAAAATTAATTATTGAAGCGATAAATTTCCCAAAATAAACACCTTTCCATGCTAATTTCTCTAATGTTTGAACGTGAAAAGCTCGCATAGTTGGTTTCAAAAGCAAAGGTGTTATAACATCGTTGATGAATGAAGTGACAATTGAATTAAAGGAAGCTCCAATAATAACTGCAACAGCAAGGTCAACGACATTGCCACGCATGATAAAAGTTTTAAATTCTTTGAACATGTTTTATTGTTGAAATAATTGACGTTGTAAAAGTGAGCGACTTAAAGTGATTTCATCTGCGTATTGTAATTCTGTTCCGACAGAAACACCTCTAGATAGGGTTGTGACAATTACTTCGTGGTCTTTTAGTTTTTTGTAAAGGTAAAAATTAGTTGTATCACCTTCCATTGTTGGACTCAATGCAAAAATAATTTCGTTAATTTCTTCGCTTTCAACTTTTGAAATTAGTGTGGAAATGTTCAAATCACTTGGGCCTACGCCATCCATTGGCGAAATAATACCACCTAAAACATGGTAAATTCCTTTGTATGATTCAGTTGATTCAATTGCAAGAACATCGCGAATGTCTTCAACTACGCAAATTGTTGCATGATCTCTGCTTGGATTAGAGCAAATAGAACAAATTTCTGTATCTGCAATATTTCCACACGACTCACATTTTTTCGTGTGCGCTTTCATTTCCATGAATGAATGTGCGAAAAGTTCAATCTCCTCCTCACTTCGATTGAGTAACTGTAAGACCAATCTTAAGGCTGTTCGTTTCCCTATTCCTGGCAAAGAAGCCAATTGTTCTACAGCGTTTTCTATGTACTTGGAAGGAATTTTCATTGGTTAAAAATACACTAAAATTTGTATCGTTTAACTGAAATAAACAGGATGTTTTTAACATTGAATCTTGAATAAAAATGGCTTTAAACCGAAGATTTTGACTATTTTTGAACTTCTCATAAAAGAAATGTCTAAAAACGAAGTAAATATCCGGAATAAACGTGCGCGTTTTGAATACCATTTAATGGATGAGTTTGTTGCAGGTATGCAATTAACTGGAACAGAAATTAAAAGTATACGAAACGGAAAAGCGAGTATTTTGGAAGCTTATTGCGTTTATAGCAACAAAGAAGTATGGATTCGTAACATGCACATTGCTGCGTATGAAAACGGGTCGTTTTACAACCATAAACCACGTGGTGACCGCAAACTTTTATTGAATAAAAAAGAAATTCTAAAAATTGAGAAATTCCTTCAAGTAAAAGGAAATACATTGGTTCCTCTGCGAATGTTTTTATCTGATAAAGGTTGGATAAAGTTAGAAATCGCCTGTGCTCAAGGTAAAAAGTTACACGATAAACGTCAAGATTTAAAAGAAAAGGACGATCGACGGGATATGGACCGTGCTATGAAAAAATAATCATAAATAGCCAAGTGTCAATAAATGTGCCCAATGGTCATCCGAAAATAGAAATAAGCAAAAAAGTACAGGCGAAATGTATAATGCTATGTAATAAAAAATCGTGTAGTAGACCGTTTTTCTTCTAAAATAGTAAACTAGAATCGGAACAAATAAAACACAACATGTAGGGATTAAACCCCAATAGAAATTAAAAATCAATCCATATTTTGAAATTGAGTTTTCATATTGAATGTAAATAAATTTGGGTAAATGGAACAAACCTGTTTTTTCAATAGTAATTAATTCTGAAGATTTACCAACTCTTAAAAAAGAATTTTCAATATGAAAACTTTGCTTATCACTCGTAACAAGCGATCGCGAAATACTTTTGTTTTTAGAAGAAGAATCGCTGTAAATACTTTCTATTTGTGTTGTTTCAAAATGTGTTGGTAAGAAAAAATCAAGGATTAAAAGTAATGAAATGATACAACTAGGGAAGGCTAATGTTTTAATAATGCGCCATTTTTTGCCTTTAAATAAACTTTGAAAATAGCGTTCATTTTCTTCTTTTTCTTTTTGCTGTTGGTTGTAAAAACGAATTTGTGCTTCTTTGATTCGATCTTCTCTCGTTTTTTCTTTTTTACGGTCTGTAATTAATCCCGGTTGATTTGATGTTTGAGCACTCAGGTAATTGTAAGCTTCTGTAATTTTAATGAAAAGAGATTTAGCTTCTGGTGAAGGATTTTTATCTGGGTGTAAGCGCATGGCTAACTTACGGTATTGTTTTTTTATTTGCTGCTGATCAGCATTAATTGGCAACCCTAAAACATCAAAGTATCGCTTCATAATCCATCGATGATAATTGGTTTAACGTTGCAATTCTGTTTGTTTTCCCACTTTTTGTACGCTCAAAATTTTCACAATAAAACACAAGTTTTGGAATAGAAAACGGCGAAAGAAATTGTTTTAATTCTTCCTTATTTAGGTTTGTTTTTTGAAGAGATTCAAGTACTAAAATCACTTTTGAACCCAAACGATCATCAGGAATTCCAGCAATGAAAAATGGAACATTGATTACACTTGATAGCTTGGATTCAACTTCTTCAGGATTTATTTTAACACCTCCTGAATTAATGATGAAATCAGTTCTTCCCAACCATTTAAATGTTTTTTTAGAAATTAATTCAACCAAATCATTTGTAATTAAAGCTTCTGATAATACTCCTGGATAGTGAATGATTAATTGTTGATCTTTTTCTTCGAAAGAAACGGATGGTAATGCAGTGTAGTAAGTTTCTGTAATTTCCCCAATTTTTCGAAGAGCAACATGTGAAATTGTTTCGGTCATTCCAAACGTTTGATAAGCGGTGTAGTGGATGTTTTTTAAGTTTTCTATTAAATGCGTTGAAACAGGTCCGCCACCAATGATAAGTTGATCCAATTGATTAAAAAGTAAAGGATTTGTTCCTAAAATTTTATCCACTTGAAGCGGAACCATCGCTGAAAACTGAATAGGGGAGTCGATCAATTCAAGTGGATTGGAAGTTGGGTCGGTTACAAATAGTTTTAAATTTCCAACAATCGATCGAATGACCATCATTTTACCTGCAATTGTTTCCATTGAAAGGCATAAAAGTGCAGCATCATTTTCTCTAAGCGACAAGAATGAAAGTGTATTTTTAGCTGAAATAATGCAATGTGCTTTCTTTAATTGTATGATTTTTGGAATTCCAGTTGAACCAGATGTTTTTACTTCGATAAAGTTCTGCTCATTTTCCCATTCTTTGATAAAAGAATGAACCAATTGTTTGGTAGTTTCAGAAGCATGAACGAACTGAATATTTAATGACATTGTCTTCGAAGAATTTATTCCAAAGGTAAGATATGATTTTCAAATCAATAAAAATTGTACCTTTTTTTTTACTTTAGCGTTATTATGATTAAATTCATCTCAAAATATTAGGTTATGAAAAAGATTTTAGGATTATTGACAATTTGTTTCTTAGTTCTTTCTTTTAAAGGAAGTGAAGGTACAACAGGAATTGCATTTGAATCAATTACATTGGTTGCAGCAAAAGCTAAAGCTCTGAATGCAAAAAAATATATTTTTATTGATGCTTATACCAGTTGGTGTGGTCCTTGCAAACAAATGGCAGCAACATCTTTTAAAGATCCTGAAGTTGGTAAATTATTCAATGCTAAATTCATTAACTTAAAAATTGATTGTGAAAAAGATCCTGATGGATATGATGTTTCAGCAACGTATAAAGTTAGAGCATATCCAACATTGCTAGTTATAGATGGAACGGGAAAATTAATAAAACAAGTTGTTGGTTTTCAAACAGCTGAAAAATTAATTGCCTTGGCAAATTCCTTGTAAAATAGTTGAAATAAAAAAAAAATCCGTAATTTAAATTACGGATTTTTTTGTTTTTTAATAGATATTATTTTTTGTAGAAGGGTAACTTTACCACTTTTGCTTTTACTCCTTTTTCACGAATTTCAATTGCGATTTCAGTTTCTAAATTTGCAAAAGCTGTTTCAATATATCCCATTCCAATTCCAATTTTCATAGATGGTGACATTGTTCCTGAGGTTACTTTTCCAATTACATTTCCATTTAAATCTAATATTCTATAATCGTGACGAGGAATTCCTCTTTCAATCATTTCAAATGCAATTAATTTACGTGTAACACCAGTTTCTTTTTGTCCTTTTAAAAGTGCAGCGTCTGTAAAGTCTTTGGTAAATTTCGTAATCCAACCCAAACCAGCTTCAATTGGAGATGTAGTATCATCAATGTCATTTCCATATAAACAGAATCCCATTTCCAAACGCAAAGTATCACGTGCAGCTAAACCAATTGGCTTAATACCAAAAGAAGCTCCTGCTTCAAAAACACGGTCCCAAACTTGTTCTACTTCTGAATTTTTACAATAAATTTCAAAACCTCCAGATCCAGTATAACCTGTAGCTGAAATAATTACATGTTCAATTCCAGCAAAATCAGCAACTTCAAAATGGTAATAGTTGATTGCAGCTAAATCAATAGAAGTTAATGCTTGCATCGCTTCAACAGCTTTAGGACCTTGAATTGCTAATAAAGAATAATCATCAGAAAGATTCTTCATTTCAACGCCTAAATCATTGTGCGAAGAAATCCAATTCCAATCTTTCTCAATGTTAGAAGCATTTACAACCAATAAATATTGTTCTTCTTTCATTCTGTAAATGATTAAATCATCCACAATTCCGCCTTTTCCATTTGGCATACAAGAATATTGAGCCCTTCCAATTGTTAACGTTGCAGCATCATT
Source organism: Crocinitomicaceae bacterium (assembly GCA_024639405.1). GTDB lineage: Bacteria > Bacteroidota > Bacteroidia > Flavobacteriales_D > Crocinitomicaceae > M0103. The sequence goes on along the minus strand of JAHEIL010000011.1, from coordinate 12,598 downwards.
TGTTGCCACTTTTTGAATCAATGCCAACGCATTTTCTCCTGTTAACAAAAACTCACCCATGTGAGAAACGTCAAATACACCAACTGCATTACGAACTGTTTCGTGTTCAGCATTTACACCTTCGTATTGAACAGGCATGTTGTAACCAGCAAAAGGAACCATTTTCGCACCTAAAGCAATGTGTTTGTTAACTAAAGCAGTACTTTTCATTTTTATGATTTTATTTTTTTATAGCAATGTAATTTCAAATTTTTATCAAATTTTCGCTTCAAAAGTAAGGTTTAATTGTTGAATTTTTGGTGTTCGTTTAAAATAAATCTGCTAATTTTTTCCCAACAGTTGCACCAATTGCAATTCCCATTCCACCCATTCGAACTCCAACAGCAATTTTAGGGTCAATTGATTCGACGATTGGTTTTTTAGCCATACCAACACCCATAATTCCAGCCCATTCATACTCAATGTCTACCGGTTGTTGTGGTAAAATAAACGACGATAATTGTGCTTTTAATGCTTCAATAATTTGCTGTGTTGTTTGCAAATCAGTCGTGTTTTCTCCTTCAAGATTTAAATTTCTTCCTCCACCTAATAAAATCCTGTTACCAATGTTTCTGAAATAGTAAAAACCATCATCAAAATGAAACGTACCTTTGATTTTTAAGTCGTTGATTGGAGTGGTTACAAGAACTTGAGCACGCGCTGGATTCACATCTAAATGAGGGAAAAATGATTGCGCAAAACCGTTGGTACAAACTATTAAATTACTGGTTTTGAAATAACCAAAAGAAGATTGAATTCCCACATTGTACAAATTCAATTGAAAGGCGTGTATGTTCGTTCCAAACAAACAAAGAACACCAGCTTCAATTGCCAAAGCATGCAAGCGTTGGTTTAATTTACCTGTATCGATTTGACCTTCAAGTCGGTTGTGAAAACTCGTTTCAAGATCATGAAAACCAAATTTTTCAAAACAATCATTTGCAACTGAATAGGTATTTTTAAGGCCAGTAATTTTTTCCAATTCGTCATTTAGATACGGAAGTTGTTCATTGATGGCTATTGCTTTCTCTTTTTCAAAAGATCGCAATAAATCCCAAGAGCCGAGTTGTTCGTATGCCATGTTTTCAGAGCCTATTAATTCTTTTAAACGAATTAAGCCTTCCCATCTTTCTTGTACAGTTTCAAATACTACTGATGGTGGTTGTGTTTTAAGATCGTCAATTAATTCAGACGGACTTCCGAAACAAGCGAAACCGGCGTTTTTAGTACTTGCGCCAGCGGGTAATATTCCTCGTTCAACAATTAATACTTTCGCATTTTTGTGTTTTTTCTTTAATTCAATGGCTGTTGTATAACCTACAATTCCAGCTCCAACAATTAAAAAATCACAATTTTCGAAATACGTTGAACGTTCCCAAAAACTTAATGCGTCGATGTTTAAACTTTCCATTTTATAAATTGAATCAAAATTGTTCAAAAAAAACCATTATTTTTAATATCTATCGCATCTACAAGCAAGAATATATCAACATTTTTCTACATATTTGTAACTTAGTAGTTAAAACAAATAAATGAATTGTAACAAGTTGGTTATTATTCGTTTTTAATAGCGCTTATGAAGTATTTATTCCTCTTGTTGTTTACTTTAAGTTGTTCGCTTTTACAAGCGCAAACAATGAATTTTTTATTCAAAGGTACAATAACCAATCATTTTACAGTTAAACCTGAAGCAAATGCTGAAGTAGCAATTGTTCAAAATGGTAAAAAAATTACCACCATTCAAACAGATAATGCAGGTAATTATACTTTACGAGGTGGTGTTTCGATTGCATCAAATTTCTTTGTAGTTTTTTCAAAAACTGGTATGGTTGAAAAAAGAATTGAATTTGATTTTACAAAATTAAACGAAGAAGATGTACCAGCAGGATCTGAATATCAACCAGTTAAAGATTTGAGCTCAAGTATTATCAACGATGATCCAAAATATAATTTAGCATTTTTAAAAACTGAACCAGTTGGTAAATTAACGTGGAATGATAAAAAGATGGCTGTTGAAGTGAATGAAGGAATTCGCGAAAACATGCGTAAAAAAATCGATGCAGCCTTGAAAGTTACTGGTCCCCCACAATCTGATGCGGCAAAATACCAAGCAGCAATTTCAGCGGCACAAAGTTTTGAAAAAGAACAAAAATACCAACAAGCTATTTCAAAATATGAAGAAGCGCTTACCATTCGTCCTAATGAAAAAATGCCTAGTGATAAGATTGTAGAGTTGTCTGCATTGTTGGCTAAATCTCAAAAAGACAATGCAATTCTCGATCAAGGCAATCAACAATACATGAATTTGATTGTCGCAGCTAAAGCATTGGCCGATCAAAAAAAATACCAACAAGCCATCGATAAATACAATGAAGCGCTTGAAATTAAAGAAGATAAAAGTGTTTTAGATCAAGTTAAAGTTTTAAAAGGATTGTTGACGGATGTTGAGAACGAACAGAAATACAAGGATGCAATTGCTAGTGCGGATATGTTTTACAATCAAAAAAGTTATAAAACAGCAAAGGATAAATATACGATTGCAACAAAACTAAAACCAAACGAACAACATCCAAAAACACGCTTAGCTGATATCGAGAAGAAAATGGCTGATTTATTGGGAGCTCAAGAAAAGAAAAAAATATTTGATGAATTAGTAAATGAAGGCGATGCGCTATTTAAAGAAGAAAAATGGGCTGAAGCAAAAGCCAAATATGTAGAATCCTTAAAAATTGAATCCGGTGCGACGTATTCATCAGAACAATTAAAAGAATGTGATATCAAATTGAAAGAAATCGCTGATGCGCAAGAAAAAATTGCAAACATTCAAAAGTGGTTGAAAGAAGGGAATGATTTATTTCAATTAGCAAAATGGGCTGATTCCAAACAAAAATACACTCAAGTTATAGGTTTAGAAGCTGAAAATGCAGTCGCAAAAGCAAGATTGGTAGAAATTAATTCAAAAATTGAAGAAGAAACTAAAAATGCTGCATTGAATGCTCAAATTGCAAAGTTAATTGCTGATGGAGATGCTTTTGCAAAACTTCAAAAGTTACAAGAAGCAAAAGATAAATATTCCGAAGCTATCAAACTAAAAGTAGATCCATTGGTGCAACAAAAGATTGATGCCATTGATAAACAGTTGAAGGATGTTGCAGATAAAAAAGCAAAAGAAGCAGAGTTTTTAGCCTTGAAAACGGATGGATTAAAATTAGTTACTGAACAAAAATGGGAAGAGGCTAAAACAAAGTTAACAGCTGCTAAAGCAATCAAAACAGACCCGATTATTGATGCTAAATTAACTGAAATTGAAGCAAAAATAAAATTGTTAGCGAATCAGGCTAAATTGGAAGCAGATTACATTGCTTTAATTGCAGAAGCAGCATCGAAAGAAACTGCGAATGATTTAGACGGAGCGATAGCGAAATACAAAGAAGCTTTAACGAAGAAAGCTACTGGAAAAGAAGCCTTGGATAAAATAAAAGAGTTGGATGCGAAAAAAGCTGCTTTGGCAACTGCTGCTCAAAATGATGCTTTGTTTGCTAAATTAGTTGGGGAGGGAGATGCTGCGTTTGCTGCTCAAAAAAATACAGAAGCAAAAGCAAAATTTGAACAAGCGTTGAAATTGAAAGCTGATCCAGCTGTTTCCTCGAAGTTAGATAATGTGAATACTGCTTTGCAAGCTGAAAAAGCTAAAGAAGCAGAGTTTTTAGCGTTGAAAACGGATGGATTGAAATTGGCTACCGAACAAAAATGGGAAGAAGCTAAAACAAAATTAACTGCTGCAAAAGCGCTAAAATCAGATGCTACGATTGATGCTAAATTGACTGAGATTGAAGCAAAATTAAAAGCATTGGAAGGTCAAGCGAAATTAGATTCGGAGTATAAATCATTACTCTCAGAAGCAAGCGCTAAAGAATCAGCGAATGATTTAGACGGTGCGATAGCGAAATACAAAGAAGCATTGACTAAGAAAGCTACTGGAAAAGAAGCCTTGGATAAAATTAAAGAGTTAGAAGCGAAAAAAGCTGCTTTGGCTTCTGCTGCTCAAAATGATGCTTTGTTTGCTAAATTAGTTGGGGAGGGAGATGCTGCGTTTGCTGCTCAAAAAAATACAGAAGCAAAATCAAAATTTGAACAAGCGTTGAAATTGAAAGCTGATCCAGCTGTTTCCTCGAAGTTAGATAATGTGAATACTGCTTTGCAAGCTGAAAAAGCTAAAGAAGCAGAGTTTTTAGCGTTGAAAACGGATGGATTGAAATTGGCTACCGAACAAAAATGGGAAGAAGCTAAAACAAAATTAACTGCTGCAAAAGCGCTAAAATCAGATGCTACGATTGATGCTAAATTGACTGAGATTGAAGCAAAATTAAAAGCATTGGAAGGTCAAGCGAAATTAGATTCGGAGTATAAATCATTACTCTCAGAAGCAAGCGCTAAAGAATCAGCGAATGATATAGACGGTGCGATAGCGAAATACAAAGAAGCATTGACTAAGAAAGCTACTGGAAAAGAAGCCTTGGATAAAATTAAAGAGTTAGAAGCGAAAAAAGCTGCTTTGGCAACTGCTGCTCAAAATGATGCTTTGTTTGCTAAATTAGTTGGGGAGGGAGATGCTGCGTTTGCTGCTCAAAAAAATACAGAAGCAAAAGCAAAATTTGAACAAGCGTTGAAATTGAAAGCTGATCCAGCTGTTTCCTCGAAGTTAGATAATGTGAATACTGCTTTGCAAGCTGAAAAAGCTAAAGAAGCAGAGTTTTTAGCGTTGAAAACGGATGGATTGAAATTGGCTACCGAACAAAAATGGGAAGAAGCTAAAACAAAATTAACTGCTGCAAAAGCGCTAAAATCAGATGCTACGATTGATGCTAAATTGACTGAGATTGAAGCAAAATTAAAAGCATTGGAAGGTCAAGCGAAATTAGATTCGGAGTATAAATCATTACTCTCAGAAGCAAGCGCTAAAGAATCAGCGAATGATATAGACGGTGCGATAGCGAAATACAAAGAAGCATTGACTAAGAAAGCTACTGGAAAAGAAGCCTTGGATAAAATTAAAGAGTTAGAAGCGAAAAAAAATGCTGTAGTAAATGCCATTTCAGAGAAATACACAGCTTTTATTAAATCTGGTGATCTTTTGGTAGTTCAAAAACAATATTTGGAAGCAATTGAAGAATATAAAAACGCATTGAAAGTTAAAGAAAAT
>JAHEIL010000011.1:0-7256 GCA_024639405.1 Crocinitomicaceae bacterium | reverse complement strand
AGTAAATGCCATTTCAGAGAAATACACAGCTTTTATTAAATCTGGTGATCTTTTGGTAGTTCAAAAACAATATTTGGAAGCAATTGAAGAATATAAAAACGCATTGAAAGTTAAAGAAAATTCAAAAGAGGCAATAGATAAAATTGCTGAGGCACAACGTTTGGAACAACTCAATAGTTCAACTCAAGCCAAAGAATTATTAGAAAAAACGATAGTTGCTGCAAAAAGCCATATTGATAAAGAAGAATATACTAAAGCAAAAGAAATATTAACACGTCCATTTATAAAACCAAATGAAGATCAACGTGTAGGTCAAATGTTGCAATTGATTGAAGAGAAAATTAAACAAAATGAGGCTTACAATGCAAAAATGAAAGATGCTGAATTGAAAGTTATTGCAAAAGATTATAAATCTGCTATCGAACTTTTTGAAGCTGCAAAAATCATTAAGTCATCTGAAAAAATGCCTCAAAAGAGAATTGATGATTTAAATGCCTTATTAAGTCAAGAGAGTTCTTTGCAACAAAAAAATCAAGCAGTTAATTCTATTCTTGCAAAAGGGGATGAGCAAAAAACTTTAAAAAAGTACAACGAAGCTTTATTATCCTACAATGAGGCGTTGAAACTTAAGAAAGATGACCAATTGATTCTAGATAAAATCAAGGAAGTTAAGCAATTGTTGGACAATGAAGTAAAAGCTAAAAAAGATGCTATACTTGCTCAACAAGCGATCAAAGTTCAACTTGAAAAAGCAGATAAGTTATTTCAAACCCAAAAATTTGAAGCAGCAAAAGATGCATACCTTGCTGTCCAAAAACTAGATCCATCCAATGATTATGTGAATAAACAAATTCAATTGGTGGAAGAAAATATTGCCATGTTAAATCAGAAAAAAACGAAACAGGCATTTGATTTACTTGTGAAGGAAGCAACAGATTTATTTAATAGTAAAAGTTATTTACTTGCAAAAGAAAAATTCGAAAAGGCATTGACTTTAAAACCAAACGACGCTATATCATTAAAAAAAATAAAAGAAATTGATGAAATATTAAATCCACCATTAGCTACTGGTGAATTAAAACCTTTGGGTGAAGCATTTGATGGTTCAGTATTAGATGGATTTGCAGCGCTTCAAAAGGCAGAAGAACAACGCAGGTACAGAAGTACTAATTCAATTATGGATGGTGTTTATGTGACATCAAAAAAAGCGACAGCAAAATCAGCAGATAAAGATTTAGAGCATTACGAAACAACTAAAGTGATAGAAAAAATCAATCAAGATAAAAGTTCTTATGGAACTGAAACACAACTTGAGATTGATAGTCGATTAGATTTATTGCAAAAGACAAGCAATGAACAGCAACGTAAATCAACTGAAGAATTGTTGTATGTCTCAAACGATCAAATTAAATTAAGAGAAAAAATTACTGTATTATTAGAAGAGGGGAATCAATTGTCACTCGATAAAATGACTAGTAAACAGGAAGAAATATATTCGTTGAAAGCAACTATTGATAAAAATGCTGATAGAATTAGTAATTCAGCTAAAACTGATGCAACAGAAAATGTTGATGATGACAAAGAAATTCAAGGATTCATAGTTCAAAATAGTGAAAAAAACACTGAGAAAAATGCTGCGAAACGAGAAGTTGACAATACCGTTCGATTAATACAGAATGCTACAACAGAGTATTTAATTGCGAAAGATGAGCAACAACGTGAAGAAGAAGAGCAACGGTTAAATTCACTTGAAGCAAGTGTTCAAACATTTGATAAACAGAATATTGATGACCAACAGAAAAAAATAAATGATGCCTATTTAGCGACACAAAATGTGTCAAAAAATAAAAGTGATCAGATCAGTAAACAGGCTGAAAAATCAGCGAAAATCAATGATTTTTACAAAGAAATTAAAGATGAACAAAATGTTTTAAATACTGAAAAAGCGGAGAAAATACAAGCTAAAACTGATGAAGCGAATAACGTGAATTCAAAACTTGTTGATCAATTGACCAAACAAAAAGAAAACGAGGCCAATAAATCGATAAAGCAAGGAGTGAATTCTGATAAAATGAAAGAAATAAGTGAGAATCAATATGCTTCTTCAGGTGATAAAAGTCAAAAAAGTAATGACAAGCACATTGCTAACCAAGCAACAATCAATAAAGCTGAATTGACCAAAACTCAAAAAGTTGTGTTACCAAATGAATTGGGTAAAACTTATGAAGAAGGAGTGACAGAAGAATCGTTTGCACAAAAAGATGACAAAGGATTGATGAAGGCTTTTATCACAAGAAGAGTCGTTGTAATTGAAGGTAGAGGTGTTGTTTACATTCGTACGCAAACGGTACAAGCTACAACATTTACAAAAGATGGATTGTCGATAACTGAAAGTACGTGGCAAAAAGACACACAAGATCCAAAATTAGTAAAACATAAAAAATAGGCTGGATGAAGGTACATTTTATAGCAGTAGGAGGTAGTGCAATGCATAATTTAGCAATTGCATTGAGTAGAAAAGGGTTTGAGGTGACTGGATCAGATGATGAGATTTTTGAGCCTTCACGAACGCGTCTAGAAAAACAAGGGATATTGCCACAGTCAATCGGATGGAATCCTACATTAATACATGCTGATTTGGATGCTGTTATTTTAGGAATGCATGCGCGTGAAGATAATCCTGAATTGTTGAAAGCAAAAGAATTAAACATTCCAATTTATTCTTATCCAGAATATTTATACGAACAAAGTAAAAACAAAGTGCGTGTAGTTATTGGTGGAAGTCATGGGAAAACAACCATTACTTCAATGTTGTTACATGTTATAAATGCTTTAGGGATTTCTGCAGATTACATGGTTGGTGCGCAATTGGAAGGGTATGATTGCATGGTGAAATTAACAGATGATGCTCCTATTATGATTTTAGAAGGTGACGAATACTTGAGTTCGCCAATTGATAGAAGACCAAAATTCCATTTGTACCGACCTAATATTGCTATTTTAAGTGGAATCGCTTGGGATCATATTAATGTATTTCCAACCTTTGAAAATTACGTAGAACAATTTGAACAATTTTGTAACTTAATAGAACCAGATGGTACGTTTGTTTTCAATACAGAAGATGAAGAAGTAGCTAAATTAGGACAGCAATTTTCAACAAAACTAAAAACTGTTCCTTATGCTACACCAGTTTATGAAGTAACAGAAACAGGAACATTGTTGCATTTTGAAAATAAGAAATATGCTTTAAAAATATTTGGAGCACACAATTTACAAAACTTAATGGGCGCAATGCGTTTGGGTGAAGCAATTGGAATTTCTCCAGACGACTTTTTTACAGCTGTACAAACCTTTACAGGAGCTGGAAAACGACTTCAATTAGTTGCTGAAAAAGATAATTTTACGTTTTACAAAGATTTTGCTCATTCTCCTTCCAAGTTAAAAGCAACAACAAAGGCAGTTAAAGAACAATTTAATCAACGAAAAGTAATTGCATGTATGGAATTACACACGTTTTCATCGTTGAAAAAAGAATTTTTACCACATTACCAACATGCAATGGATCACGCTGATATCGCAGTTGTTTATTTTAGTCATGAAGTTGTTCAACATAAAAAATTGGAGCCAATTACAGCTAAACAAGTGCAAGAAGCATTTGGTGGGAATGTACTTGTGATGACTGAAACAGCTGAAGTTCTTGATTTTATTCGTTCACAAGATTGGCACAATGCAGTATTGTTGATGATGTCTTCAGGTAATTTTGATGGAATTGATTACGACCAATTGGGTGTAGAAATTTCACAAACTATTTAATACCAAGGCTATTTAATTCTTCTACTGTAATTGTTGGAGGGAAAATACCTTTTTTAATTTTTTGTAGACAAAATTCAGCACATTTCTCAGCTGATTCATAGGTTTGAAATGCTTGATTGCCTTGAATAGCAGGAATTGTTTGTTGATCTATAATTAATTTTTTATTTTCGAAAAGTTGGTAACCAAAACCATTTTGAAGTGCGATAATTTCAATGCGATAAGGATCTATATTTGATTTTTTGGAAGTAGAAATTTGAACTTCGTCTTCTTTTTTAGTTTGTTCACACGATGTAAAAGACAGAATGAATCCTGTTAATACTATAAGTAATGAAGTTTTCCGCATGCAATTTGTTGTTGATTTGAACTAATTTTATAACAGTAAATTCCCTTTTCAAACGCTAGGTTTTCAAATGAAATATGAATTAGTTGTTCGTTCGTGAAGTTTTTTGAAAGCAATTCTTTTCCTTGAATGTCATAAATTTTTAACGTACCATTTTGAATGGGTGTTGTAAAATTGAAATTAAATCCAGTTGTTGATGGATTCGGATAGGGAAGAACTGAAAGTTGATTTTCCTCATCAATTCCTAAGACGCCAATGTATCTGTAATAGTCATTTAAAAAATCTCCATTAAAACCTCCACCAACATATGCAATTTCATCTATAGTAAATACCATCGCATGTTTCCTTCCTATACCAGGAAATGAACTGCGTTGAAACCAAGCGTTCCCAAAATAATTGTATTCCCAAACATCATTTTTATAAGAGAAGGTATTGTCCTCACCGCAAGCAATGTAACCTTGTGGAAATTTTCCCCAAGCTACAGCGCCAGATCTAGGCGTGCCTGGAAAAGAAGATTTTTGAATCCATGTATCATTTGCTGGAAGGTACATCCAGAAATCATTTTTTAAGACGTTACTTTCACCTGTACCAATAAATGCGTGATCACCAATTGTAAATCCAACTGCACTTTTGCGAGCTCCTCCTAGAAAATCATTTTTTTGATTCCAACTATTTGTGAATGGATTATAGGTGAAAACATCAGCTTTGTAACCAGTTATGTCTTGACCAGTAGCGATGTAAGCAATAGAATCTAGAACAAATGAAACAGCTTCTCTTCGAGCGCTTCCAATAAAATTCGCTTTTTGAGTCCATGCATTTGTAACAGGATTAAATTCCCACAAATCATTGAAAAAAGCGTTTGTTTGACCTTGACCTAGGCAAACATATCCTTTGTTATTGATTGAAAAACCACACGCTCCACCTCGATTCAAACCTGTTCCTGTGCTATCTCCTAAAGCTACTTCTTCTTGCCATGCATTTGTTTGAGCTGAAAATGAATAAGATTTCCGTTTGAAATCAACTTGATCTAAACCACCAACAATATATCCTTTAGATTCAATTGAAAAGGAAGCACTATTTGAACGTGGTGAAGCAATAAACGAAGGAACTGTTTCCCAATAATCTTGAGAATAGTTCAATTGAAAAATCAAAACACTAATGAATATACTGATCAATTTCATTTATAGTCGAATTAGTTCGTTGGAATAAATAGTTTTCTTGTTCTTATCAAGTATCGAAACAGTGTAAATACCAGCCGGTAAATGCATCACATTTAAAGTTGTTGAAGAATCATTTAAGTTTCTTTGTTGAAGAACTATTTGACCAAAACTGTTGTAAATAATTACTTCTGAAACTAAAGAAACGTTTCTCAATTCTACTGTAATGTAATCTGTTGTTGGATTTGGGAATAGCTTTATATCAGTTGTTATTATTTCTTCAAGTGTTAAAAATTGCGACGGAGAATATTCATACATTTCCCTATTTTTTCCTGAATAGGTTTTTCCAGTTCCCACATATGCTTTGCCATTTACAACAAAAGAAACGGAATTTTTTCTAGGATTTCCTGTATAAGTAGCTGCTACATGCCATGTGTCATTTGAAAAATCGTATCCCCAAAGATCATTCAGTAAACCGCCATTGTTTCCTAGACAAATGAAACCAATTCCATTCAATACAAATGTACAAGCTCCAACGCGTTCACTGGCCGGAAAATTAGCTAAAGCAGTCCAGACATTACTGCCGCTATTGTATTTCCAAACATCTTTTCGGTAATTGTTTTGATCACCACCCCAGCCAACAATTCCAAAATTCCCAATTGAAAAACTACTCATTTGAAACCTTACTCCGCCTGGGAAATTAGCGCGCTGTGTCCAAGTGTCTACAGATGGTTTGTATTCCCATAATTCATTGGAGTAGGAGTTTGGACCTTTTTTTCCTCCACAAATGTATCCTTTGTTTTGAATTGTAAATGCTGTTGCAAAATAAACACCAGCTGTATCTACACCCGGAAAATCTGCTTTTGACATCCAATTATTTAAGACAGGATTGTATTGGTAAAAATCATGTAATTTGGCACCATTAAAAGCTTCATCGTGATCAATTCCTAGTCCGCAATAACCATAATCTCCTACTGAAAAACCAACAGCATCTCTTCTTGCAACACCGGGTAAATCAGCAATTTGTGTCCAAGTGTCATTGGCAGGATTGTATTTCCAAAAATCATTTAACACAGTATCTAAAGTATTAACTCCTGTTCCAATATAACCATAGTCGCCAATTGAAAAAGCAACAGCTCTTTCTCGTTTTCCTCCGCCAAAGACTTGTTTTTTAGTCCAAGTATTTTCGAGTTGACCAAAACAACAAAACGGAGCGATTATTAGTAAGCTAAAAAGAAGTCTCATAGTTTAATAAATTTAGCTTGTTTAACAAGTTGATTGGAGTAGCGAATTGCTGCGGTATAATAACCAGGATCTAAAAAAGAACAATAAATTTTGTTTGATAATTTAGCTGTAATTACTTCTTTTCCAATAGCATCATAAATAACTACTTCTGATTTTTCAAGAAGATTATCAGGTAAATTAGTAAAGTTCAATTCCGATTGAACAGGATTTGGATAAATGTTGCAAGCATCAAATGATTTACTCAAACTTTCAGTTGATAAGTAATTAAATGACGGATCAAATTCCCAAAAATCATTGAAGTTGATTCCATTGGTTCCCGTACCTATATAGCCTTTGTTGAAAATAGAAAAAGCTACATGAAAACGCCGAGTTGATCCTAAAAACTCATCAAATTGAGTCCATGTATTTGTTGCGGGATTAAATTCCCATACTTCATCTGTTACAATTGAAAGTCCACTTACATATCCACATGCAAAATATCCTTTTCCATTAATTGAGAATGCACAACTTCCATTGGTCATTAAGCCAGGAAATTGCGCTCGAATCAACCAGGTATTTAAAGCAGATTTATATTCATATAATTTATTGCCAGATTTTACAAAACCACTTGACTCATTTGAAAAGGCAGAAGACCACGTGTTAAAAGGAATTGGTGGTGCTGATTTTGTTGCCCAGCTATTTGTAATTGGATTGTATTCAAC